>PBAL01000091.1 GCA_002715965.1 Verrucomicrobiales bacterium | reverse complement strand
TTCGTCGACAAGGAGATCGGATCAATGTCAGTCTCCAACTCGGGTTCGCTCCCGGCCAATCAATGATGGAATGCGAGGAGCAAATCCAACAGGCGATCAATCAGGCCGGCTGCGACTCCTGCGGCATGTTCGTTCAATTTCCCAGACCACGATGAACCGGTCACCGACCACCTCCTGGTTTCAATGGTCCTGATGCGCGCGGACGATCGAACTCAACCTGGTTCACCCTTGATCCGGTCCAAGAGCTGGTCGTATTCCGTCTCCGCCGGGAACTGGGGAAATTCAGCGATCACGTTCTCCGGCGCCTTGAAGAGAAATCCCTGGTCCGCTTCGCCGAGCATGGTCGTGTCGTTGTAAGAATCGCCGGCGGCAATGACCTTGTAGTTCAGGCCTTTGAGGGCAGCAACGGCCTTGCGTTTCTGATCCGGCTGGCGCAGTTGATAATTCACGATCTTGTCTTCTTCCACCACGAGGCGATGACAGAAGAGGCAGGGCCAGTTGAGCTGACGCATTAGAGGTTGGGCGAACTGTTCGAAGGTGTCGGAAAGGATGATGACCTGGCTCAGGGTGCGGAGTTCGTCGAGGAATTCCTTCGCGCCCGGCAAGGGTGCAAGCGTACCGATGACCTCCTGAATATCCGAGAGCTTCAGCTGGTGTTCATTGAGCAGATCGAGGCGATAGCGCATCAGGACATCGTAGTCCGGCTCGTCGCGCGTCGTGCGCTTGAGCCCTTCAATGCCCGTCTTGTTGGCAAATTCGATCCAGATCTCCGGAACGAGCACGCCTTCCATGTCCAATGTCACCACGGTCTGTTTCATGCGGCGCGGAGTGTGAGGTGGAACGTTCCAAGCATCAATCTCCAAGCTCAGTTGCCCCTGTTGCCTCATAAAAATGACACCGAGGCGGGAAAGCGATAACCGAGAGATGAAGGTCGTTGACTCAAAAAGGATGACACCGGCAATTCGAAGGAATCCCGATGAGTCAGAAAGTGAGAATGGACATGCTGCCGCGCCTGTCTCAGCGCTATGCCGGGCGCGGCCGGCGAGGGCGTTCGTGCAAGTATGAAGTGGCCACGGTGGAAGTGTTGCAACGGATCTGGCGAGCAGCCGAACAACCCTGCGGCAAACGCCTCAAAGCCCTGCTGAAGACGCAGATCCCGATCCGGACCGACAACTGGGACATCGATCGGCCCGGCTATCTGGAAGCCGACACGGTGGCCCACGGGATCGTGACCGCCACTCAGGATGTCGAAGACCGGTTGCCCTTTGCGATCTTGGGGTTCGATTGCGACAACGGCAGCGAGTTCCTCAACCACCACCTGGTGAACTACTACACAGATCGGAAAAGGAAAGTTGGCTTCACCCGCTCCCGGCCCTACCAGAAAAATGACAACGGGCACGTGGAGCAAAAGAACTGGACGCACGTGCGCCAACCCTTGGGATACCGGCGACTGGAGGATCCCGAACAGCTGGCCGCCATCAATGAATTGTATCGGGAATACTGGGAACCGCTGCACAACTACTTTCTGCCCAGCGCCAAGCTGGCGAACAAACATCGAGAAGGAGCCAAATATCGTCGTCGCCATGATGCGCCCCAAACGCCCTGTGAGCGATTGCTGAAGAGTCGCCGACTCAGTTCCGGGGCGGCAAAAGCTAAGCAGAAAAGAAAACAACCCACGGTGTCATGACTTATGAGTCAACAAGTCAGTGCTCCGGTGAATACAGGAATCTTGGAACGAATGCTGCCCATTTGCGCGTGAATTTCCCCGTTGACCGGCGGCTTCGAAGCCACATAGGGTCGATCCATCTGCACGGCTTCTCGTTTGAAGCTGTTGCATGCTATGACCGAAGGTTATTGCGATAAATGTAAGGCCCGTCACGAGATCCTCGATTCACATGAGGAGGTTCTCAAGGATGGGCGGAGATGTGTTCGTGGAACGTGCCCTGAATGTGGTTCGGGCTTGTTCAAGATGCTGAAGGTGCAGGACTCACCGCCAGCGAATGTGTCCGGCCTGCGCGCGGTTGCAGGCTGATTCACTCACGGGCTTTTACCCCTGCTGCGAGGCTCCCTTCTCAAGCCGTCGTTTCGGCGCGCCCTCTTTTGATTGAGCCTCGGGCTTAAGCGGGTTGTTTGTGCGGGTTTCCGTCCTTTTGCGGACGGGTTCGAGGTCCGTTTAGCAGGCGGCCAACCCAAGTGTAGCGGATGAAGAGCTGGTAGGTAAGCAGCAGGGATCCGGTGGTGATGGCGCAGACGATGAGGAACTTCAGTTCGAGCGGCAGATCCCAGTTCTGCACCAGACCATGGAGCCAGATCATCAAGGGCAGGTGCGCGATGTAGAGCCAGTAGGAGGAATCGGAGATGTATCGGTAAGCGGGTCGTTCACGTTTGAAGATCCGGTGGAACAGGCCCATGCAGCCGAAGCACATCAGCCAGGAGAACAGGGCCTGCACGAATACGGCAATGGCGCGGTGCCACTCTTTACCGGGAATCCGGTTCTCGAAGCCGAGACCGCCGATGGTCAGTTCGTATCCGATCGGAAACAGAACCAGCAGCGAAAACGGAATGGTGACCCACCAGTATTTGCCAAGCCTTCCTTCCTTGTCACCGCAATCGAAATACAGAACGCCGAAGCCAAAGAAGATCGCGTAGAACAGCAGGACTTGCGGCATGGGAATCAATCCGATGGAGGTGTCGGGTCCGAAGACGGGCATCATCTTCCCCATCATGGATTGGGGAATCATCGTGAGGGGAATGAGCCACAAGTAGCGCAATGGTGTGGCGATTGGACGGTTGGGGGTGTTTTTCCAACCCATCTTATCCATGATCCACATGTAGACCGCGAACAGGCCAACGAGCCAGCAAAGGAACCAAAGAAACCATAGGTGATGGAACACGGGGAATACGAACAGACCCACGATGATTGCCCCGGCGATTTCTGAATCACGTTTTTCGGATTCTCCGCGTCGTCCGATGTCCGCGCCGTATTCCTCCAAGATCCGCGCCGATTGTTTGCGTCCTTCCATCACCTCCTCCTTGTCGAGCTTCAGCTGCAGCATTCCGGCGATCCATTGGGTGATTCCCCAAGGCGCCTGCAAGGAGTTGACCGCCGTTTCGCCACGCTGGTTTTTCAATTTGTAATCGGCTCCGGATTCGAGCAGGAGTTTGACAATTTCCGCTTCGCCAAGAAACGCGGCTGCGTGAAGCGCTGTTCCTCCGTCCTTGTTCTGCGCGTTCACCTCGGCACCTGCCTCAAGAAGTGCTTCGGTGGCTTCCTTCTGTCCATAGAGCGCGGCAATCGATAGTGGGGTTGAGCCGAATGAGCTATCACCGGCGTTCAGATCTCCTCCTTCGTCCGCATAGGTCTGAATCGCGTCGAGGTTTCCGGTGCGAGCCGCGGTCCAGACATCCGGGAGGTTCTGAGTGACCTTCGATTCCTTCGTCTCCGGCCGATCGGGTTGTCCGGCTGAGAGCATGACGAACCAGGTCACCGGGATGATCGTCACCATGCAGAGCATCAAGGGCAGAAAAATGCGTTTGAATCGATGCGTAATCAGGGCCTTGAGTCCGCGTCGGCGCCAGAGCATGGCGGTGAAGAATCCGCTGATGATGAAGAACAGCGGCATGCGAAAGCCGTGAATGGCAGCAATGGGAAGGGTATAAGCTTCGTTTTGGTGGATGTCTTGGATAGGCCAGATGCCGGGGATGAATGCGAGGGCGCCGTGCAGCACAATGCCAAGGAGCATGGCCACGGCGCGGAGGGCGTCGAGGTCGTGTCGACGAGCGGTCGGAAGCGTGGGAGGCGTTACTCCGGCCGGTGATTCCTCACTCATCGGCAGCTTGAGGTGATGAAGTTGCTTTCAGGATCGCATCCGAGATCTGATTGGAAAGTTGCGCGAGTAGCTCGCTCATGGCGGAGACTTTGGCCGCGGTATCCGAATCCGATGAGAGTTGAACGTCGCCTGAAGTTTTCCATTGGCCTGAATCGAGGACCTGGTCGGACTGGTTCATCAACTTCCAACTTGCCGAGGCGATGATGCCGGAATCGGCGGGCTCCAAGGCGTGAACTTGAACCCGCACTCGCAAGAAGCTAGAGCTGCTGCCGGCTGCCGAAGTGAAGACCTTGCGGGAACCAGTATGGGCGGAAATGTTCTCGGCAATGACACGGGTGATTCCGTTTTCGAGAGGTTCAGCCCAGCGATCGTATTCGGAGATCGTGATTTCGTTGCCGCTTTTCCGAAGCACCAGATTGGAGCGGTTCAGGTATTCCGGAATTTCCACTTCGCCAATGTAGATGGAAACGCCTGTCGACTCATTTGCCGACGTCGCCCGTGCGGAAAGGGTGAAGTGGCGGGTTGGATCAGGTTTCGGGTCCAGGCTCATGCAGCCGGTCAGGAACGCGGCCAACAGACAGATGTGAAAGGTCTTCATGGTTGTTTCTTCCCGCTGATCAATACACGCGGATCGCGCCGGAGCAGATCAGTGAGTTCTCGGGTGGATCGCGCGAGACGTTGGAATTCGTCGAGCGTCTTCACCAGGCGGGAATATACGGGTGATTGTGCGGCAACCAGCCGGCGCAGTTCCTCGACCGTGGCCTCGACCTGTTGCAGGGTTTGCACCGCCTCGGCGGTGGTTGCATTCACCCCGGCAGTGAGCGGCTTGATTTCGCCTTTCGCGGTGGTGGTAAGTGAACGGATTTCGTCGGAGGTCTTGCCGATGGAAGCAATGGTCTGGTTGAAATTCGTGATGGAATTCTCAACGCCGGCCATCGTCTTTTCGAAGGATTTGAGGGAGTTCTCCACCTCGTCGGACTCGACCACCTTGCGCACAGAAGCAAGCGTGCCGACGATCTCGTCATTGATGCGCTTCATGTCGAGTTCGCCGATTCCGTCGTCCACTTTCTTCAGGATCGATTCGATTCGATCCGACAAACCGCTCACATCGATGCTGCTGAACTCATCTGTCAGAAGCGCAAAGGTGGACGGTTCCGTGGGCAACTCCGGGTATGCCCCCTGACGTCCCACTTCTCGTTTTGCGTCCGATTCGGGATCGTAGCGCAGGCCGATATAGAGACGGCCAGTCACCAGGCTGTCGGTCTCCAACCGCCCCGTGACGTGGTTTACCATCTTGTGAAAGTCCCCGATTTGATTTTCGTGCAGGTCGGTATCGAGGCTTTCGTAAATCGTCTTGGCATCGAGTTCGATGATGACGGGGATATGAATCTGGTCCTTGTCCTCGTGGTAATGGATCTGGAGCGACTTCACTTTTCCGATGGTGACACCCTTGAACTTCACGGGCGCACCTTTTTGCAAGCCGTTGACCGACTCGTTGAAGTAGAGGATGTAGGTGAGCTTGGTGGCGAAGAGCTTGCCGGAACCGATCACCATCACCGTACCGACCGCGATGATCACTCCGATCACCACGAACATTCCGACGAGTGTGGGGCTGGTCTTGCTGCTCATGCCGAGGGCGTCGTTGATAGCGGTTTGCGACCTTCACCCCGAGTCAAAAATTCCAGGAGGACCGGGTCGTCTCCCTTCTCCAGCATCTCGCGTGGATTGCCCTGTGCACGCATGGTGCGCGACTGGGCGTCGAGGAAGACGGAATTGTCCGCGATGGCGAAGATGCTGTCCAACTCGTGGGTGACGACGACGATGGTCGTGCCAAGGTTGTCGCGCAGTTGAAGAATCAGATCGTCCAGTCGTCGTGCGCTCACCGGATCGAGGCCGGCAGAGGGCTCGTCGAAGAAAAGGATTTCCGGGTCGAGTGCCATGGCGCGGGCGAGACCTGCGCGTTTACGCATGCCACCAGAGATTTCGGAGGGATAATACTCGTCAAAGCCCTTCAACCCAACGAGTGCGAGCTTGAGCGAAACCACATCGGAAATTTCGCGCTTGGAGAGGGAAGTGTATTCCTCCAGCGGCAGCGCGACGTTCTCGAAGAGTGTCATGGAGCTCCACAAGGCGCCGCTTTGGAACAATACGCCAAAACGTTGCATCATTTTCTCGCGCTCGTCTTCATCGCAGGACGTAAAGCAGCCCCCGTTGTAGAAGATCTCACCCTCAGTGGGATCCTTAAGCCCGATCAGATGGCGCAGGAGCGTGCTCTTGCCACAGCCACTGCCGCCCATGATCACGAACACCTCACCTCGCTTCACCTGGGCATTGATCTCGCGCATCACCACAAACGACTCATAGGCCATCGTCAGGTTACGAATCTCAATGTGGGGTGTGTCGCTCATCTTAAACTTCCAACATATGAAAGACTACGGCGAACACCGCGTCGGCGATAATGATGCTGGTGATTCCAGCGACCACCGCCGAGGTGGTTGCCACGCCGACTGCCGCAGCATTGTTGCCGCAGTTGATCCCGTTCAAACACCCGGTCAATGCGATCAGGATACCGAAGACGGCTCCCTTGATGATCCCGATCGCAAAATCAACCCCATCGAACGAGTTGATCGTCTGGTTGATGTACTCCATCGTTGATAGGTCGAGAATGGGCACGCCAACCAGCATGCCACCCAAGATGCCGGCGACGTCGGCGAATACGCAGAGAACGGGCATCATGAGCGCAAGCGCCACCATCCGCGGCAACACGAGATATTCGGTGGCCGAAAAACCAAATGTTGTGAACGCATCGATCTCCTCGTTCACCTTCATCGTGCCGAGCTCTGCGGCGAAAGCGGCGCCCGTCCGGCCCGATACGATAATCGCCGTCATCAAACAACCCATCTCCCTGACCATCGCGATCGCCACCCCGTCGGCCACGTAGATCGCGGCACCGAAATCAATCAGGCTGATCGATCCCACAAAGCCGATGATCATTCCTGTGAGCAGGTTGATCAGAAAAACAATTGGCAGAGCTTCCGGCCCGCATTCCTGCATCGTCTTCACCGCATCACGCCAGCGCATCCGGGTTTGTCCGTTGAGCAGCTTTAGAACGGCGATCGTGCTCTCACCGATGAACGCCAGCAGCTGAAACGTCCCTCGCACGAACTTGATCGTCTCCTCGCCGATCACATAGAGCGTCGACTTGCCCTTCTGTTTTCGGCGCGCATCTTTCTTTTCCGGAACGGCCACCGAAAGTCGGAGCAACTCCTGGATGCCCGTGGGCAACGCTGACGTGTCAAGAATCGCATCAGCCGAGTCGCAAATCTCGTGGCAACGCAGCAGAAATGAGATCAACGGCGAACTCCATTCTCCGAGCTCCTTTTCCGTGAGGACCACCTTTTGACAGGCCGATTGGGTCAGCTCCTTCTGCATTCTCGCCAGATCGGGGATTTCGTCTGCAAGCAACCAACTTCCGGACAATTCGATCCGGAGTTCGCCGGTGGATTGGAGATTGAAGTCGGCTTTTCCCAAGACAGTTCGCGCTCATCCCACAGGAGGCGCGAGGAACATGCAACCGGAATTGCCCGTCGTGGCGTTTGCTGTGTCAGGAAGTCCGGGCGATTCGCGTCATTTCCAGTGCGCTTTGTACGCCAATTTTACGGGCAGCGGTTGATTCGTGATGGATCCACAAGGACGCAATCAAGCATTCCCATGGAGCAGTCTTTCCACCTTCTGGATGTTTCATCTTTGCTACCAAGCCTTCCTCAGCCCGGGTTAGGTCGGACACGGCTGAATGGGAAGGGTCCGTTGGACCTTGATCTGAAGATTGAAGATTGCGGCTTGAAGCTGCCCAACCTCAATGGTTCTCGATGAACTCTTCGGCCTTCCGCTTGGCCTTGGCGAGTTCTTCGCGGGAAAGTTCGTTCTCCAACGCGTCCCGTTCACCGGTCGCGTTCTTGGCCTTGTATTCGGCGGCCACGGAAAACCAGCGATAGGCGCGGACGATGTCCTTGCTGGTGCCTTGGGCATCGCGATAGCAACGCGCGATCTGCAGCATCGCCTGGAGGCTGCCTTGCTCGGCCGCAACGCGAAAGTAACGTACGCCTTCCTGTTCGTTCTTCAATGTGCCCAGGCCGGTGAAGTGACGGCGGCCCAGTTCGTAAAGCGACTTTGCATGGCCGGCCTCGGCCGCGCGTTCGAGCCAGTTGGCAGCTTCCACCATGTTTTCCGGCACACCCTTGCCGTCGGTGTAGCACATTGCCAAATTGAATTGCGCGTCGAGGTTGCTGTTTTCAGCGGCCTGCTTGAACCACTTGGCAGCTTCGCGATACGCAGCGCGGTTTTCAGCAAACTTATAGAGCACTCGAGCAAGCCGGTATTGCGCATCGGAGTTGCCCTGCTCAGCCGACTTGTGCAGCCACTTCATGGCCTTGGTGTAATTCTGTTCGACGCCTTCCCCGCGGTAGTAGGCAAGTCCAAGACTGAACTGTCCATCGGCATATCCCTGGTCGGCCGCAGCGCGAAACCACTTCACCGACTCGGAGAAATCTCGCGAAACACCGTCTCCGCTGTTGTAGCTGAGACCGAGGTTGTTCTGGGCGGAAGGATGTCCCTGTTCCGCAGCGCGCGCATACCACTGAACGGCCTTGGCGGGATCGCGTTTTACGCCTGTCCCGTGATCGTAGCAGAGACCGAGGGCGTTCTGCGCTTCGGGGTGTCCATACTCGCCCGCAGCTTTGAACCACCTTCCGGCTTCGACGTAATCTTGGGTGACGCCCTGACCGATACTGTAAAGGAGCGCAAGCTGGTATTGAGACTCGGGGTCTCCCTTGACGGCCTTGCCCTTCAGCTCACTCGCCTGGTGCTTGTTGCCATGTTTGAAAAGATTTTTGAAGAAGCGCTTCTTCATACGAAGGGCGTGCCCAAGTGACGAATTCGGGCAATCTACACACTCAATCTCCGATTTGTGAAGATTTATCGCCGAATTTGGCCGATTCCTTCTCCAATTGGCGCACGCGGCGAATCAAATCGGGAAGTTGCTGGAGTGCGAGAAGCTGCCGCTTGGTTCTCCGATCGGGTTGAGCGGGGGCGCCCATCCAAGTTTCGCCCGGGGGAATGTCGTGCATGACTCCGGATTTCGCAGCCAGCGTGACCTTGTCACCGATGGTTAAATGACCGGCGATTCCTACCTGCCCGGCGAGGGTTACGTATTTGCCCAACTTGCTGCTCCCGGCAATCCCGCTCTGAGAAATCACGAGGCAATGTTCTCCCGTGGCGACGTTGTGCGCGATTTGCACGAGGTTATCGATCTTCGTGCCGGCACCGACGACCGTGGACCCAAGCGCGCCGCAATCAATGGACACGTTGGAACCGATCTCAACGTCGTTCTCGATCACGACATTTCCCACCTGAGGAATCTTCTGATGCGCGCCTTGGTCGAATACATAACCGTAGCCATCGGAACCGATCACCGTGCCGGCGTGAATGCGGACGCGATCTCCAATTTTGGTATCGGCGTAGATCGAGACGTTGGCGAATACCCGGCACTCGGCTCCGATTTCAGTGCGGTCTCCGATGTGCGTTTGCCCAAGCAGCGTTGCACGCGGCCCGATTCGGCAGGCCTTTCCAATCACACAATAGGGACCGATATACGCCGACGGATCGATTTCCGCGGATGGATCAACCACGGACGTCGCATGGATTTCGCCCGGATAACTCGGCTCGGGCTTGAAGTAGGCCAGTGCCTTGGCCAACGCAACTCGCACGTTGCTCACGCGGATCAACGTCTTGCCGTTGGCTTCCGCATCCTTGAACGCAATGACAGCGGTGGCCTCGGTCTGGTTGGCGGCAGCAAGATACTTTTCATTCTCGGCAAATGTCAGGTCGCCCGGCCCCGCGCTGTTCGCCGGCGCCAATCCGGTTATTCGCACGGTTGGATCCCCGGCGACCTCGCCTTGGAGCCGGGCAGCAATTTCACCCACGGTAAACATCGCCCCAAGGCTTTGTGGAATGAAGGTGAATGCCAAGCATTTTGATGGGCATCGACGCGTGCCAAGAAACTTGCGATTCCGGCCAGTCTTGCTATTTCCCTCCGATGCATTTCAACCGGCGATCTGTTTTGATGGGCTGCCTCGGGCTCGCGATGGCCTTCGGGAGCGGTTGTGAGAGTCCGTTCCTCGAATCCACAGCCGTCAAGCTGCCCAAGATCAAGCTCCCGAGCGTTACGCCCAAGGTGCCTGCGGACGGCACGCTCATAGTCTACATTGGCACCTACACGCGTCGCGACAGCGAAGGCATTTACGGTTTTCGTATGGATCTCAAGACCGGCGGATTGGAATCGCTTGGTCTCATGGCCAAGGCCGACAACCCGTCCTTCCTCGCGATCAACGAGGAGAACGACATGCTTTACTCGGTGAACGAAGTCGGGAACTATGAAGGCAAGAAAACCGGTTCGGTCAGTTCTTATCTCATTAATCCCGGCACGGGCGAACTCGAACATCTGAACACCCACGAATCCGGCGGAGCGGGTCCCTGCCATCTGACCGTGGATGCCACCGGTCGAAACGTTCTCGTCGCGAACTATGGCGGGGGAAGCGTGGCTGTTCTTCCCGTTGGCGAGAGCGGTGAACTGAAGGCGCCCAGTTCCGTTCAGCAACACAAGGGTTCCAGCATCAACCTGCGTCGCCAGCAGGAACCTCATGCCCATTCGATCAACATGGGTCCGGCCAATAAGTATGCCTTCGCGGCCGACCTCGGAACCGATCAGGTCCTCGTCTACCGATTGGACAGCAAGAAGGGCAAGTTGACCCCGGCCAGCCCCGCTTACGCGTCAACCGCCAAGGGCGCCGGTCCGCGCCACTTCGCCTTCCATCCGTCGGGGCGATTCGCCTATGTGATCAACGAACTTCATTGCACGGTCACTGCGTTCAAATACCGGGCGGGCGAGCTCACTGAACGCCAGACCATCTCCACGCTGGACGTGCCCGTGCAACTCGGCTTCTCAACTGCCGAAGTCCAGGTTCATCCCACCGGAAGATTCCTCTACGGCTCCAATCGCGGCCATGACAGTATCGTCGTTTTCTCCATCGACGAAGCCTCCGGCCGGCTCAACCGTCTCCAGGTTCAGTCCACCTTGGGAACCACACCTCGCAACTTCGGTATCGATCCGACCGGCAACTACCTGATCGCCGCGAACCAGAACAGCGACAACCTCGTCGTCTTCCGCATCGACTCGGAATCCGGCAAACTTTCGCCAACCGGCGTCGAAGTCGAATGTCCGACACCTGTCTGCGTCAAGTTCATGCAGATAGACTAGTGCTTCGCTCTGGACACATGCCATAGACAGAACACAACCCGCACGACAGATTAATCGTCCCGTATCCGCCTAGAGTCCAATACCTTTCAATACGCACACAAACACGCAACGACATCACCCGGAATTCATCGATGAAAAGAACCACCTCGATCCTCCTCGCTGCCGCCATTGCCGCAGTTCCATTCACAGCCGAAGCAGCGGCCAAGAAAAAGAAACGTCCACGCCGGCCGCAAACCGTCGGACCGGCCATCAACGAGAACAAGGCCACCCCCATCTCGCGCATCAAAGCTGCGCCGGGATTCAAGGTCGAACTCGTCTATTCCGTCCCCGGCGTACAGCAGGGTTCCTGGGTGAACCTTGGACTCGACAACAAAAACCGAATCATCGCCTGCGATCAATTTGGCGGTCTCTATCGCTTTCCTGCCCCCGCGCCGGGTAAGAAGATCGATCCAAAGTCCGTGAAGAAAATCCCCGTCGATATCCGTGCCGTGAACGGAATCCTCTGGGCCTTTGACGCGCTTTACGTCGCGGTGAACGACTACGAGCGCAAGATTGATTCCGGCCTCTATCGCATCACCGATTCCGACGGTGACGACGAACTCGACAAGGTCGAAAAACTTCGCCCGATGTTTGCGCGAGGTGATCACGGCGTTCACGCCCTCCTTCTTTCGCCGGACAAGAAATCGATCTACATGATCACCGGCAACAACACCGAACCCGCCGAGGCCCAGAAATCCCGCGTGCCACGTGTCTGGGGTGAGGATCACCTCATTGCCCGCATGCCCGACGGCCGCGGCCACAACCGCGATCGCCTTGCACCCGCCGGCATCATCTACAAGATCTCCCCCGACGGAAAACAATGGGAAATCATCTCCTCCGGCTATCGCAACATCTTCGACGGCGGATTCAACAAGGACGGCGAACTCTTTACCTACGACGCCGACATGGAATACGACTTCAATACGCCCTGGTATCGTCCCACGCGCGTGAACCACGTCACCAGCGGTTCCATGTATGGCTGGCGCAATGGCACCGGCAAACGACCTGAGTTCTATCCGGACAACCTCCCCGCTTCCATCAACATCGGCCCCGGTTCTCCCACCGGTGTGACCTTCGGTTACGGCGCGAAATTCCCTGCCAAATACCAGAACGCCCTCTACATCCTCGACTGGAGCTGGGGTAAGGTCTACGCCGTTCATCTGGAACCCGAAGGCTCCAGCTACACCGCGACCAAGGAAGAATTTCTCATTGGCTCGCCCCTGCCCGTCACCGACGCAATCATTCATCCGAAAGACGGCGCCATGTATGTCAGCATCGGCGGCCGGCGCGTCCAATCGGGACTCTATCGCGTCACCTACACTGGCAAGGAATCCACCAAACCCGCGCCCTACAAATACAACAAATCCAAGCTCGTCAGCCTCCGCAAGAAGCTTGAAACCTTCCACCAGAAAAACCCGAAGGCGATTGGTCAGGCCTGGCCAAACCTCGCACATTCCGACCGCTTCGTCCGCTGGGCCGCGCGCATCGCCGTGATGCATCAACCGCTCAAGCAATGGACCAACAAGGCGCTCAAGGAAAAGGACCACGCCAAGCGCGTCGAAGCACTCCTTGGACTTGCCAAGATGGGTGGCATTGATCCCTTCCACCGCGAAGACACCGATTCTCCCGTCAACAACGGCCTCGCCAGGCAGATCGTGAACTCACTGCTCGAAGTCGATTACGCGAAACTGCCAACCGCCCAGAAACACACCATGGTCCGCGCCTACCAGATCGCCTTCAATCGCTTCGGCCGCCCCAGCCGCGGCACGGTTGAAAAGATCGTTCACCAGCTGAACCCGCACTTCCCCGCACCGACCTTTGAAGAGAACTGGCTCCTCTGCGAAACCCTCGCCTACCTCTCCGCACCGGACACCGCCTACAAGACGATGAAACTCATCGCGGCCGCACCCACGCAGGAAGAGCAGATGGAATACGCCCGCTCCATCCGATTCCTCAAGCAGGGATGGACGCCCAAGCTGCGACGCCAATACTTCG
Source organism: Verrucomicrobiales bacterium (assembly GCA_002715965.1). GTDB lineage: Bacteria > Verrucomicrobiota > Verrucomicrobiia > Limisphaerales > JAYPXF01. The sequence goes on along the minus strand of PBAL01000091.1, from coordinate 25,603 downwards.
AGTGGTTCCTCAAGGCCGCCAACTACCGCGGTGGAGCGAGCTTCAGCAAGTTTATCGAGTTCATCAGGCGCGATGCGGTTGCCAGCCTCAGCCGCAGCGAACAGACAAAGCTCAAGGACATCCTCGACAAGAAACCCGTCCGCAAATCCCCCCTGGAGATGCTCGCCGAAGCCATGGTTGGACGCAGCTATGTCAAGGAATGGAAACTCGACGAAATCTCGAAGATTGCCGCGGTCGGCTTGAAGAACCGGAGCTACGAACGCGGTCGCAAAATGTTCGCAGCCGCCGGCTGCTTCGCCTGCCATCGATTCGCCAACGAAGGAGGCATGACCGGCCCCGACCTCACCGGATCCGGCGGTCGCTACAACACCCACGACCTCCTCGACCAGATCATCAACCCAAGCAAGGAGATCAACGAACAATTCGTCCCCATCGAGATCATCACCCTCGATGGCAAGAAAACCACTGGTATCGTCGTGAACCTCAATGGCGACGGCGTGACCGTGAACACCGACATGTTCGACCCCAACCAGCGCGTCACCCTCGACCGCAAGAAGGTCAAGAGCATCGAACCCTCAAAAGTCTCCCCCATGCCCGCCGGCCTCCTGAACATGCTGCAGAAGGAAGAGATCCTCGACCTCCTCGCCTACATCCTAAGCGGAGGCAATGCGGAGAACGAAATGTTCACGAAGTAGAAATACGAAACCGGAGATTCACGCTGGGCCCGCCTCGGACATCTTCATCATCTGGCTTGTGAAACCCGTGGGTCTTGAAGGAATTCCACCGTTCGACAAATTCGGAACTGATATCGGTCATCGAGTTCAAGAAGGTGGTTATCATATGAAACCAGGTGCGTGGCTTTGCCGTTGTCGGCGCAAAGAATAAACGCCACATCGTCCGGATCGATCGGAAGGGTTGGCAAGTGAAAGTGTTCGATCAGGACGGGCAGTTCGCTTCTCATCAATTGTGCCACCAAGTCAGTCAACTAACTACGGGTCAACGGAGGAAATTGGTTTCTTGATGTACTCCTTCTGGCAACCCCGGCAGTGGTCGTAGGTGAACTCGACGTGCACGTCGTTCATGAGTTCTTCTTCCGTCATGCCGGCGCATTGTTCGGTGATGGACGCGAGTTCTTCCTTCGCGGGGGGGCTTCAACTCTTCCTCGCTGATGTGGATGTCGGTGGGCGCCGCGTAGACCTGGATCTGGGCGATGTAACGGGTCTCCGTTCCTTCGATGGGACACCCGCAGCGGTCGCAGATGTGGCTGAAGATCGGAGGGGGCACGGGCTCAGACCTGGAAGATTTCCTCCATGCGTTGCTGCATGCGATTGAGCCGGTCGGCGATGTCCGCCAGCGCGGTGCGGACGTGCTCCTGCCATTTTCGATTCTCCTCGGCGAGGTCGCTCGTGACAGACGCGGTGATGGTTGCCGACGAGGGTGTGCTCTGTGTGCGCTTGATGGTGGTCTCCGACTTCCGCTCGACGAGCGTCCGCAGATTCTCCACCTGTCCTTTGAGGTCTTCCTGAATGGCTTTCCGCAATTCGTCCGTTGCGTGCACCCGGCGGATGTTCTCGTCAGTGAAATCTTCAAGCAGCTTGCGCAAGGACTCGTTGAACTTCTCCTTCAACTCTCGGATCTGCGTCCGCATGGACTTGAAATCCGCCAGCGGCAGCCCGGCATTGTTTTCCCCCGAACCGCTCATGACTTCTCCGAGGCTGACTTTCATCTCGTTGGTCGTGGTCGCAACGGAACTGGCGAGCTTCTCATGTTTCTGGAGATGCGAGTTGAGGAGCTGCTTCAGTTCGTCCGTGCCTGATTCCGATTCTTCCTCGGCGTCCTTTTCCTTCGTCCTTCACTGAATGCCGATCCAGATGAGAGTCGCCAAGATGCCGAGGTTGATTGCGATCAGGAGCAGATCGCGCATTCCTTGGATACTGGCGAGAGAATCAGTCATTCGCGTTTTGAAAGACACTTCCTAAATGGAGGGTATTGGCAAGGTTGTTCAATTCACAATCGTGGCTTGGCGCATCAATGAACCTAATTGCGTGAAAGGTATGAATTATCGCCGGCTTTCCACGCGGATGGGCTTGCTTAAGCCATGGCGCGAGGGTCGATACATTTCTTCGATGCGGGCCGGTGGGGCTTGGAATCCACCTTCGGCACGGACGCGGGCGAGGTAGCGGATCTGGTGTTCGCCCTTGGGCAGGTGGTTGCGAAAGAACAGGACGCGATCATCGCGAATCTCGCGGAAATCAGCGGTCCATGTCCGTTCGAGTGACTGGCCGTTCGCTGTTCGTGACTTGAAGGCGCGATTGATAGCTGTGAACGCTTCGGGCAAGGCATCATCGATCGCGACATATCCGACATTTTCCTGGCAGCTGAATCTCAATGTGACCAGAACAGTGTCGCCGGTTTCGAGATCGCTTGCCGGTGTCCTTTTGCCTTCGCCGTCGACTTCCTCGTATTGCCGCGTGAGTTGAAAGCCGCGTTCGCGGAGCGGGTCCGGCAGTTTCTCCAGCTGCGAACTCACACGAACATAGGCGAACAACGGCACTTTGGAATCATGCTCCAAGACCATGGGTATTCCCTGCTTATCGCGGTCCAGCCGAAACTCGATCCGGGTCGCTCCGTCCGGCAATTCGATTGAACGCGACTCATCCGACCAGGAAACGTTCACGGTCGCGATTTCCCTCGCCATTGAGCCTTGCTGTCCCGCGAGCGCCATGAGCACCCAGGCATCGCTCTGCGTGTTCAGCCAGTGGCCATTCTTTCGACCGGCGAGAAGCTTGTCCTGCCGTTGAAGGACTTGATCTGCATCGCCCAGTATTCGCCAAGCCATGAGTTCGAGCGCTGTGAGACGCGCTTGGGAGCCGAAGTGATTCCAGCGAACCGAAGTTTCCGGGCGGGGTATATTGAGCAACTTGCGAGCGAGGTTTTTCCAATGGCGTGCGTCGAACGAATGCAAAATCGACATAGCGAGCAGAGCGCGTGAAGACGGATGTATGGATTCAGCACGGTTGGCGATGTGGGTATACCAGCCAGTTTCACCCTTGTCGGCGAGCGCAAGGGTATAGAGCGCGAACAGGAAATCGGTGGAGGTATAGGTGAGGGATTCCCGTGATTTGCTGCGCGCGATCCGGCGCAGGTATTCCAGCACATCGTCGAGTGGTTGTTCGGGAACGTCGAGGCCCGCATCTCTTGCCTTGAGCAACATCATCGCGCCATATGCACTGGTGAAGAGTTGTGGCTTCTTTCCACCCGGCCAGTAAGAAAGCCCCCCTTGACCGGTCTGCATGGAAAGAATTCTCGCGACCCCTTTCTTGGCCGCGTTGGCACAATCTTGCCTGGATTTGCCGGAGAGGGCGCGGAGCGTCTGATCAGAATGCAAGAGCAGCCAAGGCGTCATCGAAGATGCGGTTTGCTCCAGACAGCCATAGGGGTAGCGCAGGAGGTAGTCCGTGGCGCCCCAGGCTTGGAGGAGCGGAGAGGTGGACGCATAGACCGCGACGTGCCCACGACCCAAGAGCAGCGCTGGATCCACCGGGGCGAGGAGATTGGTGCCGCTGTTCACACGTCCGACAAAGACTTCATTGACGAAAGGCATCGGCTCTTCCACGCGGAATTTGCTCACCACCGAATCGCCCACTCCCTTTTGTTCGCCATCCAGGAAGCTCGCCTCCCAGATCCATTCGGTGGATCCGCTTTCGATGAACTCAAACGGAAACTGAACCGTGCGGGTTTCATTGGCGGCCAGTTCCACGTTTTCAGACCTTGTGTCCGGTCCCTTGGTAAGCGCCGCGCCGCGTCGTTTCCACCGCAGCTCAACGCGTCCTGCTGACTTGGTGCGATTGATCAGCAAAGCCGCAGCTTTGATTTGGTCTCCACGGCGGGCAAACGCCGGAAGGACTGGTTCAATCATCAAGTGCTTGTTCACCTCTATGTCAGTTTTCGCGCTGCCAAATCTACCCTTGTCCGCGTGCGCGATCGCGATGATCCGATAGCGGGTGAGACTATCCGGGGCGACGAACTCCGCCTGAAACCGGCCGTCGGCGTCCGTGAATTCCGCGGGCAACCAGAGGGGGCAGGGTTCGAAATTGCTTCGCGGTTTGCCCATGCGGCCACCGCCACCGGCGATGAATCCCTTGTTTGAGAATTCCAGTTCTGCAGGATTCTCCGACATCAACGCCGGCAGCGAAAGGTGAGTGGCGACGCGAAGACTCTGGTCGCGATGGAAGAAGGCAAATGGATCGGGTGATTGATAGGCAGTGAGGCTGAGAATGCCTTCGTCGACAGCGTAAAGCGTCACCTCAGAGCCGGCGACCGCCTGGCCATGGTGGTCGAGAATACGACCCGCGAGTTTCACGTTCGCGGACGGGCGATAGGTTTTTTGTTCCGGTTTGAGTTCGATCTTCAACCGGCGCGTGAAGTCTTCGACCTTCAACTCGCAGTAGCCGTATCGAAAATCCGGTTTCGGAAATTTCTTTGGACCGTCTTCCGAGCCACGCACCAGTGTGAGCGAGGCGAAGACGTTCGGAGCGTCGTTGGTGGTGATGTCGATCTCGATTGCCGGCGCGTTGCCGCTCAAGGCCTCATGGCGAAGTTCATGGATTCCATTGCGCTCCTTGGAAACCAGTGCATGTCCCTCAATCGGTGTCTTCACCAGGATGCGCGCGCGGTCGCCCGGTCGATAGACCTCGCGGTCCGGCACCAATTGAACGTGTGCAGGATTCTTGTAGTCCCAGGCCACCCGGTTGGTGCCGGAAACTGAGAAGTCCGTTGAACTCACGACCTGGTGACCAAACTCGTCCTCCGTGCTTACTTCCAGCAGGTAGTGCCCACCCTTGTCCATGGTGGCGAACTCATTTGTGGCGGGCGGAGCGTTCCACTTGATCCCCTCTCGGGTAGGTATCTGTGTCCGGATTCGCTCGCTTCGCAGTTCCTCGAGTCGGTATTCGTTTCGAAACTTATGGGTCTTGCCGGCACCCTGATAGGCAATGGGCCGCCATTGAATCGAGAAAAGCTTGATGGTCGCTTCGAGCGAGTTGGTTCGAAGGTTATGATCGGAATCGATTGCCACCACGACCGGACTGATCTTCGCGCCCACAGGGATGACGTGATCCATCGCAGACAACCCCAGATAAAACTCGGCGCCGGGTTCAACAAACTGACGATCGCTGGAAACCGTCTGCTGATTTTGATCTGTCACGCTGGCGCGAACGGTGACGCGCCGGGGCGACGCAGACTTACCGGACAAAAACAATCGCGGGGCGATGACAAAGTTGCTGCCGGAGGAATATTCACCTCGCCCGGTATGCGTGCCTCTGCGCAAAACTTCACGCAGACGGTAGTGGCGATGCGCCTTGCCGAACACAAAGCCATCCAATCCTTTCAGCGTCGGTCTGAACTCATTGGCCGTCGCTGTCCACTGCACCTTTGCGCGGGAGAGTTCCTTGCCCAGGTAATAGTTGGCGGAGAGATCCAGCGCGATGTCATCGCCAACGAACCCGATGCGAGGCTGGCTCAGCCTGACCTCAAACGCGTCCGGCTTGAAGGCCTGGACCTGGATGATCTGGCTCGTCGTTGCGCCGGGCATCCTGGCGCGCATCCGATAGCGGCCTGGTCGATCGCGGGGCAGTTCGACGCTCCAGTGAGACGAACCGAGGTTTGAGATCTTGTTGGTCGTCTGCGCGATCACCCTTCCGCGTGGATCGTAGAGATTGAATTCTGCGCGTTGATCGGGATTGATCGGCCAGTCCTCAAGTTCGTTCCCAATGATGCGACCAATGACTTTGAAGTGCGCCGTTTCTCCGGGGCGATAAGCCGTGCGATCACTGAACGAAAACAGCGTGGGAATGTTCTCCGTTTCGGTATCCCAATAGGTGTTGATTCCGAATCCCCAACGCGAAAGCTGGTGTTTGCTGAAGTCCAGGGCGTGAACGTCGTCTCCATTTCGAATCATCAGCCATCGGCGCTTCGAGCTGGGGTGTTGGGAAATGATGGAATCGTGCTGGAAGTGCGCGATGCCGTTCCCGTCCGTTCGCGTGGAAACCAGCATGTGACTGTCGTCTTCATGAATACTCACGCGCGCATTGGCGAGCGGTTTGCCGCTGCGATGCGAGAACACGAACACACTTGCTCCATGAGCGTGATGCTTCCAGATCGCGCCCAGATCCGTGAGTTGGACAACGCCCTGTGTGATCGGCGGCGCGCCCCGCCAGCCGGACGGTGTGGCGTGTAGAAAGATCGGTCCGGGTTTGTCGTCGAGGAGTTCGCTGAGATTCAACGGGACTCGTACGGGTTCGTCGAGCGGACTGCGCGTATGGAGTTGACGCGGGAGCAGCTCAATGCCCGGCACGACACCAAACGGAATTGCATGCGTCCGGCGATTTCGCCAACTGCGGTAATGTCCCCCGTAGCCCCGCAGAACATGGATCAAGGTTTCAGGCGTCAATTTCTTCGCGGAAAGCCGGACTCGATCTGCGTTGATCGCAAGAACGGGATAAGCGTCACTGCCCGTGAATGACTTGGACGTTTCGAATTTCGGGAAGCGGACCTGTGGAACGAGCGGCTTGAATTTCACGTTGCCCTTGAACGCGCGAATCGGTTGTTCACCCCCTTGCGATGCGGATGTCCCGCGCGGGTCTAGGCGAATCTGGTATTTGTCCACACGCTCGTAAGGCAATGATTTGGGAACGAAGTCTCCGTAGACCAGAATCGATCGGTAGCTTTTCTGAACGCGGAGATTCTCGACCGGTGGTTTGACGGTGATCCACTCCTTCAATCGTTGCTGCGTCGTCCGCCAATGGAGGGACTTGCTCAGAACCAGTTGAATGTACTTGCCGCGCTCATAGATGTTCATCGCATGGGCGTCGGTCACTTCAACGAAGCGGATTGAACCGAGCAATACGTCACGCAATTTCATCAGGCTCAGGTGTTTCGACTTCGCGGGAAGTCCCGCGTCGAAGGTCAGTTTCCAACCCTCACCTTCGGGCAATGGGACTGCCGGTTGAACGGCGACGAGATGTTGCGGTGGATCTTCCCGTGATGATTCCAATGCCGGCGTGTTTGTCGCTTCACGATTGCGAAAGCTGTAATCAAACTGTTCCCTCCAACTTCGCGAATGCGTATTCCCGGAGTCGTCGATCGCCCATCGCATGGGAGACGAGTGCTTCGCGCGGTTGGTTTGGGCGGTGACAATTGCAGCAATGTTTCTGTCGCCGTTTGTGAATCGGCAGAAAGGCGTCAATGATTCCGGGACGACCGCCGAATTGAATTCCACGAGAATGCGCGGTTTGGAGGGCACGTCGTTGGTGCGGTGGTAGTTCGCCTGCAGATCGGTGATTTCAAAATCTGGCGTCCTCAGCCGTTTCAACAGCCGCGCAGGGCTGGCGCGCCCATCGGCTTGTTGAAGACCGGACGAGAGCCGAAAGAGGTAGGTGGTGTTCAACATCGGCGCCTCGCTTGGTGTGTAAGCTCCACTGCGTGGGCTGAGCCAGACGAAGCGGCCTTTCAACATCGGCTGGATGTGCAGGGGCGAACCCATTGCTTCCGTGCCGATCGCCGAGAACGGCACCATGTCCTCCTCAAAGCGGAGTTCGAAATAGCTGTCCGCGCGAAACTCCCGGGTGCTGAGCCTGAGTTCCACACCACGCGAGACTTCAGTCTGCGGATTACAGCTCGCCAGCAGGATCGATGTGAAGGCGATCAAGGCGAGCTTGGGGTTTTGCGTGTGCCGATTCATCAGCGATTCGCGAGTGTGTTGGCGAGTGGAGATTCAACAAGCCGGACTTATTCACGGCCGCCGGCTACGCTTCTCCACCGGCGCGGGCAACCGGGGAGATGGCGCCAGGCGTGGGACGTTTGGCGGGTCGAGGTGGGCGGGGCTCCTGGCCCCACCACTCCTGCGACCGAAGGTCTCCTACATACTGGGAGACCTTCGGTCGGGAATGTGAAGCGGTCGGGAGACCGCTCCACAACTTGGTTCACACACGCGAAGGCAACGGGTGGGGCACTCTGGATTTGCGGTGTCGTGATTTTTTCCTAACATCCGTCTGCACGATGAGCTTGGCCGACGAACTCGAAAAACTGCACCAACTTCGCCAGAAGGGCGTGTTGAGCGCGGCTGAGTACGAAGAATCCAAGCAAAACCTGTTGCGTAGTCAAAAGAGTGTCAGCTCGCGAATCGACGAGGTGGTTGAGGATGTTTCGAAGGACACAACCAAGTGGTGCATCGTGATGCATCTGAGCCTCCTGCTGATCGTGGTGGGATGGGCAATCCCGATCATCATGTGGCAGTTGAAGCGTCAGGAGTCCCGCCTGGTTGACGAGCACGGGCGCAATATCCTCAACTGGATGTTCTCGGCGTTGATCTACTCCGGCGTCGCCTTGATCACGGCACCGATATTTGTCGGTGTATTGCTTGGCGCGGTTCTTTTCATCGCATCGATCACGTTCCCGGTCATCGGGGCATACAAAGCCAAGCAAGGAATCATCCTGACTTACCCGGTCACATTGAAATTCTTCAAGTAAAGCGGGCCGAAGGCGATCCGGCCCGAATTCGGCCGCCGAGTCCTGAACTTCCCAGGAAAAACCTGTCCGTGCCGCGGTGATTTCACTGAGCGATTCGCTTTTGGCCGCAACAAAAAGATTGCCTCAATCACCTCCTGCGCCATCAATGCCCAACCGCTTACTCATGAAACGCGCCATCCTTATTCTACTCACGGTTCTCGTCCTGAGCCAGGCCACCCATGCTGAAGACTGGCCGCACTTCCGCGGCAACAACAGCAGTGGCATTTCCTCCAGCCGAAATCTTCCCGCCAAATTCTCCCACGAAGACAAGGTTCTCTGGCGTGCCGAGTTGGGAGACGGCATCGGTTCGGCGGCCATCGCCTCCGGTCGCGTGTTCAATTGCGCGATGACAGGCGAGACCAGCTTTGGCGTATTCTGCCATGATGCGAAGACCGGGAAGCAGCTTTGGCGGAAGGACTGGCCCACGGGCAAGCTTCCACGCATCACGCCACCGAACAGTTACGCCTCATCCACACCCGCAACCGATGGCAAACGCGTCTACGTCTACTTCAGCACGCTGGGCATCATTGCGCTGGACGCAAAATCTGGAAGCAAGCTCTGGCAGCATAAAGTTCCCTTGCCGGCTTACCTGATGGACTGGGGGCCGGGCGCATCCCCGGTTGTCTATGGAGACAAGATCTTCTTCTGCCAGGACGATGATCTTGCTTCGTTCGTTCTCGCCCTCGATTCGAAGACCGGAAAGGAACTCTGGCGCACTTCACGCGAGGATATGCTCGCCGGTTATGCCACGCCCGTCATGTGCACGGCCAACGGCCAGACCGATCTCGTCGTGGCCGGCTCCGGCAAGCTCAAGGGCTACGATCCGGAAACCGGCAGGGAACGCTGGTCCTGCAATACGCTCCTGCGAACCATCATGACCTCACCGGTCGTGGTGAAGGACAAGATCTACGTGGCAGTTCAAAGTTACGGCGATCGATCGCGCACATTGAAATACGCGCTGCTCCAATGGCTGGACACCAACCAGGACGGCGATCTCGCCCGTGAAGAAACTCCGAAGGAGTTCCATGCCAAGTTCGATCGCTCAGACACCAACAAGGACAAGCGACTGGATCAGGACGAAATCGAAAACGCATTCCAGCATCCCGGCAACATGGTCGGTGGAGGGAATATCATCCAGGCCGTTCGCGGTGGTGGCAAAGGAGATGTTACCAAAACCCATCTCGTCTGGAACCTCGATAACCGTGCGCCTTCAAACCTCTCCTCTCCACTCGTCTTCAACAACCGACTCTACGTCGTCAAATCCGGCGGCTTGTCCAGTTGCTTCGACGCCACCACCGGCGAAATCAACTGGGAACTGACCCGTCTCCGAACTTACGGAGACTATTATGCTTCGCCAGTGGCAGCGGATGGCAAGGTGTTCCTGACCGGCCGCAACGGATTCGTCGTGGTGCTGGAAGACGGCCCCGAACTGAAGATCCTTGCCAAGAACGACATGGACGAAGAAATCCTGGCGACCCCCTCCATCGCCGATGGCCGCCTCTTCATCCGCACGCGCCAGAGCATTCTCTGCATCTCCAACGAGGCCAAGTAGATGAACTTCAATCGATCCACCGTCATGAAACGATCCCTCCTTCTTTTATTTGCAGCCCTGCTTTCGCTCACCGGTCAAGCGCACGCAGCGGACACCGTCGTTGTGGTCTCGAGCCAGGGGCGTCATCCGCTTGAGCGAATGGCGGTCGAGGAAGTCACCCGTCAACTGCAGCAGTTGTTCGGCGTGAAAGTAAGTTCACAACGCGAGTTCCGAAGCGAGACGCGGCCGGCAAAGTTCAGCGTGGAAATCGGCACGCAAGACCAGGCTGCGAATCGTGGCCGCCGTCTCGGCTCCGAGGGACACGCACTGCGCACGATGAAGACCGCTGATCGCACCACGCTCCGGCTCACCGGCGGAAGTCCGCTCGCGACTTACTGGGCTGCGATCGAATTTGGGGAACACTTTGGTGTGCGCCGGCTTCTCCATGCTGACTTTCAACCGCTCAATAAACCGGACTTCAACTTGGATGGTGTCCGTCTCAAATTCAGTCCTCAGTTCAAGACCCGCGCTTGGCGCACGATGGGGATCTCGCCAGCCAGCCAGCTTTCTTGGTCGCTGGAAGAACACAAGCTTCGGCTCCGCCAATTGGTGAAGCTGAAGTTCAATCACCTCATTATCCCCCTTCAGACCTGGCAGCCATTCGTCAGACTCAAATCTGCGAACGGCAAGCAACGCGCCAGCAAACTTTGGAATCACCCTGTCCTGCGCGTGGATGGTGAGACCGCCGGACGTGCGGCATTCGGACGCGAACCTACCTTTACCAATCCCGAATTGCGTGATGCGAAATCGGATTCACAACGAACCGATGCAGGGATCAAACTCGTTCGCGCCATCATCAGCGAAGCCAAACTTCTGGGGATGAACGTGACCATCGAATGCGAAGCGCCGGATTCTGTTCTCATCCAGGTAAAGCACACCTACCCCGGCGCCGACGAAGTTGTTTCCACAGTTGAGCTGCCCACCATTCAAATCGGCAACATCGACCGGAATGTCCTGCCGCATTTCGATCTGAAACACGCGCACGCAGCGATCACCGAACTGCGCCGCGCCAGAATGAGTGGCTTTGTTGTCGAGTGCCAATTGCCAGACGACTTTAATACCTCTGCCTATTACCTCGCCCGCACCGGCTTCGATGCGCAAATGACACCCAAGCGCGCCGTCGATGAACTGGTCACGCCCATCTGCGGTGAGGTCAGCAAACGCATTGCGATCGGCTTCGACCACCTGGCCAAGGCGGCCAATCTTATTTACGAGCACAATCCGGCAATCGCCACACCAGGTGATGACGTGATCATGCGCCACTACAACAACGAACCTGTTCCGGAGTGGTGGGGGGAAGCGAAGACCGGATTCATCATGGCGATGAACGAGATGTATCGCGCCAACACCCGTGCACGTGGCGGTGCGCGCGCCTACAGCCTCTACCTCGCCAAGAAATTCGAGTTCGCCCTGCACTACTTCACCGTCCTCGAATCCGTTCGCGCTGCCGGCATCGGCAAATCCGAGAAGGACAAGGACGCCCAACTTGAGGGGCTCGACAAGGCGGTCGAAGCCATGCACAACGCACTCAGTGCCATCGCGGATGTGGATCGTAACAATGGCGACCGCGGAATCATTGCCCTCCTCAACGAATACGGCTTCCGCCCTCTCATCAAGGAACTTGAGTCGGCAGACAATTGATTCCGGTCTGCTCCAAATTGCCCGCGTTTCACTTGATATGTTGGGCGATTCTGCTGCTTCCGTGCAATAGTCCCGCAGGGACGAACATGGTTCTGGATCCGGTGACGGTTACCGCGTCCAGGACCGAAGCCGCGAACTCCGCAACTGGCGTTTCCGTCATCGACTGGGATCAACTGCGGCCAACGGAGATGTCGCTCACCATCGATGAAGCTCTGCGCCGGGTGCCTGGTGTGTTCGTGCAAAACAGCCTCAACTTCGCGCAGGATCAACGCATCGCGATTCGCGGCTTTGGAACCCGCGCGGCATTTGGTGTGCGCGAGATCAAGCTGTTGGTCGATGGCATCCCGGAAAGCTCACCCGACGGGCAAACCCAGCTGGATAATCTGGATCTTTCTTCTGTCCGCCGAATCGAGGTATTGCGAGGTCCGGCGTCGGCCTTGTACGGCAACGCATCCGGGGGCGTCATTCACCTGATTACCGATGACTTCGCAAGCCGTCCTTACATTGAATCGCGATTGTTTGGCGGTTCGTTCGGATTGCAGCGTTATCAGGCAAGGACCGGCGGGCGAATTGGAAGGCTCGATTATTCTCTCAACGGCAATTGGTCGACCATCAACGGATATCGACAACACAGCGGATCCGAGAATCAGTTTGCCGGCGGCAAGCTGCGCACTTCGATTGACGCACGTTCTTCACTCACCACGTTTTTCAACTACGCGCACACGCCGTGGTCACGTGACGCAGGTGGATTGACGCGAGCCGAAGTGGATGCAGATCGCCGGCAGGCCCGCGCTCGGAATGTCGCGCTGGATGCCGGGGAGGAGGTCAGACAAGGGCGGTTGGGATTTATCTACCGCAACCGATTGCAACCCGGACACGAGCTGGAATTCATGCAGTATTCACTATTCCGAGATTTCAACAACAAGCTGCCCATTGTCCCGGCGGCCGGAGACGGGGTCGTGGAATTCAACCGAATCGGCATTGGTGGGGGTGTGAAATACGTGTGGGAATCCGAAGCCCACCAACTGGTCTCCGGCGTTGATGCGGAGTTTCAGGACGATGATCGGCAGCGCTACGCAAACGTGGGTGGAACAAGAGGAGCACCGGGATTGGATCAGCAGGAAAGCGTCCGATCCATCGGGACTTATCTGCGGAACGAGTTCCGACTGAGCGAAGAGTTTTCCCTGATCGGAGGCATGCGATACGACAATGTGTTGTTTGAGGTGGATGACGCGTTTCTGGCCGACGGCGACGATTCCGCAGCGCGCACCTTGGATCAATTGAGCTGGTTCACCGGCTTGGAGTGGGAAGCCCGGACGAATCTCCATCTTTTCGCCAACATTTCCACCGCGTTCCAAACTCCGACCACCACCGAACTGGCCAATCCCACCGGCGGGGGTGGATTCAACACCGCTCTCGAACCGCAAACGGCCCGCAGTCATGAACTCGGCATGCGCAATCGTTTCAGTGACAAACTGCACGCCGAGCTTTCCCTTTTTGTGATCCATATTGACGACGAGTTGATCCCCTTCACCAGTCCAACGGGACGTGACTTCTTTCGCAATGCCGGCTGCTCGGAACGCAGAGGCGCCGAACTCTCGATGGAGTATCGCTGGTCTCCGCAATGGAGCTGGAACACATCGTTCACCGCCATGGAGGCGCTCTATCAGGACTATGTGACGGCAGGTGGGGACTTCTCCGGCAATCGTGAACCCGGCATTCCGCAGCACCAGCTGTTCACCGAAATTCGCTGGCGCAGCGAGCGCGGGTGGTTCAGCAGCCTGGATCTTCAGTTTGTCGATAAGCTTGACGTCAATGATGCGAACACCGCCCGGAACGACGCGTATACCCTGCTTAACCTCCGCCTCGGTTTGGCCAGCCGCCTCGGTCGGGCAATGTTCACGCCGTTCCTTGCGCTGAACAATCTGCTCAACGTTCGCTACAATGGACAGACACGATTGAATGCCTTTGGTGGCCGTTTCTATGAACCGTCACCTCGATTCAACCTGGCCGGAGGCGTCTCGTGGAGGATGGAGTATTGAAGGATACGGCAGCAGCGAACGTGAGCGAGCAGGTGGAGGGTTCGATGGTCAGCTCGCTTACGCTCGCTGATACGATGGATCAATCTTTTCCCACGTTCTCCAACTCCTCCCAACGTGCATACAGTCCGGCGATCTCTTGCTTCAGCGCCTCCATCTTCTCGTTTAAGGGACCGGCTTCCGCGGCGCGGGTGGTGTAGAACTCCGGATCGCTGAGCGTGGCTTCGATTTCCGCTACCGAATCTTCCTTCTCAAGAATGCACTCTTCCATACCCGCAAGCTCCTGTTGTTCCTTGTAGGAGAGCTTGCGTGGTTTGTCGGGATTGGGTGTGGGCTTGGTCTCCTTCTTTTTCAGGTCTGCCGCTTTGAATTCTTCACGTTGCTGGCGGCGCGCATCTCGTTCACTTCGCTTCTCGAGGTAGTAGGAATAGTTGCCTGGTTGCACATACACTTCATCGCCTTCAAAGCCAACGATCTGGTCGCAGATGCGATCGAGAAAGTAGCGATCGTGGCTGACGACGAGCACGATTCCTTCGAAGGCGGCCAGGGCTTCTTCGAGCATGCGGAGGCTGGGCAGATCGAGATCGTTGGTGGGTTCGTCCAGCACCAGAACGTTTCCGCCGTGTTTCAGGATCTTCGCGAGCATCAGACGGGCGCGTTCTCCGCCGGATAACATCTCCACGCGCTGTCCCATGCGATCATCGGCGAAAAGATAACGCTTGAGATATGCGCGGGTGCTGAGTTTGCGATTGCCGAAAACGATCTGTTCGTCGTCTGCGGAAATCTCCTGCATGATCGTGGCTTGGGGATCGAGCTTCAGGCGGGATTGATCGATGTAGTTGACCTCCACCTTGGCTCCGATTTTCACACTGCCTTCGGCGACCTCAAGATCACCGATGCAGGTGCGCAGGAGGGTGGTCTTGCCGACGCCATTACGGCCTACAATGCCGGTGCACGTCCCTCGGCTGAGATTTAAATCAAGGGTTCGAAACAGCCAGCGTTCGTCGTCTCCTTCGCCAACACTTACGCCGGCGTTCAGCAGTTCGAAGCCGCGTTGACCCAGATCAGGCGCCGGGGGGATGAGGAGATCCATGTCGCGCTCTTCGGGTGGCGCTTCAAGTCCCTTGGTCTCGTAAAACTTGTCGAGGCGATGACGGGACTTGGAACGTTGCGCGCGAACACCCGCTTTTACCCAGTCGAGTTCCACGCGGAGGAAGCGTTGGCGTCGTCGTTCGCCCTGTTCGGCGATCTGTTGGCGGATGGCCTTGGATTCGAGGTAAGCGGTGTAATTGCCGGGATGGGGGTAGAGCTTGCCTCGGTCCAACTCCCACATGATCGTGGCGAGCGTGTCGAGGAAGTATCGGTCATGCGTCACGAAGATCAGCGCGCCTTTGAACATCTTCAGGTAGTCCTCCAGCCATTGGATCGAATCGGCGTCCAGATGATTGGTGGGTTCGTCGAGCAACAGCAGTTCCGGCTGGGCGACAATCGCCCGGCAGAGTGCGACGCGACGTTTTTCACCACCGGACAGCGGTGCGATCTGGACGTCGAGGGGAGGTGTGTTCAATGCACTGGCGACCGCCTTGATCCGGGGCTCCAATTGCCAGCCATCGGCGCCGTCGATCCGGTGTTGGAGCTCGGCGAGTTCGTCATCCGTGCCGTCACCGTTTTCATAGCGTGTGCGCCATTCCAAAACGTCCGCTGCACCGAGTTCGATGTTTTCCTGAACGGACTTGGATTCATCCAATTCAAATTCCTGCGGCAGGTAACCCAGGCGCACGCCCTTTTTGATAGAGATGACTCCGTTGTCGGGTTGGTCTTCTCCAGTAAGCAGTTTGAGGAAGCTCGTCTTGCCGCACCCATTGCGACCAACCAAACCGATGCGTTCGCCGGCCGATACGGAAAGCGAAACGCTGTTGAGCAGCTGATCGAAGCCGTGGGACAGCGAAAGTTCATTCGCCGAGAGAATCTCCGTGCCGTTGGGAATCATGTCTTCCCGCTAATCAGGGGACGATGACGCTCTTGGCCGAGCGCCATTCGGCGGTGGTCTGCAGAGCCTCGTTGGCTGCGTCGATCTTGAAACGATGCGTGACCATGTCCGCAAACGGAAAGCGATCGGGGTTGGCCTCAAGGAACTGAATCGCCTCGGCGAGATGGCGCGGTTCGCTCGACCACGAACCGAAGAGCTGCAGCTGTTTGCGCGTGATGACATGCGGATTGAACATCACGGGGCCCGCGTCGCAGTAATGACCAAGCACGAGATACTTCCCGCCGTCACGGCACATTTCCGGTCCCTCCACAACAGCCTGGGGCCTGCCCGCGCACTCGAGTACGACATCTGCACCATAACTGCCGGTCAAGTCTTTCACTGCTTCAATGCGCGCCTCGGGCTTGTCGATCTCCTCCAGATCGAGCACGACATCCGCACCAAAACGCTTGGCCATGTCCAGCCTGTGCCTCGGGGCGCCCAGCAGGATCACTTTGCTGGCTCCGGCGTTTTTCGCCACGGCCAAGGCTGCAATGCCTACCGGCCCGGCGCCTTGGACAACAACCTGATCGTCCTTTTGAATGCCAGTTCGCTCGACTCCGTGAATGGCGGTGATCAATGCGCAGCCAGCACCGATGACTGCTTCCGTCGGAAGCGCTTCAGGCAGCTTGAACACAGTGGAGCCCGGTCGAAGGAAATGATACTCGGCATAGCCACCAAGAAAATGAGGCGACTGATTGGATTGATACCCAATGCCATAGGCACGCCGTTCCGGGCAGCGCGTGGGTTGCTTCACCTCCTTGCAGTAGTAGCATTCACCGCAGGAGATCGCTGAGTTCCAGGTGATGCGATCGCCCGGCTTGATTCTGTTGCCGTTCCAATCCTTCGTCACACCTTCGCCGACCGATTCAATCCGCCCAACCGTTTCGTGTCCGAGAATCACCGGTAGCTGAATCGGCAGCCCGCCTTTCCAAAGATGAACATCCGTGCCGCAGATCCCGGCCATTTCCGTTTTCACCAGGAACGCGCCCGGATCGAGTTTATCGGGAAGGGGATATTCGCAGCTGCGCAAGGGCGCATTGAATTCATCAAGAATGGCGGCTTTGGCGCTAGGCATGCCGGGAATCTCGAAAACCGAAGGGAAAAATGCAATTCAACTCCTTCATGTGATGAATGAAGGGATTGGTTGTCTGACAAGCGGAGCGTCCGAAAGAGCTTGGCAGATTAGGGTCCGGATTCCAATCGTTCTCGGCCAGGCAACATCTACCTAAATCGGACCGTCTCTGTGACTCTTCAGAAGTTTTTTGTAGTCAGCCAAAAGGTCGGTGTTTTGCAGTGCGTCGACCACCTCGGATGAGGCAAAAGTGTGAACACAACAACCACTTCGGCTCGCAATTGTTACCTTCGGATCTGCAAATCGACTCGCGTGACTCACAAACTTGGCGTGCGAAACGTGCCTCAAACCAACCAGCGCATTCTTGGCGTCTTGAAAGGGACTCAGGCTACGATCAAAAGGAAGCAGTCCAACTAATCCAGCCGCCACGGTTCGTCAGCCTTCGATCTCAATGGTGTTGATGTATCAGCAATAGGTTTCGTTAACCGTTTGCAGACTTGGAGTCGCGTAGTGGCAGTTCAATCCTGCTGAGTGGACGGTCGCTACTAAGCGACGTTTCGGGGGAACGGCGACCGTGGTTGAAAACCCACGTTTACAATTTAGCGGTTGCTACGCGACGTCAGCAGATGTGTGGTCACGGGAAGGAACCAGAGGATTCGCGGTAAGGCTATTGCCAGCAGTTCCGCAACTCGATGGGCGAGATTCGGGATTCCTTTAGTAAGACTCAGGTCATTGCGCCCAACCGGGCACTTTCCCATCCCCGGTGGCCTCACCTTGGAGCAGCCACGCGAGGTCGAAGCGGGCCATGATGCTGCCCCTATAATTTTCGTAGTGCAGGTAGATCCAGCCTTCGGACGGAGTGCCGGGACGACCGGCGGTGAGTGAGGAATAGGCGAAGCGGCCGGCGTCGATGAGTCGCTTGACCGGCCAGGTCTCCCCGCCGTCGAAGCTGGTCCAGAGCGTTCCGCGTTCGCGGCCTTTGTTGCTTTCGATGTTGCTGAAGACGAGGATGTCACGGCCCTTGACGGGCAGGCGGATGAGGCCGTGCATGAGGCCGTAGCGGGAGTTGGAGTTGCCGTCGGGCAACACCTTGCTGACGCGCAGGTCTCGCCAGGTCGATCCGCCGTCGTGGCTCCAGGCCATGTGTTTCCAGTGGTGATCGAGACCATCGGTGGCGAGGTGCCGGCGGGAAATGTAAAGGATGCGGCCGTCGGATAATTCCTCGACCGCCCCTTCGTTAGTGCCGAAGGCGGGGAAGGGGGTGCTGGTGTCCCAGGTCTTGCCGCCGTCGTCGCTGTAGATGGCATTGGCAAAGGTGTCGGCCGGACCGCCGGAAATGGTCGCGCCCATGAAGTTGCCCGTGCTGCGAATGAGCCGTCCGGGTCGCGGGCCATGGCGCAGGGTGATTCCGTTTTCATCCATGTGCAGACTGGGAATCACTCCGGGGGTGCGACGGTGGAGTGCGTGAAGGACGAAGTCCTTGTCGCGTTGCCAGGTCTTGCCGGCGTCGCGGCTGCGATAAAGCCGTTGATCGTCCGTCGGCGGATGTTTGGCTTCGGTGAAAACCAGCAGGTCACCCGTGATTTCATCCACGATCGCGCCACCACCGGAAATGCAGGACGGATCGACGAGGATGGCTTTCTCCCAAGTCGAACCGCCGTCCGGACTGCGCCGGGTGTGATAATCCTTGTTTCCCCACGTGGCGACCACGGTTCCATTCGCGGCCACAATCACGCTCGGGAAACGACCACCGTCGAAGAGTTTCGTTTTCGTGAGGGGACGTTCTTGCAGGAATGGCGCGAGTTTTCCTTCCTGGGGAGAAACCGCCCACTCCGACAGCGGACGACGCGGGGGTGCCTTGATCGGTGCCGGGTCGCCCCCAACGCGGTTGATCTTGGGTGGAGGCTGATATCCGGAACTGGCTGGCTTGCGGGTTGCGGCGCTGGCGGTCGCGATGATCGCAGCGAATGTCAGGCAGAGAATGAGTGAGGTTGTGTTCTTCATGACGACGGAAGATGCAACCATCGTCAAAGGCCTTGCGCGGGGCAAGTCGGCTTTTACAGATTGGCACCCCGCTCAAGGCCCGGCAGTTGCCCTGAGAGGAAATAATTCTCTGGTCGGTGGTCATTGATCCCGTTTAATCGCGACCCATGCACCGCGAGTTTCTCCCTGCCATATTGCTCGGCCTGCTGTTGTCCGTTCCGGCCCGGGCCGGTGAAGCCAGGCCGGATCACGTCTTCCTGCTCATCGGTCAGTCCAACATGGTCGGTCGCGCGCCATTGAAGGACGAGGATCGCAAACCGATTCCCAATTGTCTTTTGTGGAACGGCAAGGAATGGGAAGCCGCCCAGCCCGGTTTTAATCGCTACTCCAAACACCAGAAACCCGGCAGCACGCAGGGAATGAATGGCGGGCCTGCCTTCGTTGCCGCGTACCAGAAAGCGAATCCCGGCGTCACGGTCGGCATTGTCTGTTGGGCGCGTGGCGGCACCTCGATCGAGCAATGGCATCCGGATCATTTGGAGCCTTACGACCTTTACCGCGAAGCCATCAAACAGGCCCAGGCCGCGCTCAAGCAGGGTGGGCAGCTCAAGGGGATTCTCTGGCACCAGGGCGAAGGCAATTCAGGACGCTGGGAAGGCTATCCGCAGCTGCTCAAGGAACACGTCGCCCGTCTGCGCAGGGAGTTCGACAATCCCAAACTGCCATTTGTCTTTGGCCAGCTGGGTCAGTGGAACGAAAAGTATCAGGCCTTCAACCGGATGATTCCGAATCAGGTCAAAGCCATTCCCTACAGCGCCTGCGTGCTCACCGGCGGCCTCACGAATTTCGATCCCTATCACTTCGATCGAAACAGCCAGCTTGAGCTGGGCCGGCGTTACGCCGCCAAGATGCTGGCTTTGTTGAAACCAAACCATCGATTCAGCGTGACCATCGATCGTGGTGAAGATATCGGGCAGAATTTCGGATCGCTGTTCGAAGCCACGAGTCCGGATGGTTCGGTGACAATCGGGGCCGGTTTTCCCAACGCCTACAACACCCGCTACCGCGCCGATCGACACGATGTGCAGTTCTTCATTCGTCCCCACAACGGTCCCCGCGAGATGACGGTCAAGGAACTCCCGCGACCATCGGGCAATCTTACCGGCACCTATCTTTACGGACGCGAGGGCAAGGTGTATTCGACTTACGGCGGACTGGGGTTTTGGAACACCGATAAGGGCGCCTGGGAACGGACGACCGGACCTGGTGGAAAGGAAGAAGCCATGCGCGTCGGCAGCGGTGTGCTGGGCTTTGGTGAAAGCAAGGTGACTTGGGATGGCGAGGTTGTTCTCTCGCCGCCGAAGCAGGGCAGCTACCAATTGTTCTTCTACGCCAACGGTCACCTCTGCTTTTACCACGTTCATCGCGACGGCAAACCGTATCACCCCTACGAAAACGATGAGGACGGATTCAGCCGCCTTTATGCCTGCCCTTGGAAACCGTCGGACGGCAAGGTGGACCTGGGCAAGGCGATCACCCTGCGATTGCCGATCGTGGGCGAAACCACCTTCGCCTGGGGCTTGCTCGGTGAACAGATTGTTACCGGTTCCAACATTGGCGGCTTCTATGTTTTCGAAGACGGTGCCTGGCGAATGATCCTTGCCCCAAAGTTGGGAGTCAGCTTCCAGCTCTACTCGTCGCTTGCGTTCAATGACCGATTGCTGCTGGGCCAATACCCGACCGGCCGGGTCTGGGAATACGACGGCCGGAAACTGACCGACCTCAAGGGCTGGCCACCCGTCATGCCCGGCGTATCGGGCAGTGCCCGCGAGGCGCAAACCACCACGCTTTACGGAGGTGAAGTTTTGGTCGGCGTGTGGCCTTGGGGCGAAGTGTGGCGCTACAATCCAAGCGGCAATCGGTGGACATTTGGCCGGCGCTTTTTTTCCCATCCTGACCTCTCGAAGAAAATCACTCATCCCTACGACGTTGAGAACGAGGGCAACGTCCCGCGCAACCTGTGGGGCCAACGCATCACCAGCCTGATCACCAGCGGTTCGGACCTTTTCGTTGGCACCTCCAACAAGTCACCACGGCGATGGGATCCCAAACTCTGGCCCTTCCTTGCTCCCGACAAGTGGCAGGACTACGGCAAGGTATATCGCGTGACCATGCCCGGCCATCTTTCCGCGCCCACCAAATGGACCCGTGGCAAGACGACCTTTGTTTTCAACATCCGAGGATCAGAGATGTCGATCAGACAGGACGGCGCCATCTTGGCGAACGCCCGGTTGGGTCCCCGACTTGCAGGAGCGTTGTCCGGAGTTGAGGCAACCAGCCAGGTCAAGTGGGGCGCGGGCATCTACGGGCCGCATCGATGTGTGTCATTGGAAGGCCGCCAATGAGAGCGGTTCTCTGGTTGGCGGGTGCGCTGTCGGCCACTGCCGCCGATCCGATTGAGATCGGCTCGCGCCGTGAACTCTTTGTTGATCATTACCTGATTGAGAAGCTCGATGGTGCGAGCTTGGTCCTGCACCATCCGACGGCGCGGGAGGAGGCCATTCGTTTCGATCAACCTTGGGAGGGCAACACCAGCGGTTACCCGACGGTGATGCGAGATGGCGACCGGTTCATCATGATCTATCGGGGGCATCGCATGACCTGGGAAGGCGGCAAACTCCGCATGGCTCACAGCCCGGTGGTCTGTTACGCCGAGAGTCGCGACGGTATCCGATGGATCAAGCCGCACCTTCGCAAGTTCCCATTGCGCGGCTACCTGGCGAAGCAGGTCGACGATCCCCTGGCCAACAACATCGTCTGGCCCGGCAGCCCTTACTCGGGAACGTTTGTGCCGTTTCTCGACACCAGTGAGAACTGCCCTCCAGCGGAGAAATTCAAGGCGGTGGGCGGTAATCGCAAGGTCGGCTTGCACCTGTTCACCTCTCCGGATGCGAAACAGTGGCAGAAGAGCGAAGAGGCAATCTTCAAGCAGGGCGCGCTCGATTCGATGAACGTCGCGTTTTGGGAACCGTGGACCAAGCAATACGTGCTCTACTTCCGCACGGTGGTCGACGGCATGCGTTCGGTCGCCATGGCGACTTCGCCGGATTTGCGCACGTGGTCGGAGCCCGTGCCGTTGGAGTATCCCGGCTCGCCGCGACAACAGATGTACACCAACGGCATCCAGCCGTACCATCGCGCGCCGCACCTTCGTCTTGGTTTTCCGACACGCTATACCGCCCGTTCCATGACCGATCAACTACGCTCTCTGGAACCGGTGAAGCTGCGTGCCGATCTGACGGCGGCTTATGCCCGGGTGGGTTCGGACCTGACGGACGGGTTGTTCATGAGCAGTCGTGACGGCATTCGCTTTCATCGCTGGGATGAAGCGTTCCAGCGTCCCGGACGCAACTGGATGTACGGTGACAACTACCAGGGCTACGGTTTGTTCGAGACGGATGGCGGCAACGAGATATCGATGCTGTTCAGCGAAGGCTATTGGCGCGAAGGCGAAACTCGATTGCGTCGCTACACCATTCGTCCGGACGGCTTCGTTTCCGTGCAGGCTCCCTATTCCGGCGGCGAGTTGCTGACCAAACCGCTCGTTTTCAAGGGTCGCGCACTGCGCCTGAATTTCTCCACTTCCGCTGCAGGCAGCCTGCGAGTCGAAATCCGCGACGCCGAAGATCGACCGATTGACGGATATGCCCTCAATGATTGCTTGGAGTTGATCGGCGATCGGATTGACCAACGAGTCCGATGGAAGAATGAACCCGATGTCGCCCGACTTGCCGGGACGCCGGTCCAACTTCGCTTCGTGATCAAGGATGTGGACCTCTACTCGTTTCGATTTGACGAGTCGGACCACGCATTGAAACTCCGGCCATGACACGAGCCGCTTTCCTTCTGCTCACATCGCTCTTGTTCAGCGCGAGCGCAGCCGATCTGCCGGCGCGCAAGCGCATGGCCGTCATCACCACCGTCTGGTGGAAGCCCTCACACGCGTGGCACATGGCCGAACGCTTCCTCTGGGGATACCCCGAGCAAGGCCGTTGGCACAAACCACCGCTCGATGTCGTGTCGGCCTACGTCGCGCAGTATCCAAAGAACGACCTCAGCCGTGGTCGTGCCAAGGAAGCCGGCTTCACCATTTATCCCACCATAGCCGAAACCCTGCGATGTGGTGGCGACAAATTGGCCGTCGATGCGGTGCTCTTGATCGGTGAACACGGCGAATATCCCAAGAATGAACTCGGACAGAAACTCTATCCCCGCTACGAGTTCTTTCAGGAGATTGTAGAGGTGTTTCGCGAGGACGGCCGGAGCGTGCCCGTGTTCAACGACAAGCACCTTTCCTGGAAATGGGAGTGGGCCAAGGAGATGGTTGACCAATCACGTGAACTGAATTTCCCGTTCCTCGCCGGCTCATCCCTTCCTGTCACCTGGCGCATGCCCGCCGTTGACCTGCCGCACGGAGCAGTCACCGAGGAAATCGTCTGCGTCGCCTACGGCGGCAAGGAGATCTACGGCTTTCACGCCCTCGAGACGCTCCAATGCATCGCCGAACGTCGTCAAAGCGGAGAGACCGGCGTCCGCTCTGTTGAGGCCCTCCAAGGTGACGACGTATGGCATGCGATGGAAAACGGAGCCTGGGATCCGAAGCTCTTCGAAGCCTGCCTCAGCCGTAGCCAGACTTTGAAACAGGTTGGCGATTTCAGTCACCGCTATCCAACTCCCAAGCAGATGCGGCAGTTGTGCCAGAATCCGATCCTCTATCGCCTTGAATACCGTGACGGACTGAACGCCTCGATGTTGTTGCTGAACGGACTCGTTGGTGACTTCACCATTGCCGCGCGCATCAAGGGACAAACCGAACCGTTTTCCACGCTCTTCTATCTGCCACCGGTACCCAATGTCACTTACTCGGCAGCGCTGATGTCGAATGCTGAAAAGATGTTCCTCATCGGCAAGGCTCCTTATCCCGTGGAACGCACGCTCCTCACCAGCGGGATGCTCGAGTCCTGCCTGAAATCCCTTGCCACCGGTCGTCAATTGCGAACACCGCACCTTGACGTTCGTTACACCACGCCGAGAGAATCCACGTTCGTTCGCAGATGATGAATCGATTGGGAGACAAGGTTGCCATTGTGACCGGAGCGGCATCCGGGATCGGAGCGGCAACGGTTGAGAAATTCCTGGCGGAAGGAGCGAAAGTGCTGGCCACGGATGTCAATGAGGCCGGCTTATCGCGCTTGATGGAGTCGGATCGAGACTCACGTTTGGCCCTACGATCCGGCAGCGTTGCGGAGCGAGCGGATGTCGAGACCATCATCTCGGAGTGTGTGACTCGGTTTGGTCGTTTGGATATCGTCGTAAACTCCGCTGGTATCACGCCACGCACATTGCCGCCCGAGGCGGACATTGAAGAACGCTGGGATGCGGTCATGGACATCAACGCGAAGGGAACGTTTCTCATGTGCCATTCGGCTGTCGAGCGAATGCGGCAGTCGGGCGGTGGTTCGATCGTGAATCTGGGTTCGATCATGAGCCTGGTCTCGTATCCCACAACGCTTCCGTTCTCAGATGGGTTCAGTCCTTACCCGCAGAGCAAGGGGGCTGTGTTGCAACTGACGCGCGATATGGGAATTCGCCTCGCCGCGGAGAACATCCGTGTCAATGCGGTGTGCCCGGGATTCGTCTACACGGCTCTGACGGAGAACGTGACGGAAACGCCGGAAGTCCACGAGACCATGAAAGCCCTGCACCCGATGGGCCGCATGGCGGAGCCGAGTGAGATTGCCAATGTGATCGCGTTCCTTGCTTCGGATGAGGCGTCGTTTGTCACCGGAGCAGCATGGACGGTTGATGGCGGATATACTGCGGCCTGACGGGTGCGTGCCGGCATCTTGCAGTTCATTTCCGTCTGGTTGAGACTTCGTTCATGAAGCTGCCCCTGTCCGTGCTCCTGCTGCTCTGTCTCGCGGTTCCAAAGATCTGCGCCCAAAGGGATGCACCGGCTTGGGAATGTTACCTGCCAAGCACCAGCATCTTCCACGGAACAAACGACACCGTGGAAGTCGATCTTGTCTTCAAGAAATCAGGCGGCCCGCATGAGCACATGCCTGCATCAGATGTATCTCACCGTCTACTTGAAGAAGGATGAAAAAGAGGCGCTGCGTTTGATTGGGGACAAATCGCGCCAGAACAAGAATAAGCCCCAGGCCGAACTGTTCCTGAATGTGTTGGGCGACGCGGGCTTGCAACAGTTTTGGGAACGAAAGTTGGGAAGTGTAGAGGGTTTGCCGCTGCAGATACCAACGGGAACCTTGCCGATGGTTCGAAAGCCAACCGCAGCCGGGCGGGTAATCTGAAGACCTATCCGTTTTCGTTCTCGCTGCCATATGAATCGTTGGTGGCCGCCGTCGGCAAACTCGAACACTTCGATGCGAAGAATACGGTGGAGGTGCGACACACGTATTTCAAATACCGGTTCAAGTTTCTCGTGTTCGTTCTGGTCAATGACTCGGAATATGCGACCAAGATTACACGAGCCATGCGCAACGCACACGATTTAGAGTGCCCCCATTCTTTGGTCCAAACGCTATGAGAGATTTTGTTTGGGTTCTTGTTGTTCATAGTTCGGTGGAGGGAGGGGCGGAGCCCCGACCGGAACCGAACTA
>PBAL01000090.1 GCA_002715965.1 Verrucomicrobiales bacterium | reverse complement strand
CCTCAGTTCATGGGCGCGGAGATCGGTGTGGTGGTCCATTGCGAAGAAGGTCACGTCCTCGTTTCCAACTCACGCAGCAAGGTGGCCGCCTATGACAAGGCGGGCAAGGAAGTGAAGTCATGGAGTGGCA
The DNA here is from genome assembly GCA_002715965.1 of Verrucomicrobiales bacterium. GTDB lineage: Bacteria > Verrucomicrobiota > Verrucomicrobiia > Limisphaerales > JAYPXF01. The sequence goes on along the minus strand of PBAL01000090.1, from coordinate 45,142 downwards.
GCAGCAATCACTTCGAGAATTTCATCTCGGCCGTTCGCAGCCGGAAACCCGAAGACTTGAATGCCGAAATTCTGGAAGGGCATCTTTCCAGCGCTCTCTGTCACACCGGCAATATTTCCTATCGCGTCGGGGAGCCTCAGGATCCCGAAACAATCCGCAAGGCGATCGCCGGTCATCCCGATGCCGCGAAGACCTGGGATCGGATGATTGATCACCTGAAGAAGAACAACGTGGATCCCGCCAAGTCCAGCCTGACGCTCGGACCTGCACTGAAAATGAACCCGGAAACCGAGCGCTTCATCGGTCACGCCAAGGCGAACAAGCTGCTGACCCGCGATTATCGGGAACCCTATGTGGTTCCCATGATCGGATGATCTCGAACAGGAGCGCCGAGCATTGCTCGGCAATGGCACCCGCTCCGTCGTTTTCAGGAAGTGTTGGAAGTTTTCTCATCACCTCTCCGTTGAGAGAAGTTGGAACTGCCTGGGCGAGCACCATCGGATTGAGCCCCGTGCCGGACATTCTCTGAACTACTGTGCGAAGAAATAATCCGGGTAGTTGAGTTCGAGGAAACGCTTCTCCGGTTTGCCGTCACGAAAACACGCTTCCACTTCTGCCTTCAACCGCATCAGGTTTTCACGATTCAGCAGTGGGTCATGGGTTTGTGCGCGCCACTTCATGAGCCTGTCCTTCAGTTCGTTCAAGATTGGGCGGTGGGCGGAGCTCTCCGAGAGATCCCTGAACTCGAACGGATCGGTTCGGAGATCGTAGAGTTCGAATTCCACCGGTTGTCGCATGCGTTCATACGCTCCGCGAACCGGTTCCGGAGCAGCGTCGATCACCTTGCTCAGGCCTTCAAAGAACCGGTTGATGGTAAAATCGTAGCCGGGGTTAACCTGCTTGGGCATCAGGTTTTGGATCAACTTGTAGCGATCGTTGCGGATGGTGCGCTGCGGATAGAAGTTGTGCGCGGAGTGCAAATGATATTCGGTGAAGAGGTGGCTGCGCCACTTCACAGGTTCGCCGTTCAAAAGCGGGATAAGGGATCTTCCTGCAAGGTTCGGAACGGGGTTGGCCTTTGCGACTTCGAGGAAAGTCGGAAACAAATCCAGCGTTGATACGAGCTTGTCGTTCTCCGCTTTCCATCGGTTTGCCCACTTGATGATCAGCGGAACGCGCACTCCTCCCTCATAAGACGTGCGCTTGCCGCGCAAGAGGTCGGCGCCGTGATCGCCGAGGTAAACGATCAGCGTGTTGTCGTATTTGCCGGAGGCGCGCAGTTCTTCGAGCAACTGACCGATCAGAGTGTCGAGCCGGCTCATGCAGTTGTAGTAGTTGGCGGTTTGTTCGCGGAGGTCCGGCGCATCGACGCCGAAGTAAGCGAGTGGTTTCACGTTGCCGGCATCGAGGGGTTCCTTTGGCAGTCCGCCGGTTTGCCGCGTGAATGGTCGATGCGGATCGGGATAGTTGACGCTGAGGAAGAAGGGTTGATCCGATGCGGTGATGAAGCGTTTTGCCTGAGTGGCGTAGTTCTTCAGTTTCTTGCGCGCGAAGTTTGAGGTGCCGATTTCCTTGAAGTCGAAGGGGAAGGCCTCCTTGGGATTGACGTGGAGTTTACCGATGATTCCGGTGCGATAACCCGCGTCTTTCAAGCTGTGCACCATGTTTGGCGTGTCCGCGCGATACATGCGGAACTTCCAGGTCGCCAACCCAATCTGTCCGTTTTGATGCGGATACAATCCGGTGAAGTAGGCTGCGCGGGACTGGCTGCACCCGGCCTGGGGTACGTAAGCCCGATCGAAGCGCACGCCTTCCGAAGCGAGCTTGTCGAGAACGGGTGTGCGGACATACGGATCGCCGTAACACCCGAGTTCCGGACCGTTGTCTTCAGAAACGATGAGCAGGATGTTTGGGCGTGAGTCTTTCTTCTTCCGGGGCGACTTGCGTTGAAGATTCGGGACGGCGTTCGCTTCGGAACCGGGAAGCCACTTCTTGTGCGCAGCGATGACGTTTGCGTGTTTGGGCTCGTCGGCAAGGTTGGTCCATTCGTTCTCATCCGATGAATGATCGTAAAGTTCCTCCGAACCATCAGCGTAGCGGATGTAACGCCAGCGTTCACTTCGTACGGCGTGGTTTCCTTTGCCGTAGGTCATCACAGCGGGGCGGTCCCATTTCGCCTGCGGGTCGCGAAGGAGAGGCACTATGCTCTGGCCATCGCACTTCTGCGCTTCAGGCAATCCGGCCAGCTTAAGGAGCGTGGGATACAACACCGACATGTCCACAGGCGTGTCGCAGCGCACACCCCGCTTCATGCCGGGCGCGACCACGATGAAAGGGATATGATTCGCCTTCTCCCAAAGGGCAAACTTCTCGATGTGATCCTTCTCGCCCAGGTGAAAGCCGTGATCGGACCAAAGCACGACAATGGTGTTGTCCTTGCGGGGACTCGCGTCCAGAGCGTCCAGAACCTTGCCGATCTGCGTATCAGCAAATCGCACACAAGCCGCATAGGCGTTGACGAACGCCTGGTAGGAACCCGGTCGCTGCTGATCCAAGTTCATCATTCCGGACCAGAACCATTTCTTCGAACGCAGGAGATTTGTTGCGCCATTCGGCAGGTCCGCCCAGTCGTTCGATTTGCGAACGGGCAATCCGATATCTGTTTTACGATGAAACTCGGCGGGAGCGAAGAAAGGCGAGTGTGGTTTGAAGATTCCACAGGCCAGGAAGAGCGGCCGATTCTTTGGCGGATGCTTCAGGGCGCGAATGCAGTATTCGGTGGTGCCATGATCGATCGAGTCCTTGATGTTTGACGGCCAGACGCCCCAGTCGGTGTTGCGCGATCCGTACTGCTTTGCCTGGTTAATTTTCTGTGGCGGGTACAATTGAGGTCGCATGTGTTGAAACTCATCGAAGGATGCATCGTCGTGGAAAGCGCCGTCGTAATGATGATGAAAGATTTTCCCCGCGCCCTTCACCAGATAACCGGCTTCACGAAAGCGCTGCATGATCGTCTTGCGTTTCGGGCGCGCCCAGCGCCAGTTGCTCTTGTTCCCGTAAATGCCGGTCGAGGAGGGGCGTTGACCGAGCATGGTTGCGGCGCGGGAAGGATTGCAGGCTGCGGACATGCAATAGGCCCGAGTGAACAGCGTGCCTCGTTTGGCAAGACGTTCGAGGTTGGGAGTCCGGATCGGGGACTTGGAATCCAACAACGAGATCCAGTCGTTCAGATCATCAACGGTGATGAACAAGACATCGGGTCGTGGCTTGGCCTGGCCGAGAAATGAGACCAGCGTGATGAGGCCGATGACGGCTGCGATCAATTGACGGGGCATGTGGTTCGATTAACTCGAATCGACGGACAGATTCAATCGCAGAGATGCGGGGACTTCGTCAGCTCTCCTTCAAGATGGAGATGAACTGTTTCATTGCCGGCGAGAGCACTTTGCTCTTCTTGCAGATCACGGCGAGCGGACGATAGAACTCTTCGCCTTCGAAGTGGACCTGAGCCAGCGTCGACTTATTGACCTCCTGCGCCACAGTGCCTTGCGGAACAACCGCGATGCCGGCATCGATTTCGACCGCGCGCTTCACGGTCTCGATGTTGTCGAACTCCATCACGGTCCTGACGGTCACGTCGTGGTCCTTGAGGATTTTGTCGATCGCCTTGCGCGTGGGGATGTCCGGCTCGAAGCCGATAAACTTGTGCCCGCTCAACTGAGCAAGCTTGAGCGTGTCCTGTTTGGCGAGGGGATGATCCGGATGACAGATCAACACTAGTCGATCCATTCGCAACGGAGCGATTTCCAGTCGCTGGTCTTTATTCGGATAGGCAACCAGACCCAGATCAACGACATTGCCCAAGACGTCTTCGTAGACCTGATTCGCGCGCCGGTATTCCACGTGGACCTTCACCGTCGGGTAGGTCTTGAGGAACTTTTTCATGTATGGCGGCAGATCGTGCAGTCCGATGCTGTAAATCGTCGCAACGCGAATAGTTCCACTAATGATATCCTTGATTTCCTGCAGCCGACTGAGCAGCGAATCATAAGTTTGAATGATTTGTTTGCTGTACTCGTAGAGGACTTCTCCTTCGCGGGTGAGCCGAAACTTCTTTTTGCTCCGCTCAATGAGCAACGACTTGAACTGTTTCTCCAAAGCGCTGATTTGCTGGCTGACAGCCGACTGGGTGACATTGTTGATCTGGGCGGCCTTGGTGAAACTTTCCGTCTCCGCCAGATCACAAAACACTTTCAGGCTTTGGATTTGCATAAGCGTGCATAATGCCAAACGAATAAATTAAGTCAACTTATCCGAATTGGTTGAGTTTCATGAATCCAGGAACGGTGGTGAAAACTCCATCAGTTTGACTTACGGCAGTTCAGCCCTCCATCTCGTGAGTCCAGCAATTCCTTCGGTTTTGGCAACGAAATTGCCAGAAAAGCGGCCCAATGCACTCTTGCGCGTGGTGTGAGTTGAGTGGCACCTTCGACATGTGCGCGGGTCCAATTTTGTTCGTTTCCTGGTGTGTGCGATGACGTTGACGGTGGCTGACGTATTTGCTGCGGATGCACCAACGGCGACGAATCAGACGGCTCGCGCTGCTTGGGACCTGCGTTCGGTCCAGCGGCAGTTGAAGCGTGGAGATGGGCGAAAGCTGATCAAGTGGCAGTTGAACAACATCACCCTTGATGAGATTCAGTTCGACGAGCTGACCTTGGACGAGGTTATCGAGTTTTTGCGAGAGGAGGCCAAACGGCTGGATCCTCTCAAGTTGGGAATCAACTTCATGTATATCGGTCCGGCAGCCACTCCGATAATCCTTTCCGGTGGAGGCGCGGGTGGCGCGAACGATGGGCTGGTGAATCCCAACCCCGGTTTTGATCTGGCTGCACGGCTTCCTGCGGCTGTAGCCCCGGCAATAGGTTTGAGAAACGTGATCATCAATGTGCCTCAACCGATGGTGAACATGAAGATGATCCATGTGTTGGACGTGGTTGCGAAGACGGCCGACCAGCCGATCAACATCACGATCAATGATTATGCGGTGGTGATCATGCCACGGGCGCCGGGAACGGGCGGGGTCTACGGTCGCGCGATGCGGACAGCGCCCACGGCCTTTCGCGAAGGAATGTCGAACGTCACCGTGCGAACACCGCAGATCATCGGGAACACCGCCGGTGGAGCCGGAAACGCATCCGGCAACTGACGATTATTTTCCCCGAGCGCTTCGTTCCCAATATCGGGACAACCGCGTTGAAACATTCTGCAACCCAAGACAACAGCCAGCATTAAAGACCCCCATGCAACAAAGCCACGAAATCGATTACGAGATCCTTGGAGACGACATTCAAATTGTAGAAGTGGAACTCGATCCCGGAGAAACGGTGATCGCCGAGGCCGGCGCCATGAATTACATGGAGGACGGCATCACCTTCGAGGCCAAGATGGGCGACGGTTCAGAACCGGACAAAGGCTTCTTTGGCAAGCTCCTCGATGTAGGCAAACGTGCGCTGACCGGAGAGTCGATCTTTATGACACACTTTACCAACCATGGCGCGGGCAAGCGTCGTGTCGCGTTCGCTGCTCCGTATCCTGGCAAGATCATGCCCTTGGATCTTGCTCAGGTTGGCGGTGAGGTGCTTTGCCAGAAGGACGCGTTTCTTTGTGCGGCCCTGGGCACGAAGGTGGGGATCGCGTTTCAGAAAAAGCTTGGAGCAGGCTTCTTCGGTGGTGAGGGATTTATTCTCCAGAAACTGGAGGGAGACGGGAAAGCATTCGTGCACGCGGGGGGAACGCTCATCATGAAACAACTACAGGGGCAGACCTTGCGGGTGGATACCGGTTGTCTGGTCGCGTTCACGTCGGGGATCGATTACGACATCGAGCGCGCGGGGAACCTGAAGTCGATGTTCTTCGGCGGTGAAGGGGCGTTTCTCGCGACGCTGCGTGGCAGTGGAACGGTGGTTCTGCAGAGCCTGCCCTTCTCAAGGTTGGCCGATCGCATCCTCGCCCATGCGCCGTCTGTCGGCGGGAAGCGGCAGGGTGAGGGTTCTGTGCTTGGTGGCATTGGCGATTTACTGGACGGCGATGGATGACGGGGACTGTCGCGGCTTCGATGAGTGAATCGCAACCAGCTCGGACGAACGAACTTGGCCAGCCCATTGACGCGCCGGTTGAAGATTGGGCGTCTCCACCGTTTCCGGAACATAGTGTCATCGAAGGCAGGCATTGTTCGTTGGCGCCACTGAACACCTCACACTCGGACTCGCTATTCAACGCCTTCAATCAGGACCGGGTGGGAAGGAACTGGACGTATCTTCTTACGGCCCGTTTGATGAGCGCGAGGGGTTTGACAAGTGGTTGAGCGAAATTGCGTCGGCAGCAGATTCTCAGTTTTCCGCCGTCATACCTCAAATCACCGGCAAGCCCGCCGGACTGGCGAGTTATCTCCGGTATGAGTGGAAGTGCGATGCGCTGAATCAACCCTCACGCGTCGCTGCCGAGCGACTTGGGTTTTCGTTCGAAGGAATTTTCCGGCAAGCGACAATCTACAAGGGACGAAACCGGGATACGGCTTGGTATTCGATTACGGATTCCGAGTGGCCGGATCTGGACCGTGCCTTCCAAGCCTGGCATGCCCGTCACACCCTCATTCACAACTTCCGGACATACCTCGGCAGGAACGAAGAGTTCGCTTTGCTTGGGCTGTCGTGTTCCCAGTGCCATGGTTCTTCAGACATGCCTCATCCCCACTGGTTTCAATCCTTCTGCGTTTTTTAACGGGCTGTTAAACAATGTAACACCGCCCCTCAACCCTCTGACCGCTCAACTCTTCAACCACCTCACTTCTTATACCAAGGCTTCTTCTTCAGCTTGGGTTTCTTGATGTCCGGCATATTGTAGTCGTTGGGGATGTAGTAGAGGTCTCCCTTGCCGTTGTCACTGGCCGGATAGATGTGCGCGATACGTGAAAGCGGGAATCTCTGGGTGTCCCCGCCAACGTCTTCAAACTCGTAGTACTCGGCGACCAGGACCTTTCGTTCCTTGCCCTGCGCGTCCGTGACGGTTTCGTACTGCGACTTGATCTTCGGCTTTCCCTTCGACGTGGTCACCGAACCGCTGTTGAGCACGACCGTGTAGCGCGTGACGCAACCGGACAACACGCACAATGACAGAAGCATCGCCAAGAATTGGATTCGCTTGAACATCCTCCGACCATTTCTCTTTGGTCTACACGTGTCAATCAGTCGAAGACCCCAATCTTTCCAACATCCAGCCAGCCGCCCACGCCAGATTCCTTGTTTGCGAACACGAAAGGGCGTCCCAAACTGCCGGGTGGGACGACACGAACCGCGCAGGAATGTTCACCTGCCGCGAGTTCCGCAGCGACCTTGATCGTCCATTTCATCGGGGCGCCTGGCAATACCCGCTGCACCTTGAAGTCGCTCTGGTGAACCGAGACAGATCCGCTCGGATCCGTGACGCGCAGCTCAATTGGCCACTCGTAATAAAACGGTGCAGCCCCGCGATTCTCCACGGACAATTCAATCACGAGTTCGCTGCCGACACGAATCGACGGGAGCAGCGCCTCCGTCACATGATACTCGTAACCAATGGAGCGCGCACCGGCCAGAGCGCGTTGGCGTGCTTCGCCGGAAAGCTCCGGGGTGAAGGCCTTCTGATTGATCAGCCAAGACACATGCGTCGCGGCCACGCATTCATCGAAGTTCTCGCTCGGCGGATCATCCGGAATGGGACGCTTCCAGATATTGATCTGCAACTCGGGCCGGATCTCCCCGCCGATCACGTTCGATTTCCACGTGTTGGTGGCGCCGGCAGCGATGAGGCGAGGCACGAAATGCCAGTCTTCACCCGGCAATGTGCTGAACGTGAACGAGTCGTCGTGATAACCGATCGGCAGGGTCGTGCTGTCCGCCATGGGTTGCCGGACTGTCAATTGCGTCTGCTGGAACGCCTTGGCGTATGCCTGGAGGACGCGGCTTTGAGTGCCGAATCCGGGCATCCACTCTTCATGCGGATAGGTGTGCCATTCCCCCCAGAAACCAATGAGTCCCAAAGTGACAAAACCAAACCGCGGATCGCCGTCGTATTTCTCACCGAATGCGGCAATGAATCGTTCCAGGGCAGACACCACCCGCTCGTCATCGTAGTCAGGTGACTTGCCGCCTCCATGTTCCTCGTAGCTCCGCAAGGTCACGCCAGCATCGATGAGGAATTCGGGAATCGCCAACGGCTTTCCCGGCGAGTCCAGATAAACTCGGAGCACCAGATGGTTCGAACGAGAACTGACCTCCGCCAATGAAGCTTCAAGCGATGCGAAATCGAAACTGTTCTCACCCGTCATCAGATCGCGCAGGGGAAGCGTGTCGTATTCCATGCTGTGCGGGAACGCATCGCCGTAATCCCCCTTGAAGGGCAGGAAACCCCTGAGTGGATTGGGCGCGGGCGCGGCTTCGTAGCTTAACGAATTCGGAGTTGCGGGAGGCAGTGGCATGGGCTTGCAGGAGGTCCAAATCGAAATGCCCATTGAGAGGGAAACGGCAAGAATAACGGTTCGAATTGACACGCCAGATTGGGTGACGGATCAGCGGGGCTTGTCAATCCTCCTGCGAATTCCGGTCTTTTCAACGTGCTGGGACAGTATTGCAACTCAAACCCGTACATTTCCCTATTTCGCGAACTGCCACAGTTGGTGCATCTTATGAAATCATAAGGAATAGGGTATACTGGCATACTACAAATAGAGTAGCCGACCGCCTCAAAAGACCTTGCTACGAATACACTGAGCCTCAATCACCCCCAAAACTGTCCCTGCTAGATGACGAAGCTTGACCCACACGCCAGCCCCAGCGAATCCATTCTGGTCGTCGACGACGAAAGCAGCCTTCGAAAACTTGTTGCCCGAAAGCTCAAACGATTCGGTTACAATGTGATCGAGGCTGAAGACGCCCCTGATGCAGAATCCACCTGGGCCGGTTGCAGTTCCAACGTCGAACTGCTCCTCACCGACCTTCGAATGCCCAACGGCAAGAACGGCTTCGAACTCGCCCGGGAACTCCAGAAAAAACGCCCCAATCTCAAGGTGGTGTTCATGACGGGATACAGTGACGACCTGTTGGCCAAGGCCCACGACTTCGTGGAAGACGTGGATTATGTGTGCAAGCCCTTCGGCATGGATGGACTCGTGGATGTGATCCGGCAGCGCCTGGATTCCGACGGGAACCGAACCGTGCTTTAGCCTGCCGCCTGCGTCGCGCAACTCAACTCGAAGTCGTATCCTTATAGACCTCGCTCATCGCGATTTCCGTTTCCGTCGGCTGCCCCAAAAACTCCAGCAGCAACCTCACCCGCTCTTGTGCAGGGAGCAGCACCTTCACCACGGCTTCCATACCCATGAAGGATCCTTCGGAAATGGTAACGGTGTCTCCTGGTTCGAGTACTTCCATGAACACCTTCAAATCGGATTCATCCAGTTGCGCGCGAATATCAGTGATGACCTGGTCCGCGATGGGAAGATATTGATCGCCGAAATGAACTGCGCCCGTGATGCCAGAGGCTGCCTGAACGATGCGGGACTGGTCTTTCCAATTGAATTTCGCAAACAGGTAACTGGGGAACATCGCTTCCGTAAACCAGACCTTTCCCCGTTGCGTCAATCGCTGGAAGCGTACCTGTGGGCAGAAGTAATCGACTCCCTCGATGAGCTCAAGGTGCGCAGTCGCCACGCGCTCGCGCTTCAATTGCGTTCGCAGGCAAAACCACTGTGTCGTGTCGAGTCCTTCCACGGCCGGAGACAGTAGTTCAAGGTCAGCATATACTCAAGCGGCTCGCGTGCGCGTGCCGGCCGATTGTCGCCACAGGAACAGCAACGTGCCCGCAACGAGCAGCAGCAGGCTGATCCAATGCGCCGGCGTAATCCATCCGGTCATCTGTGAGTCCGGATAATCGCCACGGAACAACTCTGCAATCGCACGGATGATTCCGTAGCCAAGGAGATAAAGAGCGAACACCTGGCCATCAAATCTCTTGCGCTGGTAAAGCCACGCCAAGGCGAGGTAGAGGGAAAAATTCAGCACCGCCTCATAAACCTGCACCGGATGCACGAGCGTCGGATAGGTCGGGTGGCCCACCGGAAACTTCACCGCCCAGGGTAGTTCGCAGCTCCGCCCCCAGCAACATCCGGTCATCAGACAACCGAGCCTGCCCAGTGCATGCCCCAGCGCCACGCTGGGTGCTATCGCATCTGCCAGCTTCCAGGTGGGGAGCTTCTTCCAGATGCTGTAGGCGATTCCGGTGACCGTCGCCCCGATCAATCCGCCGTTGAACACAAACCCGCTTCGCAGTGCGAACAGCTTCGTGAAGGGTTCCCCGGAAAACTCCTCATCCCAGAACATCAAGATGTAGAGGATGCGCGCGCCGACAAACGCCCCTCCAAAGATCCACAAGGCAAGGTCGGTGATGGTCTCTGCATCCAAGCCGTTTTTTGCTCCGCGTTGGCCGGCCGTCCACACTCCGGCGAGGAATCCCGCAGCCACGAACATGCCATACCAGTGGATCTCGAAGTTTCCGATGCTGACTGCGACCTTTTGCACGAAGCGCGAACGTTACCGATCCGAATTTCGAATCCAAGCGATTATTAGCCGTGCGGCCGTGCGAGACCTGCGCGGATACGCTTGCCAAGTCAGTGATCCCTATCTATCCCCCACCAGTTCTGTGGCAGTGAGCGGGGATAGCTTTTATGTGGAGGCACTGGTGCTTGCGGGCGCGGTGTGTTTTCTCGTCGTCACACTTATGATTTTTGTCGGCGCGGCGGGCCGAACCAAGGCGAACGGGATTGGATGGAAGCGGACAAGTCGGATTGGACCCCTTCCCAGCGCGTGTCTGACACGGCGTTTTTATCAAGGTGGCCTGCCTCCACTGCAGCAAAGTCACGCTTATTGACTCAACGGGAGTTTCGATGGTGTGCAACGGTGAAAATGGCAAACCTGACACGAAATGCGATCCGGAACTTGGGACGGGGCCGCTGTCCCGGCGATTGCCTGAGTTCGTCAGCGGGAGAGAATTGGCGACCCCCAGACCGTCCAGCAATTGAAGTTGTCGGCCTTGCCGGATTCAACCACGAGTTCCAGTCGCTTGATTCCCTCCACCGAGACATCGATCTCTTCGGTCTGGGTCAGCCGGAGTCGCTGGGACTTGTGGAGTGTCTTTCCGTCACCGATTATTGTGAAGACCCCGGAGCCCCTTTGCACCACGCCTTGCTGAAGACCGGCGGTTGCGGTGAATTGTTTCCAGTTGCCCGCGAGATCGAACACATAACGGGACGCTGCGTGGGCGTAGAGTCCCTTCGCATGGAATTTGCCGCCAACCATCAGGCAAACACCATCACGCACTCCCCGGCCGGAAAAATACTGGTTCCTCGCCGGTTTGGCCCAGCCCACCTCTGCGCTTGCCCATTCCACGTCTGATAGCGAAACGGAATCCGCGCTCACCTTTGAGAGAAGCAGGGGCCGGGGCGGGGACGCGAGCCGGATGAGATGTTCCAAACGTCGCCTCGGTGTATCGGAAAGTTCCAGTTCAAGCGCAGCCCTTGCCGCGCCAGCCGCATCCTTCCGATTCCCCGCCATGTACAGTGCTTCGGCCTGTGACACCGTCCACGATCCGTTCAAAGTCCCAGCATCGGGAATGCCTTCCACGACATCGTAGAAAATCCGTATTGTCCGGGTGGCGCCATTGGCATGCAAGGCGGTCAACCGCAGCACATGTTTCTTTCGGCGATGGAATCCAGCCGCGAACTCGAAGCGGCCTTCCTTGATCTCGGAGACCCAGCTATGCGCGTCGTAATCCTCACCGCCCACCGGATCGGTGTAGGCTATGACCGCGACCACCTCAGGACTTCCACTTACCCGTCCGGTCACTCGAAGCAGATTCTTTTCGGAACTAAATCGGAGGTCATTGAACGTGGCCTTCGGGTCGCCGAAACGTTGGCGATCGCTTTGGGTGAACAGAGGATGAGCGGCCAGCCGAAGTGCGGAAGCGAACGTGAGAAATGACCCGCGTTCGCCTATCAGGTCCCGTCGGTACGTATAGTTGCCGCCCCCCATGAGCGCCACGCCCAGCCGGTTCCATTGCCGCGCGGTTTGCCCGTTGTGCGGAAGGGACAGACCGTGCCCGAGTTCGTGCGCGATTCCGCCGATGTACAGGCAGTTGAATGCGCCCAGCGTCCGTTCGAATCGGCCCGAGTGTTCAATGTAGACAATGTCGCGTTCTTCATCAGTGAAGTACTTCGGATCAAGCAGCTCGCAATCCGCCGCGAAACAAAGACCCAGTTTCTGATTGGCGATTCCGAAACCGTAATAGGGCGAACGAAACTCGTATTCCAACTCTCCCAACTTCCGCGCCAGTCCGCCGAACACCAGGACGAACTCCCGTTCGAAATCAACCTTACCCTTCAACGCCCGGACCAATTCCTCCCGGATCATCGCGCCATAGCGAACATCGTAGTTGTAGCTGTCCAGTCCGCCCTTGCCTTCAACGACGTGCAGCTTCACCTGCTCCCCATCCAGTTCCAAAGGCAGCTCTCGCCGGCCGAGTCCGTGTCGTTCCATTCCCTCGAAGAGGAAATCGCGAATATCGAACATGATTCGCGAGATGCGTTCCCGGTAACCCTTCTGTGGTGGCTGGTCGTTCGGATGAAAGTAAACCAGACGAAGCTTGGCGCCGTTGGGGTCCGCACCCATATGGAAGTTCGCAATCCGTGAGGCAATGCGCCTTCCGGTCTCGTTGGATTGCACTGATTGCGGGAACGCCGTCAGGAGGCCGATGCATAACGCGAGAAGGCACCGGTGTTGACCGGGCCGGTGGTTCGCGCATATTTCGCCATAGCCAAAGCGGTGTCCACCACCATGACTAATCCGCATACGTATTTTCTGGTAGATCACTGACCGCATCCCATAATGACTTTCGCCATCAGATGGAAGTCCGTTTGCAATGCGTAAACGAAGAATGCGGGATGGTCTTTCCCGTCGAAGAATCCTTCGCCCAGCGGCAAATTCCCTGCCCCAACTGCGGAGGTGAGTGCTCTGCTATTCCGACCACTCCGGACACGGCTTTCACCCACATCAACGAGACGCTTGATGAGACCAAAGGCACGGCCAAGCGATATCGTTCCTACGGCCAGGTGGGCAAAGGTGGCATGGGCACGGTCGTTCGCTGCGAGGACACCACGATCGGCCGCTACGTGGCGATGAAGGTCGTCCGCTCGGACAAGATCACCGAGGAAAAAGACCGGGTCCGATTTCTTGAAGAGGCCCAGATCACCGGCCAACTGGAGCATCCGAACATCGTCCCGATCCACGAACTAGGCCAGGACGAGGAGGGCAACCTTTACTTCACCATGAAGCTGGTGAAAGGGCGTTCGCTCGACGAATTGATCTGGGAAAACAAGACCGGGCAGCGCGCCAATTCGTTGACGCAGTTCCTGAACATGTTTCTCAAGATCTGCGACGCGATTGCCTTTGCCCATGCCAAGGGAGTGATTCATCGCGATCTGAAGCCGTCGAACATCATGGTCGGGGATTTCGGCGAAGTGCTGGTCATGGATTGGGGCCTGGCCAAGATCACCGGAGGCAAGGGCAGTCAGATCCAGACGAAGCAGCCAACCCAGGTCAACGTGGGAACGATCGAGAAATCAGCTCTGCCGGATGAAGCCGAAGAAGAGGAGGGCGTGATCGGCATCGATTCCGTTCGTTCGGTCCGTTCTCAGTCGCGGGTGATCGACACCAAGTTTGGCGAGATTCAGGGCACGCCCGTCTATATGGCTCCCGAGCAGGCCTTGGGCACGACCAACCTGGTCGATCATCGATCCGACATCTATTCGCTGGGAGCAATTCTTTACGAGATTCTCACCTTCAAGCGTCCGATCGAAGGAAGCGAACTCAAGATCGTCCTGCAACAGGTCGCCGACGGAGATTTTCCACCGCCCGACGAACGCACACCCTTGCGCAAGATCCCGGCTGAGCTTTCCAAGATCTGTATGAAGACCATGGCGCGGGAACAGGACCGGCGTTATCAGACCGTTCGCGAGCTCGAGCGGGAGATCAATTACCACGTCGAGAGTGCCGCAATGATTCAGCGTCAGTCCTCCGGTGACGATGAGGAACAGTCGAAAACTTCGATGGGTGCGGCAAGCTGGGCGATGCTCGCCGTCTTGACGATTCTGCTCGTGGTTGTCAGTGCGGGCCTGGTCGGCATGAAGCAGGCCAACACGCGCGCAAAGAACCTGGCCAAGGACGCTGACGCCAAGGCGATTTCATTGCAGCATGAGAAATCCAGCCTCCAATCCCAACTGAATGTTGCCCAGACTAACCTGGCGGGTGCAGCGCAGGAATTGGCGCGCATGTCCATCCTCGCCGAAGCCGAGGGGCGCCTGGCCGATGCCATCATGCACGCGGACGCGGCCGTGAAGATCGATGCCAGCAGCGCCTGGGGTCACTATGCCTGGGCAACGATTGCCGTTCGCCGAAATCAGATCAGCAACGCGCAGAAGTATCTCAACAAAGCTCTTGCCGCCGATCCGGAACACTCGGAGTCATTGAAGTTGAAGGCAGATCTGACGGTCGAAAAGTAGGTCGCGCCGTCGCAGACGGGGGTTCAGTCCTGAAGACTCGCCAGAACTTCCGGATCACGCACATCCACCCAGCGGCCCGCGATCTCAAGCCCGGCAACGGCATGATCGTTCTCAACGAGCGCGGTGATCGCGTCCGTCAGTTCGTATTCACCTCGCCGAGACTTTTCGAGCTTCGCGGTGAATTCAAACAAGACCGGTTTATAGAGGTAGATGCCCGCGTTGTACCAGGCCGGGTCGCCGTCCTTGAGCAGTCCCTTCTGTTTCAATTCTTCAACCTCCTCGGGGCTAGGTTTTTCCACCAGGCATTTCAGATTGAATGCGTCGTCGAAAATCAGAATGCCACCCTTGGTCACGTCTTCGCCCTTGGTGACTGTGACCAGTCCGCCGAAATCTCCTTCCTCAAATCGCTTCAGCATATCTCCGTATGTTTCAGCCTTCACCAGGATGTCGCCATAGGTCAGCAGAAACGGATCATCACCGACGAACTCCTTCGCCAGTTCGGGCGCCTTGCCCGTGCCGTCCTGAACTTCCTGCGTCACGTAAACCATGCTCGCGCCGAACGCAGAGCCATCTCCGAAATGTTCTTTGATCACATCCGCACGCCAGCCGACGATGATGCAAACATCCTTGATGCCCACGTTGACCAGACCTTCAACGATGTGTTGCAGGATGGGCTTGCCTTGGACCGGCAACATCGGTTTAGGGGTCTCCTTGGTCAGGTCCTTCATCCGAGTGCCTTTGCCCGCTGCGAGTATGACTGCTTTCATCTTGGAAATTGTGCTGGGGACTTCTAAGCGGGTGTCCCTTGGGTGTCCACGGGATTCGTGAATGGGCGGAGTGACGATGCTGGCAACCCGCAGCTCACATTCGCCGACACTCCGAGAAATTCGTATGCAAGACCACAGCTCCTGTGGCTTAATTTCACCAACCATGATCTCCGATCAGAAATCATCGCATTGTGCCGGGCCGGTGTCGCGACGCAGCTTCCTTGAGGTGGGTGGCGTGAGCATGCTTGGACTGGGACTGAGCGATGTCCTTCGATACGAGGCGGCTGCCAAGGAGGTCGGCAAGCTTGTAGACAAGGATACTTCCGTGATTTTTGTCTGGCTCCCGGGCGGGCCTCCGCACATGGAGACCTATGACATGAAGCCCGAGGCACCGTCGGAATACCGCGGTGATTTTCGGCCGATCAAGACAAACGTCCCCGGCATCGAGGTCTGCGAACTTCTGCCGATGCACGCCAGGATTGCAGACAAATACACCCTCATCCGATCCATTCACCACAGCTTCGCCGACCATGGTGGCGGTCATAAACGTGTGATGACCGGGCGCATTCCCGCCACCCCCACCGGCACCGTCAATGACGCTCCCTCGGTCACCTCGATCGTGAAGCGCATGCTTTCGCAGGGCAAAAGCGACCTGCCTACCTGCGTGGCCGAAGTGGATTCCGGTCGCGACGGCATCGATACCTTTGCGATGGGTCCGGCGTATCTCGGAGCGTCCACGAGTCCCTTCGTTATTTCGGGCGACCCCAGCAGCAAGGACTTCAAAGTCAGCAACATCGGCGTGAAGGCGGAGATGGAAAGCCGCCTGGATGACCGCCTCACGATGCTCAAGGGCATGGACCGCCTGCGTCGACGAGCGGACAAGAGCGGGGTGATGAATGCGATGGATTCGTTCAATGCCCAGGCGATGGACATGTTGATGAGCGAGAAGGTCCGTGACGCATTCGACCTTTCCAAGGAACCGGCCAAGCTGCGCGATCGCTACGGCTGGCACCGCTACGGACAGCGCGCCATCCTGGGACGTCGATTGGTCGAGGCCGGTTGCCGTTTCGTGACGATGGTTTGGGAAAAGCCGGACAGCAAGAGTCCGAAGAACTCCACCTACAACTGGGATTCCCATGCGGTCAACGCGCACATCTTTGACGACTGCCGTTGGCGGCTCCCG
Organism: Verrucomicrobiales bacterium; assembly: GCA_002715965.1. GTDB lineage: Bacteria > Verrucomicrobiota > Verrucomicrobiia > Limisphaerales > JAYPXF01. The sequence goes on along the minus strand of PBAL01000090.1, from coordinate 28,542 downwards.
TATTACGACCAGGCGCTTACCGCATTGATCGAGGACCTCTACGCTCGCGGTCTCGACAAGAAAGTACTGCTCGTTGCCACTGGTGAATTTGGCCGAACGCCAAAGCTCACGGTACGACGCGGCACGCAAACTGGCGTCATGCAGCCGGGCCGAGATCATTGGCCGCAGGCGATGTCCGTCTTGGTGTCTGGCGGTGGCATGCGCACGGGACAGGTCATCGGCGCGACCAACAGCAAGGGCGAACATCCCGTGGAACGTGTGCTGACTCCCAATGACCTCTGGGCTTCTGTCTACACCCACCTTGGAATTGACCACCAGACGATCCTCTACGATCTGCAGAATCGTCCCATGCCGATCCTGCCCTTCGGGAAACCGATTCCCGAAATCATGCCCATTCCGGCATAACGCCTGACTCACAGAAGCGGGTGAACTTCGGAACACTCCTTCGTTGCGGTGGAGCTACCGCTTCACAAACACCGCCATCATCGGCTTGTGATCACTGGCTTGGACGTTGGCGACATAAGCTCCATTACAGACCAGTTCCGGGCTGAACACGATATGATCGCAGCGCTTGGCGGTTCCGATCGAAGTCGTCACGTTCCACTCCCAAGTGTCCGAATACTTGTCAAACTTCGACAGCGCGTCGGAAAAGCCGTTTCTCATCAGCCACTGCAGCCCTCCTTGCGTTCGCTCTCATTGAAGTCACCGGCGATGATCATTGGCCGCGAGCGGTCGATTCGACCGAGGATCTCGGTCAGTCCAGCGCGATGGATCTTTGGCGCTTGGCAGTAGGCAGACACACTCACCAACCCTCATGAGTCTCCTGCAGGAAGACGACATCGGCGTTCGCCTGCTTCAGGTAACTGGCCACCGCGTCCGGATTGGGGCCGCCCCAGTTGATGTTGTAGGTAACCACGCGCAGGCCTGGCGCGACTGGATGGAAGTCAGGTTGAGGCAGGGTCCGGCACGCATTTGTGAAAAGCAGAGTGCAGGCAACGAACAGGCCCGCGAAAAGTAGGTTCCGTTTCATATCCTCAACTTCGGACGCCGAATGTTCGTTCAGGATTCGCCCTTTGTCGTGCGCTACCTATTGGCTTCCAATCTCAAGATGGTGCGTTGCGCACTACTACCCCGTCAGCAATGAACTGACAGTTTGCCTGGTTCTTAATCGTTGTCTTGACTCCTTGTCTTGATCTCGGATTCGGAGGGAGATTGGGACAAGAATTAAGAGCAACCCGTCAATTCACGAATGACGCAATACTACTCGATCGGGAACAATTCCTTCACCGCATCCACAAGGGCCGTGAAGTCGAGCGGTTTGTGGAACACCCGCGACGCACCAAATTTCTCCGCGATCGGGAGAAAATCCATGGCCGTAAGCTGGCTGCCCCCGCTCATGGCGATGATCTTGGCATCAGGGTGTTTTTCACGGATCTGCCGGATCGTCTCCAAACCTTCCTGTTTGGGCATCAAAATATCGGTGACGATCAAGTCGGCAGGGTTGTCGTCCATGGCCTTGACTCCCTCAAGTCCATCAGCGGCTTGATCGACTTCGTAGCCGGCCTGAGTCAGAAAACGCTTGAGGAGCGAACGAATCTGAGGTTCGTCGTCAATAATAAGGACACGCGCCATGGGTGCGGCTTGCCTATAGTATTACGGTTGTCAGCACAAGAATTCCCTGCACTTTACAGTAACGTAATTCGTTTTGCCGGGTCGGCTTTTCCCACTCGAAATCGAACATGGCTGCGATGCGTGCAACTGCGCTTCGCGCGCCAGGACTTGGCAAGGCGATCCAGGCCTCGGCACCTCCGCACAAAACCAATTCGATGCTCTCATTCAGGGCTCAGGGTCGCATTAATAACTTGGCGCAGTTGCGCGGCGAGAGAACGCCACACTGCGGCACCGGCAGGTCCCGATCATTGCGACCTCCGGTGCGGGCCTGTTCTCCGTGAATAAAAACCCGATGCTCAAACCCTTCCCGGCCGCAGGATCTCCTGCACGAGGCCGAGCGCGCAATGAGCGCGGATCGGTGACATGTTTAGATCCACGTGTTCCGTTCAACTCACGCTCTGGATCTTCCCCTTCGTTTTCTGACCGGGCACTTGAAAGGACGAGCCGGCTTGTTTGCCTTTCAGTTCCTTCGCGATGGGAGATCGCGCATTGATGACTATGATTCCCGCGCCACCCACCATCGCTTCAGTGCCACCACCGACCGGCAGAACGAAATAAGTCGTCAGCGATCGGCCGTTCTTTACCTCGACCAGTGCGCCCGTGCCGATCTCTTCGTCCGCATCGTAATGAGGGATTCGATAAGATTCCAAAGTGCGCAGATCTTCGAGCATCGCTTCGTATTGCATGGCGTGTCCTCGCGCCAGGTAGGAAGATTCCGTGGCACGCGTGTCGTACTTTCCTTCCTGGGAGACTTCATCTCCGCTGGCTCCTTCCCTCGCGGCCCCGGCTGCTTTCTCGTGATCGGCCAGGCGGGCGCGGAAGGAGTCCAAGACAGCATTGAATACGACGGCTTTGTCCATGCGGAATATTGAGTAACAAACCCGCCTTGCCGAGACAACGGTGACGTGCGATTCGTCGCGCGCTACGAGGTCCGTTCTACATCAAGGCGTGTGCCGAACTGGTCTGTGACCCGCACTTCGGTTCCCACGTCGAGCGCGCCACCCTTGGACCACGCACGATACTCCCTGTCATCAACACCGACCCAGATTTGATACTCCTCCCTCCGAACCACCTCACCGGTCTGTCCGATGATATCTGGTGGGGCCAGGTTCAACTTGATTCCATTCTCGGCGAGAAACGCCGCGAGCAGTTCTCCGAATGCTTCCGCTCGTTTGCCTTTCTGTCCTGCGATGAAGAGGGTCGGATCACCGACCTGAAAGTGTTCCTGATCGAACCAAAGCGTGACATGCCAATCAGAGCGGTCACGCCCCGAAAGCGCACCGGCTTGGCCCCGGTTCCATTCGAACCCGATGATTCCGGCTCCTGCAACGCGAAGCTGATAAAACCGATGTGAAGGGTCTGTTCGAAAATCTGCTGGAGGAAAAAACTAATCAATCGGACGTTGGGTAGGTTTTCACTGCACTAGGCGTTCCCATGCAGAGCATGGGAACGAGGACTATATGAAGGCAAAAATCGCCACGCAGTTTCCTGGTGGCGATTGCGAAAGGATGTGGGCTTGGCTTAATTCAGCGCTTTCTCCAAGGCAGTCTCCAGCGCAGGTCCGCGGAGATTTTTGGCGATGATGACGCCTTTGCCGTCGATGAGGAAGGTCGCGGGGATGGCGCGGATGCCGTAGGTCATGCTGAGCTTTCCGCCCTGATCGAAGACCTGCTGCCAGGGCATTTCGCGTTCTTCGATGTAGTTGGTGAGGGTGGACTTCTGACGATCTCCGCTGATACCGATGACTTCAAAGCCCTTCTTGTTGTACTTCGTATAGGCGGCCTTGATGTGCGGGATCTCGCCGACGCAGGGTGGGCACCAGGTGGCCCAGAAGTCGATGAGGACGACCTTGCCCTTCAGGCGTGCGAGGTTGGCCGGATTGCCGTTGACGTCAGTCGCATTGAAATCGGGAAACTTCTTTCCGACGACCATTTGTGAGGCGATCTTTTCAGCCTTCTTCTGCATTCCGAGTGCGTCGAGGGCTTGGCTTGCGTTGCCGGCGACCTGGGTCTTGGGGAATTCCTTTACCACGTATTGCAGGATTTTCTCGGCAGCATCGGTGTCCTTGATGATCTGGACATAGAGCATGGCCTTGAACATGGAGATGTTTGCGACTGCGTCGGTCTTCTGCCCCTCGTATTTCTTCTCAAGCGCGTCGAAAGCCTTGAGGTCGTCGGCCAGGTCGTTCTTGGATGTCTTTCCTTGTTGGAGCTTCTTCTTGATCGATTCGACGAGGCCCTTGAGCTCGGCTTCCGGGTCGCCTTCAACGGCCGGGGCGGTGGGAGAAATCACCAGCGCGATGGCGGTGAGTGCGAATAAAACGAGTTTTTTCATGATGTGTTCGGGACTTTCCCCGTCCTTCTTGGACCGGAAGAGTTTGGGATTGTTCACGTATGAGTCGCCAAGCCGAGCTTTATTTCTTCGGCTTCTTGCGCGTCCAGGCGTCCTTCATGGTGATGGTCCGAAGGAAGGCCGGATTGTCCGGGGAGGACTCCCGAGCGTGACAGAAATAGCCCAGCCGTTCGAACTGGCACGGATCGCCGGGCTTCAGATCAGCGAGGCTCGGTTCGAGCTTGGCCTGAACTGTTTCGAGTGAATTCGGGTTCAGATCCTCCACGAAATCGCGATCGTCAGCACCGGGCTCGGGCACGTTGAAGAGGCGTTCGTAGAGGTGAACCGTCGCATCCAGCGCGTGCTTGGCGCTGACCCAGTGAATCGTGCCTTTGACCTTGCGATCGGCGGTCGGGCCGCCTCGCTTGGATCCTTCGTCATAGGTGCAGCGGAGCTCAGCGATCGATCCGTCATCGTTCTTCACAACCTCCTCGCACTTGATGATGTAGGCGTATTTCAGTCGAACCTCTCCGCCAGGGCGCAGCCGGAAGTATTTTGGCGGAGGTTCCTCCATGAAATCTTCCGCATCGATGTAAACCTCGCGTGTAAAGGGCATCGTGCGTGTGCCTTGGTCTTCGGCGGCCGGATTGTTCGGACCTTCGCAGTCTTCCTCACCGTTCTTGGGATAGTTGGTGATGACGACCTTGATTGGCCGAAGCACGCCGAAGCGACGAACGGATTCCTTGTTCAACACTTCGCGGATGGTGTGCTCAAGCAACGCGACATCCGTCAGCGAATTAAACTTGGTGACGCCGACGATATCGCAAAAGCGTCGAAGCGCTTCAGCTGGCACACCGCGTCGGCGACAGGCGGAGATCGTGGGCATGCGCGGATCGTTCCAGTCATCGACAATCCCGTCCTCCACCAGGCTCAGGAGCTTGCGCTTGCTCATCACCGTGTAGTTGAGATTAAGGCGCGCGAACTCGGTTTGGCGCGGTTGCGGACGAGGAACGTCGAGGTTGTCGAGGATCCAGTCGTAAAGCGGGCGATGCACTTCGAACTCAAGCGTGCAGAGCGAATGGGTGATGCCTTCGATGGAATCTTCCAGGCAGTGCGCAAAGTCGTAGGTCGGATAGATGCACCAATCATCACCGGTGCGGTGATGGTGTGCATGGCGAATGCGGTAAAACGCCGGGTCGCGCATGTGGATGTTTGGCGAGGCCATGTCGATCTTGGCGCGCAGCGTCTTGGCGCCATCGGGGAATTCGCCTTCCCGCATGCGTTTGAAAAGATCGAGGTTTTCTTCAACGGACCGATCGCGATGAGGACTGTTGGTCCCGGCTTCGGTCGGCGTGCCGCGGGTGGCCATGAATTCCTCCGCGTTCAAGTCGCAGACAAAGGCCTTGCCGGCTTTGATCAGATCTACGGCGTAGTTGTAAAAGCGTTCGAAGTAGTCAGAAGCAAAGAGCAATTCGGGCGACTTCACATGATCGGCCCAACCGTCAATCAGCCAGTTGAGGTCGTCCTGGATCGATTGGACATATTCGACGTCTTCCTTCACCGGATTGGTGTCATCCATGCGGAGGTTGCAGACGCCATTGTTCTCGCGGGCGATGCCGAAGTTCAGGCAGATGGACTTGGCATGTCCGATGTGGAGATAGCCGTTGGGTTCGGGCGGGAAACGCGTGACGATCTTCTCGTGTTTGCCGGCTTCGATGTCCGCAGCAACCATTTCGCGAATGAAATCCAGCGATTTCTCATCAGCTGCGGAGTCCGGTTTATCGGTCGCGTTCGACATGGCGGGGAGTTGTGCCGGAATTCGCCCGCTTTCGCAAGACGGACGGAGCGACGGAGCCTCTGAGTGAGATTCTCACATTTTCGTACCGACGCATTGAAGATGGTGTTGTTCGCAGTTTGGCCTTCGGGCATCTTTCAATCGTGACGTTGAAGCAACACATTCATGAACTGGTTGTTGAACTGCCGGACGATTCGCCGATTCTGGTTGAAGTGAATGAAACGCTGAGACTGAATCAAGCCATTGGGGAAGCGATGGATGATTCACGCGAGGGAAGGACCATTGAGACACACGATTTTTTGAAGCGGTTGGAGGAGCGATGGCCGAAGAACAATTCCGAGTGGTCTTCACTGAACGCGCTGGGGCCGACCTGGAAGACATTGTTGGCTATTGGAGTGACAGGAACGATCCGGAGCGCGGGGTGCAATATGCCCATGATCTTCCCCATGAAGCGGTTCGGACCCTGAGCAGACCCAGTGAGGCACGCAGCGGTGGATATCTTCTGCGTTCGGACTATCCGGAGGTGGAGGAACTGTCGGTGTTCAAGCGTTCATACCGAATTCTATATCTGGTCAAGGAGTCGGAAGTGGAGGTCGAAGTTCTGCGTTTTTGGCCCAGCCGACGAGATGAACCGTTTCAGGGACGGCAACGACGTTGACACCGGGAGAAAGAGCTTTCGAACAGACAGCAGCTAGTGGTTGTGACGTGGGATTTGATCTGTGACGTTGCGATACTTGGGCGCGAATTCAAGACAGGCTCCGGTTTCATATTGGCCGACGCAGCCGCGATACAGTTCCTGCCAGGGGGTGTGGTGTTCGATTTTCGGCTCGACGAAATTCTCTCGACGTTCTGCAAGATCCTCATCGCTGATGAGCAGATCCACGCGACACTCATTCAGGTCCACGCAAACACGATCTTCGGTTTCGAGGAGCGCGAGATTTCCTCCCGCTGCTGCTTCCGGACTGATGTTCAAGATGGACGGGCTGTCGCTGGTGCCGCTCTGTCGCCCGTCACCGAGGCACGGTAGCTTGTCGATGCCCTGTTTCACCACATAGTCGGGCGGTAGCATGTTCACGACTTCGCCTCCTCCCGGATAACCGATCGGTCCGCACCCACGGATGGCAAGGATGCAGCTTTCGTCGATGTTCAATTCCGGGTCGTTGATTCGGGCGCGATAGTCTTCATAGCTGTCGAAAACGATCGCCCTGGCTTCAAAAGTATTCTCCGAGCCGGGGTTGGAAAGGAAGCGTTCGTGGAAGTCGTCGCTGATGACGCTGGTCTTGATCAGGGCGGACTCGAAGAGGTTTCCGGAAAGGACAAGGAAGCCGGCTTTGTCTTTCACCGGCGAGTCGTATGGTTGAATGACTTTTTTGTTCTCGCTGGATTTGCCTTCGCAGTTCTTGGCGATCGATTGTCCTTTAATCGTTAGTGCGTCGCGATGAAGGCGGTCTTTGGCGAGGAGTTCATTTACCACGGCCGGAACTCCGCCCGCGCGATGGAAGGCTTCTCCAAGGAATTCTCCCGCGGGCTGGCAATTCACGAGCAAGGGCACGTCATAGCCGTACTCCTGCCAATCCTTCGTGCTGAGTTCCACACCGATGTGACGGGCGATTGCGTTCAGGTGAATCGGACAATTGGTGGAACCGCCGATCGCGGTGTTTATGACGATGGCATTCTCGAAGGCTTGGCGCGTGAGGATCTTCGATGGACGCAGGTCTTCGTGAACAACATCCACGGCGCGCCGGCCGGTTTCGTATGCCATCTGCGAGCGTTCGCGATAGGGAGCAGGAATTGCCGCGCAACCGGGGAGTGACATTCCCAACGCCTCGGCGAGGGAATTCATCGAGAGTGCCGTACCCATGGTGTTGCAATGGCCAAGGCTGGGAGTAGAGGAACAGACAAAGTCGATAAAGCCCTGGTAATCGGTTTCACCTGCCTGCAGACGCCGGCGTCCTTCCCAAACTGCCATGCCGGATCCGGCGAGTTTTCCATCGAACCAACCATCGAGCATGGGGCCACCAGAAAGGACAATTGCCGGGGTATTGGTGGTGGCCACGGCCATGAGACAAGCCGGTGTGGTCTTGTCGCAGCCGGTCATGAGCACAACGCCATCGATGGGGAATCCATGGAGAACTTCAACTAGGCCGAGATAGGCGAGATTGCGATCCAAGGCCGCGGTCGGGCGTCGGCAGCTTTCCTGCAGGGGATGCACCGGGAACACAAAGGGCAATCCGCCCGCATCGCGTATGCCAGCCTTAACGCGTTCGACGAGATCAATGTGAATTCGATTACAAGGGGTCAGATCGCCTCCTGTCTGCGCAATGCCGATCACCGGTTTGCCGGACTGCATTTCTCCCGGCGTGAGCCCGTAGTTGGTGAATCGCTCCACATAGATGGCCGTCATGTCCGGTTCTTCCGGATCATTGAACCAATTGGAACTTCGCAGCTTGCGTGGTTTCTCGTCAGACATGCTCAGCGACGAAACACGGGAGCGGACGGAATGGCGATTCCTTTTTTGGACGGACTTGACCTTACGAAGCCTCGCTTGAGAGCGAATTCAAGCCTTCCACCCGATAGGCTTTGATCTCCTTGGAAAAGCCTTTGATCTGCATGGGGTCTTTCTCACGCCGGCAGAGAGCGCCACCGGCAAGGCCCGGCTGGTTGGTGGTGGCTATCAGGAGAAACCCGGCGCCTTGAGCTGCTTCAGCGCGCGAATCGCCTTGGTCTTGACTTTGAAGCCCTCGAAGTGCTGGGGCACAGCTTGATGGCGGCCGTCCCTCTCGAAGAATACTGCCGCTTTCATGCCACACCCTTCAGCACATATGCCGCCGTTGTTGTTCTTGCGAACGAATCCAAGGTGCAAGTCTGAGAATGCCCGGGAAGAATCTCCGCACGAGCGGCGTGCAAATGACGCCCCGTTCCGCAATGTCTGGAATCGGATTGGGAGCAATTCCCCGATTCAATTACTCCCTGATCATCTCCATCAGCCCCAGCTCGGCGTCGTAGACGTACCTGAATCCCTTAGGGGCAGGAGGAACTTTATCCACAACCCCGGCGGAGACGAAGTCATCCCAATCCTTGGGTTCGCGTCCTTTCGCCATGCGAAACTTGGCGCTGACTGCCTCGGTGAATTCTGGAGGAAAGGTAAACTCCTCGGATTCAGTGTCTTGCCCGCCTTTCTTCGCCACGCCCGGAATGGAGGGGATCTGTGCTTCCGGCTTGGATTTGGGAATCACGGGGATGGACTGTTCGATAATGGCATTCATCGCGGTTTCGTTGTCCTGCGATTGTTCCACTTGTTGCTGCCCACGCATGAGCCAGAATCCGAGCAGGAGAACAACGATGATCCAGAACACCGGCTTGCGAACCAGGGTCAGGATCAACAATACCGGGTAGAAGATAAGTTTGGTGGTGGTTTCGTTGCTCATGGTATCTCGATGGTCGCGTGCTCGCGAACCCAGGTGAGATCGCGATCGTTGGTGCGCGTGCCGGTGGCGTGTTTCGGCCAGGAGGCCTCGATCCAACGTTTCACCGTGGGATCGCCCGCGGTGGTCTCCTCGTACCACTTCTTGTATTCCACGTGGCCGTCGGCGAAGGAGAAAGTGCCACCGTAGTTGTGATGACTGGCGGGAAGATTGATCCAGGCGTTTTCTTCCATGTTGATCATCATCATCGGCCAACAGATGTACTTCTGGTTCTGATCGGCAAAGACGAATAGATGATCGGGTTGGACGATCTCCGGTTCGTGTTCGAATACCCGGTAGGTCGTATCGTGCTGCGTTCGCGGACGTCCCATGTATGCATTCATGGAATAGGAACGGATTGCCTCGTAGCCGTCGATGCGTTCACGATTGGATGGGCACTTGTAGATCTGGACGTTTCCAACATACGACGAGAACGCCGAGTATTGGTGATTGGTGAGATACATCCTGTTGGTCATCGCTCCCTTGTTCGGGTGGCCCATGCCGGTCACCCAAGGAATGACTCGCTCACCCTGGACCCGATACGAGTGGCTGGGCACGAGGCGATCGTTGTTGTCTCCGGACCAATGCGTCCAGGTGGTGATGAGCTGTTTCTGGTTGTTGATGCACCCGGTCTTTTGCGCCGTGCCCTTGCTGCGTCCAACCGCCGTGAGCAACAATGCGGCAATAATCGCAATGATCCCGATCACGACGAGCAATTCGGTCAGTGACAGGGCTTGCGGGTCATCAGGCCATTCGTGGTGGTTCAGTTGCATTCTCGTGTTGGCATCCTTTGATCGGCGAAGTTCCGCGGGAAGCTATCCGAATGGGTTGGGAATAGAAACGGAATTGCGGCCAATGCAGGCGGCAGGCGGGGCACGGGCGTTCAATTTCATCGCGAAACTTGCCTCGCGAACGATTTTGCGATTTGCCTCAACCTCCGGCGCTTTGGCATAACTGCGCGACATGCATCAGTTTGGCTACAAACGCGGCAGGCTATATTGCGAGCAGGTGTCCGTTGAGGCGCTTGCCAAGGCGCACGGTACGCCTCTCTTTGTTTACTCACAGGCCACGCTTGAGGATCATTTTCAGAAACTCGATGACGCTCTGTCTCCGGTCGATCACCTGATCTGCTACGCCATGAAGGCGAACAGCAATCTCGGCGTCATGCGCACCTTGGCGAATCAAGGAAGCGGATTTGACATCGTCAGCGGTGGAGAACTGCTCCGCGTCATCGCAGCCGGTGGCGATGCGAAGAAATGCACCTTCGCCGGCGTGGGCAAGACAGAGGACGAAATCGAGCTGGCACTGCGCAAAAGAATCTACTGCTTCAACGTCGAGAGTGAGCCGGAGCTTCAGCGGATCAGCAAGGTTGCCGGACGATTGAAGAAGAACGCGCCGATCGCCATTCGCGTGAATCCGAATGTCGATGCCAAGACCCACGCAAAGATCACGACCGGCACGTACGAGAACAAATTCGGCATTCCGTACGAGAAGATCGAAAGCGTCTATCGCAAGGCAGCCAAGCTGCCGAACATCTGGTTGCGCGGCGTGCAGATGCACATCGGTTCGCAGCTGACTTCCGTGCAACCCTTTGAAGATGCGGTCGCGAAGATGATCCCATTGGTGCAACGCCTGAAAAAGCGTCACAATCTGGAGTTCTGCAGCATCGGAGGCGGACTTGGAATTGTCTACGAGCCGGCACTCGCAAGTGGCGACGAGAAGTGGTGGAAGTCCAAGGACGCGAAGGGGATACTGACGCCCGCCGAATACTCGCGTCGCTTGATCCCGCTTCTGAAGCAACTGGACATGCGCATCGTGATCGAGCCCGGGCGTTTCATCGCCGGCAATGCAGGGGTCCTCGTGACTCGCGTCGAGTATGTGAAGAAAACGGCACACAAAAATTTTGTGATCGTGGATGCCGCGATGAACGACCTGATACGGCCGGCGTTTTACGAGTCTTACCACGAGATCCTGCCATTGAAGCAGGGCAAGGGTGGCAAGATTTCCAGCGACGTGGTTGGACCGATTTGCGAGTCGGGCGATACGTTCTGCAAGGATCGGCTTCTGCCGCGCATCAAAGAAGGCGACTACGTGGGGATGCTCAGTTCAGGTGCCTATGGATTTGTCATGGCCTCGACGTACAACTCCCGGCCGCTTGCAGCGGAGGTGTTGGTCAACGGCAAGACGTCGGCCGTGGTTCGCAAGCGGCAGCCGGTGAAGGAAATCTGGGCCGGTGAACATGTGCCCAGGTGGTTGAAGTGACGGGTGAAGATCAGAAGGGTCCAATGATGAAAGTTCGAATCCTAATGTCTCTGGCAGCGGGAATTGTCATGGCCGGTTGCGCGACTTTTGCCGGTCACGGCATCAGCACGGAAGTGAAAGTCCTGCGTACGGACCAGCCGCAGGTGTTCGAGGCGCGCTTCTTGATCGCCGAAGGAAAATTTGAGGAACATACCGTTCTGGCCAGGCCACACATACGGTTTGAGCGCGGCAATCGGGCGGTGATGGAAGTCGGCAACGACGAGCGGCTGATCCGCGCCCAGATCTACGCGACCAAGAATGACGACGAATCACCGGCCTTTGTTTACCGCGTGACCATAGACGAAAACGGCAAGCGCAAGTATTATGATTCGAAGGTGGTTTACGTGAGTGAGCCAACGGAGAACTAATCGTGATTTACGACCAGTCACTGGATGACCTGCGACAGCGGGTCTGGAACGGCGAGCGAATCAACGCTGAAGAGGCACGCCGGCTGTATCATCTGCCGCTGGAGGAATTGGGCGTGCTGGCTGATCGCCGGCGCCAATTGGCGAAGGAACCCGACTTTGACGGACACGGCAACGACATCGTCACCTACATCGTCGATCGCAACATCAACTACACCAACATCTGCAACGTCTACTGCAAGTTTTGTGCATTCTGGCGATCGGAAAAGGCGGACGACGCCTATGTAATTTCGCATGAGGAAATCGACCAGAAGATCCAGGAAACCGTCGATCTTGGCGGAACGCAGATTCTCATGCAGGGCGGGCATCATCCGAAGCTGACCAAGCAGTGGTATCTCGATCTGCTCTCCCACATCCGCGACAAGTTCCCGACCGTCAACGTCCACGCCTTCAGTCCCAGTGAGTTTGTCGCCTTCTCGGAGTTTTTTGACGAACCGGTTGAGCAGATCATCCGTGACTTTCGCGATGCGGGTCTGGGCTCAATCCCAGGTGGGGGTGGGGAGATTCTCGTCGACCGGGTTCGCAATCGAATCTCGCCCTTGAAAGCGATGACCGGAGATTGGCTCGGCGTGATGGACACCGCCCATCGGCTTGGGCTCGCCACGACGATCACGATGATGTTTGGGCATGTGGAAACGCTGGACGAACGGATCGAACATCTCGAATGCACGCGTCGACAGCAGGACGCTTCATTGGCGCGCCTGAAGTCTGGTGAAACCGAACCCTTCACCGCGGACAAACCGGGCGGTTGTTTCAGCGCATTCATCTGCTGGAACTTCCAGGCCGAAAACACAAAGCTCAAGGCGCCGACGGTTGGCGCCAATGAGTATCTTCGAATGCAGGCGCTGGCACGCATCTATCTGGACAATATCCGGAACATTCAAAGTTCCTGGGTCACCCAGGGCTTGGAGATTGGCCAAATCGCATTGAAGTACGGGGCGAACGATTTTGGCAGCATCATGATCGAGGAAAATGTGGTGTCCAAGGCAGGCACGACGTTCCGCATGGGCGTGGAGGACATGCAGCGCCTGATTTCTGACATCGGCTACGAACCGTACCAACGGGACAACTGGTACAACCTGCTGAACTGACGGAGTTTGACTGATGCAGTGAAAATGAAGGCTCTGAGTTCATCGAATAACAAATCGTCCAAATCCGGCGAGGCGAAGCTGGGTATCCTCGCGGTGGTTGCTCTCATCGTATTGGCGCTGTTTATGATCAGGGGGCGAAAATCGGCGCCCGCGCCTCCAATACCTGAACCCGAAAGACCGGTCGAAATGCTGCTCGGCGATTTGAGGCGCACCAATGACGCGTGGTTTTTGGATGACGGCGTAACGCCGTTCACGGGCCTGGTTCTTGAGCGTTACGAGAGCGATCAGGTGAAGTCACGAACGATGGTCAGCAACGGAGTGTTGCATGGAATGTCCGAGGGATATTTCACCAATGGACAGATTCAGGTTCGCGAATTCTTCACCAACGGCGTGTCGCATGGCCTGCGGACAAAATGGAACATGGAAGGCGGTCTGGTCTCCGAAGGCGAAATCATCGCCGGCGAGTTTCACGGTGCGTTTCGGAAATTTCATCCCAACGGAGAGCTTTCGCAGGAAGTGATGCTTTCGAATGGAGTTCCACAGGGACTCTCCAAGTCCTTTTACGAGAGCGGCAATCTGAGGCGTGAGGTCGAGATGGCCGCAGGAAAAATCGTCAGCGAAAAAGACTTCGAGGACAAACCCTCGGGGGAGTAGTCACGTGAGCGGTCGGCCAATCAGGTCCTGCCGCATGTCCTTCAGGAACGGCAGCCCGGCCCGATACTCCCGCAGCAATTCAAAATCAAGGTCCACGCTGAGTACCTCTTCGCGATCGCCGGCATCGGCCAGAATCTCTCCATTGAAATCCGCAATGAGGCTGCGTCCATTGTAATTGAGATGCGGATCGGTTCCGCAGCGGTTCGAGGCCACGATGTGGCACTGGTTCTCAATCGCGCGGGCCTGCAACAATCGCACCCAATGCAGGATTCTCTTGTCCGGCCAGCTTGCCATCACCGTGATCAATTCCACGTTGGACTGTGCGATCAGCCGAAAGACCTCCGGAAAGCGCAAATCGTAACAGATGAACGGGGCCACCGTGACGCCGCACCAATCAAAGGTGACCGGCTCATTGCCCGCCGGATAGGCATCCCCTTCACCGCGCACATTGAACGGCTGCATCTTCGTATAGCAGGCGATTTCATCCCCGGCCGGTGAATGAGCTACCGATTGGTTCTGTCCTTTTCCATCGGGGCCGGGAGCCACGACGCCACCGACCACGTAGACGTCGTGTTCCTTGGCGATGCGTCGAATGAACTCACGCTGATTTCCCTTCTCCTCCACCGCTTGTTCCACGTTCATGGTGAAACCACACGCGAACATCTCCGGCAATAGGACCAATGAGTTACGGTCCGGCTGAGCGGCTTCCAACATCGATTCGATCTTGGCGAAGTTGGCAGGCTGATTTTCCCAGACGATGTCGAATTGTACAGAGTAGACTTTCATGAAAAAACTGAGAAGTCCGGGCACACAGCGTCGATCGACGTAACTCAGAAACCGCCCGGGTAACAAATCGTGCGAAACTCCGGAAGGCAGGCTTCACGAATGGAGTAGGAAGGTTGGGGATCTTTCGGGTCCAACTGTTCTCGCGGATTCCGGTAATCGAACCTGGAACGCCGATAAACCGCATGGCGCTGCTCGCGCACGCGATCCTCATCGTTGCCAGCCCGGGGATCGTTGGGAGCATCATAGAAATCCCAGATGCTCGCCGAGCGAAACTGTCCGCCAGGCAAACGGCGAAAGCCGGCTTGGATCGCCTTTAGCTTGTCGGCGAAGGCAAGTCCCCCGGCGATGGCGTTCGTGTTCCTGGTCGCAAACTTTCTCAAAGCCAACGCACTGACACCCGTCAGGTCGAAGTCCGGATTTTCGTGACTGGGTGCAACCAGCTGACCATTGTTGTAGGAGGGTGGACGAATGTCGGTTTGCTCGGAATGAGAATACACATAGCTGTTGGGCTTTCGCTCCCAAGTGTTCTCAATGACGGGATAAATGATATCGGGAGGCTCAACGGCGGGAACGTAGAAACCCGGAACTCCCTGCTCCACCCAAGGCTTCGGCATCAGTCGATCGGCCAGTGGCCATTGGGTGTACGTCATCGTCTCCATGGTAGACGGAGTGACTGTCGTCTGGTGCAGCAGGGGGGCGTCGGGTCCAAGTAGCCCCAGGCCTTCCAAGGTCTGCCGGATCAAGCCCGCGGTCGAAGTGGACGGGTCTTGCTTGTGCGGCAGCGAACTCGAATCGCGGATCACTTCAATCATGTGCGAGTCCGGCGCCGGTGAATGGGCGACGCTCAGCAACAACACACAAATCAGAAGTGAAATACTGAAGGCGGAATTCCGCATGACCGTGGCCGCATATGACACACATATCCTGCAAAAGCAATTGGATTTCAGATACTTACGTCAATGCGGCCTGCTACCGATGGTGAACGAGATTGGCAGCTAATATCGGTGGCCGGATTGAAAAGGCCCCATCCAGCTCGTCTGGATGGTGAAGAAGATTTCCACCGCAGGAATCAATCTGATTCACCATTGGCGTGAGGCCGGTGGGGTCTGCTCGATAAGCCTGCTCGCTAGCCAGTCTTTCTCACCCAGGCAAGCTCGGCGGGATCGGTCACAGCCAGCATGGTCGGAGTGCTCTATGGAATCTCGACAGACAGAATTCACTCAATTCGGGGGTAGCTCTCGAACCCGACCCGTCAATGCAGGGGCGATTGCAGGTGAGTGGTGGAGGGACGGGTACACGAGTCCGTGGGCGCGAAAACCGATGCGAGTATGATTTGACTCGTGTGGCGCGAGTAGACCTCGAACTCCATCGCCCAAGTTCCATGGACTATGGAGCGGTGCAAACCCGTAAGGATCGAATGTAGCCGTTCGGTCACGATTTGGTTGGTGTCACTTTCTGTCCGATCGCAACGGCCGTCGCCACCAGCGTGATGGAGATCCAGAACGTCGCCGACACCGCTTCATCCAAGATGAACCACGCCGCGGCCATGGTGGTTATCGGAAGGAGGTTTCCCCAAAGGAACACCCGGCTCATCGGCCAGAATCTCAGGGCGTGATAGTGCAGGCTGAAGGCGATCACGCCTCCGAAAACGATGCAGTAGGATTGCACGGTGAAGAGCCAGGGCGTGGCAATCATGGGCCGGGTCGCTGCTTCATAAAGCGCCCACGGGGACATCAGAAGTGCGGCGCGCCACATCGTGTGTCCGGTGACTTCGACTCCGCTCAGGTGTTTGCCCAATCCCTTGCATTGCCGCCCGAACATCACCCAGGCAAGCGTTGACCCGAGGGCAAGCAGATCGCCACGAATATCACCTCCAGCTTTGTCGAGGGCCGGAAGCAGAAGGATGCCCACGCCGATCCCTGCGAGACAGGCTGCAAAGTATTTTCGCGATCGCCTGCCTTCGCTTTTGAGTTCCAACAACACCGCCCAGACTGGTGAAGCAGCCAGGAACAAACCCACGCGAGCCGCCGTCGTGTAGACGAGCGCGTAGGAGAACAGCACAACGAAACATGCCTGCCAGGTGCCCGCCTTGCGCCAGATCTCCCAGTGCAGTTCGCGCGAGAGTTTCTTGGGTTCACCGAGCCACCGCGTCCATCGCAGAACGGCAAGCAGTATCGCACTGATACACATCATCCGTGTCACCGCCGTAAACATCGGTGGCCAGTTCTGCACCATGAAACGGATGGCCACGTTGTTTACGCCCCACAAAAGCATCGCCAAGCTGATGCCCAGTGTAATCGCGAGGTTGGAGCGCGTGTTCCACACGGCGGGAGTGAGAGGGAAGATGGAGAAAACGCCAAGGAGAAGATCACCCTTGAATTCGACCGGCCGATCTTCGATCGGTCCTGATTCCTGTCCAGAATCGCTTCACGAACGGCCAGCGCCGAGAGAACCGAGATCAGGAAGCTGATGAAAGGGGCCGCATGGGAAGTTGCCCTACTGGCGACTCTCTATCTCGTATTGCTGGCACGCTAGTTCAAGCAATCCACAGCGTTTCAATCGATCGAGCGGCGCGAGTAACGTGACTTGCACGACTCCGGGATGCCGGCCGATTTCGATGGCTCCGTTGATGGTCGCCCGGTTCCTGGCTTCGGAAACCGGCATGTCCAGCAGCGTGGCGGCTCTTTGCAGCCCGTTATCGGTGGCGGAGTTCAGATCCCGGCCCGTGCCGACGATCGAGATCGGAGCAGTCTGTTCGATTTCGTCGAGGCCGTGGGAACGAGCGATGGTCAGTGCGCGCGCCCGCTCATCCGCCGAGAACGGCCGGGCCAGATAAGGCAGATCTTCCGGAACAGGGAACAGCAACGGCCCGTCGATGTTCAGACCCTTGAGGACGTGAACCTGAAGCGTTGCGTTCCCGGCGACATCGCAGGTGTGTCCGGCAATCTCGCCATCGCCCTGCAGCGCGTGCATGTCCCCCAGATAGATCCCGCCTCCCGGAACTTTGACCGGACAGACGACAATCGCTCCGGCGCGCACCGCGTCGATGTCCATGTGGCCATCCGTCCGTTGCTCCAGTTGTTCCTCGGTGATCGCCAGCTCGTGTGGAGCTCCGATGAGGAACTGGCCAAAGTCGCCGGCGTTGTGACTGTCCGGAAGCGCGATTGCGGGCGTCGTGCCCAGCTGACCCAGAAACGGGCGCAACCGTGCCATCATGCCGATGAGATCGTGGGGCGCGAGCGTGAGCACGGAATTCTGGACTGAGTTCTCCGGCATGGCGGCGTAACGATGGGCGTCGCGGGCGATGGATTCGGACGCGTCCCGGTTAAGCGTCACGCCCACGCCGCGATCATCGTCAAACGCGATGGTGTAGCCGTGGCTGATTTTGAACGGAGCCGCCTCAGCGCCGCATTTCGCGCAACGGATTGAGGCCTGCCCGATCCCATCGAGCTTTGTTGGCGGATTCGCCGTTCCACATTCCGGGCAACGCCCGGCCACAAACGGATCGCCGTTGAATCGTCCATCGAGCGGAGCGTCCGTCCCGGAAGCGGTTGCCAGCGAAGTGATCTGGATGTCGGTGATGTGGATCGCGATGGCGTCGCCGATCCCGGCCCCTTCCACGGCCACGGGAATCGTCACTTCATGTCCTCCCCGCAGGCAGGGGGTAAGCATCGGTCCCCAGCAACCGGGCGCCGTGTTGGCAATGATCCGTCCGCCGTCGCACACCGGACCGAGCATCGGTCGCGCGGGATCAAGGACTCCGTCGGTGAAACGATTGACCTCGAGCGTTTGGCAGGCTTCGGTCGCCTCGGCCGGTGGCGAAGGATCGGCAACCTGCTGTGTCGTGGATGAACTCATGCGAGTAATGTGATTGAGATTGCTTGCATTGTGAATCCAGAAGGCCCTTACCGCCCCGACAGATGATGATTTCTTCCCGCTGATGATGCCGTCATAGTCTTGCGGACCAATGACATATACTCTCCCCAGCCGATTTCGGGTTTCGTTACTCCACTGCATCCTTGCTGCTACAGTCTTGATTGTGGGAGGCGTTTCCAATGTGTTCGGGCAAGGCAGGACGATTTACGAGAGCGTTTCGCAGGTGGGACGGGCGATCTCTCAGGCATCTTCTGCCCAGCCGCTTTCGCCGGAGCGGTGGGAGGAGACACTGGATGAACGTCGCGAGTTGTGGCGGGAGATGATTGGTCTCTCACCTTTGCCGTCGCGGACGCCTTTGAAGGCGAAGGTTACGGGGACGCTCGATCGAGGAGATTACGTGGTGGAGAAGGTTCACTTTGAGAGCTTTCCCGGCGCGCATGTGGTGGGGAATCTTTACCGCCCCGCCAAGGTGACGGGCAGGCTTCCCGCAGTGCTCTATCTCACCGGTCACTCGCAGGGCAAGATCCGCAAGACGTATCAGCAGAATCCGCGTTGGTTTGGTCAGCATGGGTATATCGCATTGGTGCTGGATCCCATTCAACTCGGGGAGAGCCAGGGCTTTCATCATGGCACTTACCATGAGAAGCACTGGGATTGGCCGAGCCGGGGTTACACACCGCTGGGGACGGAGGTTTGGAACGGGATGCGGGCGCTCGATTACCTGGCGACGCGATCGGACGTTGATCCGGATCGATTCGGTGTGACGGGGCTCAGCGGTGGGGGTGTGGTGTCGTGGGCGTTGGGCGCTGCGGACGACCGCCTCAAGGTCGTCGCGCCGGTCTGTCAAAGCGGCAGCGTTCAGGGCGTCGCGGAGGATCGCTCGGTGCAAGGACATTGCGACTGTGCGTTCTGGATCAACTACCACCAATGGGGATGGCCGGATCTCGGCGCGCTGATTGCGCCGCGCGCGTTCATGATCGCCTCGGGCAGCGAGGATCTGCTTTGGCGGCCGCGGCATTACCGCGATGTGGCTCACCGGATCCGTCATCAGTTCGCGGCGCTGGGGCAATCGGACAAATTCAAACTCGTGGAGGATCTCACCCCGCACGGCTACACGCCGAAACTGCGCCAGGCGGTTTTCACGTGGTTCAACACCCACCTGAAGGACGATCCCACGCCGGTGGAGTCGGACGTGACGGATTTCGTTGAGCCGGAGAAAAATCTTTTGGTGTTCGGCGGAAAGCTGCCGGAGAACGACAACATGATGGATGCCCCGAAGCTGCTCGTGCCCGCGCCTCCGCTTCCCAAAGTAACGGACCGGGCATCATGGAAGAGACACCAGGACAAGGCATTGAAAGCATTGCGACGAACCACCTTTCGCCAGATCGCCGGGCAATCGGGGCCGGTGTTCGTGGGACGGCGCGCTGACGGCGGAACGAAACCCAACGTCGCCTTTGGCACACTGCTGTTTCGCAACAGCGACCAAATCGATCTTCAGATACGCCTGCGCCGTTACACCGATGCTCCAACCGGTCTGGCAGCCGTGGTCTATGCAATGGAGTCGGACGCATGGCGAACCTTCGCCGGCGGAGGAAGTTCGCGCCCGGGAATGGCGGCTCCGATTCTGACCGCTGGCGTGGAGGTCCGGGGAACGGGGACGACTTCCGTCGGGCCGGGTTACTATTGGACCCTGCGCCGCACCTATCCCATGCTCGGAGAAACGATTCCGGAACGTCAGACCGCAGACCTGCTCGACGGCGTGAAGCTTGTGCGGGAGCGACTGCAACCAGGATCGGTCGCGGTTTACGGAAAAGGTCACACCGCTCCACACGCGATCTATGCCGCCCTGCTCGATCCCAAAATCTCCGAGGTGATTCTCTACAACCCGCCGGAAAGCCATGTTGCAGAGGGAACACTGGAATACCTCGGCGTCTTGCGCGTCGGCGATCTCCCGCACAATCTCGCCTTGGTCTATCCGCGTCCGATCACATTCGTAGGCAAGCTTCCTCCCGCCTATGAATGGACGCGTGATTTGTACCGCAAGCTCGGCGCCGAAGACCGGTTCCGGGTCATCCCCAGCGTGGCGCGTTGGAAGGCGTTTCGTGCGGATTAGCGCAGAGTCACACAAATTATGAGAAACCTGATTGTCATTTGGATCCTGTTGTTGGCCTTCGCCTGGGAATCACCCGCGGCTGAGTTGATCGACATTGGTTCCCGCCGCGAACTGTTTGTGGATCATCACCTGATTGAGAAGCTGGACGGAGCGCGGCTGGAACTGCGCCATCCGGTGCCGCGTGAAGTGGTGATCTCGCACGACGAACCCTGGGAAGGAAACGGCTGCGGCTTTCACAGCATCTTCAAGGATGGCGATCGCTATCGGATGTATTACAAGTCCTACCATTTCGAGGTGGGGCCGGAGCGGACGGAGTTCGTGAAGCGACATTTTCTCTGTTACGCCGAAAGCGACGATGGCGTGCATTGGCGGAAGCCAGATCTCGGATTGCATGAATTCGAAGGTTCGCGGAAGAACAACATCGTCATCGCGCCGCACAACATTGGCCACTCGCTGGCCGATCCTTCCCACAGCGCCGTGTTCAAGGATCCCAATCCAAATGCGCCGGCAGAATCCCGCTACAAGGCGATCATCCGCGGGCATGAGCGTCTCGGAATGTTGGCCTTCCAGTCACCCGATGGGCTGAGCTGGACGCCGATGCGCGATCGGCCGGTGATCACCAAAGGCGCCTTTGATTCCCAGAACCTCGCCTTCTGGGACCCGGTTCGCGGTGAGTATCGGGCTTACTTCCGGACCTTTACCAAAGGTGTCACCAACGATGAGAAATGGAAACCGGCCGGTATCCGCGCAATCCGCACGGCGACGTCGGACAACTTTGTGGATTGGAAGGATGCCGCCGATCTGACCTACGTGGATTCGCCGGACGAGCATCTCTACACCAATCAGATCAAGCCCTACCATCGCGCGCCGCACATCTTCATCGGCTTCCCCACGCGCTATGTCGAACGCGGCTGGTCGGAGTCCATGCATTCCCTGCCGGAGCCGGAACGCCGCCAATGGCGAGCGCGGGCGGGTGAACGCTTCGGCATGGCCCTGACCGAGGGTCTCATCATGAGCAGCCGCGACGGCGTGCAATTCCATCGCTGGAACGAAGCCTTTCTCCGACCGGGCGCGGAACGTCCGGGATCATGGCTCTACGGCGACGCGTTTATCGGCTGGCATATCGTGGAAACCGCGTCGGCCCTCGCAGGCGCGCCCAACGAACTGTCGATCTACGCCTCCCAAGGTTATTGGCACGGCAAGGGCAATCGCCTGCGCCGCTACACCCTGCGGCTGGACGGCTTTGTCTCGGTGTCAGCCGATTGGAAAGGCGGACAGCTGTTGACGCGACCGATGGTGTTCGACGGCGACCAATTGGAGATCAACTTCGCCACCTCTGCCGCCGGATCGTTGCGCGTCGAAGTTCAGAACCTCGACGGTACTCCGGCAAAGGGATTCTCGCTGGCTGATTGTGCCGAACTGTTCGGCGACGCAATCTCGCGCCGCGTGATATGGAAGAGCAAAGCCGACCTTTCCGCCCTCGCCGGCAAACCAGTCCGCTTACGCTTCGATATGAAGGACGCGGATCTGTACTCGTTCCGCTTCAAGAAATGAGCAATCACACAACCGGGGCGAACACATGCCGCCACTTCACTTCGACATCCGGTAATCGAGGTCGAAGCGACTGGACGGTTGATCCCGGAACTTGTCCAGCGCCGGGTTGTAGGTGAACACCTCGATCTTGTCCCGGTCCGGATGAAACACCATGTAGCGCAGCCATGATTCACCGCCGTTGTTCATGGCCTGGTAATCGCTCAACAACTGGTGGACGGCGTTCCCATGGTCGCCGGTTGAAGTCAGGCGCGCTTCGCCGATCACGTGACCGCAAAGCACCATGAAGATGTTTTCGTGCTTCCGGACCAACTTCTGCCAGATCTGCTCACCGGGATTTCCTTTCACGGCATAACCCGACCGAGTTCGCCGTTTGCTCTTGGAGTCGAGATAACTGTGCGTCAGGACGATCACGCGATGCTCGGGATGTGTTTTCACCACGTCGCCCGCCCAGGCCAACACCTCGTCGCGCGGTTTGAATTCGAGCGCGACGATCATGAACTTCAGCCCCGCCTGTTCGAAGTGATACCAGGAATTGTCGTGGCTCTCGTCAAAGGTGCCGCCGAACTCCTTGGTCTTCGCGTACTTTGAGCGCGGAAAGTACCGATTGAAATGGGTCTTGCGATTCTCCGCCGACTTGTAGGACAGCTTGCTCTGGTCGGTTTTGCGGAAGCCCATGTCGTGGTTTCCCAGGCACAGACAGTACGGCACCTTGCCATCCAGCTTCGTCATGGCCTCCTTCGCGATCTTCCATTCCTCGGGATAGTCCGTCTGCACGATATCGCCCTCGTGAACGAGGAAGGCAATGTTCAGGCGCTCCTGATTGTCCCGCGCCCATTCGGTCTGCTTGAAAAAGTATCGGCGCAGATCTCCGTTCTTCCATTTGTGCGCGGCATACTTCACGCGGGTGTCGCAATAGCACTGGGTGTCCGGCAAGACAACGATGGTAAACGGCTTGGCCGCGTGCAGTTGTTGCCCCAACAGCCAGACGACCAAACCAACCAGCAAACATCTTCGGAGGATAGGAAACATGTCGGCTAGGCTGCCCGCGACCACCCGATCCGTCAATTCAGTCGCGAAGCGTGGCCAACAGGATCTGGTGCTGCTTGTCGAGTCTGGGTTCGACATTGCGTTTGCCGGCGGGGACTTGCGGCTCGGCGAAAAGACGCTGGATCCGCTACTTCATAATCAGGCAATCGACGTTCATTGGAGTCCGACCCCAAGGGTAGGTTCGATCAACCACTCTTTACGGTTCCTTGTTTTCTGATGCCGCCCTCCAGTGTACGAATCCGTCTCCGGAAATGCTCAGCTCGGGCCCCTTCAACCAGGTGGCGTCAAACGCGCCGGCCGTCATCGGTTGATCGGCACGCGTCATGACGAACAACAACACGCCGTCCGTGGTGAAGCCAAACTTCGCCGATGTTGCAGCGTTCTTCGGCGCTGCGAAAACGCGCAATATGTCGGAGCCTTGTCGCAACTCAACTCCGCCGTCGTCGAGGCTTTTGAGAGTTGGTGATTGAGTATCGTTCGGCATGATCGCCTCGATAATGGTCAACAGCTCGTGCTGCTTGGAAGCGGGACTGATGAACGCTGCCCGATAGACCGGAACGATTCCCTGCCGTTCGTCGCTCACGGAATCTTCGCCGGTCACCAGTTTTGGAATATGAGGCAGAATGCCGTGCAGCCGGACGGTTGCATTGCCGCGACGGCTCAGGCAGCGGTTCCTGCCATCCGATTGCCACGGGCGAAGGCTGGTCCAGTTTTGGACGCCGGTCTCTTCCTCATCGAGCAGTACATCATCGTGAACAACCATCACGCCGGGTCGAAACATGATGGCGCGACGCACGGCACGCCGAACGCCGCGCGCCCAAGCCGTGGCATTGTCCGACTCAATGACGACGACTGATTCCAGGTCTTCGGCAACGCTGATTCTGCCGCCACAACCCGCTTGAGGTGATTGATCGCGCTCCGCCGGAGAGAAGACGTTGTAGGCTCTGGTCTTCTGTGTGTATTCGGATCGGGCATCTTCGTATGGCAGAATGTCTCGCTCGATCAGCAGCTTCTCCCCCCCCGGCGCGGAGCGTCAGCGAGTGCTTGTGCTTCCAGGCGTGGCCATGCATGTCCCAAAGACCTGATTCGAAACTCCAGCGAGGTGCGAGCGAATCGTCGTTACCCATGAACACCCACCCGCTGGCGGCAGCGATGTCTCCGTCATCAATGGGCGAGGCCGTACCGTCCGCCCGAGCGAGGTCTTTGATTCGTGGACCGGAGCCTTCAAAGGTGTAGTGAAGCGCCAGATCAAGATCGGTGTGGTTCTTTATTTCGCCCGGCAACAATGCCTTTCGATAAACGCGGAGGTCGTCAATCAGGCCCGGGAAGGGATTTCGGCCACCCCCGGCTCCGACCCAGTTCTGCGGAGTGGCGCTGTCTTGTGCCCGCCCGAAACTCAGGCCTGTCGATCCCGATCCCGCATTCGCTCCATCCATGAAAAATGAATATCTACCCGCCACATAGTCGACGGCCAACGCGACGTGAACCCAACGGTCAAAGGCAATTGGGGCGGCACTGAACAGGCTGGCGGAAGCATCTCCATCCACGCGTCTGATGTACGCGGCCAACGTTCCGATGTCCTGAGAAGTCCCGCGCCCCCGAACCTGCAACTGCAATCGGGAACTGGGCCGGCCCGAGGATTGATAGATGTAATTTTGCTGCGCTGAGAGTGCGCTCCTCGACACCTTGATCCAGGCCGACACGGTCGCGCCGGAAACGTCCCGCAGGTAATCCTGATCCGCACCGACGTTCACCGCTCCTTTGCCCGCATCCAGCGAACTCTTGCCGCCGTACACCGGCGGTGTATCGCTTGATCTCGCCTGGGCGACGGGAAAGAAGAACCGTGGCAGTCGTGGCGGGCTGGGTTGAGAAGGCAGACTGGGCGCCCACAACAGCTGCAGGCCGAACGCACAATACTCGGTTCGATTGACCGACAAGGGCCACCAAGGCCACGTCTCCGGACCGGGATGATCGCGTTGATCGTGGCTGTACAAAAGCCCGGAGGGCACGCATTGCGACTCAAATGTCCGGTCGTCCAATGGACCCGCACAGAAGGCGGCCAGAACGGGATTCAGTTCGCCTTTGGCGAGCAATACATGACGCATGGCCGGCAATATGCGTGGTGACGCCAACTCGTTAATCGGCCGCCCCAGACATCTGCTTGCGGCCTGGTAGCTGATGAGTGTGGAAGTCAGCGTCGAACTGCCGTAGTCGAACCCTTCGCTGAACGATCCATCAGTGCGGACAATCGCCTGAAGTTTCGGATTGATGCGATCGAGGCAATCCTGAACGAACCGGCGTAGCTGCGGATCGTCGAAGGAATCAGCGAGGGCCATCTTGCCAAGAATCAGCCCCTTGTTGAATCGGACGCCTTGGTTTGCCATCGCACGGCGACCGTGCCAGACCCGCGCCAACCCTTTTTCTTTTATCGCCTTGCGAATCAACGTCCGTCCCCGAGGCGTGAGGTAGTGCCAGGTCCAGTCCAACAAAAGCGCGGCTTTGATCGTGGCCGTATTGGGCGCGAAGCTTGAGTGATTCCACGGATAACCTGGAACACGTGAAACAAATCCTTCCGCCCAATGTTCGACTTGAGCCAAAACGATCGCCTGCTGCGCCGCGCGCCGGAGATAGTCTTCGTTCTCTGTAAGCAGCCCCACCAAGGCCAGCATGATCCCGTCCTGCGAGGTCGGAATCGATTCGTCGCTCTTACGCCCGTAACGCGATGGCACGTAGAGGGAATATGGCCGCAGGAGAGAAAGCGGATCGACCTGGTATTGTCGTGCCGCGTAATCCTGATCGCCTTGCCAGGTCGCCTGACATACCGGCAGCTTGAGCCTCTCGCGCATCCGCCGGATCTCATCAGCCCCGAGCAAAATACCCAATCCCGGTTGGAAGCGATTGACAGTTCGTTCGACGATCATGTCCTCGAAAGGCTTTTCGGGCGGATTCCAACGGGACCCCGGTTTGTCGAGCAGGATCCAGCGGAGCTGCGCTTTGTGTTCCCCAGGTTCACTGGCGGTGAACCGCAGCGTCAATTGACTCAGCTTCTTGCCGCTGATCGAACCCGCGAATTCCAATACGCGATTACTTCCGGCCGCGTTTCTCACGATCGTTTGAGGTTGGCCATCCACCACAGCGGTGATCGTCGTTCTTACCTTTTCACCCGGCGTCAGTCGCACGATCAATCGCTGATAGTCCCCAAGGTTCAGGTCGTAAGAACGCGTCATCGATGAGGTCGCACCTTTAAAGTGCAAAAACGTCGCATCCAAACTCGTCGAGAACCGGCCGTCTTCTGACGTCCAGCGACGGAGTGCATGAAGGTGCTTCAACCAGAAACACTCGATCAGACCTTCGACGGGCGAAACCTCAATCGGCCGTGGCGGCCAGCTTTCCCAGTCCTCGGCGGCCACCAGGGAACAGTTCACCAGGGCAATTGCAAGCACGAGCAAGGCTCCGTAGCGCAGATTCATCTTGTCGAATTCCTGAGGGTCACGCGTTGGCCCAATCCCGGGCTTTGCGGCTTCGCAGGGCACTGGCCTCGGCGTCGTCATTGAATGTCTCTTTCGTCGGATCCCAACGCAAGGGGCGTTCGAGTTCCATGGCGATGGCGCCGAGGTGCAGGGTGGTGCTCAGGCGGTGGAGATCCTCGGCGGTGTAAGTCGTGGGCTTACGCGATTTCACGGCATCCAGAAAATCCCGATGCTCATCATGGGGGAGCGACCACATTCGGTTGGGCGCTCGACTCCGGCCGAATATCCCCGGGTCGTGTGCTTTGGGTTCGCCCCGCCAGCCGTCATTGCCGCACCAGCCTCCCGTGCCTTCAAACCTTATTCGCACACCGTTGGAAACCACCCGCATGGTCACGTTATTGGCGAAGCGGTAGTGCACATCGAAGGTCTTCTTGGCGGTGTTCATCACGCCTTCCGGAATCTCGCCGCGGCCCTTGATCTCAACCGGTCCCGACTTCTCGGCGAAGTTGGCGACCAGTGCCGTGTCCACCAAATGCGCGCCCCAGTCGGTCAGGATGCCTCCCGAATAATCGCGGATCATGCGCCAGCCCATCCAGTCCACGCGCTGCGGCGAGTATTCGGCCCAGGGCGCGGGGCCAAGCCACATGTTCCAATCCAGTTCCTTCGGCGGAGCTTGCCGCTCTTCGCGGTAGACCTTCTTGTGCGTGGGCAGTTCCACCTCGATGTGCTTGAGTTGCCCGATTGCGCCATTGCGAACCGCCTCGCACAACGCGTGATATTGCGGGATGGAACGATCTTCCAAGCCGGTTTGGAACACTGCGTCGTGTTTCTTCACCGCATCGACGAGGACCCGCCCTTCGCGGATGGTCAGCGTCGGTTTCTCGCAGAACACATCCTTTCCCGCAGCCAGCGCCGCCAGCGAGATGGGGACATGCCAATGATCGGGCGTTGAAATGACCACGGCGTCGATGTCGTCACGCACCAACAGCTTTCGAAAGTCATCGTAGCCGCGGCAATCCTGATTGCCGTAAGCCTTGTTGACGATGCCGACCGCCTTCTTCTTCCGGCTCTGAAAAACATCGCAAACGGCCATCGCACGACAGTCTTTCTCACGCAGGAAGGATCGAAGATTCCGGGAGATTCCGTGGCCACCGGTGCCGATGAATCCGAGCGTGATGGCTTTCGACGGCGCGGCCGGCAAGCGCGAAACCCAAGGCACAATCGCGGCAGTGGCGGAGGCAGCCACAAACTTTCGGCGGGAGAGCTGTTGCATGCGGATACACTATCAAAGGCGTTCGAGGAATGAAATCGACCGGTTCCGGTGAACGGCCTACTTTCGGCGTGGAATTTCAGCGAGCGCAGCCTTGCGTAAATCTTCGTTCGGGGAGGATGCCCATTCTTTCAACGTTGGAACGACGTCGGGGTGGGAAAGATGCTGGCTCGCTTCGATCCACGTCAGTTTTGTCACTATCATTGTCGGTCCCTTTACCAGCTCCAGCAAAGCCGCTTTGCCTTTGGCGGTGTTTGATCGTCCCAATGCGCTCACGATCATCGGTCGACCTTAGGGCATCTCGATCTTCAGTTTGGCCGCCAGTTTCTCTGCGCCGTCTTCGGCGCGAAAATAGCCCAGTCCACGCAGGTACTCTTTCAATCTTCACCGTTGTTACGGCGGATGAAGGTCATGGAGGCATGCACCGGGGTGGCCTCGGTGATGGTGCAGCCCAGAAAATCACGTAGTGCCAGGCTGTCGGCACTACGCCAGGCGATACCACGTTGGCTGTCCAAACCTTCGAAGTAGCCGATGAAGAGCATGCCGAAACAGACCCCGGGAGGAATGCCTGGACGCCCGCCAAGCTTGTAATGAGGGGCGCAGAGTTCCTCCAAGAATGGATCGAAGCCGCCTTCTTCCAACACTTGGTTGAGTTGGTTGTAGAAAGGATGCCCCGAGCCTTTGCGAATTTGAT
>PBAL01000089.1 GCA_002715965.1 Verrucomicrobiales bacterium | reverse complement strand
TGCGATATGGTGGATACGTTTAAAGAATCCAACGGGGAATACGGTTGGCCTGATTACAAGGGTACTTACGAAAGAGATTGCAAAAAGGGGCATTAAGCCCCTTTTAGCTAGTTACACTTCCCAAATACTTTCCATGTTTTCAACAGCTAATGTGTGCGCTTCCTGCAAGTCCTGAAGCGTAATATCTGTCATTACCCCCGTAGCGGTATCAGCAAGCGACCAACGAACGTCAGTACGACCTGCACGCTCAGCTGCACTAATGGCATTAGACATGCGGGTAATACTTCGTTCGTCTGCATCAAACTTAAAACCGTTAGTTGTGGTTACAACAGCTCTATCCAGTTTGTACTGACGTTCACTTTTAAAGCTTGCACGTTGCTCTTCCTGTGCAATAGCGTCATGGTCTTCTTTTTTCATCCACTTAACACTAATTAAGCTTTTCTCGTCCAACTCTAAAAGTTTTTCCCAAATGTCAATCTCTACCGTTTCCATTTTCGGTAGGTCTTCAAATACTGGTACGGTTTCAAATTTAGGATTTTTGTCAGTACCCAAGTTTACATCCTGTTCCCCGACTTGTACTTGCTCAGTTCCGCTTTGGACTTGAGCTGTACGTTTAAAACCCTCAAAAATGATGCCGTTATGCATTTTTTCACCTTCGGGGTATTGCCATTTGACCACACCTAAAGCAATCTGCTCAAATGTAATTCCTTCTTTTAAGAAGTCATTTTCGTTTATAAATTTTAACATTGTTATGCTTCCTTAGAAGTTTACTGTAATTTTGGAGGTAGCTGATTCAGATCTAAGCTCTACAGGAGTTCCCACACTTAACCCTGATAAACCTGTAATATCTATCACTAACCATTTATTGGTGCTTTTAGTGCTTTGGAGTACCATATCTGTTCCAGAGATGCCTGTAGCCAAGTTGCCCGTAAAAGAAGGCAATCTAAAAGTACCCTCTACTGAGATAGAAGTAGGAGATACTTTTGAATTTAAAGGTGCATACATCACGATTACATTACTAGATGCCGCAAAACCTTTCATTATAAGGTCGTCTGTCGCAATCCCACCAAACTCATTGAAGTTAGTGTTGCCGCTGTGGTAGTAAAGCTGCCAGTTTTCTGAGACACCATTTTTTATAACACGAAATGCTTTACGCCCCGATACATCAGTATACTCCTGTTTAATAGCTCCGTTATCATAACGAATAACTTCTATATAACCGTAGATACCTAGCCCTGCTGGTCTAGTACCATTTTGCGGGATATTGTTAGTAACAGTGTAAAAGCCCGTTGGGCAGCTTGCTGAATCTAAATCATCTACTGGGTATAGAACCCCACTAACTATTCTACTTATACCATGATCTAAAGGGTTAACGGAATTGCCGCTGTGGTAAAAAGTTTTCCAAGTTTGCCAGCCACCACCGTAAGCATTACGCCAATATATTTCTTGATTGTTATCTGGGACAAATATTTGCGCAATTTGCGCACTAGAACCACCGAATCTTTTAAACACAAGTATTTGTCCGGCGGTATCGGTAGGGGAGGGGAACGTCCCACTGGCTCTGGCTGGGACACTATAAAACCCACAGGGTATTTCATAATCATCATAATCGTTCCAAATGATGCCGTTCCTACCTCCCAACCCAAAATACCCGTTCGTTTCATTAGAAAGTATAACCCTACCGTCTGTGGTGTCTTTAGGAGATGTGATTACCCCATGATTCGCAGCAGTTCCTATTTGGCTTTGTATTACAACATCATTAGGATCTACACCAGCAGAAGCTTTAATACGGCCATTACTATCGCGACGGGGTACGCTGTCTGCGGTAGCTGCAACACTTACGTCACTAGCAAGGCCTTCATAAGTCTGTCGTAAAGCACGCAATTCCTCAACAGCTTCTTTAATTGCTGCCCTGTTAGGTGCTGCAATAGCAGGCTGAGCGCTTACGTTACCTTTGTCCCAATCAAAGAACAACTCGATTGTCTGGTTAACAGTGTTAACAGTTTTTACTTCTACGTATTGGAAATTGCTAATTTGCAACATCGAATTCGTAATTATATTTGCAACGTCGTCGCCTGTATTAACGGTGACAATTTTGCTCCCGTTATTGACAGTTACGCTTGACGCTTTCCAAAATTGTGCCATAACTTAGCTCCGGTTTAATGAACTTACTAAGTTTACGACAACGGGTAAAAGATAGACAAGTTCTTATTTATTAGGTAATCCAAT
Source organism: Verrucomicrobiales bacterium (assembly GCA_002715965.1). GTDB lineage: Bacteria > Verrucomicrobiota > Verrucomicrobiia > Limisphaerales > JAYPXF01. The sequence goes on along the minus strand of PBAL01000089.1, from coordinate 53,672 downwards.
TAAAAGTGCTGGTGATAATCGCCATAAAGACAGTGCATAAGCTCATGCCCTAAGTTTTTAGCATAGTCGTCGTCAAGCTTAAGCTCACTAGACTTTTTAACGTGTAGGTCACAGCGGTTATCTTGATGTGAATAGACAGCTTGACCGTTTAAACCCTTTGCAGGGTTTGGAACGGCCTTGTTAAGCTTGTATTCATTTTTGTACGTATGCACATAAAGTTCTAGTTGCTGACCTTCACGGTTGAATTCCTCGACAACGGGTATGCTGGATTGCATACCCGTACTTTGACAACCCATAGTTAATAGTGTTGTGGCCACAATAAGCATTTTCTTCATAATTAATTAATTACCCAGTATATTTTCAAAAGTATTTATAGAGCATTTCTGATTTCTATTTGATAAGTTTAAAGTACCTATTTCAATAGTGTAGGGATAAGTCGCACTATTAGTATCGGTGTCGATTAAGGACGAACTAAAGGCATAGTAATCTGTAGTTAAGAACTCATTTTCCTCATAAACTACATCCCGTGTAACATTAATTTTACCGCTTTCTAGTACCGTATTCCCTCGTTTCACTGTGTAGTTTATTGTATAATAAGATATTCCCAAAGGACTTGATGGCGCATTAGTTGTGCTGGCAAAAGCGCTTCCTGAAGACCCGACAGTAATATTAACGTTTTTTCCTGCACTTTTATGGCTAACAGAAGCAGAGTTTACCCCTGTCGCTGACTTACTTTCAATAATGCCCCCTTCAAAGAAACTACCTTTTATATAGCCCGTACCATCCTTTTTAATCCAAAAAGTACCGTTAGCATCATTCTTAGCCCCTTCACCAATCCATAGCATATAAGTTCCGTCGTCTTCCAGAATAGCACGGGATTCGCTAGCTGAATGAGTGGTTGCAACTCTACCTCCTGCAATTGAAGCTCCCGTTATTGTATTACCTTGCAAATCACCCTCAAATGTCCCCTTAGCGGCGCGTAGCTCACCTGTAAACGTGCCGCCCGCAGCAAGAAGCGTCCCTGTGAAAGTACCTCCTGCGGCTGTTAGGTTGCCTGTAAACGTACCGCTAGCACCGTTTAAGTGACCGTCGAATGTTAGCTCTTTTAGAGTATTGCTCCATTGTAAGCCCACTTGTCCATTATCAGGATTAATAAAGCGAACCTTGCTAGCTAAGAGGTCAATTGTCGATGTAGCAGGGCCCCCATTAATACTAATGCCCGTAACGCGACCGTTACTATCTACACCCAAGAACGCACGTCCTATCAGCTCATCAAGTTCAGAGTTATATTGTGCGTTAAGTGTTAACTGTGCGCTTGCGAACTGTTCATTATCTTCAACACGTGAAGTAAGCGAGCTTATTGAGCTAGTGTTACCGTTAGCTTGGTTTTTAGCTTGCTGAGCGAGCGTGTTAGTTGCACTTAAACCTGTCGTGCTATTATTGACCTTAGCGGTTAACTGGTTAACAGAAGAAGTGTTACCACTTGCTTCGCTCTTAGCTTGCTGCGCAAGTGTTGCGGTCGCGCTTAGACCTGTATCAGGGTCGTTAATTTCACTTTGTATGTTAGTGATTGCTGTGTGGTTATTATTTGAGTTTGTCTTCGCTTGCTGTGCTATGGTTGCAGTCGCGCTCAAACCCGTTGAGGGATTGTCTACTTTCGCTTGTAATTCGTTTACAGCTGATGTATTACCGCTCGCTTCATTTTTGGCGCTTTGCGCTAAGCTGTTAGCCGCTGTGACACCTTGTTCAGTATTTGTAACCCTGTTAGTTAAACTATTTAAAGCTGAAGTATTACCACTTGCTTCAGTCTTAGCGCTTTGCGCCAGTTGACTTGCAGCAGTAACGTCCCCGCTTAAACTGCTAACATCGTTTTCAATTGTTGTTATGGAACTACTGTTACCATCAGACTGACTCTTGGCTTGCTGAGCTAACGTGAAAGCGGCGCTTAAACCTGTATTTGCATTATCCACTTTAGCGGTAACACTGGACACCGCTTGCGCGTTATCTTCTGCGTCAAGCTCAACTTTGTCCAGCCTTGTAACTGAAGCAGCAAGTTCCCCTTCAAGCTTGCTAACGTCTAAAGCGGTTTGGCTTATTGCTGCCGTGTTACCTTCAATATCACTTTTGACTTGTATAATCTGCTGGGCATTAGAAACAATGCTTTGTCCGTTGCGTATAACAACAGCTTCCAGCTCAGTTATACTTTGCGCCAACGCACCTTGTGGAGACACATCGGTTTTAAGCTGGAATATCGCATCCGCAAAGTTAGCATCGCGAAGTAACTCTTTAGCCTTTTCACTGGTAAAATCAATTTCGCCAAACAAGGTACTGAAGTCCGTTTCTTCACGCTCGTCCCACTCCGTAAGCAAATCAAAAGTCCTGCTTGTAACTGTACCTTCTATTGTGTCTATTTCGCTCTTAACAGCCGTAAACTCAGCTTCGTTATCTTGTTGGTTCTGCGTAACGGTAGACGCTAATGTGGTCACTCTTCCATCTAGTGCGTTAATTTCAACACCAGCTTGATTCGCTTTGGCCACAGTACCGTTACTGATTATTTCGTTCCGCGTAGCTTTCAAATCTATAATGCTGTCTAGGCCGTTTACAGTAGTTTCAACATTACTAAATGTTACAGTGTTAGCGTCATAATCAGTAACGTTTACCTTTTGACTTATAGATGCACTGTTAGCGTTAATATCTAACTCAGCTTTAGTAACACGAGCAGTCATATTTTCAAGCTCTAGTGTTGCTGCGTCGGGTTTACCTATTACAATAGATTTAACTGTGAATGTGTCATCGGTCGTTTCACCAAGAACTATACGAACACCTGTTATAGTACCGTTGTATCGACTAATACCTCTAAAATCAACAGTTCGGACAATTTCTCCGCCTTGGGGTATGTCCTCAATAATACCCGCAAAAGTTTCGGTTGTATTATCTGAACGGGTAATAATAGCGTCACCCTTCCAACCTGTACCACCAGTACGCTCTATTGTAATTCTGAAAGCGTTGTTATCGCTTGCTTCATAATTTAAAGATGTATTTTCAATATCCCCTGTAAGCAAAGATATTTGATTAGGTGTTGCGGTTAGTGTTCCGTTAACTGCAACCCAACCCTGAGCGTTATCAAAAAAGTTAAACGAGTAAGCAGGCTCTAGTGCTGCAATGGATTCGGAAACAATGCTTGTCGCTATTGCGTTAATTTGCCCAGGCACAAGTGCTAGTTCTGCGCTCAATACTTTAAGTTCGTCATCAAGTAGACCAATGCTTTCAACATTAGCAGTTATACGTGCATTTGCACCGTCTACCTGTAACTGAGCTTGGTTAAACAATTCATCCGCGTACTTGTAGGCGCGTACAGTAACAACACCATTACTAGGATCTACTTCAACAGCCGCATCTATTAAACGTCTATCCTCTTCAACACGCTGCCTTAGAACCTCACGGCTTGCTGTGGTTTGCGCCAAAGCAGTAAGAAGCTCAAGCTCGCTTTGTTCAGCGTCATAGTCGTTCATGTTAACACGGAAGGTAAAATCATCTAGATCAGTTTCTATACGATCAACATTAAGTTTAATTTCATCCGCATCTAGCTCAATATTGTCAATTTTTTCACTTAACACAACATCTTGAGCTAATAAGTCGCTAGTGACCACACCTAAATTATCAATAGCGTCTTGCGCGTTGTCGATACGCTCCTTTACAGGGTCTAGGAACGGGTCTAGCAGGCCAGACTCTTGGGTTGTTTTAGTAACCTTAGCAAACCAGCCAGACTCACCGTATGCGTTAACAGTACGAGCGTACAAGCGATAGTCGGTGTCAGGCAATAATCCTGTCGCTGTGTAGTTTGTGCCCCTAGCACGAGCCTGTGGTGTGTGTTCAGTGTTGCTAGCTAAAGCAATGTCGAATTCAAACTGTGTACCCAAAGGGATAAACCCGCTGTTAAATGTGGGCTCAGCCTCAATTGACCAGTTGCTCGGGGTTAAAATAATGTCGCTAGGTATAACCGGAGCGTCTAAGTACATGTCGTATACAGCAGGAGGTGACAACGTGTTAAGCGTACTCTTAGCGAAAACGCTAACAATGTAATTTCCAGCGTCTAATAGTGGGATTACAAAGCTAGCTGACAGCGTATTAGCGTCTAGAACTGTATCATCACCGCTAGTAATAAGCACACGGAAACCACGCACAAAAGCATCAGCTTCGTGATTCCATGTGAGCGTACCCGTATTAGCTAAAGTTGGGTCAGGTTTAAAGACAAGGTTTTCGGGCGCGTCTATGTTGGTAGGATCGCCTAAATAAGTTCCACCAATGCGCTCCTGATACGTTTTACTTTGCCATGGGTAAATTGTATTGTTATGAAGTATACCCGTAATATCTATTAAGCCGTCTTCGCGATAACCAACCTTTGAAATTCTGTACTCGCGCGCAACCCATCCGCGTATTTCGTCCTCGATGCTAAATACATCCCCTACGTCAAGCTCAGCCGCTTCCAACGTACCTGAAAACTGAATTTGCTCACCGTTGCGGCTAGCTTTTACCGCTACTTCAGCAAGCTGTAACGCTTCAGCAGTATATACACAATGCTCAACGGTAATTGTATGTTCCAGCTTAAGGAAGTTGTCAGCTTCAAGCCATTCTTGGTATAACGGGTCGTCATCAGCGGGGTAAAACACCTCATCGAATTCGTACTTATTGAGCTTGTTAGGAAAGCGCACTATTACCCTGTTATAAAAATCGGAAGTATCGGGCTGAGTACGTGTTATATTAGTAACCGTGTTATTCCTATTAAAGTGGAATACAGGCTGTGCAACGTCCTCACTTGCAATTGCCAAGCGACCGTCAGGCTCAGGAAAATACCCACGGAACGACTCTGCCATTTCCTTAAGGTTAGCAAAAACCTCTTCGTCCGTGTCTATGATGGTATTGTTGGTAAACAGCTTAAACTTCTCAACAGTTGTAACAGTGCCAAGCTCAACCCATTGTTTAGTTTCTTCGTCAAAATACCCGCGACTTGTGGTCACAGTATTGCCGTCTTTCTCCGTATCACAAAGGTTAGCGACTTGGGTAAAATACTCGTAATTGATATCTTCGTCTTTAAGACCTACGGAGTAGATTTCGCTTTTGGCATAATCAACCATATGAACAGCAGGGTTTTCCGAATAGCCCACTGTGTCTGTACGCCAGTCGTAACAACGCTTACCACGAATACGAGCAGTAATTTCAGGTTCACCCCGCCAAACACTTTGGTTCTTATCCTGCTCAAAACTAATAATTGCACAGCACAAGCCTTCGTATTTACTGGTATCTACGTTAAACTTGTTGAACAGGTCTTTACCTTCCATGGCCACATTATTGTCTTCGCCACCTAGCCTGTAATCTATAGCAAACCACTTTTCACCGTTATCTTTCGCGTAACGTTTGTCCGTACTAGGTATATCGTTGAAGTAGAATTCTTCAATCGCATCCACCTCACCGTGGCAGAATACAACCAAATAGCTAAGAATGCCGTTCTTATTTCCATTTTTAAGATTAATTGGTATACCTAGTATGTCGAACTTAAGGGCACCGTCTACGACATTTTTGTCTACTACTATGCCACCGACGATGCGCGTGCCGTATACAACGGGTATGGACTTGTTACTCCCAATACGCTGAAGTTTTAAGCCCTGCTTTTTAGGCATGTCGGGCTGCATCCAGCTCTTAAGAAGCTTACTTATCGGCTTTACTATTACCCCTAATAAGGATGTAAAAGGCTTTGCTATCTTACTAAGGAATCCCATTACTCACCGCCCCATACTTTATCTAATTCTAAGTCTTTCGCATTAATGAAGCTTGTCGTATTTGGGTAAAAACGAGCGAAGCTGTTTTGTGTGGTACGTATGCCACGTATTGTTTTCAGATAGCTTATCCAGTTTGTAAGCTCAACAGATATGGAAGCATCCTTATTACCGTCCGAATCAGACCAAGAAGTAATGATGAAGCTCTTAGAAACTAGCTCGCCAATTACTTTATGTTCGTCGTCAAGAATTACTTCTTTAACTGTCACCTTGCGGTTCATTTGGTTCGCGTTACTAAAGAATGCTAACATTGTTGGGTCAGCAGCGGAAATTTCTATGGTGAAACTGTCAATTTCTAATTGTCTGCTATCCGTTTTAGACGGGATGTCTAGTAGCAAACCGCTTGCAAGATAAGTGTTATGGTTGTATATAATATCGTGCGCTGCACTGGTAAGGCGTGTCGTGCCTTGCACAAGGTTAAAAGCAAGCAAAGAGACGATGGGCATACCGTCTGCGATTGCTTGCTTTATTTCAGGTGTGTAATTTTTCATATCCAGCGTTCTACAAGTTCTAGTTCGATTTCCATTAGGTTGTCCCCGCCTGCAATTGAATATCGTTGAGGTCTGCCCTGTAAATAAAAGCTGAATTTCATGCCGTTAAAAATTAAAACTTCTGAATTTGTTACGTTTGCAACTAAGTTCGGGGCAAATTCAATTTCATTTCCAACAATATCCGTCACTTGGTACGCTTTATTGTGCCCCATAAAAGTGAAAAAGTCACCTATCCCAATTTTATCTGTTGAACCTAGATTAACTTTGTATTGACCCGTTGTAGCTGCTTCTGAAGTGAACTTGTTACCTGATTCACTTTCACTGTAAATAGGTAACGACACTTGTATCGTGTCGTTACTACGCTGTATCGCGCTTAAACGCGCTATAACGGGTTTAAACTCCATAGCGTCCATTAGGGTTGACCGTACCCTAAAGTCGTAAGCTTGGCCCGTTAGCTTGCGTTGTAGCGGTATTAGCGAGCGAGTTCTGCTACCAACATAAGCTTGACGGTCAATAAGCTCTACTTCCGCTATATGAAATTGCTCAGGTAATGTGGCCATTAAAATGATTCTCCCATTCTACGCTTCGCATCAGATACAACTCTAACAATAAGATCCCTGTTAGCGAGTATTAGTTGCTCAGGTGATTCGTACAGCCCCTGAACAGTTAAGTTAAGGTCTGTCTTCTCGTATACAGTCTTTGTCCCACCGTCATTGGCCGCGTCTTGACCACGTATAGCATCCATTGTTTGTTTGCGACCCATAATCTGTGCGGGTCCGCTAACAAGCTCCGGACCAAACTCACCAACCAAGCCCACAGAGCCCGCTGGTATTTGTCCGCCTTGGTCATATGCACCACTAAAGTTCGTACTCTGTATGGTGCTTAAGACGCCTGCTGTCGCTGTAATTACGCTTCCGATTGCGGGTATGTTAGCGGGGAATGGTAAGGCAGCAGCGTTCGCAATACCCGTCTGGATTGCCATTATTGATTCTGCAATTGAGAAAGCTTTACTTACTGCAAACATAGCTTTGTATGTGTCGCTTTGTTCGTCACCGAATGTCTTGGCTAAACCAGCAAGACTACCAAATAAATCTGAAGTAGCACCTAGCGTATTTTGCATCTTAGCGTCTTCTAACGCCTTGACGCGCTCATTACGCTCTTTGGTAAGCTTTTCTTCAAGTTCTGTACGCTGCTCTTCGGTGAGCTGCGTATTATTTAGAATAAGCTCTCTACGTGCTTCCCATTCTTCGTTAATACGCTCAAGCTCGTCTTCAAAGCTATCGCTTTCACCAAACTCACCAAGAGCTTCTTCCGCAAACTTTTCGTCCAAGCGCTGCTTAAGCTCTTGTTGCTGCTTACTTCCCTCTTCGGTGTTGTCCAGTATAATTTGTAAGCGTCTATCGTAGCTTTCCTGGATAGCTTCCTCTTCAGTACGCAATGACTTAATAACACTGTCCAAGTCCTTGTTAACCGCTACGGGTTCTTCCTCACCTTCACCACTACCGCCAGACTTAAATCCCGCTGTTTTGTCACCCTCAGCGTTACGACGGGCTTCACGCTCCTTTTCGTAAGTTTCGCGTAATTTGTCAGCCGCGTTAATCTTTTCTTCGGTTGTTTTAATAACCGCGTCACGCTCTTTAAATAGTTCAGTAAGTGCGTCACGTCTTTGCTGTGTCTGCTCGTCAGCAGCAGCTTTCGCAGCTTTAAGTCTACCCTCAGTGCTATCCTTAAATTTCTGGTCTATACGTGCTAACTCAGCATCTAAGTCAAAAGCACCGTCACCGAACGGGTCAATCGCTTCCCCAATAGCTTTACCATACGCTTTAGATTTAGCAACAAGTTTGTCGAAAGCTGCAATAAAGTATTCTACCGCATATTCGCCGTATATTTTCCCATATTGCGCTATTGAACTTAGCTCAACGCCAATTAACTTAACATACGTTTTAATATTAAGCGGAAGGTACTTGAACACGTCAATAATACTATCAATAGCCTCACTTCCATATTGCTTCCATTCGTCCGGTACTTGTGACCACAAGTCTGTAATAAAACTAAGTGCGTCTGCTACACCCTCACCCATAGACTCAAACTGTGTAGTCCAAGCATCGAAGTAAGCACCTAACTGGCCGCTCTCAATAAGGTCTGTTATTTCCTGAATAGCATCTGTGGCCAACCGAACCCCGCTCTCAATGGTGTCACCAATACCTGTGTTCGAGATAGTAAGGAACATTGCATCCCAGCTATCACCGAGGTTAGATATTGCACCGTCGAGCGTTTTCATGCGCTCAGCCATTGCACCAGCAAAGTTATTTTCACCTAACTTAATAAGGTACTCTTCAATATCAGCAGCGTTCATTTTAACAGTTTCGGTCACGCCCTTGAACGTGAACTTAACTTGATCGCCCTGTCTACTAGAACGAATACCGAATTCTTTAAGACGCTCGAACTCACCCGTTGCAGCATCTGCAACAGCTTCAACCATTTGGTTAAGGTCTTTACCCATTGCGGATGCTGTATCGCCATAACTCACCATAGCGCGTTGGCTAGGGGTTAAACCTAAGTTAACAAGTTTGGTGAAGCCTTCTGTCGCTTGTTGAAGGTCGTATGGAGTTTGTGTTGCAAAATCTTGTATTGCTTCAAAAGCAACGGCAGCACCTTCCGCGCTACCTGTCGCTGTAATCAGCTGTGCGTTGAGAACGTCAAATTCACGGGTAACATTAATAACCTTGCTTAAACCACCCACAGCAGCAGCAGCAGCGGCAGCAGGGCCAGCAAAGCGAACGAAGGTGCTTATTAAACCATTCGTAGCTTTTTCCGTTTTTACACCTTGGTCGCCTAAACCCTTAAGACGTTTTTCGGCTAAGCTAGCTTCCAAGCTATTAACTCTAATACTTAAACGCGCTATATCTTCAGCCATTGTCGTACACCTGTTTCCAGTAAATTCTATCTAAAGTTTTTATTATGTTCACTTCCCAGTGAGCCAAGTTGACGCAAGCTAAATCAGACCAGTTCTTTATCTCGGTAAATGTAAGAGGTTCTGTCCCTCGGACTTCCACGTACCAGTCAACCAAGTATTTCCATTCGGGGTCTAGCTTCGGTTGATCCTTAAGCATTTGAGGCGTTTTACCTGTCTGCTTTTTTACCTGCAATAAATGTTCTCGTAATGGCGTTTTAGAGCCTTTTGGTGGAAGGGAAAGTTTAATTTCTTCCTCCCACCACTTGTAGATCTGCTTAGCCTTTAGCTGAAAAAAGCTTTTCTGTTCCCCGCAAATCTGTTAATCGCGTCAGCTATTTGCGGAGCTTCACGTAGGAAATTGACCACATTTTCTTCCGTACATTCTTGGTCAAAAGTCCAACCAATAACCAAAGTAGCTATCAGCTTAAGTTGCAAATCTTCAATCGCAACTCGTCTTTCTTCATTGTCGTCCAAAGCAGCTAGCTCAGCAGCTATCTTTTTAGACTCAGCTTCTTTACTTTTAAACTTGTCACTGTCTACCCCGAGAACGCGAATCTTGTGTTCGCTTTTCTCACCGGACGGTAGATATAAAGGAAGTTCTTTGCCTTCGTTAGCAAGCTGACGGGTAAAAAATTCTTGCATTGTTTTATTCCTTATGGTGTATTAGGTGTACGTTGTATTACAATGTTGGTTTCCGTTGAAGCCGCATCCAGTAGAGCTTGGAATGGCATAGATAGCGTAATCGGACCTTCACCAGTTACATCAGGTTGACCGCCTGTGTAAACAATACGCGGGATATTGTACGTTTGCTGATTACCATCAACGTCGAACAAGTTAAGAACGAGCGAGCTTTCCTCCTCATTAATGAACTTTTCAACTAACGTACTATCTTCAAAGAACGCTGTCATGTTACCTGTTAGGTTTGAACGTCCAATTGACGGTGCGATTGAGTTTTTAGAACCAACTACAAAGCGAGCCGCTACCGTGTTCTGTAGGGTTAGCGTCACTTCTGTAACAACCGCCAAGGAATCACCACCTTCCTCAAGTGAACCCGTAAAGGTGTCAAGCGGTTTGGTTGTCGTAGCGGCTGGGAATGTTGGTGTACCTAACGCACTTAAGTCACTTGCTAATTCCTGTGACTGACCGAACACTGTAAGTGTGCCCGTAATCATAGCGTTAGCAGTGATTGTAAGTTGAAGCTGAGTAAACTCACACCCGCGATAAATATAGTAAGGTTTCTGACTTGGACTTAAGTCTTCAAACTTACGAATTAATGTAAAGGAATGGCGATCTACACCACCTTTGATTTCTTCAGGTGTACCCGCCCAATCAGGTGAACAAAGAACCCCTTTAAACCATTCGTCAAAAGTGCCGTAACTTAATTCAAAGTTTACGTCACCGCCCACTTGGTTTGCACCTAAGCGGAAGTCAGCAATTTGACGATCCGAACGAATTTCATTTGACTGTAATGAATCTTTTGCCAGGCCTAATGTCGTACCTGTAATTCGCATACTCTGCAAAGCGGGATTAGAGGGTGTACTACCTCGCACCGCTTCAGCTACAGAATACAGCTTGTGTCTGCTACCGTCAGCCATGTTTAGCTCCTAAATGTTCTAGAGTAGTAAGTAATTGAAACGGACCTCCTAGCATACCCGTCCACATAACGCAAGGGGCTCACGGAGGCGTTAGTAACTTTAGCAGTTTCACCCCCAAACTGCAAAGCTTTTCCTGCTGTGTAAAATGTGCAAATGGTATCAATTAAGTCCAGCATACGCTTCGTTCCTTTGCCGCGTAATACGTTTACGTCAATCTGTAAAATGCCCGGATTATTGTCCTCACCGTCTGAGCCTAATGTGGCCACAGTGGTTTGCGCGGTAAGGATACTCACTTTCGCCCATGCGTCACCCTTAGCGTCAGAGTCCAAATCCATATTCGGGAACTCCATATCAAGGGGCAATTCCAACGCTCTCACGCTGTCTAGCAAAGCTCTTTCAATTTTATAAAACGCGCTCATTTATTGAATCTCCTCACGTTGTTAGCTACAATGGTTTCCCAGCGTACAGTGTTAACACGAACCATCCCGTGAGGTGCTTTACCAGAATGTCCGTCAAACTCTATCGGTAATGCGTAAGCTAGGTTATTAGAAAGGTATATGAGGTCGTCCAGCTTTACGTTCTTCAACACTTCATTAATGCGGTTTGTGGTAGCTGCACCACTAGGATCTTTTTCCGTAGTAGTTTCCCCGCTTCGGGCGTCAATAGAAGCAAACCAGTTATTCCGAAGGACACCTTTGTCTACTGGTGTTTCCAAAACAATGGAAGCGAAAAGGTCATATGCACTCATACGAATGACCTTATTCATTTTATCTATTGTCTTAGCGGTAAAGAAAGTAATATCCCAACCAAAACTCATCGCGTTACATCCACAATATACAAAAGAACGACATTAGCGGGTTTAATGGTTTGCGCTTTGTTTAACGGGTAAGCATTACCTTCAAAAACTAAATGCTCACTTTCCTTAATGTCGGCTTCTGCTTTCAATAAGACTTGCTTCCGGTTAGACCAACTAGCATTCTGCCCCTGTGAACCGGATGAACCGATTGAGCCTAACGGGAACTGGAAGTTTTGGTCTGCAACCACACCTTGAACGGTTCGTTCCGTATCTGGTGACACGCTCATATCCTCATTGTACGAGCCTGGCGTTTTGACAACAAATGAAGTTCCAAATTCGTCAATTGTAGCGTTTATTTCGGGTAACAGTTCGTTATAAAAAGCATCACTAGACATGTTAGTTCCTTATTACTTTAGCGTTCGAACCACCACCCGACATGAAACCCCTAAGGAATGCGTCAGCTTTAGGGTACGTCGGAAGCGCACCTTTTGACGTAGGGTCTGCAAATTCCTTTTCGGTAGTAATTGGGCCCACAGTAACCTTTTTCTTTGTTAAAGCGGCGTCAGCGCTAAGGGTGTCACTAATTAACGGACCTTTAGTGCTTTGCATTGCATATTCACACACGCCCTTCTTCCAGTTTAATGGAACACCTGTCACCGGACGCCAATTTCGGTCATACAAACCTTTGCGGGGGAACTGTAACGCCTGTGCAAGCGTTAACAGTGTGCCACCGATACGCGAACCCCAACGAATGTCAGCGTACTCAGTTCCGTTCATTAGCGCGTTCTCTTTTGCTGGTATTTCCATTGACGCCCAAGCTGTAAACCCTATGCGTTCAAAATAGCTATCCGCAAAAGCAACGTCCACATAACTAGTAGCATCCGGAAGCCCTGTGCCATCCTCTACTTTAAAAGTCATCACATTACCCTTCTTATCTCACCTGTGTTACAGGTTAACATAAAAGTCAAGCTAAAGCAGGATAAAACAACAGCCAATAAAAAACCCCTATGCGCGAACGTAAGGGGGTTTTTAATTACTTAGGGTCAGTTAGGTATTACTTTTTGCCGTTGTAGCTGTGTACCTAAGCTGTGTTTGCTTGTTTCTGGGCGTAAGCAATTACAAAATGTCGTTAAGACTTTGTTTCATCATTGCAACTTCCTCAGGTGTAGCACCTTGAGTAAGTTTTCTGAAGGCTTCCGCTGTGCCAACTTCTTTGGCTCGCTGCGCTTGCTGCGAACGTTGGAAAGCTTTGATAGCTAGGTGAGGCGGAATTTTTTGCTGGTCATTGGCTTTAGCGCGACGGAACTCGTCAGCTTTCACCTGAGCAGCTTTAAAACGCTTCTGAGCTTCAGTTAGCGCTATACGCGCTTCGGAAAGTTCCATTTCCGCTTTAGCTGCTTCGCTTAACTTACCTTCTACTTCGGTGTCAGTGACCACAGGTGGTTCTGTTGTAGTCTCCTTGACCTCTGTTTCCGCTTCAGGTTGCGTCTCTTGTTCCGCTTGTTCATCTGCTTCACCTTCTTCAGCCTCAATCACAGCGTTAAAACGGTTAAACGTTTTAGATACAGCAGCAATATCGCCCCGGCTAACAGATTCACCCATAGCATTCTTAAGTACGTCAAGACGCGGTAAACCGTCTTGCGTCCAATGGTCGTCGTTTTGTGTGTCTAACGACTGAAGAGCTTCAATAAGCTTTTGTGACATGATAATGTCTCCTTAGATACTTGCAAGGGAGCTTATGCCCCCTTGCCAGTTAAATTAAAATTCACGTGTAATTAAACGCGCCATCTTAATTTGCTTACGCTCAGGGTAAACGCGGGTCCAGGAATCTTCGTTCGCCAGGCCGCCAGCAGTAGCAGCGTTCGACGGACCACCTTCGTCTGGAGTAATTGCGAACTTGTAACCAGTAGGGTGGATACACCACTCAACACGGTTGTAAAGAACTTCAGAACCGCCGCCGTTACCAGAGTTAGGATAACGTTTAGTTTCAGTTGGCACTTTAGGTGAACCAGAACCGAAGCGGAACGCACCACGTCCGAACAACCAAGTGTGGAACACACCAGCGTTATCGGTAGTTACACCATCATCAACAATTACCTGACGTCCAAGGAACGTAGGGATGTTAACTTCACCGCGTGCATCAGGAATGAACTCGATAAGGTTGTTCTTCTGCGCTCGAGCGTATACAATCGAGTGCATCATTACCATGCCAAGATCTTCCATGCTGTCACCCATAGTAACAGCAGCGTCAATAAATGCCGGAGCATTAAAGTCGGTAACACCTTTGCTGTATGCTGTACTAGAAATGTCGTTTGTCATGTCGCCTTGGTGCGGGTTGCCAGATTTGTCGTTAGCTGCGTAAATACCGTTAACGGTTGCAACAAAAGCAGCCTGTAGACGTCGAGTCCAGTAACCACCAACACGGTTGGCAATTGAATTCATCGGGTCAGAACCAGCTAAGTCAGACGCTAGATCAGTTGAAGACCAAGATTGGTTACGTGACAAGCGGGTCGCCACTTCTTTACCAGACTTAGTTTTCTTCGGACGGCTGTTAGCGCTACCGCCAGTGAATTCGTCGTCTTCAGCGTCACCAGAAATATTCTCTTCTTCGTTCGCAAGGTCCTGCCAAGAAGGAATGTTAAAAGTAAGACCGCCGCCAGCAAGCTTTTCGCTGATCATTGGGTCAGTTACCATCGCACCAGACTGGATTAGACGGGATTTTTCTTCGGTAATTTGCTGCACGTAACTAGTGAAAATTTCCGGTACGATTACATCTTCCACCTGAGTAGTACCATCGTCACCAGCTCGTAGTGAGCGAAGTGCCACTGCAATAGCAGGCATAGCCCCTGTAATTAATAGCTTAGCCATTGTGTCCTCCTAAAGGGATTGGCGTTTAAAAAATGATTGTGTTCATAATTTGTAGCAGCGAATCCCATGACCGCGGCTAAAACAAAAAAAAGCAACTTTCACCATCACGGCTCCAGTTGCTTTAATATATAAAATCTGCTAACAGATAGGCAAATTTTATTTTAAATTAATTTGGACGCTGACCGCCAATAGTTGTACCAGCTTGAGCAGCTAGTTGCTCAGCCTTCTGTCTATTCTCGCGTAGAATCTTACCCTGCTCGGTCATATTCCAGCTGTCCTTACTCCAAGGGTTGTTACCGCCAACAACTTTACCGCTTTTACCCATCTGTGGAAGGTTAGATTGTGGCCACAAGTAAGGTTTGTTTTGTTGCAGCTCCACAAGCCAGACTTCAGGTGTAATGCCGGGCGTAACGCCTGGAATACCAGCTTTAGCAACCACATCACCACTTTCGTTCTTTTCAAAGATACTACGCGCCATAAATTGGATGTCTTCAATAGCTTCCGGAATTGCTTTTGACTTTGTCGCAAACTTCCCAACAACATCGTTGATATCCCGATGGATTTCACGTGTCTTATATTCTTGCAATGACGTACTAAGCTCTTCAATCTTACCTTCGTACTCGTTAAGCTTACGGTTGAGCGGAGCTGTTTCTTGTTGCAATCGACCAGCAATTTGCTCGTCAATGTTGTCCGCACCCTTAGCAGCGGCTTCAAGCGCTGGTAAACGGTCAAGGTCAGCAAGCACATCGTCAATACTACGATCACCAAGCTTACCGAGCATAGACTTCACCTGACGGTGGTCGTTACGCTCTTTTTCTAGCGCACCTTGCAAGCGGTTAATGTCGTCTTGTGTTTTCAAACCGACAACCTTGCTCAACACCGCTTTACCATCTTGCTCGCTATATAGGGAACGGAAGTTTTCAGGTACAGAGTCAATGCTATCATAAGATGTATTAAGCATAATATCACCATCGTCGCCTGGACGTGCTGATACCGCTAATGCGCTTAAAATTGCCGTGTGTAAAAGAAGTTGCTTTTTCATTTGTTACTCCTATGAACCCATGTTCATGTTGATTGTAATTAAGCTTTTTCTGCAAGCTTTTTAAGTTCTTCAATAGTAAGTTCGTACCCATCACGAGTCACAAACTTGTCCAGAGTGAGCTTACCTTGACGGAAAATCTCAGCTCGCCCGGGCCCCAAGTATTCGTTCTGGAATTCTAGGGGTTGGTTACGCAACCAAGTATCGAAGTTTTGTGTTGCTGGCACTTGTCCAACTAGTTCACGTTTTCGTTTACGTGCCCAGGCATTGTACTTTGTTTTGTACCCCTTAGGCAACGTATCATAACTACGAATTTGTCCCAAGTCGTTTTCTTCGCTAAACTCCCTAAGAAGTTGCTTTTCTGTACTCGCGTCAAATCCACGTCTGTTTAAGTTATCAGGGTTAATATATGGCACTAGTAAAGACCGACATCTAAAGTGTAACGGTGGCTTGGGCTCTTCCCCTAACTTAAACACTTTCCCATCGTTACCAGCGCATTCAAATGTCGTACGGACGTCCAATGTGGCCACAAACATAACTTTATCAATTATGTCGCTGTTCTCCGCATACAGGTCCGACTTAATTTGGTTGTTGATACCGTTCGTTACTGTTAGGTAAACGGACTCAATATCGTTAAAAGCCTTACGCGCTTTACCGTCTTTGTAATTGAGCTGTTTAGTCCCTAAAGCTGCACGCGCCACCTGTGTAGGGGTTTCACCGTTCACAATTGCCATTTTAGCAGCCCGCGTAATGCGCTGTGTGTCGATTTGTTGGTTGTAGCTTAACCATTGCCGCAGGGTACGACCTTCAAACGGCTGTGCGCTGACTATGCGCTTTATATGGTCAGCGCTTAATGGTTGCAAACCTAACGCAACAGGGAAAGCACCCTCAATAATTGCCAAAGTTGCACCCGCTTCATATTTAGCATACGCAAGCATCTCCTCTGGAATGCTATCTCTAATTTCGTCCCATGCTTCTTCCCTTAGCGCGTATATGTCTTTTTCAAGTCGTTTAAATTCCTTTTCAGCTTCTTTACTTGTTACACTAATCCCTTCCATGCCATCTGCAAAATACATGAGGTATTTACGCAATTCAGCTTCAGTGTCCTGAAGCTCACTAATGCTACCGTTTCGCAGAGCGGCCGCATAGCGCATTAAATAGGTCTGATGTCTAACTAACCCGCTTAGAACCTTTTCGTTGGCTGTGGTTGGCGTACCTATACCACGTGCAAACATTTCGTATGCGCTCTTTGCGGACTTAGTAAAAGCCGTTTCTGAAATTGGGTCATTTAGGTTGGTCTCCCCGTTCCACATTGTACCCAAGAACAGATCCTTGTACTTCCTAAAATCGTCGCTCAAAAAGTAACCCCGAAGTTCCTTTTGGCTCATTCGCTTCGACAGTTTTTCAAATTCCTCATAAAGAACTCTGTTTTGTGTACGCCGTGCAACGCTACGCGCTTCAGCTAACAGGTCTTCAAGGCCATCGCTAGGGAAGAAACCTTTTCTAAGCCAAGCATATCCGCCTACGTCAATGTTTGCATTTAGTGTAACTTTAGATATACCCGTCTTATTTTTAAGCTTTACGGTACTCTCTAGCACGTGCGTGGCAATACCTTTACCCTGAAGCTCAGGGTCTAGTTCAAAATAAGCATGATATATGAAACCCCTGCTTTTGTTAATTTGCCTACGAATGGTAACGCCCGGGCCCACAATATTAACAGCAGCGCCACGGTCATTAGCTTGCACAGTTACCGTCCATTCAACATCGTCTATGTACCCCTGACGCATAGCATCTTGGATTTCAGCTGGTGCTTTAGCATCAACACCATATTGTTCAGCTAAAACCGCTGATACCTTTTCGATCATTGGTACATATACGTCTTCAAGGACACCGTCAAACCATTCGGGCAAATCCGGTGACCTCATGTTCATGTTTATTTTAGGCACGGATTATACTCCTTGGTTTACCGTCTTTAACGGTAATAGCTTCAACGCTATTAACACCCATAGACCGAAGTTCTTTAATTCTGTCGTCTATTTTAGCGTCTACCTTAGCAGTAACGTGACGAGCTTTTTCACCCGTCACCGTCTTAATTGTAGTAGCCATTATACTTTGGGCTCCTCCCCGCTTATGTAAGCCATTTCCTCTTCATAAGACAGGTTTGTAAAACCTTGCTCAGCCATCCATGCGTGAATCGACTGCTCGCTAATAGGTGCGCCAAGCGTCTTAGCTTGTACAATTTGTGTAAGTGTCTGACCGTCACCGTTAGTACCAGCGAACTCAAGATTTGGTTTGACCACAACCTTGTCTGGGTCTTCGCCCAGCCACACAGCTAAGTCACGCAGAACCTTTTCAAGACCCGCTGCACCAGTTTCAGCTATTTGTGGCAAAGTTGCTGTTTGAGCTGCGACCCGTACTTTTAACGCTTCACCGCTTTCGTTACTACCATTAGCCATAAGTTTAGCTGTCTTTTTATCAGCTTTTTCATAATCGCTTTTAAGCGACTCTCGCTGCTCACTTAGACCGCTACCATCCACGCCGATATACTTAGCATCGCCATTAACAGGAACATCAATTGCAGCGCCAGCGCCAGTACGTATTTTGTCGCCATTCTCATCTGTACCTTCCACAAAGCCAATACGAACTAATGTGTCTTGTCCTTGCATAAATAAGTTCTGTCTGTAATCCGCCTCGCCCCTGTAAATAGCTAACGCTAGACGTGCAAGCCCATCTAAAGGGGGTTTGTCTGGAACACAGCTTAAGTCTTTACTATTAATGAACGTAAATGGTATACGATCAAGCTCAGTGCCTTTGTAGGTTATTTCTTCAAACGTCGCAGACTGAAGTTCCGCTTGAGTGTCGTCAAGTATAGCATAACCGTATACACCACTTTCAAGCTCACCTTCTTCGTCAAAACCAACTATCTGACCTTCAGCGTTTATGATTGCTAACACGCGAACTTTGTTTTTCCATTCCCATGAGTAGCTTGGTGACATCTTGTAGTCACTTTCATTAATTTCAATGAAGCGTAAGTTTTGTCCAGCATCTTGGTTAAGGGTGTCATCCCAATTAAAAACAGACAGCGCATTATGGACAATAAGCTTCGGCATAACCTTACCGTCTACTTCTTCAAGTGTGCCAAGTAACCCAAGCCGCCCTTCCGTAAGTTGCATTGCGTTAATACGGCGTAAAAGCAATTGCAAATCTTCACCGTCATTGGTAGCGACATCAAACAAACTTTCCATTCGTTTCGGTAGCTCAATTTGAGCCGGTTTACGGTGCATAACGCCAACAGCACTTTCCACAGCTTCAGCGTAAGTGTCAGGGTAGTATGAGCGAATTAAATAAGCTTCGTACGCAAGATCACCTTCACTATTTGCAACCTTACCGAACCCATCATTTCGCATACCTGATGTCGGTGGTAAGTATTTATCCCGCTTATCTTTGATAGCAGGCTCACCGCCAAAACTATCCCGCCCAAGTTCCCAGACTTCTTGCATAGCTGTGTACAGGGGATGGGCGTTAGTTAATAGCGCCTGAGTTTTGTTTTTAACTTCGATAGTCATTTTAATAGTGTCCAGTAGTTGAAGCAGCTCTAAACCTGTTACCGCAACTTAACACAACGTAACGACTTTCATCCGCAATATGGTCTTCAGCATCTGTATCTACATCGTCCATATCAACTGTGTCACGAGGTAAGCTTGGAACAGTTCGTATAAATTGATCGCAATTTCTAAACACAAATAAGCCGGGCTCTTCCCTCGGATATCCATGTTCGTTAGGGTGTGCGTTAGATATAGCTATACGCATCATTTCCCATCCGCCTTTACGTGTGCCAGGCGATTTGTCGGCCCTACTAAATGCTACACCTTTTCGCAGCTTACCGTCAACCCTGCGCTTTTTAGCCATATCTCTTGCTATACAGACGCCGTTGACATCGTCCCATATACTACCATCAGCTGGGCCAGGCTTACATCTACCATATATACCCCACTTAAGCTCACGCCTAATAATGCCTTCAGCTACTTTACCAGCAAGCATTCGTAAACCTTCGTTAGGAACACCGTTCCAGCCGTACCATTCTGCAATGCGGAATATGTCGCCAGGCACAGTTGAACGCCAATGCCCATTGTGGTCAAGGTAATCACTACCATCACTTTCAGCCCACCAGCCTACGCTGAAAGGCTTACTTGAACCCCAGTCAAACGATCTAAATATACGCCATTCGTCAGGTATGCGGAAACCGTCTATTACATTAGCTTCAGTTGACCACACATCGTCAAACATACCGCCAGACGTAATGTCCCAATTCCCTTCCAACCAAGCTTTACGCTTGTTCGGGTCTGTAATGGACTCAAGCTCTAGTACGTACTCAGGTGACAGAAATCTGTTTTCTTTGTATGAGCTAAATATGCGTACTTGGGTCTTGGTGATATTCTCCCGCTTCTGTGTACGTGGGTTGAAAACGTTTTTAGTATTGCGAACAACCTTACCAGCAGGCGCGGGGTCAATAAAGCGTTGTTTCACCCAATTGTGTCCGACGCCGTAAGGGTTCGTAGTAGAAAAAACTACCAAAGGGAGTTCAGGTAATAACCCGTCAATAATATTACCTTCATTATCAAACGTGAGCAGCTCACGCGGAGTATGCTCCCTTGGTAGAAAGCTTGAACGGTTGCAGGACATAATCATATCGTACAAGTTCGAATTTGGTTGTTTGGTTAATTCGTTCCACCCAATATAAGGGAACTCTTGACCATGGTATTTCCAGTAATCGTCTTCGGTTTTCATTTGACGGAAAAGCAGCTCCTCACCTGTAGGCCAGACCCACTTATAATCGCCGCCACCTTTTAAAAACTTAGCACCGTCGTCGAACTGCTTAAACCAACGTTGTGATTTTACAATAAGGTCGTCTAAGTTTTTGTATTCTCGGTCAAATATAACTCCGCGCCAAAATGCACCGTACCCAATACCAACAAACCTTCTGAAAAACATAATCTGATTATCAGTCTTACCGCCCCCACGTGTCCCTTCCATTAGGATGTGATTACATGGGCAGCTTATTGCAAGCGTTTGAGAGCCCGGCTGTGGCTCCCATACAACTTCAATGCTACTTAAATCCGTTAAGGTTTTTTGCATGAATCGTTACTACCTAATCCTAAACGTGATTTAACTAAGCGGGTAAAGACAAGCATACTTGTCTCAGCCCCTATCCAACCAAACACACCCACAATGACACCTGACCAGTAAACATCAACATCCATAGCCTTACATGCCAACATAGCAATAAGACCAACGAACGCTGAAGACATTGCTTCAATTGTCGCTCTTGTTAGTTTTGGTTGCTCGTTTCTACTTATAGATTTGAGTAAATAAGATAACATACCACCCGCCCCCGCAAAAATTGCGAAAAGTATAGTTTCAATTATCGTGATCTTATTGTGTGGCATAGCCGCGCCCTTATTAATCGGTCTGGTTGTCTTTCCTGAAATACCGTGCAACACCGCCACCACAGTATAACGTAAATACACATATAACAGGCCAAAATACATAGTCACTAAAGGCAAACTCTAAAAAATCAGTTCGCGCATCAATTGAGGTGACAACTTCTTTACCATCTATTATTTTTATTTCTTTAGTGGCTGCATGTACCCATATCGAAACACACACATTAAGCCCCACAAAAAGCCATAGGAACAACGTCGCACCCGCTATTACCCTCTGAACTATTTTAAAAGGCTCTAGCAGCTTAAGACGTTGCATTGCAAACTCGATTACAGTCTGGTTGTCCTTCGCTTTCTCCGCATCGCTGTAATGCAAATCGTTTACAAACCCCCCAAACTTTACAGCGAGCCCTTTATCTTTGTCCAGCACGTTGTCGGCAGCTTTATCTCCCCAGCTTAAAGGATTCCACCAGCTCATAATTCTACCCCATCAGATTGAAGTTTACGAATAAACCAACCACGAACATCAAAGCACGGACACTCTTTTACATACTCATCTGGTGTAATTTTTCCGTCGTTGTTTGTGTCGGGGCTGTAATCCCTGTGACCACATACCTTTTCGTATGGAATTCCGTAATCCTCACACAGCTCACATATCAGAGCATACAGGGCGTGCAACTGTGCGCCTGAATAGTTAAACTCAGCCACACCTCGTTCGTCTATGCCACCTACAAGGCAGATTCCAACGTTATTTTTATTATGACCGTATACGTGCGCCCCTTGCTTAGTAAGTGGCCTGCCGCGCTCCACAGCCCCGTCTGTACGAATAACAAAGTGGTATCCAATATCACTCCACCCACGCTTAAGGTGCATTTTGCGGATATCGTCTGCTGTCAGGTATGTTTTAGGCTGTGTAGCGCTGGAATGTACTGTAATACGTTTAGGGGTCATTGTGTTACCGTCCGTTTCAGTTCTGCTTGTTGTTCGGATGCCGCTTGTTCCCAGTCGTCAACATTACCAACAGCAGGGACAACCATAACACGGCTAACGATTTCAGCTACTTTCTCTTCTTCTTTATCTAGCTTGTAGATTTTGGATAAGGCGGATAATGCTGCTACGCGGGATGAATGGGTTGAGCCTGGCCCCTTGTAAAATGCTTCTCGGAATAAACCCGACACAATACGTTGTCGGTCAGTTTCTTCTTCGTGGGGAACAAACCCGTCAGGTAGCTTGCTTAAATCTGCGTCTTTCTTACTGCTTAGGTGAACAGCTCGGGCAGCTTCTGCGTCTGCAATACCGCGCTTCACATAGGGCTCTTCCATTAGCTTTTGCGCTTCTTCCAGAGCCATTTCGTCCATGTACCCTAAACGCACACAAGCCGCATAGGAATTATAATCCCTTAAATATTCAACTATGAATTTGTCACGTAGTTCTTTTTCGCTATCTGTATAGGAAACTTCTCCAGTGACAAACGCGTTAGGATCGTAAGTCATCTTTAGTTCCTTGTTTGACGGGGTTAATTCTAAAATCTAGTTATTATCATCGCATACTAGCTTAATAGAATCGCACCCGTCAACTGTCCGGAACCAAGTTTAATTAATAACCTGTGATTTTAATTGCACTTCTGCAATTAGGTGATACAGGTACTCCCACGTTAACCTCACGACCAATAAGCACGCTAGCATTACCCACACGCACCATAGCTTCCTTTAGTTTTTCAGCGTCAAAGTTGGTGTTCACACTATCACCACCTTGCAAAGTAAAGGAGCCTGGCCATGCTACTCTCGTTCTTGCAAGGGCATCATGCGAGCTTATTGCTAAGCGTTCACGTAACTTATCAATATTGTCTTGCACCATTTCCATCTGACTTTCATTTAGAATTGTGCGCTTACCATCAATAAGCGAATTGAGGCGGATTCGTTTAAATTCAATCAGACCCATAAGCTTAAGCACACCAACAATACGCGCATCAATTTGAATGTCGGTGTTGTTATACACCCACGCAAGGTAATTACAACCACTCGGATCTTTAAGTAGCTGTTTACCTGTCCAACCCTGACGCTTACCAAATGTGAGCGGTTCGTCCATCTGTACTATATTTGCCATTTCTGTGTCTCCTATGTGACCACAATTTAACGTCTGTATATTGTGCGCTTGCTTCAGCGTTCTTACTAGACTAAGCGCAAAGTAACCTCGTAACCTCAAAAGTAACCTAAAATGTTACGCCATTTAATATATCATATGATGCAAACTTTTTAAAATTAACAAATAAAAACTTTAATAAAAACAATTATTTATAATAAATATATATTTTTATTTATATTAATTTATACATCCGGATAGATATTAGTACGGTGATTCGTAGCCTAGTAACCATACACATATATAAGAATGTTTATACGGCCAATATGTGCGAAATCAGGTTACGAGGTTACGAATCGAGTTTTTCCTTTATAAAACAATAACTTACAAGGTTACGAGCTCGGTATTTTCAGGTTACGAAGGTTACGAGCTTTTTAACATTCCAACGAATGAACTTTACTTACTATGCGATAGCGACCAGTCTGCTCGATACAAGTCTATAAACATTTCGCGCGTAATTTCTTCGCAGCCTTGGTCAATGTAAACCTGAGCTTCATTCTGCCAATCAATTAAAATGCTGTCGCTAGGGTCGTGACGTAAGTAAACAGCTTCTATGTCTAAACGCCATTTATCAAAACGCGGCGAACGTGGTACTTTTTGTCCGGGCACAGGTATGCCAACGTATTGCATCACTTTACCCTTGTAGAACTCGCTGTCTTCCCAAATACGCATACGATCAACGTCCGTTAGACCCTTGGTAAGAGATACTTTGTGTATTTCACCAATTTGCGGGCAATACACCACAGCAGTCTGAGCCATGCCTGTGCCGCGCTTTTGAGCTTTATCCTGCTTCTTGTATAAGTAACCAAGCTCGTTAACTTCACTCTCACAAAGGTTCTCAAAACGCTCAATAATATCCAGCACCACAGCGTCATAAGTGTTTTCGGGTTTAATGCGTGTAAATAGCTCTTGCTTTAGGGTGCTGCGACCATGCTTATATGCACCGTCTGCACGCTTTAAGCAAAAACCTTCGTACCCGTTTTCAATAGCCCACACATACGCGTCTGTAATGTCGCTAGCGCTGCCCATAAGCGTTTGGGGGCACGCTTTTACATGTGTTAACCCTAAGCGCTGTAACTCGCCTACAGCGAACTTGTAAAACTCTATACGCTGTGTAAATGTTGCTTCCGGTTGGCTTGGTACGTAGCAGTCGAACACATGGAATTCAAGTTGGTTTGCGTCTATGTTACCGTTGCCGCGTATACAACTATCAATACGATTAAACGTCCAACCGTGTACGTACAATTCACCCTCAAGGTAAATGCCGTTGTCGCTGCAATACTGCTCAATACGCTGGAAGTCTTCGCGCTCGTAAAGTAGTTGATTATTGCAGGGTTTAAGGCTGCGTCCCACCAACCCGTCTTCGGGTGTAAATATTGCACGTACACCCTCAAGCTTAAGCGAACCGTATTGTGGTTCTTTTAAGTCTTCGGGCTTGCTGTTCACTGCTAGCATTGGTTTAAATGTGGTCATTCGTTAATATCCTCAGATAGTTTCCCAATTTGTTCTGCACAATCTTTGCAGACATTAAAAATGGGGGTTTCTTCAATAAGCACAGCTCTGAACTCAATCATTTGCGTGCAACCAAAAACATGACATACATTGCAAAAATCACGTTTACCTACTTCTACAATTTTCACTAATTTTCCTCGTAATATGTGACCCGTACTTCTCCACAAAATTTACTGTGAGTACGATAGAACTCAATCTCAGCAACTTTGTCTAAGTTGTCATCATTCGGGTCTAGGTTATTTAAAGCTCGATTAAAGGTTATTTCGTCTTTGATGGCTAATAACTCTTCAAGCGTGTAAGGCATTACAAATCTCCAATAAAAAGGGTGACCGAAGCCACCCTTTAATTATACATCATACAGGAAGTGTGTCAAGCAACTAACTTTGAACTTTTAAAGTGGTTGTCCTCCTGTGGTACTGCACAAGCCCTTTAATGCTTATAGCAATCCAAAACAGCTCTATTATAAACGAACCTAAATTAAAATGTACTATCAAGCTTATAAGCAGAAGTATAGCACCGCTTAAATTGACCACATTAAACGTATGGCCTTGGCTGTCCCACTTACCCTCAACCGTCTGGTAAAATGCCAGTACCACCAGCATCATTCCAATTAACCCTATTAGGTGCGCTAGCATACTAATCATTACGTGTTTCCTCAATATAGTGTAAAAGTCTTTGTTCGAACCAATTAATGAAGTCTTCCTTACTTAACTCCACACGCGCTGTTACATAACCCTGACCGCCAGTGTGTATCCAACCCACAGTAAGGAAGCGCCATTGCTTACGGTTCTGCCTAAACATAACAACAGGCACTTGATTGTCTGCACACGCGGTTGTGACTTGTTTCCACCACGCATTGAGGTTAAGTGTTTCCTGTCGTTTTATTTCAAGCGCTAACCAAGGCAAGCCGTCTACATCGTACCCACCTAATGCACTTTGGTTCTGGTTACGAAATAGCTCAACAGGCTCTAATCCTGCCAGTTCGTATGCCTTGTCGATAATAGGCTGGAGAAACTTAATAGCTTCCCGCTCACCCGCTTTACCCTTGTTTAAGACATGTATGCCCATTTAATGCACCTCAAGCTTATATTTAAGAGCAGGGGCTTCAACCACTTCATAATCAATTACCCAAGACAGCAATTGACGTTCCATTTCACCTTCCGGTTCCATACTGTAACGTAGATTACGGGAAGGATCGTAAATAACAACTTTACCGTGTCGTGTATCTGCAAGCACTTGATGGAACATGCCTGGCGTGTTAAGGGATGGTACGAGCAACATGTAAATCCGATTGAAAAGGAGGGTTGTTCGGTCTTCAGTGCGCTGCACCTTAACACCATGCTCAGCTAAATAGCCATCTGTCGTTTTAAGATAGTTGGTGAACTCCTTGTGAAATTCTTCAATTACATCTTCAACAGGTCGGTTAAGTAACATGGCGCAACACGTAGCAACGCAAGCATCCCTTTGTGTTTGTTTCAGTTCTTGCAAAGGCATTTTATCTTTCCTCTTTTGTTGTAAGGATTGCATAGTAAAGCTATACGGTTTGTAGTACAAGATCATTAATCGCTCCGCGCTGTATGCGATTTTAAGGGGTTTTTGTGGGGTTAGGTAAGCTAGCACACCACCCCACCAGCAAAAATGGCGCTGTGTGCTGCTAGCGCGTTAATAAATACATGAGCTCGCACAGCAAAAGTACAACAAAGCTACCGCCACCAATTAAAAGTGAATAAGCTGCAAAGCGAAGCCAGAATAAAATATTTGTGTCTTTAATACCCATTTTCTTCCTTCCATTTGGTGTAGGTTGAACGTGATACCTTAGCTTGGCGACATGCCTGCTGTAAGGTTACACCCTGTTTACGGTAATAGTGAGCAGCTTCACAGCGTTCAATTGCTCTGCGCTCTTTAGTTTTGACCACAATACCAAGTACATCAGCTGCGCGGTAATATGTGCTCGCTGCTATACCCACCAGTTTACACGCTTTGACGGTTTCCATATTCTCATGTTCAACTGCGTACTTAACCGCCATGACCTTTTTACGCCACTTTTCCATCCGTTCTTTACCGTAACCGATAAGAATACGGTGGAGTTCATCGTCGTGCTGTGCATAACGGTTAACTGTGAACAAGCTTACCTTAGCGGCCTTAGCAAGCTCGGGACGTGTGGTCACAGTAGGTGCAAGCTTTATCAAGCGCTCACGCTTTTTGGGGTCTAGTCGAATTGTACGCATCTAAGAAGCTCCGTTTTAGTACATCACCAGTAAACACAAGGGTATATATCGCATCTTTACAATGCGCGAATATCTGCCCGTGCTTGTTATCCAATTTCTCAATTGGGCCTGACATAATAAGTTTGCCTGAATTAGGTTTACCACCACACATCGCACGTGTTCGCGGTGATAGTGTAGGGTCAACAATGCTCTTTTCTACTTTACTTTTCATTTTGCGTCTGTACCTCGTGATTCAACCCACATAATAAACATATCATAACTGTCAAAATCAGTCCCTTCGCTTTCGTTAAATATATCGACCGCATTTTCCAGAATACCTTGCCACGCACCATCTGGCGCATCGTCGTGGTTATGTGCGTCCATAAAATTAAGACAATCTTGTATCTGACCGTCCCGAATACGCCTTTTATTGTTTCTCATACGTACTCCCGTAAGTATTTTAACCATAGTTCAAAATAGAAGTGTAACTGATCACTACGATCGTGTCTACCGTAACGGTAACGCATGAAATCCTTCTTGTTCTGCAGCTTATCAGCCATTAGCAGAACGTAGGTGTCACGTGTTGGCGAGTGTGGTTTTACCTTCGCGTGTACGTCAGCTGTGGCGCTTACCCAATCATTATCGGGCGTACATAGGTACGCATTAGCACAACGTGAATAATTAACAGCCAGTTCAACTACTCGTGGGGGTAAATGCTCAACAAGCGGTTTCCACATTTCAGGGCGATGTACATCGGGTTGTATAATTGGGTGAATGCAAAAAGCAGCTTTAAGAATATCGCATTCATGCTTGCGACATGTGAACCACGTGTAGCACAGCGCGTCAATAATTGCACACCCTTCGTGTATGTGGTTAATAAGGGGTACACGCGAACGTTCCGCACGCTTTCTGCCATAAAAGTGCTCAATAGCTTCTAGCGCTTCGTAGTGTGGGTTACTTTGCGACATATTCAACTCCCATTAGCTTAAAGTAGGAAATACGAACAACCGCGACAGGGTTGTCATGATTGATAATAGTGGTGAGCATGGTACACAAACCGATGTCACCTTTGTTGAGGTTGCGATACTTACGCGCTAAGCGTGTAACAGCTTTGCTTTTATCGCCGTTAGCAAGGTACGTCGACAAGCACAACGTGACAAGCACGTCTAAAGGATTGGTGTTCATTTTGCACTCCTGAAAAGGGTGCGTTTCCGCACCCCTGTTAAAAGTCATACTATGTAAATGCTACCTTCGTAATCCGAATCACCTAATTCACATACCTTCTTAGCTAGCGCTTCCATTTCGTGTGGCTGCGTACCTTCCCAGCCTGTAGCGACAACGTAGCCATGCAAGTGAACCCAATCCGTTACAGTTACAACGTCTTGCTTCTCAATTGCAGCTTCAAGCATCTCAGCTGTATTGTTAAACGGGAAAGCAATGTC
Organism: Verrucomicrobiales bacterium; assembly: GCA_002715965.1. Lineage (GTDB taxonomy): Bacteria > Verrucomicrobiota > Verrucomicrobiia > Limisphaerales > JAYPXF01. Next base: position 25,349 of record PBAL01000089.1, on the reverse strand, counting down.
GTTCGCGCCAACTACCGCAAGTAAAGATTTAGGAAGTATTAACATATTTGATATCCTTTAAATTTGTGGGAGCACCATTGCAACCCACAAAAGCTATTATACAGATGGATATCTAAAGGTCAACATTATTTGCTAAAAAGCCTAACATAAATGTTGAATACATATCCGACGCTTGGTTAATACGAACTTCAGTTGGTTTATGGCTGGTGGTATTGCTACATACTTCAGTCGCCGCTAGTAGGTTACGGTATGATACACTAGTGACCACAAATACCTCAGTTTTACGGTTGCGCTCTTGCCAGTACGCTTCAGCATCTAATACGTCATTAAGGTTGTTAAAATCAGAACCGTGTTCATCACATACAATAACAGGTTTACCAAGTAAGCTAACGCCAGGCACAGGTTCGCAGCAAATGCGCTGTAACGTAGCGTAAGACGCTTTAAACTCAATAGGTATACTACCACCGTCAACGGTAACAACGTACTCGCTGTGTACTGTAGGCGGGTTGGTTATGGGTTTAGCGCTTAGTATTTTGCGTATACCAAGGTCACAGCGTATGTACGCACCATTAAAGTTCTTCATATTACCACCTATTAAATTCTGTTAAAAGATACAAATTCCACATCTGTACGTGAAATTCTTCTTGGTACACGGTCTGCAAGCACTACCATGGCTTCCCTACGAATAACTTCCATGGTTGCTTCTTGCTCAGGCATTAGCGATGTGCGCGTTATCATATCATGCCACCAGCTATAATCACCGCTATCATCGTTATGTGCTACTCTTACAGAAAAGAAGTATTTACGCTTAATCATAATTAATCCTTAGTTGTTAGTTCGCTTAATTGCGATTTAAGTTCTGCCACTATGTCTTCAGGCATATCTCCATAGTTAAGAAGCTGGTGGCACGCATCAATGACCCTTTGCATGTGGTCAATATGCGCTTGCGCTTTACGCTTGTCACACAGTGTACCACAGCAGAAGGTTTCACTCTTGGGGTCAGTCAGGTTAACCCTCATTTATTCTCCTTACGTGTTACGTTACGATAGGTTCAAGTTAATTTGCAGAATACCACAACGCACGGCAAAAGCTAGATTGGAAAAGCGAAAGTGGCTTGGTTGCATGACCACATTATGTTCCGCGCTAAATGTGTGCTGTGCATCTGCCAGCGCTACGCTTTGTAAGAACGATAAGCTCATTCGCCACTCCAATAACCAAGACGCCTTTTGAACATAAGCATACGTTTTAAGTTTTGGCGCTTTTGCTTACGTACTTCCAAATTGTTTGAATAGTGAATAAGAAATTGCATCTGCTCTTTATTAAGAGCGCTTTTATCGTATTCATAAATGAGCTTAAACTGTCTAAACAGCTTTATATCTTTTTCACCCGCTTCATAGCCAGCTAGTGCGTTAAAGAAGTCTTTCTTGTCGCAAACGTAAGCTTTACCATTAGTTTCAAACCAGCATACCCCAGTTCTACGGTTATAGTATATACCATCACGGTTGAACACAGCGTCAAAATGCTGGTAATAATAATGCCCCAACTCATAATCGTACCTTTCGTTCATGTGCTTAGCAAAGAACCCCTCACCTTTCTGGTACTTGTAGAACAGTAAAGGCAAAACTTTAATAGATGGGCGCTTATTCATCTGTAACCCCTTTTCGACGTTTAATGTCTTCTTCGATTTGGGTAGCAGTCATATGAGTAATTCCGTACACGCGTTCAGCCATGCTTTCCAAATCAGCATTGACGTTCATGCTCAGCTTACCAATAGCAGCGTTATATATCAAGCTAGCTAGCTCGTTACGCTGCTCAATCATATTTTCAAGCATTGCGTACACATGTTTTATTTCCCTACGTCTGTATTCAGCTTCTTCACACATTATTCTTCTCCGTAGTATTGCGTGAACTCATCGCCATGTACAGCGCCAAATGGTGCATCCCACTTGTCCCATTTCACGCGATGCCCTTCCCAGCAATCGTGACCCACAACCACACCTAGATCATCCTTTTCAGCGTACAGGTTGCCCGGACTGAACTCGTCAGGGCCACTGGTGAGCGTTTTGGTAAATTTAATGCGCGTGCCTACGGGTAAAAGGATGTCTTTCATCTTTACCCGTTTAGGTGGTAGCGACATATACTTATCAGCCATTAAATGTCAACCTTTTCCGTTACTATTTCAACAGACCGCTTCTCAACAGCTACCAAGCGAACACAACCTTTAAGCTTTGCTCGCATATTACGCGTTACACGCTTTATAACGCTAGCTTGATTAATATCTGTTACAAACTGCACATTCAGCTTAGGTTCGGGACCTAAGCTTTCGCAGGTACTAAGAACAGCAAACTCACCTTTACTGTTCATAAAAATGCTACCTCTGACTTCACTCATTATACATTCCTTATGTACTTATCTACTAACTCAGAAGGGGCTGGTTCCCCATACATTAAACAATAATGGACGTAAGCCTGTTCCATACTGGCGAAAGCAAAGGCACAACTATCGCCAGCAGGGAAGCACGCCCAGCGCCCACCCTCGACAGGTTTCATACGTGGTTTGATAATAGTGAAGAGCTTATGCTCACCCTGAAAGGCGGATAGGTCGTACCAACAATGCTTAAAAAAAAGTCCAAAAGACTGGTTAGGTAAAAATTCAACCTTAAGTAAAGCGTTTTCATGGTCTATTTCGGTAATACGACCTTCAACACCCTGCTCACTTCTAACACGCTTGCCTAAATTTCTAACACGTCTACCCAAATAGCGCCTGGCTAGTTCATCTTGAATTGACATTTACTCTTCTCCTAATATGGTAGCAGCAGGACGTCCGAATTCACGTCTTATAGCTGCACAACGTTTTGAACAACTCAACCCCCAATTACGCAGGATATCCGCTTTACGAGCTTTATAGTGCTGGCCACAATGGCAGCGCATATTGACTTTCGCGCCCCTTGCATGCGCTGTGGGCGCTTTTCGCTTAACCCGCTTACGCTTGCTTCGCGATAGGCGTGCTTTCGCTATACGCTCGTTACAGCTTAAACCCCAGTTACGCTCATTACTAGATAGAAAGTCGTCGCGTTCTACTAATTCACTACCGTCCGACCAATCGCTTAACGCTTGTGCTTCACTACACATTATAAACCCTCCACGGTTAACTCTTGAGTGCGGAACCCAATATTCCAAAAGATACGGTAAAACGTAGCACTTATACGGACAATTAATAGACAAGAGCTTATTTCAAATATCTCACCGACAGCCATTTCCTTATCTGGCGATTTAAGGGTTGCGACCTTGTCACCAGTATGCAGAACAACACCGTCCAAAGAACTTGTATTTGCGTCTGCAATTAAGACGCTATTTGTTGATAACCCCGTTAAAAATATTGTACGGTCAGACATTAGACCACCTCCGCTTTGGACCATTCGTTTGCATTAAGCGCCAGCTCGCTTTTACGCGAGTTAAGATGACGTACAGTTAGCACGCCACCAGTGCTAACAACTAACTCGAACACATGTCCATTGTATTCCTTAATGGTGACTAGCTTACCATACCAATTACGCTTCTGAATTACTATACGCTGTGACATTAGCTTTCTCCTTTATATACATAGCCATTTAATCAAACGACCCATTAGCCAGTGACCACGTAATTCGTCGATTCGCATTTTGCGACCTAAAGCTGTCTTTTCCCAATACTCAGTCTGAGCAGCTTGCCTTTTAAGCGCTTGTTCGTGCTGGTGGTCTAAGATACACGCTTGCATTTTAAGCACATCAGCAACCTCAGGGCTCAGCTTAAAATCGAAGCTAACTATTACACCATTTTGATCTAAAGAATTGTAATCTAGATAACTTGCATATTTAGCTAAAGCGGGGAAGTGTTTTTGCACATAAGCTGAGTTAGTATACATATTCCGGTAACTGAAATCAGTATAGTTAATGCTGGTGGTTTCCCTATACACATCACGTGGGTCACATGGTTTACCGCTTGGTGAAAACATCCCGTTAAGTTCGTCATGTATAACCTTTCTTCTACCCCAACGGTTGAACTCAAAGCTGTCCATTAGCTGAACTTGAGCATCTAACACTATTGTATTCTCGTTGGACATGTCTGTCTCCTGTATTTATGAGGGATTTTGCAAATTGCGCTTACACCTTATTAGCTATCCGCTCATAAGTAAAGATTATTTAATGATCGGTAACTCCAAAGTATTTACGTCTTGTCCCATTTGTTACGGGTAGTAACCATACTAGGCGCCACCATTTAAAGTATCAAGGCGATCCTTAACAGATCCAAGGATGCTCTTTAAAAATTTATTTTAATAAAAAAATATATATAAAAAACAATAATATATATATTAATATAAATAAATAAATAATAGTTCTTATACAAATAAATATTTATTTATACTTCTACTTCTATACTTCTACCCTGATTCGTAACCTCACACATATACATACACATATAAAAAAGCGGCTTACGGCCCGGCCAGTATGGGGGTATATGTGTTTTTCGGTTACTTGTACGAAAACTCGGTTTTTCCCTTTAAAATCAAACACTTACAAGCAAATGGCGAGGTTACGAATAGGTTACGAAGGTTACGAATCGAATCGGTCAATTTAAAGTTCATTTTGAAAGACTTAACAAACACCGCTAAAAAGTTAACTTACCAGCTAATAAACTTAACAGATACAGGGCTACAATCGCCTTAATTCATACACTCATACATTAAATCTTTTAATTTACCCGCTAACAAATTAGCATACGAATAAAGTTCTTACGTGTGCCAATAATAAAAACACGTGTGCCAATAAAGTTTAGCGCCATGATTATAAAGTAATTGCGTGAAACGTAGGACACTTGTTTTACACACAATTTGCATGTAATGTGGTCACCCTATTGACGGAGGTAAATACGAAAATGGCAGAAATAAACACACAGATCCTGTCTAGCTTTATTGACAAAGCTCCACGGACTGAAACCCCACAGCAGCGCTTTGACGCGCACTATATAACAACGCAAGAAATCATGGAAATGGTTGATGTAACGCGCCCGACTGTTATCGCTAAGCTTAAGCACCGATTCCCTACAATTAAAATAGGGAACACGTTCTTCTGGGAACGTACTGATGAGATTCTTAACTATTTACGTGCTTGGGACTTACTGCGTCAACAGGGTGAGTAGATGTATTACAACATTCCTATTGAATTAAGACTCATGCCGCGCTGGACGTTTACAGGACGTGAGTGTGACGGTGGTCTTGCTAAAGCTCCATTTTACTGGTGCGAGCTGGAAGGCAAGTTTAAACCACTTAGTACACACGATTACCACTTCTGTTTGACGTTTGACGAACTAGAACCTATGTTGGCGAAACACCCCGACCGCGGATTTGGTTTTGTAATGGTTGACGGCGATGGGTACACGTGTATTGACTTGGACGTAAAAGATGATGCCCCTATAAGCGCAACTGAACGACAAGTACAATTAGTAAATGGGCTAGACACCTACACCGAAGTTTCCCAAAGTGGCACAGGTTTGCACCTGTGGTTGAAGGGTGAGGTTAAGGGTGCAATTAAAACAAACGAACTGGAGGTGTACAGTCGAGAACGCTTTATTATATGCACAGGTAACGTCTACAAGGATTTGCCGATTGCTTATGACCAAGCTGTTATTGACTTCTTTAATGCTAGAGTTGATGAGAACGCTGAGAACTTTAATTTTGTAAGTGCTCCGCAAACTAAGTCCGACGAAGAGATTATGGAAGCGGCGTTAGCGGGTGACCACAGTGGAAAGCTTGGTTGCTTAATGAGTGGCGACTGGCAGGGTTACGAAGATATAATGCGTAATCAAGGTGCTTACGGGTTTACTTTTGACGCTAGCCAGGCTGACAGCGCGTTTATGACAATCATTACATACTACACACGTAATGTGGAGCAATGTAAGCGCTTGTGGCGTTTAAGCGCGTTAAGTGACATTAAAAAGCGGTATCCAGGCAACGTTAAGGAACAGCAAAAGAAGCTTAAGAACCTTGGCACCGATTACAAGCTTATACGCGCTATTAAGTACGGTGTGCAAAAGAACGATACTGATGCTGAGCACAGACGCAAGCTAACTGAAGAAGCTAAGTTAGCAAATGAAGCTATACTTGCTAAAGCGAAAGCGGTTGCTAAGGGTAGCGTTGAGGAACTTGTGGGAACGGTTGCACCTGTGGGCGGTGACCTGCAATACCCGCCTGGAATGATGGGTGAGCTTGCGCGTTACTTTCAATCGCAGTCTGTTAAACCTATTAAGGACTTCGCTATTGCTGAAGCATTAGCGGTTGCAAGTGGATTGTTTGGTCGCACGTACAACATAAGCGGCACAGGGTTAAACATGTACTTAATGATGCTAGCACCGTCAGGCTCAGGCAAGTCCGCGTTAAGTAAGAACCCTGAAAACCTTATGACGTTGCTGGAACGCTCGCATGGTGTTATAGGTGCTAGGCAATTTGTTATGTCGAAGCGCTTTACACACGAAAACTCCATGTTCCAAGAATTTAAGGAACGTTCGCAGTTCTGCCAATGCTTGAGTGAGTTTGGTAAGGTCTTTAAGAACATGGTTAGCGAGAATAACAGCGGGGGTGCGCTTGCTACTGTGCGCGAGTGTATGACCGACATGTACAGTAAGAGTGGGCAATTTGATGTCGCTGGTGGTATGCGTTACGCAACTAGCGAAAGGTCGGTTGATTTGGGTTACGCTGTCGGATATAGCTTTTTGGGTGAGTCCGTGCCAGAACCATTCTTTGACAGTATTACACCTGACATGTTTACCGATGGTTTTATGTCACGTTTCCTAATTATGCACTACAAAGGTAATGTGCCATACGACACCATATACCAAGCACAGGAACCACCTCAACACCTACTCCAGCACCTGATACAGTGTGCGACGGGTGCTGTGCGTGCGCTGGTAGACATTAACGCTGTACCCGTAACACAAGTTGGCTTAGACGCTTACTCGGGTAAATGGTTTGCAGACTTCAGCAGGGAGTGTACGGACAAGGTAAACGAGCACGGGACATCCCCTGTAATAGCGTCCTTATGGACACGTGCTAACCTTAAGACATTAAAACTGGCAGCACTATTGGCCACAATGGATTGCCCCAGTAGGCCCGTTATAGAGCGCATACATATAGACTGGGCTTACGACTTTGTCATGCGACACAACTACCTTGTATATAGTTCTGTACGTGATGGTTTGTTAGCTAACACAAGCGAAAGCGAGTCGTTAAGTGCGCTTCGTGAGATTATGGTGTCGTTTTATACCTACGAGGGTAATATTACCACCTACCATCCGAAAGCTGAAGCTATGCGGGCTAACGGGCATATTCCGTGGGGTTATATCCAAAGGGTAGCATCCAGACGTGCAGCATTTAGACCTTCGCAATGGAAGAAATCTACGCAAATAGTTAGGGAAGCACTTGAGGAACTTAAACGCACAGGTACAGTACGACAACTTACCCGTAACGAGGTGACTGACACGTATGCTACCACAGCGGAAGTCTTCCAAGTTCTAAACTAAGATGGAATCTAGCTTGGTGGCGTTCGCGCTGCTAAGCTAGCTTTACTTTAAACAACCGGAGAATGAAAATGAGTACAGTTTTTAATACTCGCTTAGTCCAGCAATGGGCACACGATAGAAACCTTATTAAAGGTTCTAACCCTAAACAACAATTCCTTAAGCTTGCTGAGGAAGGTGGTGAGGTTGCAGAAGCTATTCTGGAATTTGACAAAGACAAGTTAGTGGACGCAATTGGTGATACTACTGTGGTCATTATCATTATTGCTTCACAGCTTAACATGGAGCCAACAAATTTCACGTCTTGTACCTATAAGATGGATAAGCAGCCTAAAGATTTTGAAACGGGTGTTAAGACAAAAGAAGCGCTTGCGATTGGTTTACATGTGTTTAAAAACCTTAAAGACGTAGCTGGTGATATTGCGCGTGACCGCGATCCCTCCGTAAGTATGCACAAGGTCATGGCAGCTTTGTTTTTGCTGTGTGAACAGTGCTGCTTAGATTTCAGTGAATGCTTACGCAAAGCATACATGGAAATCAAAGACCGTACAGGTACAATGATTGACGGCGTATTTGTGAAGGACGAGTAACATGAGTGCATTTAATGAAAACCTCACTTTAGACCAAAAAATCCTGGAGTGGGCGGGTAACAGCGAAGCGTTAGCACGCCTTAAAAAAGTTGAAATGGCACAGCGCCAGGAGCTTGCCAAAGAGCTGTTCCCTGACCCTAAATACGGGACACAACACCACCAGCTTGGCGGGGGATATAAAGTTACTCTTGTGCATAAGCAGGACACCAAATTGGACGAAGACGCTTTTGCTCTTATCCAACCTGAGCTTGAGAAGCTTGGTGATGATGCTAAAGCTGAGCTAACGAACGCGGTTAAGTATAAGGCTAGCTTGGTTATGGCGGGTTACAAAAATATGTCGGATACGGTTAAGGAATTGTTCGACGAAGCTGTCGTTACTAAGGATGCTAGTCCTTCTCTGAAATTAGTTGTACCAAAGGAAGATAAGTAGTCACGCTATTATCTATACTTTGAAAGCATTCGTGTTAATATAAACACAGTTAAACAACGGGGTCTCTAACTAGACCCCTTCACATTAAATAAAGGAAATACCATGCGTATCAAAAATCTTATTGCTTCACTATCAGCTTCTTTGACCACAGTTGGCGTTCAGTTTAAAGACCACGAAGGTGAAGGGTTCGGTAAGGTGTACACCTACAAAACCGACCTTGAACTTGAAGTTGGTGATGAGGTAATTGTGGATGCACCTTCTACGGGTTTAACCGTTGTTAAGGTTTCACGTGTAGACACCCTTGCTGACATTAATATGGACGCACCTTTCACATACAAGTGGGTTGTTGGCAAAGTCGACGTTGATGCTCATAATGCTCGCATTGAGAAAGAAGCTGAGCTTGAAAAAGAGTTTGCAGTTATTAAAGCTAAAGCGCGTAAAATGCGTCAAATTGCACAGCTTAAAGCGGATCTTGGATTTGCTGAAGACGAAAAGTGCGATGAATTGGACGCGCTTGTGGCGAAAATTAACGCGCAATAATTTGCAAAAAGGGGTATAGTTTTACCCCTTGTTTAAGGAGCTAATATGTTCGACTTGATTTGTAAAACTTATTTTCTTGTGGGTTGTTTTTACTACCTACTAGCTATCTTTACGGGTGGCGTGCAAGACGAAAAAGTTAAGTCAATTCGTACTATTGCTACAAGTGCTTTCGCACTGGCAATTGTTGCCGTTCCAATTGCGCTGCTTATTGCAGCGCTTCAATTTATATTCGGAGCTTAATTAATGGCTATACAGCTTGTAAGCGCGGACAGTCTAGCAGCTAGTAACGGTGTTAAGATTGTGATTTACGGTCGTTCCGGTATGGGTAAAACCATGCTTTCGGCAACGATGCCAAATCCAATCGTACTTAGCGCGGAAGCTGGTCTGTTATCACTGAAGCGTGAAAACATTGAGCGTGTGTGGGGTGTAAACAACCCGTCTATCGCATACGATATTCCGGTAATCCAGATTCGCAACGTCAACGACCTTGTTGAAGCTGAAAACTACTTACGCACTGACCCACAAGGTCAGCGTTTTAACCCTGTACTGGACTCAGCTACTGAGATAGCAGAACAGGTGCTTGCTAATGCCAAGAAGCAAGTAAAAGACCCGCGTCAAGCTTATGGTGAGCTTATTGAACAAATGACTAAAACCATTAAAGCTTTCCGTGACCTTCCAGGCCGACACGTTCAGCTTAATTTTAAAGAAGAACGTAGTAAGGACGAAGGTACTGGCATGACACTTGCCGGGCCAAGTATGCCAGGCCAGAAAATGGGTCCTGCAACTCCATATCTTACCGACGAGGTATTCCAGTTATTCGCTGGCAAAAACCCTGACGGAAGTATGTATCGCGCCTTGCGTACACAGCCTGACTTTAGTGCTGACGCTAAGGATCGATCTGGTGCGCTCGATGAAGTAGAATACCCACACGTCGGGAACATCATTAACAAAATCTTGGGTACAACCAATCAAACGCAAACCGCATAAAGAGGAAGTCAATAATGGCTGGATTGAATTTTAACGCAGAAACCGTAGCACCAAACCAAGCATTCGAGAACCTTGCACCAGCATGGTATACCGCAATGATCACCGACTCAACCATGAAAGCTACTAAAGGTGGGGACGGTTCGTATTTAGAGATTGAACTTGAAGTTGTAGCACCAGCACAGTTCGCAGGACGTAAGCTTTGGGATCGCTTGAACCTGAACAACCCTAACGAAAAAGCGGTTGAAATTGCTTACCAGACGCTTTCTGCTATTTGTCACGCTACGGGTGTAATCCAAGTGCAGGATAGCCAGCAGCTACACAACATCCCTATGGATGTAAAAGTGGGTATGTCTAAAGTCACTGAGCAATACCCTGAGCCACGTAATGAAGTAAAAGGCTATCGTCCGGTTCAAGGTGGCGGTAATGTAGGCGGGGCTCCGCAAGCTATGGGCGCACCACAAGCACCACAGGGCGCACCACAAGCACCACAGGGCGCACCGCAAGCAGCAGCGCAAGCACAAGCACCACAGCAGCAACAGTGGCAGCAACCGCAACAAGCACCACAGCAAACTGAAGCACCTGTGACCACATACAACCAAGCGCCGCAGAACGCTGCACCGCAACAGCAAGAGCAAGCACCTCAACAGGGTGGCTGGCAGAACGCTGCACCACAGCAAGCGGCACCACAGCAGCAGGCGCAAGCTCCACAGCAACAAGCGGACTTACCACCAGCTGAGCAACACCCGCAAACAGATCCAGCGGGTCAAGCAGCAGCACAGGCGGACGTTCCACCTTGGCTAGCTAACCAGCAAGGTTAATTCTTTAACATAGTATTATAAAAGGGGTCTGTTTGACCCCTTTTATGTTTGGAGATATATGTACTAAAAGCGAAATTAAATATGGAAATTAGGAAGCGAGCTGAGTGGCTTAACCCACCCAAAACATGTGATATTTGTAAATCACCTAATGTAACATTTCAGAACAATAAAGTTCTATATAAGAAGTCTATCGGGAACTGGCCGTACATCTGGATTTGCAGAAGTTGTGGCGCAGCAATAGGATGTCACTTCGGTACTAAATACCCGCTCGGTAAAATGGCGGACCTTAAGACACGGCAAGCCCGTGCAAAAGCACATAAATGGTTTGACCAACTGCACCAGCAATCTGGACTGACAACGCGCACAGGTGCTTATACTTGGTTAGCGAATGCAATGGGGTTAAGTAGAGCTAAGTGTCACATAGGTCATTTTACGTCAGAGCAATGTGAAGAAGTTATCCGGTTAAGCAAAAAGAAACTGAAGCAGGGTAAACCCCGCAAAGAAAGAATGACCCACATACGCGGCCGTAAGGTTGTTAAGCCGGGCGAAAGGAGGAAACACAAATGACAATAGTATTAGCAACAAAAACGCTGGACGCAATTAGCAAAGCGCTGAACGCGGATAAATGTGGTCAATTTAGACAGAACCTTAAAACCCTGTTACCCAAAATGGAAGACGCTTATCGAGGTAGCGAAAGCAAGTTCCGCAGTCACCAAGGTGCATCCGGTATCGGTGTGGATTGCGCACGCCAGATCCAGCTTCGTTGGAAATGGGTTAAGGAAGCACAGTTTGACGAACGTATTCTTCGTTTATTTAACCGAGGGCATTTAGAAGAAGCGCGATTCCTTGCAATGCTGATGTGTGTTCCAGGCGTTAAACTTTGGTATGAAACAGACGAGGGCGGACAGTTTAAGTTTGCGGACTATGGCGGTCACTACGGTAGTGCGCTAGATGGCATTGCAATGGGCATTCCCGATTTACCCGAGGGTGTGCCCTGCTACACAGAATTTAAGACGTCTGGTAGTAAAGGGTTCACACAGCTTAAAGCTAAAGGCTGTCAAGAGTGCAAGCACGAGCATTATGTTCAAATGAACCAGTGTATGAAGTATTACAAGCTACCATATTCGCTCTACATGGTGGTGAACAAGGACACTGACGAGTTATATGCTGAAATTATTGCTTACGACGAAGAGAATGCGCGTACCTATTCCGAGCGAGCTAAGAATATTATATTCACCGCAGACCCTCAACCGCGTATTAGCAACCAAGCAACATTCTGGAAGTGTAAGTTCTGTGATGAAAAGGGTGTGTGCCATGGTAAGGAAGCACCAGAAATAAACTGTCGTACGTGTACACACTGGAGCGCTAAGCCTGAAGGTGGCTACCATTGCGCACACGGGATGACGGACATCGTTAACGATAAAACAGCGTGCTTTGAGGGTTGTGAAAAGCATGTATATGACCCCACGTTGCTTCCACGCTTCAGTTTTATGGGTGGAAACCATGAGAGTAATTATGCCGTGTATCGTACGCGTGACGGGAAGGAATTTAAGCAAGGTCCTGACCACATTACATCGCAGCAAATCAAAATGAAGGAAGTTTGGTAAATGAAACCACGTGATTACCAAGAGTATGCGATTAACAGTGTATTCAACTATTTTGCAGAAGGCAACACGGGGAACCCTGTCGTCTGTATGCCCACAGGTACGGGTAAGTCCTTGGTAAGCGCGGAGTTCATTAGACGTGTGTGTACGCAGTGGCCTGGACAGCGAATTATACTGCTCACACACGTTAAAGAGCTTATTGAGCAGAACTACGATAAGCTTATGCAAATATGGGCAACCGCGCCAGCTGGTATCTACTCCGCTGGTATTGGACGTAAAGAAACCATGTTTAATGTGACATACGCGGGTATACAATCTATACACCGCGTAGCACACCTATTCGGGCACGTGGACTTAATTATTGTAGACGAGTGCCACCTTATACCAAACAAGTCAAACACCATGTACAGGAAGTTTATCGACCTGCTAATGCGTGTGAACCCTAACTTAAAAGTAATAGGTCTAACGGCAACCGCGTTCCGCGTAGGGACTGGCATGATTACAGATAAAGACGGGTTCTTTGATGACATTTGCTGTGACATGTGTACGCTTGAGGCGTTTAACTGGTTTTTGACGCAAGGGTACTTATGTGAGCTTGTGCCTAAGAGCACCGAAGTACAAATTGACCTTACTGGTGTTGGCACTAGCCAAGGGGACTTTAAGCAAGGTGAGCTTCAGCGTGCTACAGACAGGGAAGAAATTACTCGCGCTGCTATTGGTGAAACAATTGCGTATGCTGAAAATGAGAATCGGAAACACTGGTTAATATTTGGTACGGGTGTTGACCATGTTGAGCATATTGTTAGTGAGCTTAACGAATGGGGTGTAACAGCGGTCGCAGTACACAGCAAAATGAGCACAGCACAGCGTGACGCTAACATCGAAGCTTTTATGCGTGGTGAGGTTACGGCGCTTGTGAACAATGGTGTACTGACCACAGGTTTTGACGCACCCTTTGTTGACTTGCTTGTGATACTACGTGCAACCAAGTCGCCTGGACTTTGGGTGCAAATACTTGGTCGGGGTACACGTCCGTTTTATGCTGAGGGTTATGACCTTAGCACGCAACAGGGGCGCCTGGACGCTATTGCATACAGCGAGAAACCCAATTGTCTAGTGTTAGACTTTGCGGGTAACACAAAGCGACTAGGGCCCATTAATGACCCTGTCATACCCAAAGCTAAGGGCAAGGGTGGAGGTGAAGCACCTGTACGCGAATGCGACAAGTGTCATACAATGTTCCATGCTAGCTTGCGCGTGTGTCCTACATGTGGGCATGAGTACCCGCCCGAGATTAAGTTTAAAGCGGGTGCAAGTAGTGACGCCCTTATAGCTAAGAAGCGTAAGAAGAAAGACGATGAACCCATTGTGCAGACCTTTAAGGTGGATTTGCTCACCTATAAGATTAGGAAGGGGCGGATGGGTAAACCCGACTATATAGAAATGACCTACCAATGTGGCTTGAGACGCTTTAAGCAACCGCTATGTCTGGAGCACGAAGGTTACGCATTAAAAATGGCTAAGGATTGGTGGCGCGAAGCAGCAAGAACGGACGTACCGGAAACACTTGGCGAAGCAACCGAGCGCTGGCACGAGTGCGAAACACCTAAGTATCTGCGGGTATGGACAAACCGGAAACCTTATCCGGAAATTAAACGTATCGACTACACTGGTGAGTTAGCTGGTGAGGTTGGTATACCTAACATCCTTAAGCGAGGCGAAAATGAGTAAAGAGTGGCAGCTTGCACAGCAAGCACAAAGACAGGCGTTAAGCTTAGCGCAAAAGCAAATGAGCGACCATGGAATCATAATGACATGTGGGAATTGCGAGTTTGCAGAAAAGCAAGGACACAAGTGTACAAAGTACGATTCTGCACCACCTATTAAGGTAGTAAGTCAGGGTTGTCCTAGTTGGCAAATGGAAATACCGTTCTAAGTTGATGTTTTAAGGGGAGTTTTTAAAAAACTTCCCTTTTTATTAAAAAAGATGTAAAAAGTGTTTGACATATATCTTGGTTCGCGTAATATGTGCAACATACACAGCAAGACATACATCTTAGTTAAACGGAGATTCCAATATGAAAACTTACTCAAATAAATCTAACGCGGTACGTGCAATGAACACTTACACTCAAAAGGTTCAGCAGTATTTAAAAGGTGCTGAAGTTGTAGAGCACGACAACGCGTTCGCAGTTAGCTTCAGCATGGACAGCGGAACACCGGCTGAGATGATTGCAATGCTTGGTGAGAAGTTTATCGTTTCAACTGTAAAGCCTGAACCAGTGGTTGGCGAAGTTGTTAAAACTGCAAAAAGCGGTAAAGCAACAGGCAAAGGACTTAAAATCCAAAAAGACCGTGAAGAGCGTAACGGCATTAAGCGTCCAAGTGCTGGCGGTAAGTGTGCAGCAGTTTGGGAACTATGTGAAGAAATCCACGCTGAAAAAGGTATGGTGCCAACGCCTAGCGTGCTTAAGGTTAAAGCGGAAGAACGTGGTCTTAACCCTAATAATGTAAGCATCGAGCTATACCGCTGGAGAGCATGGATGGGCTTTAAAGGTCGTAAGTAATAGGGAGTTCCCACATGTTGTTTTTACTTTCAAATTATAAATTTTTAAAGGTTGCTCCGACGGAGGGGCAACTTTTCTACTGGGCCGACATCCTTGTACCACATGTAGACTACTACATAAACGATGTCGCAATGAGCAGCTTCAAGAACTTTGATGATAGGGAGCTTCGTCTAATTTTGGGTAACTATGTTAGTTACAACTTCGACAAGTACAATCGTCAAATGTTGGTAGGCGCGATCCTTAACGTACTTGGTGAAATGGAAAGCGATAACACTGACCTTGCGTCCCTACGTATTAAGCTGGGCAGAGAATACAGCGAGCCAAGCTTAAGTGACGTCCCTAAGGACAAAACACCCGCAAAATCGCGTACAGCGAGCACAGCGGGTAGAAGCAGCGGTCAGCGTGCTGTTATATTTGAGTATGCTGAAAAGGCTTGGGTGGAATTGGGCAAACCGACCGACCTTAGCATTATTCGTAAAATGCGTATTGACGTAATGAATGAACTGGAACAAATTGGTGTTAAGCGTACCACAGCCAGTACCACGTTAGGTGCATGGCAGAAAAACCTCAACTTGGATTAACTGTGTATAATAATCCCGTTTAGCTGTTTACATGGGGGCGCGTCCCCCTTTATACTTACCCTCACTTACAAAATTTAAGATTTTAATCCCCGTCAATAATTGGAGTAATTACAATGACAACTGAAAAGAAAGCAGTAGATGTAACTGAAACTAAAACCGTAGAAAAAGCAGCTAAGCCAGAACGCGTAGTTCAGAACGGTGTCACCCGTCCATTAGAAGGTACGCTTTGCGGAAAAGCATGGGCAATTGCTGACCAAATGAGCAAGACTAAAGGTTCGCCTGTGGCTGTGTCAGACTTGCTTATCGAAACCAACAAAGTTGGCCTAAACGAAGCAAACGTCCGCGCTGAATATGCTCGCTGGAGAAAGTTTTACAATATTACAGGTACAATCCTGTCGGAAGCGACCATTGCTAAGCGTAAAGCACGCGAAGAAGAAAAAGCTCGCAAGGAAGCTGAAAAAGAAGCTAAGCGCAAAGCACGTGAAGAAGAGAAAGCTAAGCGTGAAGAAGAAAAGGCGCGTAAAGCAGCAGAGCGTGAAGCAGCTAAAAAAGCTAAAGAAGCTGAGCGCAAAGCTAAAGCTGAAGCGAAAGCGAAGGCCAAAGCAGAAGAAGCTGCAAAGAAAGCTGCTCAAGCAGAAGAAAAAGCTAAAACTGAAGCAGCTAAAGCAGCCAAAAAAGAAGCTGAATAATAACAATAAACAGCATTTTTAAGGGGTCATTAGACCCCTTTTTCGTCAGCGGTATACCGCAGACTGTCCCTTAAACCAGTTCAAAACAAGGACTAAAATGAATACACAAAAGCCCCTCCGACTGCAAAAGAACCACCCTAGTGAAGTCCTACTTCATTCTATATTCCCTACAATACAAGGTGAAGGGATTTACGCTGGACATCCTGCAACGTTTATCCGCTTAGCTGGATGCAACCTTAAATGCCCTGTGTGCGATACTGAGTACACTAAAGGTGCGCGTATGCGTAGTGTTGACCACATTGTAAAAGCTGTGGAGCACGTTACAGCACCGAATAAGCTTGTGGTCATTACAGGTGGTGAGCCGTTTAGACAGGACCTTAGCGAGCTTGTTGCACAGCTAATGAAGTACGAATACACAGTGCAGATTGAAACTAACGGTACGCTACCGCCAACCTATAATACAAACTACCCTGTCCGCATTATGTGTTCCCCTAAAATTGGGCGTATACATAAGGAATTGGCACCGCATGTGTCAGCTTATAAGTATGTAGTTGATTACAAGCATGTCGACATTGTGGACGGTTTACCTACACGTGTTCTAGGTCTTAAGGTTAAACCAGCTAGGCCCCCAATTGAGCACGAACGACCTATTTTCATCCAGCCTGTGGACTGCAAAAACCCAAAGGAGAATGAAAAACATCTGCTAGCAGCGGTAAGCTCGGCAATGGCGCATGGCTACACGCTATGCCTTCAAATTCATAAAATAATTGACGTGGAGTAATTAACATGAATAAGTTAATTCAGGAAAAAGACTGCAAAAAAGAAACTTGTGTTGTCGTAATGAGTGGTGGGCAAGATTCCACAACGTGCTTGGGCATAGCTGTGGAGCTTTTCAAGCGTGTAGCTGTGGTTACATTTACATACGGTCAGAAGCATGGTGTGGAAGTATTCTGCGCTAATGAAATTGTAAAGGAAGTGGAAGAGAAATTTAACACGTCCATTGAGCAACACGTTATTAATGTTGACGCGCTTCGGCAGATTGGTAACAGCGCTTTAATAGCGGGTGACGAGCAAGATGACGTAACTAAAGAGCACGCACAGAAAGAGGGTCTGCCTGCGTCATACGTACCGAACCGCAATGCAACGTTCCTTACCCTTGCGCACGCACTAGCGCAAAAACTTGAAGCGGGTTACATAATGACGGGCGTATGTCAAACTGATTACAGCGGGTATCCTGACTGTCGACGTGAATTTATCGAAGCACTTGAAACAGCGCTTAACCTTGGTTCGGAAAGCGACATTAAGATTACGACACCGCTGATGAATGTGGATAAAGCTTACACATTTAAGCTTGCTGAAGAGTATGACGTGCTTGATATCGTTCTGCAAAAGAGTCATACTTGCTATGAAGGCGACCACAACACGGAGAACGAATGGGGTTTCGGTTGCGGTAAATGCCCTTCGTGTGAGTTACGCGCTAAAGGTTGGGCAGAATTCTTGGAGCGTTACTAATGCGAGTTAAACTTATGGGTGGCCCTTTGCATGGTAAGCGAGTGTTCCTGTCTGAACCATGCTCGGGCACTTTGAAAATACGAATTGGCGAGAATGTGGGGCGGTATGTAGCACCTCACAACCTAAAAGCACTCGGAGCTGAAGCGGTTGACCGCTTACTCTGGACTGTAACGGTAAGAGGTTAAAATGGACATAGCAACTCACGCCCTTGTAGGCGCTGCTATTGGCTTGAATTACAATGCCCCCTTAATGGGGGCGGTTATAGGTGCAGCGCCCGACCTTGTGCTAGGTGTTAAGCGTAAGCTAAACCCAACCAAGCTATATAAGCTTACACACAGTTTCTTAGTGTGTGCGGTTGTCGGTTTGGGCTTGTACTATTCGGGCTTAACAAGTCTTCTAGTATTTCAAGCTTGGCTGTCGCATATTGTACTGGACGCTGTCACTCATAGTAACGAATGGGCTCCGCGACCTTTTTACCCGTTTACTGAGCGGACATTTAAACTTAACATTCCAGAATGGGAATTCGGAAACTCAACATGGTATTTCGGAATTCTGTTCTCAATAATGGTGGTACTTTTATGTTTACCAAAATGAAGACAACGGTAACAACTTGGCTTCCGATTATCACGTTTTGTCCTGTTAACAAGTTACCAGACTTAATCTTTATTGAAGCTGAGTTTGGTAACTTCCGTGAGCTGTACGGAGTACGCAAAAAGATGCGTAAACTTGTATCTTTCAAGTGTATGTTTATGGAAGATGTAGCGTCTGTCGTAAGAGAAGAACTAGGAGCGGATAAGGTGGTTGTTCGCTTGGTATTTAATAAACACCGTGTGGAGGTTAGCAAAGCATGAAGAAGCTATACAAATCAACTAAAACTTTTGGGCACAATTTAGGTCTTAGCTGTGCATTCAGACAATGGCGTGCTGAGTCACATTGCAGCTTTATACACGGTTACGCGCTGTCCATACATTTAGAGTTCACGTCTACTTCTTTAGATGAGCGTAATTGGGTTATGGATTTTGGCGGTTTGGGGTTCATTAAAGAATGGATTGTAGAAACGTTTGACCACACTACCATCGTCGCTAAAGACGATCCGCAACTGGCAACGTTCGAGAAGCTTGCAGATGACGGTCTAATTGACCTTATTAAGTTTGATAATGTTGGTTGCGAAGCTTTTGCCGATCACATTCATAAAACGGTTGCTGGATGGTTGCGTAGACAGTGTAAAGAAGGTAACGTTGGTGAGGGCGTGCAGCTAACCAAAGTGGAAGTAAGAGAACACGGCGCGAATAGCGCCATTGTAGAAGTAGCGTACAACGAGGGAACACGCTAATGGAAAAACATCAACTAGAGCTAATTGAATTAGCAATCAAAGACACCCTACACGTAATTCAAAAACAAGAAGGCGGTAAGCTTCGAGAAGGGTTACAGGAAACCCCGAAGCGCTATGCTAAAGCTATGGCACACTGGTTCAGTGGTTACGGTGCTGACATTGCGGACATCCTTAAGGTGTTTGAAGACGGTGCGGACAATTATGATCAAATGGTTGTGGTCAAAGACATCCCAATCTATAGCCACTGCGAGCACCACATTGCACCGATTTTCGGAACTGCAACTATTGCTTACATTCCAAATGGTAAAATTGTTGGACTGTCGAAGCTGTCACGCTTAGCGGATGCGTTCGCAAGACGCTTGCAAGTACAAGAGCGCTTAACGACACAGATTGCTGATGCGCTGCAAGAACACCTAGAACCGCTCGGTGTTGGTGTACTGATACGTGCGCGACACATGTGCATGGAATCGCGTGGTATTTGCCAACAAGGTCACCACACTATTACAACCGCGCTACATGGTGTCATTAAGGACGAACCTGAGACGCGTGCAGAGTTCATGTCCTTAGCTAATTAATCGGATTGCATCTAGCACACTAAAAGCCGTTCGGTTAACATACCTTACGGCTTTTTTATTCTGTGGAGCTTTAAACTATGATGAGTGAATTCCATCTATATTTAGCAGCGGTTTTTACGAACAGCTATATGCCTGGCGGGAACCGTTACCCCAAACTAAACGAACGCGAAATTGAGATTATGGATCAAGTTAAAGACCATAATATCCTGGAGTCCTGGCACTACGTTGGCAAGCAAAGTTATGTAAACAACATGCGCGAAAACAATGCACGTATATTTCTGGATTCCGGAGCGTTCTCCGCCTACACGCTAGGTGTCACATTAAGCGTTGAGGACTACTGCAATTATATCCGGCGTAACGAAGACATTATACGTGTTGAGGATGGTTGCTTAATGGCATCGGTGCTGGATGGTATTGGTGACCCGCAAGAGACATTCCGTAACCAGATGCACATGGAGCGCTTAGGTGTGCGTCCGCTACCATGTTTCCATGCTGGTGAGGATGAGCGTTATTTGGAATGGTACGTTAAAAATTACGAATACATTACACTGGGCGGAATGGTTGGACAGTCCGTTAAACAGCTTGAGATTTGGCTTGACCACATTTGGCACAACTATCTTACAGACGGTAGCGGCAACCCGCGCCTTAAGGTACATGGTTTCGGTATCACCTCAACACCCCTAATGGAAAAATATCCTTGGTATAGCTGCGACTCGAGTTCGTGGATACAGGCAGCAGCATTCGGGGCAATTGTAACACCAGACCATGGACCAATGAACGTGTCCGATAAGTCCCCTAGCAGACATGACGCTGGGCAACACATTGACACCCTTACACCAATTGAGCACGACTACATATTAGGCATGTTAGGTGAGCAGGGGTTTGACAAAACGCGCTTGGCTACCGTGTACGAATCGCGTGCTGTGTACAACATGTACGGGTACATGGAAATTAACAGGCGCATTAATCAGAACCGCGTTAATCACTACAAGAATCTTACAGTGGGGTTATTTTAAAATGTCAGCAGAATTATTGCGTAAAATGCGCTTTGTACAGGGCTGTGTAGCGAAAAAAGAGCTTGTACCTACACTTACCCATTTTAAAATTGAAAAGGGGCGTATACAGGGTTTTAACGGGAATATGGCGCTGTCTGTACCGATAGATTTTGACGTAGACTGTAAACCTAAAGCTGTACCACTTGTGAATGCCATTGCTAAGTGTAAAGATACCATACAGCTCGGTATGACAAAGACGGGACGGCTGTCTGTTAAGTCCGGTAAGTTTAGAACCTATATTGAGTGTGTTGAGGGGCACAGCGCACACCTTGAGCCTGAAGGACAGGTTGTAGATATTGACGGCGAAGCAATGCTGGAAGCGCTTGCACACCTTGAGCCATTTATAGGGAACGATGCTGCACGCCCATGGACAAACGGGATATTCTTTTCCGGGCGTAGTGTGTACGCAACCAATAACGTTATCGTTGCTGAGTATTGGTTAGGTGAGCCGTTCCCTGTAAACATAATTGTACCCCGTAGCGCGGTTAAGGAATTACTACGCATTAAGGACGTACCAACACGCTTCCAAATGAGTCAGAACTCGCTTACTGTACATTACGAAGATGGTAAGTGGATGCGAACAAACCTAATAGACGACGAGTGGCCCAGCAAGGTGACCGAGCTATTAGCGGTAAGCGGGAACCCCGTTACAATACCAGAAGAGTTCTTTGAGGGTGTTGATGCTATGAAACCTTTTGTAGATAAGTTTAATCGTATTGTATTTGAGCCCGGACTTATGCGTACCCACCAGAAGGAAAGTGGGGAAGGTTCCAGCTACGAATTAGAGTGGCTTATAAGTAAAAGTACCTTTTCACTCCCTATGCTACAAAAGCTCGAAGGTATAGCACAAAAACTCGACCTGACAATGTACCCGAGCCCTTGCTTATGGTACGGTGCAAAAGTACGAGGTTTAATTGTGGGAATGCACTGGTTAGAGGGTGAAATATGAGGGTAGATGCGCTCGGTTTGTTTTGGCAGGATATGCCGAAAATCAAAAAGGAAAAGGATGAAGAAAAGTATTTAGCACCTGAACCGACTTGGCGTCTTAATACGTTTTTACCTTATCTTAAAGAAGCTAGGCTTATGGCTCTGCCTATGCTTAGCGACCAAGAACTTATGACAGCGGTTAGTAATAAACACCCACTAGTATTCGATATTGAGTGTTATATAAATTACTTCCTTATTGCATTTAAGGACACCGTAACTAACAAGTACATTTACTTTGAACGTGTTGGTACTGACTATGGTGACAGCGATTGGAACGACGACCCGCGTAAGCTTATTTGGATTATGAATTACGGTCTTATTGTAGGGTTTAACTCGATAGGGTACGATATGCCGATTGCTATCATGGCTATGGCTGGTAAAAGCGTTGCCCAAATGAAAGCAGCAACGAACATGATAATCGGTGAGGGTTTTAAACCTTGGCAAGTGTTACGGAAGCTTAAGCTCAAAAACATTAACGCTGACCACATTGATATCATGGAAGTTACCCCGCTAGCGGGTTCGCTTAAGATATACGGTGGGCGTGCTGGTACGCGCAAAATGCAAGACTTGCCGATACACCCAGAAGTTGAGCTAACACCCGACCAAATATCAGTTACACGCTATTACTGTTTTAACGACTTGGACACCACACACGATGTATACAACAAGGTTAAAAAGGACATTGATTTGCGTGAAGAAATGAGCAAGGAATACAGTGTGGACTTGCGTAGTAAGTCCGATGCACAGATAGCTGAAGCGGTAATTGCACACGAGCTTACAAAGATGCTAGGTCACAAACCAAGTAAACCTGTAATTGAGCCCGGCACAGCATACCGCTATCGTATACCTGACTGGATGGGTTTCCAAACACCACTAATGAACGGAGTGCTGGACATACTACGTGAAACTATATTTGTGGTCAGCGAAAAGGGTTCCGTAGGCTTACCGCCACAGCTTGCTAACCTTAAGATAAATATTAACGAATCCACTTACACGATGGGTATCGGTGGTCTGCACAGTACAGAAAAGAAAACGAGCCACTTTAGCGACGACCTATACCAGTTAAGTGACCACGATGTAACCTCATACTACCCGTTCATTATTCTTAATAACAACCTTTATCCGCAACATTTAGGGCCCGCCTTCTTACACGTATTTAGAAGTATTGTACAGCGACGTCTAGCTGCTAAAAATGCCGCTAAGGAATATGGTGACAAAGCTAAGGCGGAAACGGATCCAACTAAGAAAGCTGAATACGAGCAGCTAGCGAAGGACAGCAAGCGTACAGCGGACAGCCTTAAAATCGTTATTAACGGGACGTTTGGTAAGCTTGGTTCCAAGTGGTCTATATTCTACTCGCCAGACCTACTAATACAAACAACCATCACAGGCCAGCTTGCCTTGCTTATGATGATAGAGACATTTGAGCTTAACGGTATACAGGTTATTAGTGCTAATACGGATGGTATTGTTATTAAATGTCCCCGTTCTAAAACAGCAACACGGGATGCAATACTTGACGCATGGCAAAAGCAAACTAACTTCGAGCTGGAGGCTAGTTACTACCGAGCGCTGTGCAGTAGAGACGTGAACAACTATTTTGCTGTTAAGCAGGATGGTGGCGTTAAGGGTAAAGGGGCATACAGTGATCCAGGCTTGCGTAAGAACGCAGCTACAACCATCTGCACCAAAGCAGTCGCTGAGTTCCTTGAGCATGGTACACCCATTGAAACGTATATTCGTAACTGTACCAACATAATGGATTTTATAAGCATACGTAACGTTACGGGCGGCGCTGTGTCGGTTAAATACGTAGATCCAGGCCCTGAGGGTAAAGTAAAGCTTGAAGACATGGAAGCGCAATTACTTAAGACCGGATGGGTTAAGTACGAGGGTGGCACATGGATAAAGCAAAGCTGGATTGACAATAACGAACCCTATGACCGGATGGCTGTGTCGTTGCGTATTGCTTACGGGCAAGCACGCTGGACACCAGTGCATTACGAGTATCTCGGTAAAGCTGTACGATGGTACTACGCAATTCAGCCTGAGGGTACGTTACAGCGAATGATATATGCTAAAAATGGTAAAAAGGTTCCTAAGAGTGATGGTGCTATACCATTAATGGAAATGGACGGAGCTCTTCCGAAAGACCTTGACTACGCTTGGTACGTTGAGGAAACGAACCGCATACTTAAGGATATTGGATACCCAATTTAAAATAATTGCAAAAACTTGTTGACATACTTCCAACCATTCTTAATAATACCCCTACATTAACAAGACACATTCCGTAGGGGTATTTTATGACCACATTAGTACAAGTTATCCGCGCTCACGTTGTTCAAGCGAACGAAAACTACGCAAAGCTACGCGCTCGAGTAGCTGAGAAAGCTGCAACCGCTAACAACGGTAAAGAGCCTACAATTGATTGCTACGGCAGGCTTCACGCACCTTGCGATGGTTACTTTTGGGAAGACACAACTTACCAAGGTGGTGCATATTTACCATTCAGCGAAGAGTTCTACGAGCAACTTGAGCTAATGACAGGGCGTGTTCGTACTGCTAATTCCCGTAGATTTGCGTATAGTGTGCGTCTTAAATCTACCACTAAAGAAATTGAAGAACTTAGCGCTTGCATTGGCGACTATGGTGTTGTTGAACGTGGTCGGATTTGGGACGATGGTGAAAGCCGTTACGCCTACATTAAAACCAACCAGAAGTCGCTTTCTGACCTAATCCACACTTACGAGCAAGAACGGGCCGCTGCACGTAAAGCCGCTAGGGAAGCTGAACTTGCCAAGCTTAAAGAGCTTAAGGGTACAGCACCGGAAGGACGTGTTACAGTTAAGGGTACACTAATAATGACAAAAGACGTACACGGTCAGTCGTTTAGCTATTACGACAGCGGAATAACAACCAAAATGCTTGTTGAACTTGAAAATAAATCAACTGTATGGGGTACGCTGCCAACAAAAATCTACGATGCAGAAAAAGGTGATACCGTTGAGTTCACAGCTACATTTGAACACGCTAAGGACGACGATACGCACGCATTTTTCAAGCGCCCAAGCAAACCAAGCATTTTACAGCGTGCTGAAACCGCGTAGCGCTAATTGTACGCTACGCTGTGCGCTTTTTACAGCGTAGCCCGTATAAGTGCTATACTTTAGGTTAAAACGCGCTGCATGTGCTGTTTGCACAACCTTTTAAAGTGTAAAATTAACCTATATACTTGTATTAAAATTAACCACACTACTTAGGTGAAATTATGGCTCATTGTTACAATCGCAGAAGCGGCGACAAGCACCCTAATAGAGTTCTTATTATAGCTATGGCTCTTATTATGTGCATGACAGTCTTATTTAGCATGGAAACAGAAAGGGATTTTGAAGCTGAGTTAGCTTATTATTGCGATATGGTGGATACGTTTAAAGAATCCAACGGGGAATACGGTTGGCCTGATTACAAGGGTACTTACGAAAGAGATTGCAAAAAGGGGCATTAAGCCCCTTTTAGCTAGTTACACTT
>PBAL01000088.1 GCA_002715965.1 Verrucomicrobiales bacterium | reverse complement strand
TATTTCCTGCTTGACGGCCAAAAATATCACTGGCGATTGCTGCTTTCTCTGTTCCACTTTTCATTTTTTGAAGTTCGTTCGTAACTTCCATGAAGACTTTTTGGGATGACTTTAATGTCCCATCAGTTTCAAAAGCTGAAAGTCCAAGCTTGTTAAATGCTTTCGTTGCTGCCCCTGTTCCATTCGCCAAGGCTGACATCGTTACTGGCATCTTATCGAGCAATTGTTTAACCTGCCCAGCATCTTGCCCTGACGCTCTAAATGCCAATTGTAGTCCCTGAATAGACTTTGCAGAAATACCACTTCGAGTCGAAAGATCATTCAAATCATTAATTAAATCCGCTTGGGCTTGGGCCAAACCCACAACGGACTTAATGGTGCTGACAAAACGATCTTTCAAGTTTAACAAAGAATCCGCCGCCATGAGCGTCGAAGCTTTGAACGTATCACTTGATTTTTTCGCTTTTTTCAGATTATTGCTATATTTCTGTGTTTCTTGTGTGGATTCTTTGGTGGGCTTGGCGAAGTCTTTTAAAGCTTCGCCAGCCTTTTGTGTTTGCTTTGTAAAGCTTCGAAGATTTTTATCAGCTTGGGATGTCACCAAATTAACGATATACTGTACGACATTATCGGCCACTTTTATATCCTCACAACAAATCACCCAGATCAGAAATAGACAGGTTCGGAAATACCATACCTTTTTTGTAACGGTTTTTCCGAATGATCGCTGTTATTCTTTGAGATCTCATACGAAGACACTGAACAGTTAAAAGTAAATCCTTCCAGTCAAGCTTCGCAATATCTGACGGCAAACACCCATAGGTTTTCGCTGCTATGTCGTATAAATGCAAAAGGTCTTCATTTTCGTCCGAAAAACCCGGCAATCCGTTCTTCGGCCTCCCTGTGTCCTTTCATGGCATGGTTGATAATCATATCTCGATCAGCATTTGATAATAAACCAACCCACAATCTATTCTGAGACGCATTCTGTTGATCTTCTGACACGACTATCTGGATATTCTCCCAAGTGTTCCCTGAGTCTGTCGAACACCTTCGAATACATTGGGAGATAATCTTGTCTTGATGGTGATGAAATTTACCGAGAGCCTCGGGTCGAAATCCCATTTTTCTTGCATCTTCGATCAATGAAGCAAGCCCAGAAATATCTTCTTCTTCAGATACTTTTTCAGCTTGATTTTTTAACTTCGACAAATGTTCCATTGACTTTTGCGATGTTATTTGACTTGCTATCAGATACTGAAGAAGACCAGCGCTTTCAGCCTCAGTCGGTGATAGAATCCGACCTTCCAACCATACTTCCCCACCAAAACACTGAACCACAAAACGACTTTGCGACGCGATTCTTTTTAATATTTCTTTGTTCATAGAAATCCCTTTCTTGTGTGTTACAAAAGACCTGTAACACACAAGAAAAGATTAACCATTCGCCACAGCACTAATGCTCGTGTTTTTGATTTCAATTTCGAAAGCAGCATTCCCACCACTGGTCGCAAAACCTTGAAAAGTGAAACTTCGTTCAATTCTGCCGACGGAATCAACATTATCTTCGTAGCTGGTTAACTGCGCTTCATTTAATGTGATCTTGAAATAATGACCAGCACTGTTTGTAAATGTTATCACAACGTCACCAGCGGTTCCCAGATATTGGGCGTTGTATAGATTATCATCCTCCCAATCAGCAACGACATCGAGTGTGATTTCTCGAATATCAGTTATTGCTGGCTGGGCTGTTTGTTTTGATCCAAGAAGATTGCGTCTTTCAAGTTTATTGTCAAGATTCAGGGAAATGGATCGAACACTATACGTTTGACTGTCGAATGATAGTGTTCCTGATTCATAATGATTAACAGGGAGACCACTTCCGAAGTTCGGAGAAGTGATCGCAGATGTTCGGTTGTTTGATGTTTTGGCAATGAATTCGAATTCTGCTTCCATTTGTTGCCCAGATTCGATTGATATGTTCATGGTTGAAACCATACAACCCAAAAATGCTTCCATGGTCCCACTGCCTCGTTGACACTGTATAGTCAGAAATCGAGCTTCAGTGCTGGGAGTATAGGTATGAATATATGGGTCTGACCCTGTGGTCGTGGGTGTTGCTCCCAAAGCGTTATAAATTAGAATACCAGTTCCATCATATTGAACGGGAACAGTTATACTTCCACCAGCAATTTCAAAAGCATCAAATGAACCAAAAGAGAACGCAGCGTTTGAAGTCGTTAAATGCGTTCGTTGCTCTCGTTCAATGGTTCTCGACATGTCTATACTCATCACACGATTATAGACCGTTTGTGACCCCGCAGCGACGCCCCAATTGCTTTCTTGGCCCATGTATATAAATGATCCTCGTCCTAAGTAGCTAGCCGGCATTTTTTCCCCCTATACTGGTATTTTGTTGCGAACTTCTAACCCACATCTTAACGACAAAACTTGGTCGAGTGTGGTGAATATTTTACATGCGACAGTGTAATTCGTGTCAACGGTTCCAGTGTGAACAAAAAGCCCCACCCAACCTTCGATGAACTTGGTTTTCGTTTCATCGCAAACCAGTGTGGACGATGACCCTGACACACCAAACACTTCTCCCTGTATATACCTTAATCCTTCGAGAAACATTTTTTTGTTGTATGGATTAACACGGCCCGAAAATGATGGTGAAATTTGAAACCAAATGTATACTTTTTCATCAGTGGTTTTCTGGAAAGTTGTTTGCGGTGCTGACGTTGGGGAAGCATTGCTTCGTTCACCTGAAACAATACGACCATTCGGTGTTCCCAAAAAGATTAATCCTTGCTTCGGGGTTGATGGTGTAAAGCTCGATGTTAAATCAGTCGCTGATGAATTATTGAAATACAACCACACCAAATGTATCGCATCATTGTTATCAACTGCTAAATTATCAATCGCAAGGGACAAAACTCTCGTTGAATACGTAAACGAAGATCTTTTAAAAGTTAATAATTGGTTGTCTGCACTAACCAAAATAGCATCAAAGGCATCGGATCGAATATTATCCCAGAATCGGTCCCAGTCTTTGGGAACTGTTAATTCAACGTCATAAGTCCCAGAAGTTCCACCCCCACCCGTAATATCTATTGAAACAGGGACTCGTTCTTTCCAATTGCTATCATACCACGACATCAAACACCCCTATCCGACTGGAACGTTACTGTAGCCTGAATAAAGGCCACCCCAGCACCTGGGATTCCAAAACGATCACCATCAAGAGCAGAAATAGAACAGAGTATATCGTCTGTTTGTCCTGCAAGCCCCAAAGACCTGTCAGAAGTCAAAGAATTTATAATATCTGCTCCCAATTGTAGTGCACGATCCATTCTTTGGATCAAGGTTCCGCCACCGGCAAAAGCATATATCTCGAAAACCATATTTCCCGAATATCTTGTTAAAACTGGCCCAGTTTCTTCCAGGCTATCAACTAAAAAAACAGACGCATATGGGACCATGGGAGATTCAGGCAAAGCACCACGAATAACACGATTCGACATATTCAACCCAGAGTATCCCGAAGAATAATCACTGGCGATAATGGTTGCTATCGCTTTCCAAGCTTTTACAAAAACTGGATCCGTGGGCATATTTTACTCCGTCAAAACAGTTTTCAAAACGTTTCTTAACTGTGTTCGAAGCGTTGCTTTGACAGTTCCGACAGCTTTTCCAATAAACAGTCGAGGCTTGATTCTTTGAGTCCCAAATTCAACATAACGAGCGTAATTAACTTCATTTTTTCCACCAGCTTGAATAATTACTTCGGGACCTTCATTCGTTAATCTACTTAGACCCTGAATGGAACTTCGCAATCGTCCAGTTACAACCCTGGGATAAGTGGTCGCATTTATTTTTGCTTGACGTTCAATTTTGAATGCGATTATTTGGGCCTTATTGGCGAATTCAGTATTCATTCTTTTTTGTTGACGAGTTAATTTTTTATTTAACTCTTCGAATGATTGAGGCATTTAATACTCACAAAAGCAGCGAAGTAGAACGAAGCGGATACAAAATCTCCCTAACTTCCAAAGGCATTTGTTTGGGACTTAATTTAATCGTAGATCCTCGTTGAGTGATAGAATCACGACTGAAATTATTTTTATTTCTCCAGTTTTGAGTACAAAGTACACAAATAGCATGAACAAGATCTGCGGGTGGATTTGAAGTCGAATATCCGGCAGTGCAAACGATTTTTAATGCTCGAAATCCATAGTCATATGCTTCGCCACTGGTCGATTTTAATATGATTCGAGAATTTCTGCTGTCAAGATCCCAATCTGAAGATGATATTTCAGTGTCAGACCCATAGACTCTATCGGGATCACTATAGACCTTCGACACAGCCGTCACTGGGTTAATA
This sequence comes from Verrucomicrobiales bacterium, assembly GCA_002715965.1. Lineage (GTDB taxonomy): Bacteria > Verrucomicrobiota > Verrucomicrobiia > Limisphaerales > JAYPXF01. The sequence continues at coordinate 23,669 of PBAL01000088.1, read as the reverse complement.
GGCAATTGCAAAACGAGCACGGACCATTCTGCGGGGCCATCAAGATACAGTGTGTATGTTCCTGAGTCCAAAACCGGAAAATTGCCCGAATCCTGTATTGGAAAACCCAGGAAACGAGCAATAAATGATTCCATTCTTTGGATCAAAGAAGTCAACTGGGAATCGGCATCCGTTCCTGATATTTCAGGTAGATATTCTTTTAATACAGACGCAGATACCAGTGGCACGACATGTCCCTAATAAGTCCGAGCAGGGGCGAAAGTCAAAAGCAATTGGAAATCTTTTACTTTTCCGCTGCTTGCTTTTGTAGTGCTTACTTTTACAAATTGTGATCCACTGAAAACACATTTATCGGTGTTGGAAAGACTCAATTCATACAAAGTCCCAGCAGTTAACGCAGTGGCATTTGTAGCACGAGAGGCAACGGCAGTCGCTCCGTCATTCCCATACACATTAAGCGTGTAATAATGGGTTCCATCGGCTGCACTCGTCACAGCAGGAATTAATTTAACACTCTTCAATTCCGCCTGCTGACCCATTGGGACGTAGTGCAGAACATCGGTTCCCGCTGCACTTGCAACGTTAATAATAACAGAAAACATTCGAGAACTCCTTTACAGGTTGAAACCATACGAAACATTTTTAGTCGCTGCTGCGTCTGCACTTGCCATGATACCACGATAAGTTGCGACAAGCTCGATCGCTCCCTGGCCGATATTCTTATCGCTTTCTAGCAGAATACCTTTTCGCTCATAAATATTCCAGGATGATTTATTGAAAAGAATCATTCCAGAAAGGCCACCACCACCACCAGTGAAAAGACCAGTATTTTGCATATCATTTCCAATGAAACGAGACACGATAATTGGAATCCCTGCAATTTGGGCCACTTGACCAGTCAAAACTGTTGCTTGGGGTCCAACTTTATCGAGGGTCGCAATTTCATCCATGGGAAGCAAATATTTAATCAAAACTTCGGGACTAACAACGCACATAACATCCTGAACACCGAGTTCGGCCATTTTATAAACGTTTGCCAAGAAGTCATCATAGGTCAATGCTGCCCCATGATCGTCTGTCGTGGATTTATCATAGCTAGCTGCACGCAAGCCCAAGAAACATCGTCTGTGATCAGATGTCCCACCGAGCCCACTTGCACCCCAACGAGAACGAATGTTCCAAGCTGAAATCGTATCTTGATGAGTTCCAGCGGTGTCACCATTAATCATGCAATCTTCGAAAGCATCTTGAAGATCCATCGCAATCTGACGTTGAAGGGTTGGCAATAGTGCAATCCCTGAATCTTCGGCTGCGGCATCATCAATCAAATAACGACAAGCCATGCCAGTGATCGACAGGGATGCTTGCGCTGTGGAAACAGTGCTAGTCGTATATTTTTGATCATCACTTGTAAGCATACCTTTTTTGTATGGACGGCCACCACGATCCATTCTTGGGACCAAAACAGTATTTCGATTAACCTGGACTTTCGCAAGATTCGATGCCAGTGTTCTTTCCACTTGAAAAGTCTTGTATAGATCCGGCTGAAACTCGTCAGGGATCCATTCTGCCCCATTTCCACTTGTATCATTGAACACTTTCTGAATGGAAGGAACGATGTTTTTGGGTGCTTTTTTCAGATGATGGAAAAGCTTTGTGTCAAGTTGTGGGGTGTGGGGATCGAGCATAAACATTCGAACCAATGAACGATCGCTGGCGATTTTTTGCAGTTCTTTTTGCCATGAACACGATGGGTTGGGATCATCAAGAATCCCATACTGATCAACTTTGACAACACCTTCGGGAGTCTGAAGGTTTTTCTGTTCTGTTTTCCATTGAATGGAACCACTTTTGGAAACGTAGCGATTCAATTTTGATTCACCACCCGACAGTACGGTGGTTTCAGAAACAAGCGAATTTTCTTGCATCAATCGAAGAGCATGTTTCAGATCTTTAACTTGACTTGTCAAATCTGATACTCGTTCTGTCGAATTTTGTTGATGCTTGCGAATATCTGCAATCATCTGTACGGCTTTTTCTTGTTTTTTAACGTCCATTATTTAACCTCGTTAACAAAAGTTCGGAACAGTAGTCTATTAAAATTCTTTTCTTCGTCTTCATCTTCTTCTGATTCTTCTTCGACGAAATAGTCTTCAGTCAATTCTTCGTCGTCTTCTTGCTCTTCTTCTTGCTCTTCTTCTTGCTCTTCTTCTTCTTTATCCATCAAAGAATCCAAAAGATCTTTCAACGGTTTAATTTTTGCAAAGTGCACGATCCATTCTTCTTCTGATTCTTCAATTTGTGTGATATGCCTTTTCAGAAGCTCTCCCTGCACTGTTTCTAACACTTTTACTGCGATACCTTGACTAAATGAACAAAATGGCATGGGAAGTGATTTAAGCACTGTCGCATCAGGATTAGCGGGAATAGTCACGATCGAAACCTCTAAAAGCTCGGCCTTTGGAAAAAACATACCGGATTTTTCTGTATATGCCCAATGATCATGAGGGAGATCTCGTCTATTTTTTGACAGAATAGGATTAAATCCCACGGAAACTGCATGAATGAACCCAGCTTTTGCTTTACGTTCAATTTCTTTTGATATTGGATCATTATCGAAAATAACGTCGATCAAAAGTTTATCATCTTCTTTTTTTACGATACCTTTTCCGATTGGAAGTTGATCGGCTCGATGATTTAACAAAACGACAGGATTTCGATTAAAACTATCCAGTTCCCATCCGGTTTGATCGATTACATCGCCATATCGGTCTGGGGAAGCTGTGCTGGCTACAAAAGAAAGAGTTTCTTTTGCATCATCAGTTTTCGAACTGGTTTTTAGTAGTTTACAAATCATAACTTACACTGTCCTGATTTTGTCGAACTGTCAAGAGTTAATCATCCAACACTGGGATAATCGTACAGCGACAGTTGATATCCATACCAGCATCATCGAAAAATCCCGGTGATGCTGCGGAATATTGATCCACTGAAAACATTTCGCCAGTGTCTACCACTTGACCATCGAGCATTGCATGTTCGGGGCGTACCTTATTATCCCTTGATGATAACCATTCTTTTCGAACTTTTAATCCTGTTTCCGCTGCCATGTTATACGCATCATTTGTGGCCGCATTTACTGCTCTTGTCGCTTCCGTTCTTGCAATTAACGTCGCTCTTTTGCGGTTAAACGTTGACAAGCTGTCGATTTTTTTTGCTATTTCAGGAACAGAATCCCCAGCGACGAGGCTGTTCTGTATAACTTTACGAATATCTTCACCAGTGGTCGTTGCTATTTCACTAACTGATTTTGAGATAGCTCCCTCTGGTGGCTCCCTGTATGCAAAATCCAACGGTAGGGGAAGCTGGGTGTTCGTTGCTGCCCATATCTGCTTCAGTGTTTTGTTTCCTGTAATGGTCCAAACACCACCCCAGCTTTTATTTAATTCTTCTTGTAATATTTTCGCCTCTTCAAAAACCGCCATTAACTTTTTCCAGTCAATAACAGCCCTTAAATGCGTCGCCCCAGATGATTTCTCAGTGATTAATTGACGTGCTCTTTTTTTGTATCGCTTTCTGGCCCCATCAAGATAATCAACCATGGATTTGTATATCTTTCGTTCGCCTGGACCATGGTTTTTTTGTACCCATGTTTTCCACATAGCTGTACGATATTCTTCACGATCATCTGATTCTTGTTTGGTCTTTTCTATCTTTTCTCGGATCAATTCTTTCATGTATGATTCACCACGAGAACCAATGACGAGCCATTTCATTTGTGCGACGACACCAGCTATTCGATAATCGTCTTTATGACGTGCGGCCCAAGCCTCACGAAGACGAACCGCCTCCTCGTCAGTTTCAGTTTCAACTTTTCCTTTTTCGAGAACTTTTGAAAGCCTCAGATATTGTTTATCACCAAGAATGTTTCCACCGAGTTCCCATATTTCAGGATGATTTTTTTTTTATGTTTTCAGCATAGTTAAGATCAAAAACTTGATGCTCACTATTTCTCAAAGAAACTTTTAAATCATCACCAGCTTGCGGGAAGTTGGTTGGATTTTCATCACCGACTTTTTTTTTCAGTGGTGGCGGCTCTTCTTCAAATTTCTGATAATATTGTGCAGCGAGATTCCAGGCTTGTCGACGGTCTTCATCAGAAATATCAACACCACCACGAGCCCCATTCAAAGCAGCAATTGCATCGCCAAGCTTGTCTCGAAAAACAGTTAATACACCATCATTCATTCGAGCGATTGGAAGTTTATAACCTGCCTTTGTGTTTTGATTTTCATTATCAAACCAAAGGTGGGCCTTTTTATAACGCTCCCAATCTTCATTCAAGCCCAAGATTTCATCTTCAATTTCACTTTTTTTTCGATCAGTGGGGTTGTATGGTTCAGATGATACTGGGAGATTGTGAAAATCCGGAACTGATCTTGTAAGTGTTAAATAATAAACATAATCATTTAATATTTTCGACTCTTCTTCTTGCTCCTGTTCTTCTTGTTTATTCATTGACAATGGGGCATCTTTCAAGCCCTCATAGGCATATGCGTCTGAAGCCGACATCCCATGCGCGATATGTAAACTGATTCTTTCGAGCTTTTTTGACCTTACATCCTGCAATTCATCGATTTCGCTGAAATCATGTTTAACATTTATTTCGGGATCCAATAATCGTCCGATTTTTGTGTATAAATGATTCATTCGAATCGCTCGTTTTTGTTGAACTTGCCAATAGTTAATCGCCTGCTGTCGGCTCGTTGCATAATTGGCGGTTGGGAGCCCCAGTACACTTGGGGGAACACCAAAGACCGCAGAAATCGACTGGCGTGCTGTAACTCTCGCCGCTTCGAATTCCATCTCCCTCGGAGATAACTTCAGTTCACGCATTTCTATTTGACCAGAAAGAACGAGCGCCCCACCTTCGCTTGCGAGTCCTCTGTACTGTGAACTGATTTGTCGTCTGCGTTCTGAATTCCAAATATCCGCAGGGTCTTTGGGATACAACAAAACATCTGGTCGGCCTTTTGCACTGGCATCCGACACCAATTTTTGTGCGTTAATATCTGCGGTAATTTCTCTGGAAAGTGGTTCGATGGCCCCTGTTCCATACAAAGACTGGGGACCTTTCTGCCAGCTAGCTTGTTTTCCATGAATGATTCTTTCGGGTGGAAATCTCGTTATTTCTCCGCCTGAATTCCATTCGTAATATTTCAAGCCCTTGTTATCTGTTTCGACTTTTACTTCTTCTGGGTGTAAACGAACGATACTTACAGGTTTTGAAACACCGAGCCAAAGAACATAACAGTTCCCTGTCATAATCAGATCGAGGGTGATCTGCTCTCTAAATGAAAATCCATCGACATCTGATGAAGGTTGTTCGAATAAATCATGAACAGGTCCACGATCAATAATCTGCTCTTTTTTTCCTTTTCCTATGGAAAACACCAAAGGAAGTGCGGAAAGATCTTCTGAGGCTCGTGATGCTGCCGCATTTGTATATCCATGGCCAGCGAATGCCGACAAAGCATTTAATGGATCGAATGTTCTTCTCACCCCATAGGGAGAATCCCATGTCGCCCCATGCGTTAATTGTTTTGGCTTGTCTTTTACTTTTCCATATCCTGGGGAGAAAACACGAATAATCTTTTGAAAAAAGCTATCTTTCATTTGAACACCCCATTTTTGATCTGACTTTGTCGAGCTTCATTTATTGCCTGATCATGTCGCATTTTTTGAGTAGCGTCGAGAAGTTGGGACAGTGTCGTTGCTATCTGGGACAATTGCTTTTCCATATCCGTTAACGATTTCGATATTTGATGCTTCAGATCAGATTTATCAGCTTCATAATCGGACTTCATTTGGTCCATTCGTTCTCGATATTCTTCGATTACAGTCAAGTATCTATTTCGAATTTTTTCTTCTTCGTCTTTGTGCTGTTGATTAATCTTTTCGAGTGTGTTTTGGAATGATTCTTGAATTGAATCGATTTTCTTAGACTGTTGGAAATATTGAACTACGAGAAAAAGACAAAATAGTCCCAGTGGGCCGTACTGCACAAGTTGATCTGCGAAAATATCCATCGTTAACCCCTTAGCTGTTCAAAGCAAGATAGCGATCCAATTGCATAATAACATACCGCAAAGAATCCATGCCGTGATCATTACTTTTGTGGGGCTTGTCGGAATCAATATTCTTGGCCCATTTATATTTCTGGAATTCACGTATTAAATTAATGCAGTTCTCGAAAACAAAAAGATGTGGTTTTCCATTCTCATCGAAATGAAGCCAGTTTTTGACAGCATTAATCCCATGGATAACCCCTAAGTGCTTGGGGGCTGGACGTGTTGGAATATTTGAAGTGCGGGCAAGAATCATTCTCCCATCCCTTGATTCAGGGTCTGCGACAGTCCATTCAGGGGCAGGATCATTCATGGAAAGTTTATTTATCATGTGCCCATGCTCGACAGTAGTTTTTTCGGTCTGAAAATATTCTCGGAACACGTATAAAGTCTTATCTGGGCCAAGTGCTACCCATAAACATACAAAAGGATGACGGCAACCAAAGTCGATCCCCCTGAATATGGGCCAGTCTTCGGGTATTTTAAACGGTGATATGATATGTTTTTGTTTTGAAAACTCAGGATAAATTAATCCCTGCTGTCGTGTGAACTCACCGAACAGCCTTGTTCGCTGGCTTTCTTCGGACATGTGTTGAACACTTTGTCGTATTTTTCGAGATGAAATCCATGGATTATCTAAGCTATTCAACTTGTAGTATGAATATCCATCGAGATGATCTGTAACGAACAGATCATTAATCCAGTTGAAACCCCGAACTGGAGTTAACGTTAAAAGTATTTTTCCTTTGGTATCTACTGTTCGAAGCAAGCATTCTGCGAAAATATCTTCTGGGTGCTCTTCATCAAGCCAAATAAAAGTACACGAAGCCCCTTGGTATTTTGATGCGCCGGAGTCTGCACTTTTGCTAACAATACGACCTCCGTTTGGGAGAATTGCGGTTGCTTGGTTTTGACTGTTCCAAAATATCTTTCGGGTTCCCTGTGGCAGATATTTATCCAGCTTGGGACGAATGTAATTAAGACCGTCAGCATATGACAAAGAAGATGCCCAAACGACACCTGGTTTCTTTGGAATCAAAGAATGCGGAAGTTTATTTAATGATAGAAAATCCTGAACGAATTTTGCATTCGACCCCGCAGCAAAGCACACCGCAAGCATGGCTCCGACTTCACTTTTTCCTGAACGATTCCCACCGATTATTGCCGTGGCTTCGCGCCCCAGTGATAAACAGCCCTCCCTTTGGGAGGTTCTCTTTTCAGTGATATTGCATTTCTTGCAATGAAAAACCCCATGGTTAATTCGAACCATCGGTTCACCGCAGCCCTTCGGCCGTTTTGACTTATCACCCAATCCATCGAACCGATGACAGTATGGGATCCATAGCTTCGAAACGGATAAAGGATAAACTTTCGAGATACTTTTCAACACTTTTGCAGTGTTGAAAAGCTCTCGGATTTTTTGTTCATTCATCGAGATCTATAACTGGCCCACGGATCAAAGAAACCAGATCTTGATCCGCCATTAACTTATCCATTAATTCAACGGCTGGGATTGAGTCTGCTTCGATATTGATTTCAATGGAAGGTCGTTCTTTTTTGTCGTATTGGTGTCTGCGTTCAAGAAGCCATGCAGCCGCTTTCCAGTCCCCATCATTGTTTCCAGGTGTTCCACGGGCTGCTTGGATGACTATTCCAAGTGCACCCATCGCACACTGGGCTTCGGCTTTTTTAACATCATCGAAAAACTCCGAAAATCCTTCCATGCCTTCCCTGCCTTTTGCAAGCCACCCAAACAGCGTTGATACGTGGATACCGGCATAACTCGCCGCAAGCTCGTAAGTGCACCCAAGGTTCATTGCTTGGACAATTCTTTGTCGTCTTTGAATTGTAAATTTAGAGGGTCTCGCCATTTTTCACCAGGTATTGTTTTCCTTTTTTGTTTGCTATTGAGAAATTATTTTGTATTAAATATTTTAGAATTCGGTCAAGTGGCCACGATTGATCGCCAAAATACTTCTGACGGTATAGATCCCTCAAAAAAACATCCACTGATTTACGATGGTTTCTGTTCAAAGTTTTCACGTAGGCAGAATGGGCTTCGGAGTTCGTTTCCACATCATGGATCGCAGAATACATATTTTCGAGAACAGAAATGTGTTTCATGGCCCAAATTTTTTGAGTGAAATTATTAATCACAAATTTTTGTAATATAGATCCCCACTGAGCAATCAAATGCGGGTTTTTCATTAACGTTCGCAAATGGTTTTTTTGTTCAGACGTTGAAGAAAACAAAAAAGGGTAATTGTTATCTTTCATGCCGGTAATTTCTGGGAATGTAATTTTGTTCGGTGCGACTAAGCACTGCCCAAACATCATCGACTCCACTGCTGAAATACAGAATGTTTCATGCTTTGAATTCAAAACATTAATATGCCCTTTTGAGATCACATCCAAGTATTTATCATGCGTCAAACAAAGCTGTATTTCAGTAAATGGATATTTTTTAATGTGTATCAAATTTTTGGATTCTGTATTGGTTACGATTACTTTGAATCGAAAACCTTCTTTCCAAAGATCATCCAAAACCTCGAAGGTTGTGCGCCAATTTTTGTATGCTTGCAAGCGATGGTTATAGATAATCGTTAATTGATCATTCTTTTTCACACTAGCCAGATTCTTTGGAACTGGCCCCAAATGAATGATTTCTGATTTTTTCAGAATCTTCTGATGAATAGATTCTGAAAGATATAATCGTGCCATATCGGAAAACATGCTTCGACAATGATGACTATTAAAAATAATCTTGTCTGAAGTTATGCACCCATCAAGCTGGCGAGACAAAACAGGTTCATCTTTCGCCAAAGAATACCCAGTGCTCGGATGAATCATGTAATGATGATGCCCTATGATAAAATTGAATCTTTCATTGGTTGATTGATTCAAGCTTTTATAGGCAGAAACTTTTTCGATGTCGTTACACCAATGAGCATGAAACAGAATACTTTTCATGATTTTTCGCCAGTAAAAAGCATTAAAAAGCATCGTTTCCACATGGCGACCTGGATAATACCTTTTTGGTATTCTTGTTACATTTTTTTGCAGAAATGTTCCGTCACAATCATATTTGAATTTCGTTGACCCTGAATCGGGCCATGGGACAAAAACATGCCAATTGGGTCGCTGTATTTTCAATTCATTCAGAAAAAACTTCAATAACACGTAATTGCTATCTGAATTCATATTTAGCTTCGAAAACATCGGTGTATAGAGTATCTGCATTAACTTACGAAGTAATGAAGATTAAATCTTTGAACCAAGCTCGTTAATGCTTGCTTGAAATCCATTATCTGTTCGAAGTCATTTGGAATTTCTATTTTATAGACACTGGTTTTTGTTGATTCTTGGCTTTTGTCTTCGATTTCTCCCATGGGATTTTCATCAAAATCGAGGTCGAAGAAATCTCCATTTGTGAAGTCATCAAAACCAATAATTGGGAGATCATCTTCAGAAACTTCTTTCAAAATATTTTTCAACGCATCATGATCCCAATCGGCGAATTCTGCAATTTTGTTGTCAGCTAGTGCAAGCAATTTCGCATCGGCTGGGTCCAGGTCCATAAAACGAACTGGGATCCGATCCAAGCCCAGTTCCTGCGCAGCAGCGAACCGAGTATGCCCAGCGATTATCATGTTGTCAGCTTTTCGCGCTATGATTGGTGATGCGAATCCGAAGCGTCGAATTGATTCAGCGACTTTCGAAATCACTGCATGATTGATTCTGGGGTTTTCATCCCAAGGGACGAGAGTTGAAATATCAACCCATATTGCTGCGGATTCACTCATATTTCCACCCCTGAAGCTTTTAAGATGTTTTGAGTCTATTTGTATTGGTTAAGAATAAAAACTGGTCCCTGAGTGTAACACAGTGTTCGTTTCTTATAAAAGAAAAAATTATCATTATTTATATATTTCTTTGTTTTATACTTTGTTTTCTTTTTCTTTTCTCTTTGTTTTGGGCTTCTATGGTGTTGTGTTCCTCTGTATTTTCAAAATATTTCAAGACAAACCTGTCAGCCCTCCTCTGACAAGCTTGTCAGGGGTTGCGTGACAAGCTTGTCAGGGGAGGGCTGACAGAAAAAACAATAGACCCTGACAGGGCTGTCAGGGTCTATTTTGAGATCTATTTTCAGATACCTTCGATTATTTCTGTCATGATTTGAATCGAAAGCTGGTTTTCACACTGGGCCAAAAGTTCGACACACATGGTTTTGATGTCTTGAGATCTCAAAATCCTTTGCTCAGAAAGGTCCCAAGCTTCTTTAACATCTTGAATATCAGATTTAAATGGGAAATCAGTTCCTGTAAGATCCATATATTCCGTCATGGTTTCGTGCATGGCGGCCATGCACTGGGCCATGTGTTTTTGCAATTTGGTTATTGTGTGCAGTCTTTGCTTTTCGACAGTGATTTGACGCTTGACTGTTTCATATTCGAGCAATTCTGGGATATCGTTTTGGAGTTCGTTGTGTTCCAACATAAGTTCGGCATTTACTAATGTAAAAGTTTCGAAGTCTGTCATGAAAGCATTATAAAGCATAAAGCAAGATGCGTAGGGTGATGCTTCATCTTCAGAGGTGGTTGGGCTGGCTTCGACAGCTTCAGGGGTAGTTGGACTAACTTCGACCACTTCTTGTACTTCGACCACTTCTTGTACTTCGACCACTTCTTGCGGAGTCAAAGAAGAGATGACATATTCTTTGATAGAACGTTTTGCGAGAGGAATGGTTTCATACCCTTTCACACGATACAACCCACCGTTAAAACTGTGACTGATATATTCACCTGAAATTTCAAAAGTTTTTTGCTCTTCAATATCATAAAGGGTGACATCATAAGCTTGAATCTTCATGCCACCAAAAGCAAAACTTTCTGCTTTATCAGCTACCATATATCCAACTTCTTTTCCGTCAGCGTAAATATCATATTGATTGTAGTCTGTTTCAGTGTGTGTTTTCTTGAAAGTGATTTTCATTTTGATTTCCTTTTGTTTTGAGTATTCATCTTGAATACAAATACATAGTATCTAATAGATACTAAGCTGGCAACGATTATTTTTGAGAAAAACCAATAAAAATCCCGAAACACAGTGGGCCACTATGTTTCGGGTGATAAAAAATCTTCTTGGTTAGGCGAATTCTTTGAGCCCTTGAGCCATGACTCGACTTGCGGTTTTTTCCATTCGAAGTTGATCAAATATATCAAAACTCTGTGCGCCCAAAGTGCAACCATCAATCAGCCCAGCTAGTGTTCCCAGTGGGGATGATGTTGGGTCTTTGGTTTTCTCAAGACAGGTTTCGATTTGTTTTTCAGAAAAATCCTTATTGATGTATGACAGTGATCGAAACCATTCACCGAATTCCTGAATTCGGACTGAAAGTGCAGCACGATATTGGGCTTTTAGGTGGGATGCTTTATTGTGCATTCCATGCAAGCTGCTTCGTATTCCGGTTTTTATTCTCCACTGATTTCCAACATGATTAAATCGCTTTTCGGATTTTTTGTCAAAACTTCCCATACCATTTGTGCAGATGTAGCGAAATATCCCTGCCTGGATTCGAGCAGAGCATTTGCCTGATTCACTGTTCCATGCTTCGAGCATATTTACTGGGACATGAACTTCTCGGACTTTTTCATCCGATATCCGCATTCTGAAAAAATCATCTGTGATTTTCAGGGAAAGAACTTTCTGGTTTTTGATTTCTGGGATGCTTGCGAGCAGGTTCAAATAATCGACGTTGTCAAATGCAGTGTATTTTGGGCTTAAAACTCCATAGACTAAGCGGAAATGTTTTCCTTTGACTCGTGCCAATTTTGTGCGCAATTTTACTGGGGTTTCATTTCCAAGTGCCCAGAAATTCATATTCACACCAGCCAACATTTGACCATCATGGTCTTTTTTCATGGTCTCGAAGACGAAGTTTTTTCCACTTCTGGGAAGAATCTTCCCCGCAAGTGAATTCCAGGCCGTCTTTGTCAAAAGCATTGGGCAATTCCCAGTTTTTTGCTTCATAGTTGCAATTTGATTGTTGAAAGAAAAGTGAAGGTCCGAAATATTGCAGACAATATCTTCTCGATCTTCTCTGAAGATCATACTTTTTACCATTTCAGAAGTTTCTGAAATGGTCATAGCACCAATACCATCGACGGTGGGCAGGGACTGAAAAGTAATTCTCTCTGGAATCACGAAGGGCATGGTTGGAATTTTGATAGTCATTTTTGATTTTTCCTTTTGTTTTGTTTTTGCTGTTCTCATCATAAGAACAAATACATAGTATCCAATAGAATCTAAGCTGACAAGTTTTTTCTTTAATTAAAATTGATACGACTACAAAAGTACTGTCAGGGACAAGCTTTTCAAACACAAAAAAACCCCCATGAAAAAATCATAGGGGCTGAAATGATTGATCAGATTGATTAAATCATAAAAAACAATTCTCGGATTTTCACCACAGTCTGATCATTGATGTCAGCCTCGAGGGCCTTATCTGCATTTGTAAATCCGGCTTCGTGATAAAAATCATAGATGCTTTCTTTTGTGAAAACAAACACAGAACCCTCATTCCACCAGGCAACAATATTTTCGAAATCAGTGTTCCAAGCTTTTGCCAAAGCATGAATCAATTGTGTTTCATCATAGGATTTTAAAAGTTCCATCATAGGATTTCGAGTGTCCGTGAATAAGGGTTGATCTTGATTATTTTCGTCGCAGCCGACATCTTCTCTTGTGCCTCGCTAAATGACATTCCCTGCCCAGTCGTTCCATGGATTGGGCTGCTTCCATTGAAAAGAAAGTAAATATCAGATGTTCCAGCTTCAGTGGCCCGAACCACTGAAGCAGACACAGACAGCCCTGTTTCTTGACTGATATTTTTGATTTTTTGTGCTGTGTTTTTTGGCATGTTCACGACAACACGTTCTCTTTGTCCATAGGGGAAAAATCCTTTACTCATGATTTGCTCCCCAGTGTTTGGGTTGATCACCATATTTGAGATCCTGCTCATCTTGTATGATCGTGCGAAAGACCCGTGCAACGACACTTATATGCGACTCGTGCACACATCCATTTTCAAAAGGTATACTTGAACAGAAATTTCCAGTCACTAAACAATATCTTTGGATACCGTCAGCTTTCGTCCAGGTATATACCTTTTCAATTTCTGGGCAGTATCTGATATATTCAGCGCCCTGAGACGCTACCATAATCAGATATTGGGTATCCTTTACAGAGCGAAGTTCGTCTTCGAGTTCTGCAATTTTCTTAGAATACTGGAGCCTTTCAACCCCATATTCTTTTTCAAAAAACATTTGATTTCCTTTTGTTTTGTTTTGTTTTTGCTGTTCTCATCATGAGAACAAATACATAGTATCTATTTGAATCCATATTGTCAAAGAAAAAAAGATAGCCCTACTGATTTTTTTCAGCAGGGCCTATTTCATTCTGCGACACATTTAGAATGGAATTGTGTAATACCATTCACCACGATCAATATCATCTGGGCCAAGCGACCCCAAATCATGATCAGATTCATCAAAAATATCTGGATTGCTGGAACAGTCACGCTCCCAGATAAAGTCTTCAAAATCTGAAACCTGTATTTCATCATTATCTGAAACTTCATCCATTATACTCTCCCAGTAAATCGTCTGATTAAAGCGATGACATGATGGCATGCGGATAATTTGTTGTAGTCGGAAAATCTGCATTGACAATCCCAGAATATTGTGGGTTTCGAACACCATGGCTCGTTGTCAGAAACCCATACTTCGACTTTATATACCTGAGTCCCATACTCTTTTGTGTTTGAAGTTCCAAAAACATGGGAAATTATACGAGACTCTTCTGGGAAATAACGTGTGGTATTTTTTACGAATTCCACATTTAGCGAGGCTCGTTTGTGTTTGGAATTTATGAAAACATGGCCCTGATAATTGACCCAGTTCGCCATGATATCTTTGATTACGCCAATTTTATACTTTCGGTAGTGTCTTTCCTTGTTCTCTTTTTTCATGTTCATTTCCTTTTGTTTTGGTTTTAAGAGCTGACACCAGCAATTCACTGGCGATTTTGCTCACTGATTTGTCTTGACTCAGACAATATTTTTTGAAGATTTCTGCTTCTGCTTCTGAAAGTGAAAGATGAATGCGGTATCTGTTTCGGAATTTTCGTAGTCCTTTCATTTCGATTCTTCCTCTGCTTCCCTTTTCCATTTTTCCAACTTGATCAGAAAAGGGTCTCTATTGTCAATTTCCAGTGGTCTGGGACCACTTGGGGGCTGTGGAATATAGATGAATGGTCTATCATCCTCGATAGGTTCAGGCATGGCTGGGCTGGCTTCGACAGCTTCAGGGGTAGCTGGGCTGGGCTCGACAGCTTCAGGGGTGGCTGGGCTGGCTTCAGTCAATATTCGATATGTAGTGACGGATCCTACTTTCGGGATCGCCATCACGAACCCCTTTTTTCTTAAAAAGGATAGTGAACGTCTTACACTTCTTTCCGTCAGTTTAGTCTTTTCGACCAAGCTTGAAACAGCAGGAAAAGCCTTACGATTCTTCCCTCCATAGCATATCAGGGCCAGATATACCAGGATGTCGCTTTTCGAAGCTGATTTCTCTGCAAGCCTCGTGAGCATGTCTATGGTTATCACACCATATATCAATTTTTTGTTCGCCATATCATCTCCGTTTGATTACATTTGTGTAACACAAAACAGGAGGAAATCATGGAAAAAAAGATCTTGTTCATTGACATCGAAACCACGGGCTTGTCGAGTGAACATCACACAATAACAGAAATCGCAATACTCGAAGCGATCCCACATCAAACAAAAATAGAACAAAAATTCCACACAAAAATCCTGATTACAAAGAATGATTTTGTGAAAGCACAGCCCAAGGCTCTTGAAATATCAGGATATAGCGAAAAGGGCTGGTCGAATGCGATGGCCCCAGAAATTGCAGCGGAGAAGATTTCCCAGATTCTTTGCACATGCGAGTTTTTATGGGTTGGGCACAACCCATATTTTGATCGCAAATTTATTGAAAAGTTCCTAGCTAGGAACAATCAACCATTCCCATCGCCAATCTTTCATAGATTTTCGGATACACGACATTTAGCGACAACCTTTTTATGGGCTGAACACCCAGCAAAAATCAAGAGTTTCTCTCTCGATAATCTGCGAAAATATTTGGGGTGGGACGTCTTCAAAACCCATAGTGCATTGCAGGATGCAAAAGACTGTGCGAAATTATGGTATTTTTTTACGGTTGGGAGATTAGATGTTTAAACTCGAAATTCGAATCAAAGAAGAAAACAAAACGAAAAATTCTGCGGAATATTATTGGGTCAAGTCAAAACCCGAAGAAGAAACAAAAATCATTCAATTCTTTTTTGAACGTCTAAAAAAAGACGAGGAATTATTTATAAATGGAAAACGATATCAAAATTGAAAAACCGTGGGGCCATGAAATTATCTGGGCCAAAACGGACAATTACTTGGGCAAAGTGCTTTTTATCGAAGAAGGAAAAAAAACATCTTTGCAATTTCACAATGAAAAATCAGAAAGTATCCGAGTAGAAAAGGGCGTATTGTTGCTAACGATAGGGACAAAACGTTTCATTTTACGAAAAGAAATGTCTTTTGATATTCCAAAAAAAACAATTCATCGTATGCAAGCATTAACGAATTGCTGGGTGTATGAAGTATCAACAAATCAAATTGATGATGTCGTTCGAATCGAGGATGAATATGGCCGAGCGTGAGAAGTGGTGTTCCGACTGTATAAACTACAAACAAGATCCATTCACCCACTGGTTATTTTGTGATAAAAAGTTGAAACCCCTTTGGTTTATTAAAGGAACACGAAAATCAAAAGGAAAAGTATGGAAACGATCTGGGCACAAAAAAAAAGATTGTCCCTACTTTGAAAAAAGAGACAAAAGAAAAAAAAAAGAATGGTTAAATCAGGACGATTCAACCATTCTCAGAAGATTATTTGGTGGGACTAAGCGAGATAAATGAATCTGATTTTGTCACCATTTCCAGGCGCAGCACCGAAAGTGATACGACAAACACCACCGGACCCACCGGTGGCGCTGACGGAAAACTCGTCCATATCAGACGGAGAGCCGGACTTGTCAAGGAAAATACCGTTTCGGTATACCTGAACAGCGTCAGCGAAATTGGCGGAAATAGCTCGTGACAAGTCAAAAAATGTCGCTGAACCATCGCCGGAGGCACTATCACGATAAGCTCGCCAGCTACATTTAACCAGTGAAACCCCATTATCAGCGACAGAAAGTCCTCCCGCAGCACGGGCCAGCGAACTTCCATCAAGCTTTGCACGAAGCTGATTTGAGTCGAATTCCATACCAGCATCGGATGCAAGATTAACACCAACACCATTCGAATCCACTTGAATCCCAGTCGCTGCGTTAACTTTTACGGCCAATTCAGTCGAAACAATTTCGAGACCTTTATTCGCTGCAAGATCCAAAGAAAGGGTCGCACCACTTTTGTCCAGGCCATCACCTGCGACCAGTTCACCAGCACGAGCAAACAGACCGAATGTAATTGCATGCGTTCCAACAGTGTCCGAACCCTTGTTATTGGTGCAAACCCATGCAGTATCTGCGTTAACAGTTCCTTGTTCGACCCAGCAATAAGCACCGGCTTCTTGTGTTCCCGAAGCAAAGTCTGAAGCACGGGACCATGAACCACCAGCGCAAACATAGATCCCATTTTCAGTCCCAGTCGATTGATTTTTAACCAAAACACGATCATCGGCAAGAATACTTACACCATCGATGGTTTGCGTCCCACTTAACGTAATATTCGCTGTCGTTGCTGCTTTTACACTGTCTTTTGTATCAAGACCTTGGGCGACCGCATCCACGTAAGCTTTGCGAGCAAGCTGGTTATCTGAACTGGGATCCGCTGAAACAGTCGGAATGTTACTTCCATAAGACCAAACAGCACCAATTGTTTCAGCCTGATCAAGACGACAAATATTGGTGCTGTCTGCAAGCTTGGAGAAAGCAATAGACCCTGCAAGCATTGCATTTGTCACGCCAGAATCTGAAATTTTAATCCCCGAAGAGTTCTCCAGACCACCGCTCCCAGCTAGCTGAAGAGCGGATCCTGCGACTTTGTCTGCGGTTGTGATTTGCGCCATTTTTGAATCAGCAATTGATCCTGCAAGCATTGCATTTGTGACCGCTGCACTTCCAATCGAAAGCGCTGAACCATTCCCACCGGAAAGTCCTGATCCGGCAAGATCTGAACCGAGCTTCGCTGCTGTGACCGCAGTATTCGCGATTTTTGCGGAAACAATTGCATTATCAACAATCTGATTCCCATTAATTTGTATAGCCATTAAATTAATCCCTTATGTATTGAACGAAAAGTGTGTCGTTTGATGTCAAAACTACATCAAGAGTGAACTGTTTTGTTCCCTCCGTTAAGTTTATACCTGAAAAACACATTAATCCGTTTATGAAAACGAACAGAGAATTGCTTTTCCATTCATATTCTGTGTTGAACGTTACTTTTGATCCGTCAATCTGTCCGGTCAGATTTTGACGATACCAATTCGACGTATTCTCCCCAGCACTTCCAAATGTGTCGGCTATGGGCATTTAGGGCAACCAAGTTAATTCGCCATCATATACATTTAAAGTCCCAGTATCTGTTTTGAAAAAAATATAAACAGTTCGGGAATTCGAAACTTTTAGGGTGAAGTCGATTCGATATGCAACGGCCCCTTTTGTGTTCGTTGTTATACCTGTGTCGATATCTCCACTTGTGTTTGGGATGATAATTTCATCACCATCCGCATCGGAGCATATTTTGTAAAAAACTTTTGTCGGTGAACTTGCCATGGTATCAACACGAACGATCAGCCCATAAAGATGCCCAATGAACGAACTATCTGGTGGAAAAGTATCTATTTCGAGAGCGATCTTCTTTGAAGTACTATATGAAGCAGAAACACCAGTAATTGTCGCTGGAAATGGTGTACTTTTAAGGTCTGATTTCGTTCTAATCATGTTTCACCTATGAAAAAGGCCCCCATTACTGGGAGCCCCAAAACAAAAGAATAGCGACTATCAACCCACTATGTAATTTTATCGTAGCGTGTTTGGAAAAACTGTCAATGAAATAATTATCTATTTCTTTCTTTTATACTTTGTTTTCTCTTTGTTTTCTTTTTCTTTTAGTCTCACAAAGTAATGGAATAGACAGCAATATAGAAGAATTTCTGGACAGGGTTGTCAGCCCTCCTCTGACAGGGTTGTCAGGGGGTTAATGACAGCCCTGTCAGCCCACCCCTGACAAAAAAAACTGTAGTCCTGACAGGGTTGTCAGGGGTTAAGCTTCGGGAATAATATTGGTCGTATCATTCAAATTTTTCGATACTTCTTTCCATATTTTCATCAATAGAACAGAAAGCCCTTGATGATTGATTCCGCTGTTTTTTGCAATGAGAACAGAGGAAAACAGCAAAGCTCGAATAATTGCAGTCGAATGCGTTGTGTTCGATTCTTCTATTTCCATCGCCAGCCTGATAATGGGCCAAGTATTTTTCGGATCATAGTCCATTACTTGTTCGCATCAAAGATGACATCTGCGACGATTTCAACCAAATGGAATGAATGTTCCACGAGAAGATCTTGCAATTCTTCCTTCGTTACTTTTGTTCCACCTGGACTATTTTTTTGTCGAGCTTCATTAATATCATTTCCAATTTCTTTGATCACTGGGATCAATTTCTTAATCAGTGAAATAATCGGCACTTTTAATCGGTTATTCATGGTTCATCCCCATCAATTAATGTGTAAGTAAAAGTCTTATATCCAGTATGCGATATTTGTAGCTTGCAAAGTTCCATAAAACGTCGAAAATCTGTGGGATTATTCATAACCTGACACCCAGCGGACCATTTATTGATCCCAAAAGCCGCGGAATCATTCGTGGAACTGCTTCGATGAATATTAATCCCAGAGAATGATGATTCTTCTTGACCTGGTTCACCGTAATCAACAATCGAATCATGATTATTATCACGCCATAATTTCACTTTTGCCCCAGACTGTACGAGAGCCTCGTATTGTCCTCGATGGTATCCAATAGTGTAAGCACTACGGCACTGTTGTGGGGACACCAATATGGCTGTCCCAGATACCTTCATTGGATTATTTAACCAGTACTGTCCAGGATCCGTTGTGCAGGTAAAAATTTCCTCGTACCAAACACCATTCAATTGATAGCAAACATGAATATGATCATCGAATGAATTGGGAGTGTTCTCTGGATTTCTGACACCGATAATATTTAAATCATAGTTTTTTCCTGATTTAAATACAACGAAGTTCAATCGTTCAACTTTGTTCAAAATATCAGGAATTCGTCTGTGTTTAATTTTTCTCATTGGCCCATTTCCAAAGAAGTTGGAATCGCGAGTCCCAACTTACAAAATCGTTCAGAAAAAGAATAACTCACAGAAATAACCATGCACTTTTTCTCAGAAAATGTTTCGTTCATGGATTGATTTAATCCATAAAGATGCTTCGAACTTAATGTAATAATATCACCTGGACAAAGAACACAAAGACGCAAAGACACACGCAAGACAAGCTTTTCAGATATTCTCCCATCCCAAATAAACATTCTTTTCAAGTCGCCAAGAGCACACGAACCCCTTTGGTTTTTTCCTGCGGTAGTTAAAAAATCACCCGCATATATTTTTGAATTATCCCTTTGAATATTTCCCACAGCCGGAAGACTCGTAATTTTTCCATTAACTCTCGAAGTATCTGAAACAGACAAAACATTCGTTGAACTTGTTCGTGTATGGATCACTTGGGACGTTGAATAAATGTTCGGAATATCAGGATTAAAAAAGCTATGGGATTCTACAGTGATAATATCCGAATCAGAAATCGACATGACACTATAGACAGGATAACTCATCGAAGCCCCACTGGGATCCACACATCCTCGCCAGCTTAACTTCCCCTGTCGCCACACGGGCCATTGCCCTGTATTCGAGGCGACTGTAATTAATGAACGCAAACCTGCGGTCCATGATTCTTCGACTGGATACATCCATTCATACGTGTAGCTAGCTGGGTTATCGCATTTGATAATTGATTTTTGATTAATCACATCAAAATGATCGAATAAACTTTGATCATACAGACCACCCAAAGACCATTCTTCCGGATAATCATCGAGAGGGCCATTTGTTCCCGCAGCCGTTGACAGCAAAAGTTTTCCCAGTATTTCGCCAGGAAATCCACGCAAATAACCCCCAGAATAAACCTTGCTCCCTGTTGAAATAGGAACTGTCGGAGTCGTCAAGCTCGGATACACTTGACCAGTGTTCGAAATGCTTAAATAACCAGCCCCAGACACTGCCGATTTTGCATCCCATCCGAGATAAGACGTCGCACCGGATGAACTGTCAACGACTCGAACGAACTGTTCAAGGGAATATTCTTGTTGGAAAATTTTTAACTCGTCGACTTGTAGTTGAGTTAGAAAAGGCGAGGCATAGGGTGATGTCGTTAATGAATATTGTCCCATATTTCTAAAAACGACTGAATTTAACACGGATCCCTGCGTTATTCCGATATTCGTATCAGCACGCAAATCTTGTGTATTTGAGAAAGCAGAAATCAAATCTGAAAACTGGAATGAATAGTTCGGTGAAATCCCAGAAATGTTTCGCAATGCACCACAAGCGATCCTCTCCCAACCTGTTCCAATATCGACGAGAAGTTCTGCAAGCATACCCCTTCGAATATATGGGAGAACTTCTCGCAGATCCCCTACAATTGGAACTGAAAAACCACCCAGTGAAATATTCCAACGCTGGGGAATAACTGTTCCCGAATTAATTATTGGTCCAGATGAACCAATGCGACACTTCCCATTCCAGCTTGAAAAGTTAATGTTTCCAAAACCAGTAAATCCATGCGACCCAGTTCCTAAAAATTCCAGTCGATATAATGGTGTAATACTTGCATTCGTTAATCTCGTGACAAATGAATTCGACCACGTCATTACTGGCCCCAGCTTGGATCATTCCAAGGATATCGATCAATTAATTCGTCATTGCTGTAATTGAAATCATTTCGTGATGGAAAATCTGGTCGATCATAACCATTTTCGACAAGCAATTCAGGGACAGTATCTGCAGGGTCTGGGAAGTTAAATTCCTGCTGTCCAGATGTCCACCAATAAAACAACGACCTGCTATCAACCACCAGACGAACAGCAAAAGACCATAATAATCCATGTTCATTTGTCACGATGTTTTGTCCTATATCAGCTTCAGCCCTCTTCAAAATGGGCCAGAAACGGTAATGGCGAACAAATGTTCTTTCAGCCCTTGAAAAACATATTCCGGAATCAAATGTTATCGTCCCCCCGGAATAGGCTGAAATTGTTCCTGATGATTTTTTTTTAACTTCATACACAACACCAGGCGAACCAGTTTCAATCGAAAAATAATCATTGTTCGATGGTGTATTGGTTCCAACAAATGATCGAAAAGGATTTCCTGCAACGGTTACAGTCGTGTCCCCACCCGTAATCATGTTTGTAACCGGAGCGCACCATGCTTTGTCTGAATCCGCAGCAAAAGAAACAGAATAGCCTCGATCCAAATGATTTTGAAGAGCCGCAAATTTATGGGCCAGTTCTTCCCCTCCTTTCATTCTATCTCGTTGTATGGTTATGACTTGTCTATGTAGTCCAACGGATCGAAACATGCCTCCGTCAAGCCCAACACCATCCCTGGCTTGTATTTCCCAATCCGAAGAAAGCTCTCCCAGACCTTCTTCGAGATCAATTGTCTCTAAATGATTCCCACTGGGCTGAGGATAAAAATAGAACTTTGGATTACCCATAATTAACTCTGAAAAAGGGGTGAGCGACTATTGCCAAAGGTTCGGAACCGTTCTTCTATTTTCCTAACAAGTCCATCGACTGCGTTACTCTCGACAATATCTGCGTTAACATTAATATTAATCCCACCTCCCATTTGTTCACGAACAGATCTTGAAACAGTCTGCGACATTTGTCCCGATTGCGGTACGACTGTTTCTCCCGGATGCAAGATCGCAAGCCCAGACTGGGAACCAGTAAATCGTAATCCACCTTGACCTGACAGAAACTTTCCACCAGAACGCATCGACAATAAATCATCCCACCATTCACGACGGCTTTCACGACGGCTTTCTCGTCTATCCTGTCGCCTTTCTTGTCTGCGCTCTCGTCCAGTTTCAAAGAATTCTTTTATTGCTACGACGATTGATTTGATACCTTCCAAAATAGCTTCGCCAATTAATATTGGAAGTTGAAAAATTGCTTTTACAATTGCAGCGGACAAGCGCAAAAGCATGGGAGGGAGGACTTGTATTAATATTTCTGGGAGCATTGCTAACCCATTCGCCACTGCTCGAGTAAATACTTCCATTTCTTGTTGAATTTCTTCGGGTGACTTTTCACCAATCGCAGCCAAATTATTAATGATTTCACCAACGGCAGCCCCATGCGGTCCGGCTGCCGAAGCAATGCTCCCAACTATTGCAGACGGCCCACCAGCAACGGCCCCAGTGATCCCTTCGGTTGCCCCAGTGATCATTCCTATTTTCATTTGACGATTGATTCTTTTAAACACACCGGACATTTGAAATTCCAAAAGTTCCAGTTCTTTGATCAAAGAATCAACGTTGATCGCATCGGAAATATCTTTGTCCGTTGGAAGTTCAATTTTGATCGATTCAGAAGATGCTTGGCCCAAAATACCTTCCAAGCTTTTCTCTCTAGCTAGTCCAATACCTTCGATTAAATTATCAAACCCCTTTTCAAAGTCTTTTTGTGCTCGAAAACCATCATTCAAAGCTTTTTCAATAGCTTCAGAAATACTCGGAAAGTTAATTTTTCGTTCTGTGAATTCATCAAGCTTTTTTGTTGCTTCATCGAATGAATTCTGTTGATCCGTAATGTCAATTACGACACCTGGAATCATGCTTATCGCTCCAGCGATTCGCATCGCTGCTCGATTGAAATCAAGCTCCCACTGAATAGCGACCTCTTCTCCAAATTGGGACATCCTTTCAAATGATTCTTTGATGAATTCAACGATACCTGAAATGGTGACCCCGAGATCAACCATAGCCCCACCAGCTTTCTTCAAAATAGTTATAAATCCTGCTTGTCCGAAAACATTAAATAACGTCTGGCCCAGTTTTCCAACCACGACTTCGAGCATTGCGATCGCTTGTTGGAACTCCGCAGCCTGTTTGGAAGCTTCAGGGCCAGTATCAAGCCCATATTTATCTGTGAAATGGACAAAGTCTTGTAATCCCTCCGTGTTTCCGAATGCTTGCAACATATTTCCTGCTTGACGGCCAAAAATATCACTGGCGATTGCTGCTTTCTCTGTTCCACTTTTCATTTTTTGAAGTTCGTTCGTAACTTCCATGAAGACTTTTTGGGATGACTTTAATGTC
>PBAL01000087.1 GCA_002715965.1 Verrucomicrobiales bacterium | reverse complement strand
CTCGGCTTTGGCCTTGGCCCGGGCTTCGGCTTCTGCCTTCTTGCGTGCCTCTTCCTGAGCCTTCTTCTCGGCAGCTGCCTTGGCTTTCGCGAGGCGATCGGCTTCTTCTTTCGCGAGACGCTCGGCTTCGGCCTTGGCCTTGGCTTCGGTTTCTGCCTTCTTGCGTGCCTCTTCCTGAGCCTTCTTCTCAGCCGCAGCCTTGGCTTTCGCGAGGCGATCGGCATCTTCTTTCGCGAGGCGCTCGGCTTCGGCCTTGGCCTTGGCTTCGGCTTCGGCGCGCTTGCGGGCTTCTTCCTGAGCTTTCCGGGCGGCAGCGATACGGGCCATGGCGGCTTCCTGGGCATCACGTGCGGCCTGGGCTGCTGCGGTAGCTGAATTGCGCTTGCGATCCTCTTCGGCCTTCGCGGCTGCGAGTGCCTGGCGCTTGGCTTCTTCCTGCGCCTTTTTCTCAGCAAGGGCGCGTTGGCGAGCCTCTTCCTTCTCTTTCGCGATTCGAGCGCGTTCGGCTAGTTCTTCTGCGTCCTGCTTGGCGGAAGTGGCGATGGCAAGCACGCGATTCTTGGCAGAGGATTCGCTCTGCGCGTGCTTGGCGGCAGCAGCGAGCTCATCTGCCTGGGCGTCGGCCTGGGCATGAGCAGTTTGTGCGTTGGCGGTTGCGGCCTTGGCCTGCTGATGGGCGGTTTGCGCTGCCTGAAGTGCCTTGTTGGCGTTCACCTCCGCGCTTGCCGCGGCAGTAGCATCAGCCTTGGCCTTGGTGACGGCTTCGCTGGCCTTGGTGATTTCATCTGCCTTGGACTGCTTGGCGGCTGCCACGGCCTGGTTCGCCTGGGTGACTTCGGCGGCAGCGCTCTGGATCGCCTTGGCAGCACTCATGTTCTTGGCATCGGCGCTGCCAGCGGTTTTCCGTGCGGAAGAGGCGCGGCTCTTGGCGTTGGCAAGGTTTCGATTTGCATCGGTGACGGCCTTGCGTGCGGTATTGTACGCGTTCTCGGCTGCGGTTGCGTCGGCCTGGGCCTGGGCGAGTGAGGTCTTGGATGCTTCGGCGTCGCGCGCGGCTTTCTCGGCAAAAATGGTTGCGGCCTTAAGTGCAGCCTTGGCCTGGGGATCCGGCGCACTCTTGACGGCTTCTTCGTAGCGATCACGGGCAGCCTTGGCGTCGGCGGCCTTGCGTTGCGCAGCTCGTGAGTTGTTATCGGCCTGCTCGAGGGCGGATGCTGCAGCAGTGTTCTTCTTGCCGGTGGTCTCGACCGAGGTTTGTGCGGTCGCGATTGCGTTCTGTGCGTCGAGTTCAGCCTTGGCAGCAGCTTCGGCTTCGGCTTTGGCCTTGGCAGCGGTTTCGGCGAGTGTCTTTGCCTGAGCTTCGGCTTGCGCTTTGGACTTGGCTGCTTCTTCGGCCTTCTTGGCCGCGGAACGAATTCGGGAATCGATACGAGAACTGCTGCCTGCATCGAGTTTGGCTTTCGCGCCTTCGGCAGACCTCAGCGCCTTCTGGGCGGATTGGTTATTCTTGGCTGCGGAGCTGAGTGCCTTCTGGGCGGCTGAAACTTTGTCTTCGGCAGCACCTTGGGCGGCTTTGGCCTGATTCAGTTTGGCTTGGGCATCGGCGGCTGCCTTGGCGGCTGCATCGGCCTGGGTCTGGGCGGAGTCGGCCGCGCTTTTCGCGACATTGAATTCCTGGGTGGCAACTTCGACCCACTTCCCGGGGTTGGCCTTCAGTTCAGCGAGACGCTGTTCTGCTGCGCGACGCTCTTGCTCCGCCTTGGCACGGGCGGCTGCCTTACGCTTCTTCTCTTCTTCGGCCTGACGCTTACGTTCTTCTTCCTCCGCTTTGCGACGGGCTTTGGCTTTCTGGCGCTCTTCTTCTTCTTGCTGGCGTCGGCGTCGATTGGCTTCTTCCTTGGCCTTGCGCTCGCGTTCTTCACGAATAATCGCCTCGGCTTTCTTGCGGGCGGCTTCTTCTTCCGCTTCCTGCTTGGCCTTGGTGTCCGCCTGGACGAGTTGCATTACACCGATTCTGTCCTTCGGCTCGGCGCCAGTGGCTGATGGGGCCAGCAGCGGATGAAGGTAAAGGGAAAGAGCTACGAAGACAGCAATAGCACTATTTTTGAATAGACGCATGGGGGGGTTCATAATCTCAAAAGTGGTTGTAGATCAACTATTTACTGATTTGGGGCGAACAAGCAAATTACGCCAGATGCCCGGGAAGGGGTAGCGTAAAATGGAGCCGCAAATGATCGAATAAACCTCGGAACGGCGAATTTTGACAACGGTTTGACGGTTGAGGATATTGGCGCGCCGGAGTTTGGCGATGGTGCGATCCCCGATGAGAATTGGCCATGAACAGGCGAGCCGGAGTCGGACGAAGCGTTTGGGGAGGGAATTTGTGTATTCCCAGCCGGCCATGAGGTGGTTCTCAGCCTTGTCGAGATATCCGTGATAAAGCGCCCGAAACGCGGGTTCCATGTTCGGATCCAAAAGATCGGGAGGACGGAGACCGATGGCATCCAGTTTCTGGCGGGGAATGTAGCAACGGCCCTGTTCCAGGTCGCGGGGCAGGTCGCGCAGGATGTTAACGAGTTGGAGGCCTTTGCCGAAGCGGATTCCATTCTCCAACAATGTGGAATCGTCCATCGCGGCCTTGGGGAAAAGGTGACTTCGGCAGGTCTTCGTCCAGAACTCGCCCACGCATCCCGCGACCTTGTACGTGTAGTCATCGAGTTCGTCGTCGTTCTCGAGTGAGATCAGTTCTTTCTGCTCATCCTGATGGAAGCGTTTGAGGTCGAGTTCTTGTCCGGTGGTGATGGTGTTGAGGACCTCTCGAATACGGATCTGGTCGGAATAGGAAAAGCTACCGAGGACGGTTAGTGCTTCTTCAACGCGGCGAAGCAACACCTGTTCTGACGGATTGGCCTGATGCTCCGCGAGCTTACCAAAATTCACGGGGATTTCACGCGTTCCGAGAATGCGTTCCCTGAGGACGTTCAGGGAATTCAGCCGGTCATCGAGTGGTATCAAATCCGTATCCGCGATGGTGTCCGTCGCCCGGGCCAGCAGATACGCGAGACTGATTTGAGGGCGGATGGAATTCGGGAGCGCCCGCATGGTCAGGTAGAACGACCGGGACACGTCCCGCAGCAGCGAGGTCAGCAAGGGTGACTGCGCGTGCGGGGTTTCGGTTCGATGGACGGGAGAATCAGGCATGCGAACTCAGCCGCTGACAAATTTCCCCAAAGCCTTCCTCCATCGGTTCAACTGACGCTTCACTTCGCGGTCGCCCGGCGCACCGGTGATGTTTCGCGATGCGGATGCCTTCTTCAGATCAAAGACGTCGAACACGTCCTGATCGAACAAGCCGGACGTTGTCCGAAAATCTCCCAGCGAGAGTTCGTGAAGTTCCTTCTCGATTTTCTCGGCAAGCGCGACCACTGCACCCACGACATGGTGGGCTTCGCGAAAAGGCATCCCTTTGCACACCAGATAGTCAGCAACATCCGTGGCCAGGAGAAGCGGATCGGACACGGCATCCGCACAAGAATCTGACAGCACTTCAATCGTCGGCAACATGGCCGCCACCAACCTGGTCGTGCGCCTGACCGTATCCGCAGTGTCGAACAACCGTTCCTTGTCTTCCTGCAGATCACGGTTGTAGGTCATCGGCAATCCCTTCAGCAGTGTGAGCAACGACATCAGGTTGCCAACCACACGCCCGGCCTTTCCACGTGCCAGTTCGGCAATGTCGGGATTCTTCTTCTGCGGCATCAATGAGGATCCGGTGGTGTAAGCGTCCCCAATGCGGATGAAGGCAAATTCACTCGACGACCAAAGAATCAGATCCTCAGCCAGGCGCGAGAAATGAACAGCCAACAATCCTGCCGTGCTGCAAAACTCCACCATGTAGTCCCGATCGCTGACGGCGTCCATCGAGTTCTGCGAAATCCGCGCCCTCCCCTTCTCATCCACAAAGCCCAACAGCGTCGCGGTCATCTCCCGATCAATCGGCAAGGTGGTGCCCGCCAGCGCACCGCTCCCGAGCGGACACACATTGGTGCGCTCAAAACAATCCTGCAGACGCCCGATGTCCCGCTCGAGCATCTCGACGTACGCGAGCAGATGATGCGCAAAGAAAACGGGCTGTCCGCGTTGCAGATGTGTGTAACCGGGAATGCGTTCCCGAGAATACTTTGCCCCCAGTTCTACAAGCGCCAGTTGCAGCACACGCAACTCGCCGATCAAATCCACAATTTCGTCCCGCAGCCACATCCGCGAATCCAAGGCGATCTGATCGTTGCGCGACCGTGACGTGTGCAACTTGGCACCCGCTGGAATTCGCCGAGTCAACTCGCCCTCAATGTTCATGTGGACGTCCTCAAGTTCTTCCTTCCACGGAAACGTCCCGTCTTCAATCTCACCTGCGATTTGCTTGAGTCCTCGTTTGATGGCGCCGAGCTCCTTCTTGTTGAGCACACCGATGCTCTGAAGCATCGTCGCGTGCGCAATCGAACCTTGGATGTCATGCCACCACAAACGCCGGTCGAAGGAGATGGACTCGGTGTAGCGCACCACATCGTCTCCGGGACCGGTGGCGAACCTGCCACTTCGTGAAACTGGCTTTCGCTTGCTCATCAACTGGACCGGGAATTTGGCCAGTGACGGAAGAAATGTCACGGTGAAAGGTGGAACTGCACCTCAAGCAATCACGACCGCGGCATCCTCAAGTTTACTTGCAAAGCATCATGCAAATCGGAAACTCCGTTCGCATGAATCTCCTCAAACGTCCACGACGACTCCGTTCCTCCAGCGCCATTCGTGATCTGGTGCAGGAAGCCCGGGTTGAGATCACGGACCTGATCGCCCCGCTGTTTGTGAAGGCTGACGACGGCGCACCGGTTCCGATCGAGTCCATGCCGAATCAGTTTCGATTCTCGATTACCGACTTGGTGCAGGAGTGCAAGGAACTCTGCGATGCGGGAGTTCGTGGTGTGGCATTGTTTCCAGTGACGCCGGATGAGAAGAAAGATCCGCTGGGCAAGGAGTCCACCAATCCGGACGGGCTTGGTCCGAGAGCACTGCGCGCGATCAATGGGGAAGTTCCGGATTTGTTGCTGTTTGCAGACATCGCACTGGATCCTTTCACGAGTCACGGACACGACGGGATTCTCACCGAGGACGGCTCGGACGTGGTCAATGATGCGACCGTGGAAACGCTCACCAAGATGGCGATTGTGCACGCCGAAGCCGGCGCACATTTTGTGGCCCCAAGTGACATGATGGATGGACGCGTTGGTGCGATTCGCAAAGCGCTCGACTCGAAAGGACTGAACCAGACCGGAATCCTGGCCTACTCGGCGAAATTTGCTTCGGCTTACTACGGACCGTTCCGCGACGCTGTGGGAAGCGCATCCGCTGCGGGAACGCGATCGCTGGACAAACGCAGCTATCAACTCAATCCGGCGAATCGGCGCGAGGCGATCAGGGACGCATTACTCGATGAAGGTGAAGGCGCGGACATGTTGATGGTCAAACCGGGCGGGCCCTATCTCGACATCATCCGCGACTTGCGCGAGGCCAGCTCGCTGCCGATTGCCGCGTATCAAGTCAGCGGTGAATACGCCCAGATCCACGCTACGGCCAAGCTTGGCTGGCTCGATTACGAGAAGACGCGGAACGAATCGCTGCTCTCCCTGAAACGCGCCGGAGCCGATGTGATCCTCACTTACTTTGCCAAGGAATTGGCCAACGCCTGACCTTCATGAAACCTCATCTCACAAGCCGATGAGGAAAACGCAATCACCCACCCTGCTCTGCGCATTTGCCGCGCTCTTCTCTTTTGCCTGGCAAAACTCTTGCGCCCATCCACTTTCGGAAAGCCAGGTGATTGCGGTTGTCAAGTCCAACGCAATCACCGCGCGATTTGAGATCAAGTTTGAAGACCTCACGCTTTTCCACCCGGTCAGCACGAATGAGATGAAGCGCATTCCATCCAGCGATCTTCTGCGGGCAACAGAAAGACATGTTCAGTTTCTAAAGGACTGTTTTGTCATCCTGGATCAATACGGATCACGCCTGCAACCGACGCTGACCGGCATCGCAACGAACACGATTCCGGAACCGGGTGTTCATGTATTGGATCTGCCCAATGACACCATCACATTCGACTTCTCTTACGCTTACGAACTTGAATCGGAATTCCTCACCTTTCGGCAGGAGTATGGTGGCAAGGAATCGGTGGTTCCATCGCAGGTGGACCTGACTCTGCTCAAGGACGGGCGGCCGCTGGGTGGTTCTCAGAAACTGAAACCGGGCATTCCGAAGACGTTTCAGATTCAACGGGTTCCCAACGCCCCGGAACTTCGCGGTCTGGCGGCATTGCGTGCACGCAATGCACGGCAACACGAAGCGAACCTCGGCATCCCGGACCAGAATGGCGTTCATGCATTCCTCTACATCGAGCCGCATCTCACCCGCTTCCAACTGGTCGCACCGCTGCACATCATTGAATCTTGGGACTCCTCCCTGATCCCGACCAATCAGTTTATCAATCCTGAAACCGAAATCGGGCGTGTGTTTTCACCACGCATCATGAAGCTCTGGAACACGGTGGACCAATCGTCGCGGGTTCGTTCCAATGGCCGCCGGCGATTCATCGTCAGTTTCTCTCCCTATATCGTGGGCCCTGAAACGCGGGACCTCGATCGAGCGAGACCTCAATCCGAAGAACTGCATCGCTGGCAGACCCGCTATGCCGTCGACGTTGAATACGACGGTTGGTTGTCACCGACGAATGTCGGCTTTCAATGGAATCTTTTCTCCGACGAGATGCCGTTCCTCAAACTCACCGTGAACGATTATCTCGGCGGAACAAAGGAGCACTTCCTGACGCCCTCACATACAAACATGGTTTGGAGCACCACCGCAGCCGACGAACCGGCTGAATATCTAAGCGCCCCTCCGTTGAAGCCGCTGAAGTTCTCCCTCATCACCTTCATCGGCGCAGTGATGGGCGTGCTGTTATTTGTGACCTGGCTCTGCGGCATCGGTCCCGAGCGACGGACAGTGATGCAGCTCATTCTGGTCATGATCATCGGAGCTCCATTTGCGAGAATTCTGGAGTGGCACGCACCATTCGTTCAGGAACGTGTCACAAGCGAAGAGGCCTTGGAGGTTGTTCGCCACATACTGTCGAATGCCGAATCGGAGAACACCGTGCTTGAAATCGTCGAAGCAAAACTCGTCGAGCTGGAAGATACCAGGGACCCGCGCGAGTTTATGATGCAGGTCAAATGGCGCGTCGACCGAAAAGAGGCTCACTGGGGCCACGAGCACCGCTCACAGAGCGGGCAGGAGGGATACATCCGCGTCGCCCCGATGCAGGGCAAATGGTATCCAGCCAGAATTCAATACAACAACTGGGAACTCCTCAGCCGGGACATCCATGTGCCGAGGGTGGAATCGAACGTGATCGGTCGATGAAGTGGGCCATCACGAGTGAGCTGATTAAATCGGAGCGCCGACCATTGGCCGGCTTCTTGTTCAATTCAATGAAGCCCACTCAGTCGTCTTAAGTTTGTGTTTACCCAAGACGACGATGAAGAAGCTTCCAAGAGTTCGTGAAAAGGACTGAGCGAGCAACATCGGCCAGGTCACCACGCCGAGCCGTGCTCGGCGCTCCAACCTGGGTTCAGAGCGCCTCCTATTCCATCACAAACTGTTGCCCCCGAGTCACGCCCAGTTGATTCTGCAGTTTCAGCTGCTGCCACAATTCAACACCGCTCATTCGGCCATCCAACAGATCACGATAGCAAGCGATGGTGGTGGCGATCTCGGATGGCTGTTCGGTCAGGAAATCCACACGGAAACGCCGAACGCCCAGCTCGAGCAGTCGCTGCACAGATTCCGCACCGGTTTGTGCCCGCGCATTGTAAACAGTATTGCGACAACCTGCATCGGCTTTCAGTGGATGCTCCATGCCCACCCGATCGCGCAGCTTCACCTCGTGCTTGTCACATGGCCGACCGCAATCGTGATAGTCCCTGCCCTTCGACATGAACGCGCAAAACACGCAATGCTCCATGTAAAACATCGGCATGTGCTGATGGATGGTGACTTCGAACCAATTCGCGGGAGCAGATTTCAACAGTGCTTCCAACTGAACATTGTTCAGATCGTAGGAAGCCAAGACACGTTCGAGGCCGAACTCCTGGATGAAATACTCAGCCGTCAGTTGGTTTGCAACGTTCAGTGAAAAATCGCCAACCATTCGATCGTCGGAGAACCAGTGCAGGTGGTCGTAGTTTCGGATCAGGTAACCGTCCGCATCACAGGAACGCACCTGCTTCAGTATCCATTCATCCCCAGCCTTGAAAACCCGCGGGGGTGCCACGAACAGTTCGACAGCCTGATCGTTGGCGGCATTCCATTCACGTAGCTGCGCAACCGCTGCGCGATATTTCTTCGGATCTTCAAAGTCGGCGTAAATCGTGCGAGTCCCTGAATTGAGCACGACCTCAAGTTGATGTGGTTCACGAATGTGTACGATCAACTCAGCGTCGGCCTCCTTCGATTCCGACGGAGGATTCTGAAAGACCATCGGTTCAGCGTTGAGTTTCCAACGA
Organism: Verrucomicrobiales bacterium; assembly: GCA_002715965.1. GTDB lineage: Bacteria > Verrucomicrobiota > Verrucomicrobiia > Limisphaerales > JAYPXF01. The sequence goes on along the minus strand of PBAL01000087.1, from coordinate 209,297 downwards.
AGGGGCTCGCGACGCAACGCTTCGAGCTTGGAAATTGCGGAGCGCCTGACTTGATTCAACGCGCTCACCGGCAGCATCAGTTCGCCCACAAGCTCGTTCTCGATGCGTCCCATTTCGAAGGGAGTGCCACCAAGCCGGCCCAATTGCTGAGCGATCCGATATTCATCAAGCGCGTGCTTTTCGGCATCTTGCAGCGTCACTTCCGAATCCGCCTGGACCGTTCGCCCAAGTTCATCGCGCACGATCAAGATCAATGGCTCCCCTGCCTTTCCGTGCACTTCAAAATCAACCGGACGGCGATACCTGGGCTGATCGCCGTCAAAGGTCTTCCTCACCCGTTTGTTCAGATCAGGATCATCCGTCTTCCACAGTTTGTCGCCCGTCGCGACACGCGCAAAATCCACGGCGCCACGCCTGAACTCGATCTTCGTCTCACCACTCCTACTTTCCTTCGTCGCGAACACGCGACCGCCTTCTTCACCTTCAGCCGGATTGTTCGCATCAAATACGATTCCATCTCCGGCTTTCAGATTCGACTCAAGTTTCGCCCAGACATGATTCTTCTCAACCCGCGTCACTTCACCCAGAAAGACGCCACGTTTCTTGCCAAAGCGCGCATGAACGAGATTCTGGTTGTCGATCCCATCGAACCAACCGGTGAACAGACCGCGTGAGAAGGCCATCTCCAATTCATAACGATCCGACTGTTCATCGCGCTTGGCGACTTCATCGATCGCATCGCGATAAACCCGTGTGATACTTGCGACGTACTCTGGTGACTTGAGCCGACCTTCGATCTTCAGAGAGGCAATCCCCTGTTCCACCAGGCGAGGAACGACTTCCAAACCCGCAAGGTCTTGAGGGCTCAACAAATACTGGCGCCCACCCGTGTCAACAAGCTTCCCATCCGAGATCAATTCGTAGGGCATGCGGCATGCCTGCGCACACTCGCCACGATTGGCCGAGCGCCCCCCGAGTGACTCGCTGGTAAGACATTGACCTGAGTAAGCAACGCAAAGCGCGCCGTGCACGAAAACTTCCACCGGCAGGTTGGACTGATTCGCCTTTTGAATGCTCTCAATTTCAGCGATCGAACACTCGCGCGCCAACACCACGAGGTCGCATCCAATCTTCCTCGCAAACTCAAGCCCGCCCGCACTCGAAACGGTCATCTGCGTGGAAGCGTGGATTGGAAAATCGGGGGACAGCTTTCGGATCAAGCCGCAAACACCGATATCCTGCACGATTACGGCATCCACACCGGCAGCGATGATCGAGCGGAGAAACCGTTCCGCATCGGCGAGTTCGTTTGAGAAGACAAGGGTGTTGAACGTGACGTAACCGCGCACTCCGCGAGAATGAAGAAACGCCATCAACTCGGGTAGATCCGACGTCGTGAAGTTCTTCGCCCGCATGCGCGCATTGAACTTGTCCAGGCCGAAGTAGATTGCATCCGCACCGTTCTCGACCGCGGCCTTGACACACTCCCAATCACCGGCTGGCGCGAGCAACTCAGGCTTGTTTGTCCGGTGATCGGACATTACGCCTTCGGTCCGCGATAGACGCAACGCGCGTTGCAGGTCTCGGCAACCACCACTTCGATAAGCATGGGCAGCTCGGGCTTCAGTTTCTCCCAAACCCAGATGGCGACGTTCTCACTCGTCGGATTCTCCAGACCCGGAATTTCATTGAGGTAATGATGATCCAGCTGATTCCAGAACGGTTTGAAGGCCGCCTTGATATCTGCGTAATCCATCACCCAGCCCAACTCCGGATCGCAGTCGCCCTCGATCACAACCTCGACCTGGAACGAATGCCCATGCAGCCGACGGCACTTGTGATCTTCCGGCAGATGCGGCAGCAAGTGGGCCGCCTCGAATTGAAAGGTCTTTCTCAGTTCCATGATTGATTTCGCAGGAGCGCCGAGCACTGTTCGGCATTGGTGGCTGTTTTCAACTGCGCTCGCTTGGTCATTTTAACGGCGAGCGGCAGGATTGGCTTTCATGTCAACGGCACCACGCCGGATTCCGATGAACAAGGTGGAGAGAACTTGAAAATGACTGAGGGAGCACCATTTGATCGGAGTGATCTGCCGAGCAATGCTCGGCGCTCCAGTTTCTGGTTGGACGAATCTTCTGAATCTCATTGTTCCCAATCGGTCCAGCGCACCAGATCACTGAGCAATGGCCGGCCATCATGGCGCCAGGTCAATGGCGGTTTCTGCATCTGCCCCAACGCACAGACGCGCGACACTCCCCAGCGCGCCAAATGCATCACGATCTCTTCCTTCTCATCTTCGCCTGCGCCCAGCCCGACCGTGGAAATGTTGTCTCGAACCGTCTCCGCGCCTTTGAGCGTCTCTTCGAGATTCGGCGTGGACTTCACGTAGATGAACCGATGCATGCATGACAATTGAAACAAAGTGTCCGTCTCGTAAATCACCGACCAGGCTGTCGATCCTTCACTGTACCAATGCCGCGTTGCATCGGGCAGATGAGCCGCACGGACTTCATACATCGAACGACGCGAGGCAATCTGTTCGGCAACCTCTTGCGGAACTTCCCCCCGAGGCTCCTCCTTCTCGCGCTTGGCCAGTTCGCCGGCTAGCATCTCCGCAAACTGATACGCAAAGTCACGGCTGTCATCTTCCACATAGAACACATGCGGTGAGAGGCAACCCAGTTGATTCCAAGCGACGACGTCGTCAGCCGCATCTCGCACCATTCGTTTCGCGCGATAACCGCCCATGGCTTCCTTGGTCACATAACCGAAACTCACCCGATGCCCATGACCTACGAATCGAGTTCCACGCGGGAGCCGCTTCTCGATTGCCTCCAATGTTTCATCCGAGCCCGTCGCCGTGACCGATTCGGCATAGTGGAACAGTACTTTCTCCAAGGCTTCGTTTCCGCCCTTCCATTCCGCGAGTTCGATGCACGCACCGATCTTGGAATCCGTTTCGTAGAGCGAGTGCGCGAAGAGTCGCGGAAGATAACTGCTTCCACTGGCGCACTTCACGAATTGCGACGAACGCGTGAGCAATCCCAAGACTATGCTCATCATCGCCGGCAGGGGGATATTGCCAGCCGCAATGTGCAGCAGCATGTCCGAGCCGGTTGTGGCGGATGCTCGTTGCGCCGTCCCCTCGTATCTTGCCGATGCCGGTGAATCCATGCGTTTGAAATGGCCTAGTTCCTGCAAGAGCAGGTCCTCCAAGTTTTCGCCGGTCAGTTGATTGAAGAAATGATCCAGTCCGGCTTTCAGGGTGGCGCGGGAGAAGCCCGTTTCTTCCGGCCCTTTTTCGAGCGCGAGTTCGCGATAGGGATAGTCGTCTTCCAGCCAGTTCTCCGCCGTTTGGCTCAGGATGCGAATGACCGCCCCAGTATCACGCACCGCGAGGTAACGTTCCCGATTTCGGCGCAAGGCCAGGCAGGCCTCGGTGATCATCGATTCGGTGAATTCGGCCTCCGGACCCAGATCCGCCAGAAAGTAATTCGGAATCTCGACCTTCATGAATCGCTCGGCATGAGGGAGCACCCCCGCGGTTCGGCGCCGTTTACGCGTCCCACAAGTTCGAAGCCGTCCTCAAGCCGCTTCACCCGATCCTCAGTTTGAACGGCCATCATTGAGTATACATTCGCCAAATCGAAGACCTGCAACAGGCCCGTCTCACCAAGCTTGACCTCGTTGCCGGTCTCAGCCGAAACCACCCGCGTGCGCGCCCAAGGAGGGAATCTAAACACGCGATACTCTTCACTCCCTGCGACATGGTCGTAGGCCTGCGAACTCAATTCACTCATCCCGTATTCGCAGACGATCCACTGCGGCTGAATGCCCAGCGTCTCGGTGATTGCCTTGTGCAGTTCATCCTTCGGCATGGTCCGTGACTTGCCTTTATATCCCCCCGTCTCCATGACGCGCGACCCCGGCGCCAATTGAAATGTCTTGTCGCGTTTCTTGCACTCGTCCAACAAATGCACGAACGAAAAGGCCGTTCCCAACAGCGTCACGGTTCGATCGAAACGAGCCGCGTCTACCAACAGATCAATGACGCGATCATGATCGATGTGCCAACCACCGTCCTTCGCCACACCAACGAACTCCGATGTGGCCGCGCCGACTACGCGTTCAATTGTATCAAACATGTGGACCAGCGAGGAATGAGGCGCATCTTCAGCCGCGGGAGTCAGAATGATGTAGCGATGGCCATCCAGCGGAGGCAACACGTGTTGCTGAAACCAGTTGAGACAGGACGCTTCGTAGGCGGTCAGCGAATCTTCGCAATGAAAATGCCGGCTGGGCTTCTGCCCCGTGGTTCCACTCGACTCAAACACCGTCGTGATGATGTCCTCCGGCAAAGCCGTGAGCGGCAGCTCCTTGAACGCAGTTGTCGGCATTGGCGGGATCAATTCCCAGATCCCCAGTGAATCATAAACCCGGCGCTTGTTGCAGAAACGCCGATACGCCGGGAGCGCCTCATACTGTAGCCGGAAGATGCTCAGCGCCATCTCCTTGAAATCAAAGACCATCCCCTCACGAATGATCGTGAGCAGCTTGCGCCGGTAATCCTCAAAAATATGCCAGTCGTACATGCGGTTTTTGGTTGGCTGGTTTTCCGCCACAGCCGAGATGGCATTCTTACGCCCAAACAACCTGCCGGCACAGCGCAAAATGGACTTGCGCCCCCTAATCACCTCGCATAGCTTCCACAGCCTTTCGCCCCAAGGGCGAGCGGTGGGTTGGTAGCTCAATGGTAGAGCAGCGGCCTTTTAAGCCGTTGGTTCTCGGTTCGAGTCCGAGCCAGCCTACCACCTCTTCTCCCAGGAAACACCTATAAACAAAGGATGAAATACGGTTTTCAGCTTGCTAGCCCAAATGCAGGCAAATGAACACAAATGCACCGAGTAGATGGTTTCGGGCAAATCTCCCGGGTGTTTCAGAACAGTCGCTGCCACTTCTGCAACGCGGTATCCACCAATTCGACTAGCTTTGTCCAGTTGATGATGACGCCTAACAGCCCGTTTAATAATGGGCTGCTATGTGTTGTTGCGTTTCCTGAGCCGCGCCAGTCAATGGGCGCACAGCTTCACCCGGCTCTTTGCGATCGTGCGTGCCGGGCTGTGGCAGAAGTTCGACCTGATGATATGCAGTTCGGGACTGTTCAGAACGATGCTCTGCTGATTAAGCACGCAATTCAAAAACTCCACGCTGCGAAGTCTCGCTACTACGCCCTGACCGCTGAAGGTTACCGTGTGCAAGAAGAACGGGAGGTCTATCGCAAACGGGCCGCAGCCGTGATCCAGGGCTATCGAACCCGTGACGCTGCGTTCCGCAACTTCCGCAATGAGAAACTCGAACGTCACCAGACCCTCTTCGACCTGGCCGCCCGTAACACCTGGCTGGCGGCCCGGGCTCACGACTACGATACGGGCTTGCTGGGAACGGCCACAGGGCGCGAATTCCTGGAACGCATCATCCGATCCCGTACGCTCGGCGTGGTTCGCAACAACGGGCAGCCGCAATTCGCCGGAAGCAACAACGGCGATCCGAGGCTGTCCAGCGTGCTCGCCGAACTCAAGGCAGATTGGGAAGTGGTCCGCAGCCGGCTCGGATGGAAGTGCCAATTGGCGGAATGTCCTTGAATCCGGACGCCAGGCCGACCTGCTCGCAGATCCGGACATCCACGCGCATTGCCTTCAGATCGACAACGGCAATGGCACACCTGTGCTACGGGCGATACGCACTGGCCAGCGTTCATGTGTGAGATATTCGGGTTAATTCAACGATTCGAGGTAGGCCACCAGATCGGCAGCTTCCTGCGGGGTGAATGACTGCAAGAGTCCCTCAGGCATGAGTGAGAGTTTGCCACGCGTCGTGCTCTCGATGAGGTAGGGCTTGATGGTGTGATTTGTGCCGGTCAAATCACGCAGGACCGTGTTGCCATCCTCGCGAGAGACAATGTAGCCGGTGTAGCTCACACCGGACTTCAGGTCGATGGACACGGACTGGAACCTGGGGTCGATGTAACGGGATGGCTTCACCAGAGACTCCAGCAATTGAGCCCGGCTGTATTTCTCTCCGATGCGTGCGAGTTCCGGACCGACCTCGCGGCCTTCTTCACCGATGCGATGGCAGTTGATGCACTGGGTGCGGTCCACCTGACGAAACAGCTTGGCGCCGTTGGTGGCGTCTCCTTTTAGCGAAAGGACTTCGGCAACTTGCGCGCTATCGATGGTGGGGCCGAGGATCTTGCGTTTCTTCGAGTTTGGAAAAAACGATTCGAAGAGGTCGTAGATGTGCGGAGGCATTTGCGACAGACGGGCAAGGGCTTCTTCAATCGAGAAACAGCCAGACATCAGATAATTCAAACTGTTCGCCGTGTCTTGGAACAAATTCGAAGGCAAATTGATCTGTTTCGTTAGTGCGTTCTCACGCGTTCCAGAGCCGGTGTTCCCGAGATTGTTTGCGGATTTGGCGACATGCTCGAACATGTGCTGCCAATCATTCTCCGGCAGCCATGACGGGGTGATTGGTTCATCGGCCAATTCGTTGATCCAAGCCCGCACCAGTTGCAGCCCCTGCCAGTCAACGCTGCGTGGACCGAGTTTGGGCATGTGCGCACCGCCGGTGGATGCCATACGATAGAGCAACAGGGAACGCCCTGCGTCCCCTGGCACGATGATCTTGGGGTCGTACATGCCGAAGGCACCTTGGTTGGGCGCAGTCTCGAAAAGGCGATTGCGTTCGAGTTGCTGGTCGGCGCGAAGCTCGAAGGGCGCCGTGCCTCCCCCACCCCGCCGGTGGCAGTGCGCACAATTGATGTGGAGGTAGGCTCGAGCCTGACGCTGCAGATTGCCTTCCTGCTTCAACCAATGCAGGGGTTTCGGTTTCTTTTCGAGCAAGCCGGACGCAACCCAATCCGCATGCTGCGAGCCGACGTCTGAATACTGATGATGCAAGCCGAGCACATATCCGGGACGCGCCATGTGGCAGGTCATGCATTCGGTGCTGCTGTGCAATCGCCAGGGACGTTTCACCAATTCACCCCCGCCGTCATCGAATGAAAACTCGATGTCAGCTCCTTGGCCGTCGGAGAGATGCGCCTCCGTCTGTTCTTCGTTCCAAACATAGTTGTAGGGGAGCCAGCCTTCGCCGTTGAAGTGCAGGATCTGGGTTTCAATGTGACGAGGTGGCTTCGGAACGGAGATGGTCCTGGCGATCACGGTATCGGCTGGAAAGGCAAAGGCGTCGCGCAGTACTCCGCGGGCGAGGTTGTTTCGCTTATGGTAGGAGACCTGACCGTCACCCGGAATGGCGACAAAACGCTGCGCCCGCGCACCGCCGAGCCACTGTTCCGCCTGAACCTCGTACGGGACAACTCCTTCAGCGGGCAATTGCTTTCGGATGTCCGCGAACAAGCCGGTCTCACTCAGTTTGCGCGGAAACGATTTGTTGGCGGCTGTTTCCTCGTTCTTCTCCAAGCGATAGATTTGTCCTTCGTAATCGACGATGTAAACCTCGCCTGCGTGATCGCGTCCAAAGCAAACTACACGGATGTGACTGTCGAGCAGTTCGCTGTGACCTGACAGGGACTTGCCGTCATGACGAAAGCTCCAAATCTTGCCGGTGACGTAGTCGCCATAGATCCAGTGCCCGCGCAGCTCGGGCAGGCGATTGCCGCGATATACGTAACCGCCGGTAATGGACATCGCCTCCACATGCGAATGCGAGATAAGCGGCTTGAGAATCGGTGTGGGGCCAGGCTCCTGGTCGGGCTTCACCGGTTGCGGACCTTCAGTAATCGCCCAGCCATAATTCCCGCCTTTGACCACATCGTAGATCATTTCCCAAAGCTCCCAGCCGACATCGCCAACGAACAGATGCCCCGTTTCCGGATCGAAGCTCATGCGCCAGGGATTGCGGAATCCATACGCCCACACCTCCGGCCGTGCGCCGGGGTGTTTGACAAACGGATTGTCCGCGGGGATTGCGTAATTCTTCCGGCCTTCGGAACGATGCACATCGATGCGCTGAATCGAACCCAAGATGTCCGAAATATCCTGCCCGGTATCGAGCGAATCTGGAGGGCTCGGGGCTTCAGCATCGCCGGTGGAGAACTACATGAAACCATCCTCCCCGAAGTGAATCGCACAGCCGTTGTGACCACCGGACCGCCACTTGATGATCACGCGTTCGCTTTCGGGATCCAGCGTCGGCGGGTTGGTGTCGCGAATCGTGAAGCGCGAGATGCGCGAACCCTCAGGTGTCTTGTTCTCCGTATTGATGCAAACGTAAACGTGACCGTTCTTCTGAAAGCCCGGATCAAATTGGAATCCAAGCAGGCGAAGAAACTTGGGGAGATCCCGCTTCAAATCCGCCACCTCACGAGCCACCGCCCCACGCCGATTCTCAAACCGAAAAATCTTCCCGTTCAACTCCGCGACGTAGAAACGATCCGCACCGGGCTCCGGCATCATCTCGATAGGATTGGTGAAGTTCAGAAGTGGAAAGGCAATCTTGACCCTGTATGGCGCGGGCGGATGTGGCGAACCGGTTATACGTGAGTTGGTCCAAGGCGGACGTATTGCCGCGCCTGCAGTCAAGGCGATCAGCGACAACAACACAACAAACCGAATCATGGGAGGAATCGACCCTACGGTCGCAACGTGTTGGCGGCAATCTTGATCAGACCCGAGCTGCATAAGACGCCCGGTCAGCACCTCAATTCCCTCGATCAGCCTCGATCCACGACACAATCGCTGTGATCACAGATTGATCAACGTGCCCGGAGTTCTGGTATTCGATGGGTTCGCTCTTGCCTTCGCCTGAGATCAAAAGGTGATTGAGATTTTCCAGCATCTGGAAGCTGACGTTTTCACGATGTTTCATGCCCTGCTGCCACAATTCGAAATCCTTGCCCGTGACCTGATAGTCGCGACTGCCTTGGAGGAATAGCATCGGAAGCTTCAGTTTTGCGGCACGTTCAATCGGGCGGTAATCCTTCAGATCCAGCCAATAGCTGATCGGGGCGCCGAGGATCACTTCCCGGCGAATACGATCGTTGGCGCCAAGTCCCTTGATGCGGTGCACCTCAAGCCTCATGCCTTCCATCTGCTCGGATATATCCTTCCCGCGGATCTTCGCAACATACTCCATCTGCTCAACGATCAGCTCTTCCAATGGGCGCGCGTTTCCGGCCAGCACGATCACCCCGCTCAACTGGTCCGTGGCATCGGCAATCCTCGGTGCGAGATGCCCACCGAGACTGTGTCCGGCAAGGAAAACCCGATTGGAGTAGCCCTTGGAAGACAGGAACTGAACTGCCAGCACCGCATCATCAACCGTCTCTTCTTTCGTCGTGAAGACAACGCTTTGCGCCAGCTTGGCCTGATAGGCTTTGGTGCGCTTTTCGTAGCGCAGAACGGCAACTCCTTTGGACGCGAGTCCCCACGCAAGGTCCTTGAAAGGTTTGTTGGGACCGATGGTCTGATCGCGGTCATGCGGGCCGGAACCGTGAACGAGCATGATGACGGGCGCGTCCGGACTATCTGTTGGAACGGTCAGTGTGCCTTCCACCTGCCACTCAGGATCACCAAAGGTCACTTCGCGTTCCTCAAACTTCGATTCATCCACATAGTACGGAGCCTTCCATTCGCGCGTCCACGGCTGAAAGAAGAGTCCCGTGACCCTATCCCCCGGCGCGAAGACGACCTTGGTCTTCATGGTCGTCTTCTCAAAGGCGCAACCGACAAACACGACGTTGTATCCGGAGTGCACAGTTTCGCGCGTCCAGGTCGTCTTCACGAACTTGCCGGTTTGTTCCTGCAGCCCTTCCCATGTTTTCTTCAGCGCGGCTTCCGTGAGGCCAAAGCGCATGATCATGTTGAAGTTCGTGCGGGCGGAGCCGTAGTCCGCGCGGGCGAGATTGGCGACAAGTTCCTGCGCCCTGGCTTTGCGCAACTTGGCATCGCCGGTGCCCGCAGATTTGCCGCAGCCCACCAACACGGCGAGCCAGGCAATGGCCACGATATGCGCCGCGTGTCTCATTTGCCGACGTTGCCCAGGAGGGCTTCCAGTTCCCGAACCGTATGCTTGCGGTGCAGGCCGACAAAGAGCGGGGTCAGCATCAACCAGATCACAATATTCACCAGCAGCACCAGTGCGACCACCATGGACACGAAATCGTACCCAAGAACGGACAACACCAAGGTGGTGATCACCGCCGGAACGAAGATCAGTGCGAGCACTAGGCGCAACAACTTGCCCTGCTCGGAAATGCAGGCATCGACCTTGAGTATCCCGCTGTCGGCATGCACGTCGATTGAGGTGATGCCGAGGAGGGCGGGCTGCTTGGTGGATCGCATGTCCGGCCCTTTCATGCTGAGCAGATAGTCACTTCGTTTTTCGCGTCGAAACCTGAGCTGCTCCAAGCTGCGTTCGATCTCATTCACCGCCTTCTTGGGCTCCTTATGTTCGAATCGCCCGCGATAAGATTGGCCATCGAGCATCATTCTTCTTCCATTCCGTCTCGTTTCCGCTTTTGCAGGGCGCGGCTGAGGATGAACTCAATCTGACCGTTAACACTGCGCAGGTCGTCCTTGGCCCATTTCTCTAGTTCCTTCCACAGTTTCGGATCGATCCTGAGGAGGAACGCCTTTTTGCCCGGCGAAGCCATTCTTAGTGATAGAGCGTGCCGGTGTTGATGACCGGATTCACTTCCGTTTCACCGCAGAGCACGACCAAGAGGTTGCTGACCATGGCGGCCTTCTTGTCCTCGTCGAATTCAACGACCGATTTCTCAGCCAACTCATGAAGGGCCTGATCAACCATGCTGACAGCGCCATGCACAATTTTTTTGCGGGCGGCAATGATGGCCTCGGCCTGCTGTCTGCGAAGCATCGCCTGCGCGATTTCAGGTGCATAGGCGAGATGCGTGATGCGCGCTTCGTCCACAATCACGCCTGCCTTTGACAAACGCTCCTGCAACTGCTCACGCAGGGCCAAAGCAACTTCGTCTCCGCCATTGCGGAGGGTGAGTTCATCCCCTTCCCCGTGATCGTAAGCGAAGCTGCTGGCCAGATGCCGAATGGCGGATTCACTCTGGATACGCACGTAGCTCTCGTAATCATCCACGTCAAACATGGCCTGAGCCAGATCGGCGACGTGCCAGACCACCACCGCGGCAATCTCAATCGGATTCCCCCGCTTGTCATTCACCTTGATCGCCTCGCTCTGGAAATTCCGGGTGCGCAGTGAGATGTCGGAGAATGACTTTGAGTAGAACGGATTGGCCCAGTGAAAACCGCTTTCGATGACCGTCCCCTTGTAGCTGCCAAACAACACGTACACCCGGCCCTCGTTCGGCTGGAGCGTGAAGTGGCCGGCCAGCAGAACACCGCCCGTTGCGATGGTGAGCATGCACAGAAACAGGAGCGCCAGCCCCGGAGGCACGGCAACCTGCTTCTGCGAAAGCATCGCGATAACTTTGATCATCGCGGCAATACCGCCAAGCAGAACGGCCAGATTGATGAAGAGCATGCCCCAGCCGTTGCTGGCGGACACGAGTTGGTCGGTGTTTTGAGTCTTCTTAGATTCCATAGTTTTACTTTTAGTTCAGTAGATACCAAAGTGCTATCACTTTAGTATCGGTTGTCAACCCGAGGACAGGGGGATAGTTTCAAGGAAAACTGAGCAGCGGCTGGAACCGGTTTGGAGATGAGGCGGAGCTTCCCCTCAGCCAGCGTCCCGCCCGTGGATCAGCTGACTCCAGCGAATGAAGCCCATGGCAAATAGGCTACGTTCGTGTGAAAATGAGGCTATTTCTTTTTGGAAGACGCATCCTGCTGGGCCTTCTTCACCTCAGCGTCATCGATGACGGTGTTCAGGCCGGGCCGTCGTTGGGGGGCCTTGTCATCCGAGGTCGTGTCCGCGGATTCGGCATCGCGAATCAAGTCCCTGAGTTCCTGGCTCAGCTTGATGTTTCGAAGGACGTCCGGACGAAGTTTATCCTTCCAATCCTGGCCCAGTCCCAGCCGGACTCGGAGACGATTGGACATGACGGGATTGAAACGTCCGTTCCCAGCCAGGCAGTTTGCCAGAACGCTCATCTGAACGGATTCAAAGCTGCTATAGCCATGCATCTCGTTCGATGCCTCGCTCATGCGCTCGTGATACTTGCGGTAGATCTTCTTGGCAAAGGCTGCCGTTCCCTGCGCCCGCTTGTCTTCTCCCAGCGCGAGGTAGTAGTAGTAGTTCTGCAGATAGGCTTCGATGATCGTCTTCACCTTGAACACGCCGGTGGTGTTCACGTCCATCTGGATACGGAGCATCACAAACTCGTCCAGCGGCATCTCGTCCACCCAGTCGTAAATACCGATATTGGATTCGCGGTAGAACTTGTACCACTTGGCTGCTTCCTTCAGATCATAGTTCAGATACAGGAAATAAATTGCATCCTGCATGAACATCTCCTGGCTTCGGGAAATATAATCCGCCTTGGCCGGGTAATACATTTTGAACTGCTCGTAGGTGCGATGGACCTTGTCGATGATGTCAAGGTTCTTGCTGAACTCCACCGAACCGTCATGCGGATTGATGTTGATGCGTCCGCGCTGGAAGGCGATCTGCATCGCCTGCCAGATCACGCGATAGACCTCGATGATGTCACCCTCAGTGGAGTTTTCCCGTCCGATTTCCGCCCAGTAGATCGCATGCGATTCGGGGAGCCGCCAGTCCAGCGGGCCATAGAAATCGTCCACCCGCGCAACCCGTTCCGGTTCCATCTTGAGTGAATCCTTCAACAGGCGGAGGGATTCCTTCTGTTTTTCCGACTGTGGACCCGCCCAGCCTTCAATGTCCGGTCTCCCATCGACAAAGATGTTCTGCATCATTGACGCGAAGAGGCGCTTGTACTGGAAATGGGACTGGTCGGTGAACCGACCGATCTTGTCCAGGAAGAGCCAACCGAGCTCCCAGTACATACCGGTATCCGTCGGGTTATATTTGAGCCCTTCATCCCTCAGCAGAGTGATACCTGCCCAGACCCATCGCCAGCGGTCAACGGGGTCCTCAAAGGTTCTCGAGATGTTGTAGGCCATGTTCCACGCCTGATAACGCCAGACCGGAGTGAAGGTGGGTTGCAACTTGGTGATCCAGTCACCGAGCGTCATAGTCTCGAAGTATTTGCCATCGCGCTGCAATTGATTGGATCGAATGAAGAGGTAATTGACGATCAGTCCACGAAAACCACCCAAGGCGACAGTCGTGAAGGCCAGCACAGGCGGGGCATTTTCGAGCGGCTCGATGCGTGTCAATCCAAGGGCGTCACGCCTCCCGTTCAACATGCGCTGGTTGAATGAGTTGACAGTGAGCGCAACCACCGCGAGGAGGGTGAGAATGATTTTGTAATTTCGACTGCTCATGAATCGCCTCCGGTTACCAGGGCCATCTCGCGTCTACTGAAAAGGAATATGCCCAGGGCAGCCAGCGCCCCGCTGGCTATCACGTTTATCTTGATAAACACATGGAGCATGTGCCCCCAGGTCACGCTCAATCCGGAGCTGATGTTGTTGATCGGGTCCACCCCGCCCTCACCGAGCGAAACCACCCAGCCCAACGCGCGGAAGATCGGCACGACAAAGGGGTCGATGGACTGGGTGTTTGATTCCCCGGTTTCGTGGTCGAGCATGCCCACGGACCGTTCCTTGGAAATCGAAGTCAGGAGGTCACCGGACAGAAACACGGCCAACAAGGCCATCGCAAAGAAGGACGCAACCGGGAAACTCAAAAACGCGGAGGCACACAAGCCGAGCGCAGCCATCCCCATCAGCCACAGAAGTATAACACCAAGGCTGCGTATGTAATTCATCTCAAAGCTTCCCCGCGGATACAGAACTCGCAGTTCATCGGTCAGCGGAAAGCGCAAGGTGGTGCCACTTTGATTCCAGGCTTCGATACGTATCGTTCCGTCGTCCCCCACGAGTTCGGAGGGGATCTTAAATTCCTCAATATTGTTGTGCGCCATCAGCCGATCCTGCCGCCAGTGCTTTTTTTCGATATCGCCCACCACCCAATGGATTTCGTAAATGGCATCGGCAATATCAAGCTGGTTGGCCTGCACCTTCACCCGGACAAACATCGGGTGCTTCTTCAATTCAGCGGGATCGGACTTGATCTTGATTTCCCAAATGCGCCGATGATTGTTGTTCACCAGTTCGTCCATGGACTTGAACTGGTCTTCAATGGTGCGGCGCACCAGGTCCTCATCGAGTCCATCCACGCGTTCTTCCTTGATGCGTTCCTGGAAAACGCGCTCAATCTGCTCGGTTCGGTCCGTCTTCTCCTCCACCGAATAGTCACGCGCAACAAGGACTTCATTGCGAAGCATCTCGTATTGTTCGTCAGTCAGACGCCGTCCGTTGAACTGCAGCAGCCCGTAAATCAATCCGCCCAACAGGATGAGGAAAATAAGATTCAACAGACCCAACCCGGCCCACTTGCCAACCCAGATCTGCCAGCGGGAAATCGGTTTGGCTGCAAGCACCTGCATCTGACATTCGGCCACCTCACGGGAGATTGCGCCACAGGCCATCCACAGTGTTGAGGCGGCCAGCATCGTGGACATCACGATCAGCGTATAAGTGAGCATGATCTGGGTGAACATCTTGGCCGTGCCATCGTGACGGATCAGCAGCGGCAGAAACCAGATCAACAGCGTCATCATGAACATGAAGACGTGCACGAAACGCGAACGCACCGCGGCCTTCACGGTCAGAAATGCAACTGCCTTGATCTGTGTCATAAGCCGGTTCAGGCCGGTTGGACGACGGGTTCGGTCTCGGCGGAGTCACCAGGCGGTGCATCGGGAACCTGGAAGGGTTCGAGTTCCTCACCCTGCCGAACCAGACGTGCACTGTTGCAGATCACCAGGATCGAGCCCGCATTGTGCATGATCGCAGCCACGATTGGATTGAGATAACCAACAGCAGCCAGGGACAATCCTCCGGTGATAAACACGAGCCCGAGCATGAAGTTCTGGTTGATGACGTTTCGCGTCGCTCGGGACAACCGGATCAAAAATGGAAGCCTGCGAAGGTCGCTGTTCATCAGGGCGATGGTGGCGCTGTGAATGGCAACCTCACTACCCGCTGCACCCATCGCAATGCCAATATCGCCAGAGGCAAGTGCCGGAGCGTCGTTGACTCCATCGCCAACGACCGCAACTTTCCAACCTCCCTCTTTGACCTTCTTCACAAACTCCACCTTGTTTTGCGGGAGACAATCGGCCACCACTTCTTCGCAGTTAATTTCGCCCGCCACACGTGTGGCAACCGGCTTGCGATCGCCGGTGACCATCGCAATTCGCTTGGCACCGGCTTCCTGAAGATCAAGCAGGGCTTCGCTGGCTTCCTCGCGAATCTGGTCACGCAACCCACACCAGCCGATGCACTTCCCGTCCTTGGCTACAAACACGATGCTGAAACCCTCTGTCTCGTCGAGGTCGACAGATTCCTGAAACTGTTCGGGCACACCATTGTCGATGAGCCATTTCGCCCGACCCGCCAGGATCCTTGCGCCACCAATATCGGCCGTAATGCCGCGTCCGGCGGTTTCATTGAACTCGTTCGTCTCCAGCAGATCCACCCCGGCTTCCTTGGCCAGGTTGACCAATGCCTTGGCCACGGGATGATTGCTGTGCTGTTCGGCCGACGCGCCGTATTTCAGCAACTCGGCAGGCTTCACTCCGTCGACCGGAGCCATTCGGGCGACGGCGAGCTTGCCGGATGTGAGCGTTCCCGTCTTGTCGAACACGAAGGCGTTGATCTTGGCCGCCAGCTCAATATCCCCGATGTTCTTGATCAACACACCCAGACGCGCGGCAGCCGAAAGTGAGGCGACCATCGCCGAGGGCGTTGCCAGAATGAAAGCGCAAGGACACGAAACAACGAGCACCGCGATGACTCGGTTAAGATCTGCGGTAAACACCCAGATCAGTGCGGCCATCGTCAGCACCAGGGGCGTGTAGTAGCCCATGTACTGATCCATGATACGCATGATCGGCAGCTTCGATTGCTCGGCCATCAAAATGAGTTCCCGGACACGGCCCAGCGTTGTATCGGTGCCGGCACGGGACACCCTGATGTCCAGCGCGCCCGTGAGATTGATCGTGCCGGCAAACACCTCCTCACCATCCTTCTTGTCGACCGGCAATGACTCACCCGTGACGTTTGCCTGATTCAACGTGCTTTGTCCGTTCACGATGACGCCGTCGGCAGCGACATTATCACCGGGGCGAACGCGAATGATGTCGCCAACCTTGAGGTCTTTCGCAGCCGTTTCCTCTTCCTTGCCATCGACCAGTCGTCGCGCCTTGGTCGGGGTCAATTTGATGAGTGATTCGATGGAGGCGCGTGCGCCAGCTGCCGTCCGAGTCTCGATGATCTGGGCGATCAACATGAAGAAGGCCACCACACCAGCCGTGCGATAATCTCCGGAGGCAAGCGAGGCGAGGATGGCCAGGCTGACCAGTTCGTTGATGCCATATTGGCCGCGGCGCAGGTCCTTGATGGAATTCATCAGGATGGGCGCACCGAGCACGAAGGCTCCAATAAATGCGCTCACCCCGGCGATGGCTTCACTGCTCTCGAAGATCAATTCGATGGCGAATCCGTTCAGCACGAACACGAGGCCGATGAAGGTCATTCCGAGCCGGCCGGTGGATTTCTCCAAGGAGATATCGTCACTTTCATCCTGCTGACTGAGTAGAGCGGTAACTTGCATGGCGATTAACGTTTTGGGTCGTTCGATATCTTCTCGCGATTGGGAGGACGAATCGACTCACGATTGAGTTTCAGATGAATAATACGGGAGGAACCATCTCCGCGCGCGGGTAAAAAGAACTTGTCGCCGACCGAGTCCATGACCTCCTGCAGAACACCGTTCAAGACACGACGCTTGAACAAGGAGGGATTGTTCTCGTAATACGGCAATTGATCGTTGAAGGCCTTCGCCTCCGCAGCAATCGATGTCACCAGACGATTGCTTGAGATGATGCCACCCTGCTCCAAACGTTTCTTTTCACCCTCTGCAAGATTCGTGATCTTGTTCGCCCGGCCCTTGGCATGGTTGATCAATTCGCTGCGTTTCTGCTCGGCAGCCTGAACCCTCTCGAAGGCGGCCTTCACGGCCAACGGCGCGGCTGTCTTCACTTCGAAATCTTCCATCACGATGCCCATGGGCTGCGCGATCAAGGTGTCTCGGATCAGCTCCCGGATCCTGGCCACGAACAGCGAGCGTGACTTGTAGATCGCCTCGTCGGCATTGAACTCAGTCGCTGCGTGGATGGTGGCCCGATTGACAACGTTCTGCAGCAGGTTCGTGGAGTCCTTGTAGTAGAATACGTACTTCACCGGATCGACCACCCGATAGCGCATGGTCCCCAACGCGTGAAAGACGTTTCCATCCGCGGAAATGACATATCCATCAAAGAACGGCGTCAGAGAATTGCGCGCCGGAGGCAGTGTGCCTCGTGCAATGTCCTGCGGCGTTTCATAGTACCAGCAAGAAGAGCTGTGGATCGTGTGGCTCTTGCCAAAAGGAATCTTCACGATCTCATCGATCGGATACGGAAATGCGAAGTGCAGGCCCGGCTTCTTGACGCGATCTTTGGTGGTACCAACAGGCTTCCCAAAGCGAAGGACCACGGCCACCTCGTTCGGCTCGACCGTGAACACCCCGGAACCAACGAAGAACACCAGCACCGCCAGCATGACGAGCTTGAGAACCGCAAAGACGCTCTTGAGTGCTTCGGACAGCGCGCGCGAACCGGTATCTTCCTGAAGTTCAATCTTCTTGCCTGCAGGAGGCACGAAGGGCTTCGGGTCCTCCCCGCTCTTCACCTCATCAGGCTTGTCTGGCTTTTCTGGATTGTCCGGTGCGTCGCTCATTTCATTCGCCATCTTTCTGAATCACCCTCTCGGTGGGCATGTTCAAGCGGTTGAAGGGCGGAGTATTCTGGTCGAGAATAATGGTCGTTCGATTGGTCATTGACCGCTTGAGGGCCTGCATATCGAGAAGGAACTTGGCCAGTTCGGGATTTTGTTCGAAGACTTCATAAAATTTCGCAGCTTCCGCCTCGCCTTCACCGCGAATACGCGTGGCATCCGACTCACCCTGGGCGATGAGTTCCTGTCGCTTCTTGTTTGCCTCGGCAATCAGGATCTGCGCTTCCCGGTCACCCTCACTCTGATATTTATCCACGAGCTTCTTACGCTCCGATCGCATCCGACTGAACACTTCCGTGGTAATCTTCTCATCCAACCCGATCTGCTTGATGCCGACGATGTCCACACCGACGCCGTACTTCGCTGCGGCATTGGTGCTGATTATGGCGAGCATCTTGCCTTCCAACTCGCGAAGCTTCACCCGGCTGGCATTGGTTGAGATCAAATCGCCAAAAGCATACTGTCCGATCACCTCATTCTTGGTGCCTCGAACCAAACTCTCAAGCGTCTGCTCCACGACCGCCTCGTCGCCCGCCGGGAAACGCTCGAGGAACAGTTTCGGCTCCGCGATCTTCCACCCGATGAACACAGTGGTCAGGAAGTTCTTCGCATCGGCCGTGGTGCTGACGCCGAACTTGCGTTCGAAATTTCGCAGGCGGTTGTCGAGCTTGTAGATCTTCTGCACCGGCCACGGCCAGCGGGCATAGAGACCCGGTTCCGTGATGCTTCGTGAAAATCGGCCGAAAGTCGTGACGACGGCGACCTCCGTCTGTCTCACCTGAAACAGAAAGAGGATGACCAGAAAGATTGATGCCAGAAGCAAGCCGGCGATCGGGGTTAGGATGTTCTTCTTCTTCATTCGTTTTCTCCGGTATCAGGCATCTCGCCTGTCTCATCGTTGAAACTCACATTCAGGAATTCATCCTGAAGATTGTCCTCAAGATTCAGCCAATACACGTCCTGTGAATTCGTGGTGGCCATGATGTACTTGCGGGCGGGATTGATGGCCGTGACCAGGGTTTTCAAATAGGTTCGGCGCAAATAAGCCTCGGGCGAGGCGACATAGGCGCTCACCTTGTTCGAGAACTGACCGGACTCGGCAATCGCCTTGGAAATGCTGGCAAGCTTCTGAGCCTCTGCATCCAGCACCAGGACCCGACTGCTGGCTTCCGCACGGGGGACGATCGACGCAGCCTCTGCTTCCGCGGTGAGTATCTTTGTCTCCCGCTCCTGAATGGCCGCCTGAGCGTCAATCCACGACTGGGCGACATCGACCGGCGGATGAATGTCCTGAAGTCCCACGAATAGGATATGTGCCCCGACCTCATGCCGATCGGCCTCCTCCTGGATTCGATCTCGGAGATCGATCGCAGCCTGTTCGCGTCCGGAGGACATGATGCGTTCGAAATCAACCGACACCAGATAACGAACAATCTCGCGGTAAGCCAGGCGTTCCAGAAACGCGCCCGCATCCGTGTGATTCCGCGCCCAGGCACCGAGATCCCTGATCTCGTACTGAACCGGGATGCTCGCAGTGAGCAGATTCACCGGAACCCGGTTCTCTTCACTCTCATCATCCTCATCACTACCTTCGATCTCCCGGCTGGCGACGAGCATGTTAAACTCTTCCTTGTAGTGCGTCTTCGTCCAGACCAAGACCTTCTCCTTTTCCAACTCCGGATCAGGAATCACACCGATCAGCATCCGCTGCACGGCTTTGGTGGGATATCGATACACCTTGTCAATCGGCCACGGCATCTTGACCGTGAGTCCCGGCCCAATCACACCCTCTTTGACAGGCCTGCCGAACCGCTCAAGGAGTCCTTCCTCGTAAGGTTCCAGAACGACGAAGCACGAGGAGACAAGGAACACCCCAGCCCATAGCAAAAGCATCCAGACGATCGCCCGCTCCAGGTATTGGTAGAACCACGTCTCCGAGACCTTGAACCCAAACTGGTAATCCAAGGTATGTGCAGCCGTTGCAAAAATCCCTCCCGGCTGACCGAGCATTCCGACGAGACGGCTTTCGTAGAGCAAGGTGACTTCCGCACCGCGACGACGCGGCCGATAAATCTCCATCACCATGTTGATGATGTATTCAACCGACAGCAGAGCCAGAATGGCGGTCAGAGCATACGCGAGATGAAGATCGTATTTGGGATATCCCAGCTGGTAGGCCACCGACGCCACAGAAACCAGCACGCTCACCAATGAGGCGAGCATCAGGAATCCGCCACCAGGCCGCAGCAGCCGCGAATTGTCATAGCGCGCCAAGCCGACCGAGTACTTGCCAAACAGAAACTGTATCAGCGCCATCGCCAGGAAGAACGCAGCCTGCAACATCCCCGTGCCACGCAACGGATCCCGCAAGCTCTCCGGCTTGGAGAACAAGCCATACATGAAGTACGAATACGCAGCCAGAATGATGACCAGCAGAATCGTCCAACCGGGAATGAAGTACTTCTCGAACTGAACCCGCGCACGTTTTGCACGCAGAATATCTTCTCCACTCTCGAACAAAGCCGAACCCGGATCCCTGCCCTTCAGCTTGTCCAATTCAAGACGCTCGAGTTCCTCCGAATGCTCGTGCCGCATTTGCAGCAGACTCACAAAGGCCACCAACACGCCGATCCCGCAATACACTGCTGCCAGCAGGCTGGCCATCGATCCTGTCCAACTCGAAACGACAAACGAGACAATGCCCGTCGCCAGCAGTATCAGCAGATTCGTCCAACCGGTTTTAATGGGACTCTTTTCCAAAGCGTCGATCTTTCTAGGCTAGTTCTCGGTCTTCAAAAAGCGCGGCCGCTATTGAGAGCGTCGCGGTCAAATAACAAACAACGTAGATGAATGCATGGACAAGGTAAGCGACCGGAATGTTCGTTTCTCCTTCGATCGCATCCACCATCCAGAAAAGCTGCCAATTCGGAAACACGGCATACAAGACCTGTGCGATCATCGAACCCTCAGCCGCAGCCCGGCCAAAGATGTAATCGGTCATCAAGCCGATCATGAAAAAGATCGCGCAGATCGCCAGCGTCGGAATCATCTCCAGTCGCGTACTGCACGCGAGCGCAATGCCGCCGAGGACCAGCACCGCAAACATGATCAGGATACCGGCGCCAAGAATTCGCCAATCGATCAAGTCCGCGAAGGACTGCCACTGCCACGCGCGATCCAAGAAATTCAGCAACAGAAAACCCAAGGTCGTAAACGCAACGATCCCCATCACCGCGTCGCCGACAAATTGGCGGTGCTGAAAAAAGTTCGTGTATCCCGCCAGCAGAATTCCCAGCAGCATTCCACCAAGGAAAAGGAAGAGACCCGGCGGATCCAACGTGTCGGCAAAATCCGGAATCACCCGCGACGTGAGCAACGCAGCCATCAGGTTCACGTAGACCACCAGAAACAGCGCAAACGAAACTCCGACGTACTTTGCGAGGAGAAATTTGACGCGGCTCACCGGTTTCGCGAGCACGGCCAAAGCCGTGCCAGTGCGGATTTCCCGGGCCAGTGTGTTGGAGGCGCAGAACACCGCGGCCAGCAGACCGACGACGAACAGAATCGCCA
The DNA here is from genome assembly GCA_002715965.1 of Verrucomicrobiales bacterium. Lineage (GTDB taxonomy): Bacteria > Verrucomicrobiota > Verrucomicrobiia > Limisphaerales > JAYPXF01. The sequence continues at coordinate 187,725 of PBAL01000087.1, read as the reverse complement.
GCGTACTGTCCTTCACCAGCTCGTTCTCGCTCTCCAATGCGAGGTAGGGAACATGCGCCATGAACAGCATGAAAACCGGCGGGGCGGTGATCAATATCAGCACCAGAGGCTGCCGCGAAAGTTCGCGGGTAGCGTTCCAGGCGATGTTCAAAAAGGAAAGCACGGGCGGGAATTTGATGAATTTGGCGTCTTTTGCAAACCTTTCATTCTCTGAGGCTTGCGCAGATTGTCAGCTGATTCTGAAGAATTCCCGTTCGGACGACGCAACCGAATTCACTCTACGGGTTTCTGACCAGCAATCGTTTCTATGTGTGAGCGGGAACAGTGAAAACTTGGTCAAGTTGCTCGGGCAATTGTTCAAAGAATTTGAGAAATACCTCAACCCTTTTCATGATCCGGCAATAACTCTAAAGTATTCCTCTTGAGCGGATTATTTTCTGCCACCATACGTCTGACCATCATGCGCACACACCGGCCAATCCTCCTGCTGCTCTGTTGCGCGCTTGTCGGCGCGCTCCCCGCGCAAGGTGACTTTCTAAAGTTTGACCTGAAGAATAGACAGGCCACCGCGGACCTCGACGGCTGGGCACTGGCCCGTGTCCTCGCCCGGATCTCAGCTGACACCAACTGGGAGGTCATGGTCGAACCGGGCACTGAACTCCCCCACCCTGCCTCAGTTCGCTTCAATCGACTCCGCGTTGGTGATGCGCTGCGCCGTTTGTTACGTGGGACCAGCTATTCCTTCGTTCCTACCGAAAGCGGCAAACGCTTGCTTGTCTATAGCTCCTCGGCCAGTGCTGCAACCAAATCCATCAAGGGCAAGAAATCCAGCCGCATCGAAAGGGAACTCGCCATCGTGCTCAAGGACGGTGACGAGGAAGACGCCAAGAAACTCGCCGAAAGCCTCGGCGCGACCATTGCCGGCAAGATCCCCGGTCAAAACACCTACCTCTTTCGATTTGAGAACGACAATGCCTCACTCCTGGCCCGAGAAGAGTTAAACCGGCGAGACGACGCGGAAGTCGATTTCAACTATCGGGCAACCCGTCCTACCTCAGCCAATGCCCAGGACGCATCGGCTGATCAATTCCGGCTTAAACCCGGTGCCGTGCCCGATTCTGAAAAGATGATCATTGCGCTCATCGACACCATGGTGCAGCCCAATGCGGCCAACAACGGCTTCCTCCTTGAACCGATTCGAATCGGCGAAGGCGTCGATCGAACTGCGGGGGTTCCGACGCATGGCACCTCCATGTTTGAAAGCCTGATGCGTGGGCTCGAAATCGCGACACCGGAAGCTCAAAGCGAATCCCCCGTCCGCGTCCTTCCAGTCGATGTCTATGGTGCCGGATTAAACACGTCCACTTTCGAAGTCGCGGCTGGAATCGTGGCTGCCATGAATGAAGGTGCCTCCGTCATCAACCTAAGCCTTGGAACAGACGAAAACAGTTTTGTGCTGCATGACGTGATCAAGCAGGCAACCGAGCGAAACGCCGTGGTTCTTGCAGCCGCTGGCAATGACGCCAGTTCAGCCGTAGTCTATCCGGCTGCCTATCCGGAAGCCACAGCAGTCACCGCCATGGACCTTCGGGGAAACCTTGCTTCGTATGCCAACTACAACGCTTCCGTAGACGTAAAGGCACCCGGAACATTTCGGATCCCCTTCGGTGGCAAGATCTGGGAAGTCAACGGAACCTCGGCCGCGACAGCCTTTACCGCCGGACTCACCGCCGGCCGCAGCACCACCTTCAACACCCCGGCCAAAAACGCCGAAGCGTTCATTCGCTCCAAACTCTCCTTCGCACCTCCCGCAACTCCGTAAGCCACCGATCCGCCGACGTCCTTGATGATTCCAGCCGATAAAACTGATTTTCCAGCGGTACGGAGATGTGGACGAGCGGTTGTGATGTTTTCACCTGATTCATTGGTGAGGTTGGAAACTACGGTCAGCGGACCTGGAGATCCACGATACAGCAGGACTGGAGTCCTGCGCGACGATTACTTCGGCGTGGCTTCGCCGTGTGGATAGCGGTAATCTGCCTTGTTGTCGGTGGAAACCTGTTTCGTTGATCCGTCTGCAATAGTGTAGAGGAAGAGCTTTCGTCCTGCGTGATAGACGATGGCGGATTCATCTTTCGTGAATCGAGGGTAGGCGAACCACACCATGTTCCCCGCTTTGTTTGCAATCGGTTTGGCGTTGGTGATCGTGCGTTTCTTCGCGTCTAAGTCCGCGAGGTAGAGTGTTCGTCCGGGCACCTGGCGTTTGAATCCTTTGGTGTATTCGAAGCACACTTTGTCTTCAGATAGCGACACGCTCACTCGCGCCAGAACGCCTTTCTTGGCAAGTTCGCAGGATATCGGTTCGAACTTCGGCTTTCCTCCCGGCTCCGGCGTCATGAGGAAGTAGCCGCGTTTCATGCCGGGTGGATGTCCACCGACGAGGATGCGTCCGTCGATCAGGCAGCTGTAGGCCCAGGTGTGATAAGCTTTGCCGGTCAGTGCGATTTCTTCGCCCGGCTTCGCGCCGATCTTGCTGGCCATGACTTGATATCCGCCGGTCTTGGGGTTCTTTCGATTCCAGATCGGTGTGTTCTTGCCATCGCGAGTCCAAGTCTGATTGAAATCTGTGTGAGTGCCATCGGTGATCTGATGCAGGCCGGTGCCATTCACGTTTATGATGTGAATGGCGGTCTTCCATTTGCTGACATCCTTGTGGGTCACCAAGCGTCGGAAGAACACCAGCTTGTCGCCCGTCTTCGACCAGGACGGTTTGAAATCCCAATGGCCGGTGGTCAGCGGTTTCCCTTCAGCCGTGCCGAGCACGTTCACATGAATCTCGCCATCCTTGTAGTAGGACGAGCGATGGCCTTCAGCTGCCTGGAATTGGAAGACCAAGGCGAGGAGGGCGAAGGAGATGATCGTTTTCATGGAGTTATTTCAATTGTTTGCGTTCTGCTGAGAACACGTCTCCGCTTGGTTTTTCCGGCAAGGAGGTCTGCCATGTATTCAACCGGGCTAGCATGTCTTTTGATGCGGCTGGTTCCGCGTCGGTCAGATCATTCTTTTCGGAGGTATCCTCAGTGATGCGGTAGAGCTGGGTGTGAGAGAGATCGCGGTTGGCCACGAGCTTCCATTCGCCGTAAACGACTGCATAGCTCACCCAATGGTCGGGCCGTGTCTTTGGAGCGGGCCAACGCGAGGGGTGTTTCCAGAAGAGAGGTTTGGTGCGGGTTGGGAGTTCCTTCTTGCCTTGGAGGATGTCGGTGATGACGAGCCCGTCCGGCTGATAGGCGTTCGGATACTTGGCTCCAGCGATGTCGCAGAAGGTGGGGAGCAGATCGACGGCAGAGATCATGGAGGTGTTATCGACTTTGCCGGCAGCGACCTTGCCGGGCCAACGAACAATGAAGGGAACACCGATGCCACCTTCGAAGAGCGATGCCTTGTAGCCTTTGCGTCCGCCGGTGATTCCCTTGGCGGCTGCAATGCCCCACCCAGCTCCGGTTGCGGTGTCATACTGAAGTTTCAATTCGGAAGGTCCGGCTGATCGCGCAGGTCCGTTGTCGGAGCTGAAGATCACGAGCGTGTTGTCGGTGAGCTTGAGCCTGTCGAGCGTGTCGAGGACCTCACCGATGCGGTCGTCAGCGTGGGAAAGGACGGATGCGTAAATGGCTCCGGTCTCGCTTTCCATGTCGCGGAAGCGCCACTCGTATTTTGGAACGGTATGAAACGGAGTGTGCGGTTCGTGCAGCCAGAGGTTGATGAAGAATGGTTTGCCGTCACGTTTGGCTTTCTTGATGAACTTGATCGCGTTCACGGCGTCTTCATGCACGGGCATTTGCTCGCCCGCACAATTGAATGCCCCGTAAGTGTCGTATCCGTATGCGCTGGGGAGCGGAGAATCAGGAATCATATTGTTGGCCAGATGCCATTTGCCGAAGTGTGCAGTCGCGTAACCGGCACCCTTCAACATGCGAGGCAGGGTGGGGGCCTTGGTATCCAGCCAATCCGGCATGCCGCGCTTGGCGTTGCTGGGAACCCAGGCGAAGTGGCCGTCGATGTTGTACCGGGCGGGGAAGTGCCCGGTCATGACCGCGGTCCGGCTCGGCGAGCAAACACCACTTGCCACGGTGAACTTGTGAAAGTCCGTCCCTTCCTTCGCCAACCGATCGACGTTCGGCGTTTTTACATACGGATGACCGTGGCAGCTGAGATCTCCCCATCCCCAGTCGTCCGCAAAGATGAAAAGGATGTTTGGTTTTGCTGCATGAGAGTTGAACAACACTCCAATGAAGAGTGATAGAACGGGAATCAATCGCATTTCATGGGAACGCATAGCAGATGAGCAGATGTGGCTACAGGGAAAGCTTGTTCCTAGTTACCACTCGATACCCGGCTCAGTCGTCAGAATTCAAGAACGCGCTCAACTTTGGAGTGTCCAATGTTCGCGTCATTCGAAATACACCCGCTGGTCCGCCGGGATGGCCCGCGTAAAAGAAAACATGCTGCACCCCGCGACCTTCGTCCATCACCGCGCCGCCGGTGTGAAAACCATCCGCAAACTCATACATTCCTGCGGACCTCTTCAACAATCTGCCCTCGTGTCGCCACTTCGCCGAAGCCCACTCCTCAGGCGCAATGCTCCAGAGGTGGATCGACATGTCCTCCCGCTTGGATTGAACCACTTCGTAGCGCCGGCTCATCGGATTGAAGCAGATAGCCGAGGTGTCCACAGAGACCATCGTTTTCATCGGCGTGTTGGCGACATCAGTGATTTCCGCTTCCCCGAATCCAAAGCGCATTTGGGCCAGAATGTTGGCCGGTGCCTGGTTCCGGACAATCGCCACAAAACGACCGTCATGTGAAATCACATCGGGTTCGGCGGGTTTGCACCATTCGGGCAGTTTCAAGGCTGTCTTTTCCCAACTCTCCCCTCGATCACGCGAGCGGTAGACTGCGAGTTCTCGCGCGATGTCGACGGGGCGTCGAAAGCGATAAATGGTGTGATGTGCAAAAATGAGCAGCCCGTGTTTGGGATCATCAATGATCCGCGGACCAACGTAGGCGAACGGACCTTCATGCCGATCTTCGCGAAATGCCATGCGCAGGTGCTTCCAGGTCTTTCCCTTGTCCTCCGAGCGGAACACCCCGTGATCGGTGGCGAGCACAACTGCTCCGTCGCGCGTCGTTCCCAGGCCGTTCAGATGCAACTTATATCCCAACGGGCTTCGATTGGCGGGAGCAAATTTGAAACGATGGCAAAGCGGGATGAAGCCTCCGCGATTGCGATCTTCAGGAAGCATGCAATCACGGACGTCGTATGGCATGGACCAGGTCTTTCCACCGTCGTTGGAACGGACGATGGCAGCGTAGGTTGTATTGGTATCGGCTTCACCGGAAACCCGTGGATTATGACCGGGCATGATTCGATGAACGACGATGATGGTGTCGTCGATCATGGTCGCAACCGGCCAGCCGTGATGGTCGTTTTCCCCTTCCGGATTCGTTGGGAGCGTGACGGGTTCGACTTCCATAACACCCGCCCGTCCGGTCCGTTCAAGGATCTCCAATTGTCCAGCAGATGCTCCCAGCAAGGCGTTCGAAAAACCCGGATTGCCGCTCTGGGCCTGAAGCTTTCTCCGAACCGCCAGTGACTTCTCCCAACTCCTGAGCTTGGACACTGCTGTGAGCGTCGGGATCTTTGCCTGAATCAGATTCCCTTCGATGGAGAAGTCATAGATCCGCATCGTCGTACGCCAGGGACGCAACCCAATTGCGCGGATGTCTGTCACATCATAAGGCGTTCGGAACACTTCCTTTCCGTCGATTACAAACGTGAGGACATTTCCTTTACGTGCGGCAACGAACTCAAACGGTTTGCCGGGCGTGATGAAATCCATGGGCTCCCCAATTGTCGGTCCGCTCGTGAATCGTGGTCCCTGCAGGAACATCCGCCGATGGCCTCCTTCGAACCCAAACTTGTCATCGCCAAAAACAAACGCTGCCGCCGATCCGTTCAGCTGTTCCAGCATCAGACGCGCCCGAACGGTGAAGTCACTTTGGCCGATTCCCTTGTCCGCGAAGATGTAATGCGATCCCGTGGAGTAGATGTATCCCTTGCCCTCCTCCCAACGATGAGCCACACCGGTCGCAGCTTCGATCTTTCCCTTCCGGATCGCGACCAACTTGTCGGCAAAAACTGGAACTGTGAGAAAAGCACACAGGAAGAAGGTGAATCGACGCATTCCTGCTTTTCCCCCGGAAACAGCGGGAGCGCAAGCATTGGTAGAGGCAGGAGCTGTACTGGGCCTCAGCCCATGACCCGCTCGATCATCCAGTAAACCCCCATCAGGCAAATCGCAGCAGATCCCGGAACAACGATGTATTTCCGATACTGCGTTTCATCCTTCAGCCAGCAGGTGATGGCAAAAGCTGCGCCGATCACGGCAAGTTGTCCGAACTCAACGCCGACGTTGAATCCAAGCAAACCGATAAACAGTGAACTGGCTGGTAGTTCCAATTCGCCCAAGGCCCCAGCGAATCCCAATCCGTGGATCAGTCCAAAGACAAAAACCACCACCAACCGCCAATGGTTGTATTCGCGCCGGTAGATGTTCTCGATGGCCACGTAGGCAATACTTCCAGCGATGATCGGCTCAACGATCGCCCCTGATACGGAGACCACCCCCATCGTGGCCAAGGCCAGGGTGATTGTATGCGCCAAGGTGAACATGGTCACCTGGAACAACAGCGGCTTCCACTCGCGGCTCAGCAGGAAAAGGCCGAGAACAAAAAGAATATGATCCAGTCCCATTGGCACCACGTGCACGAATCCCTGTCGCAGGAATTCGCCAAACGTCACCACGCGATCACCGGTGCCTCCTTCGATTCCAACCGCGCCTTCCTTCTTCTCCTTCGGTTCGGTCTCCGTCAGCTTCGAGACATCCAATAGAAAACTCGTTTCCCCCGGGAACAACACATTGATCCGCTCCATCGCCTTGCCATCGACGAAGTTCAGGAATTCCACAGCGAGGCCACTGCCATCAACCGCCTTGATCTGGTAACCTTCGATTCCTTTGGGCAGTTTGGTCTTCCACTCCGCGGAGATCATCACCGGATCGTCTGCCTTCACCAGCTTGTTGGTATTGTGCCCGATGAAGCTGAATTCGAACTTGGGATTCACTTCCAGTGGCTGGAAATAGAACTTGATCGTCTTGCGGATGAATTCGTCCGCCTGCTTCTTCATCGTTTCCAGCTCGGACTTCTTCAGTTCGTCGAGGACCGCCTTGATCAGATAGGGCTCGTTCTCCGGATCTTCCTCAAAAACACGTGGATCCACCTCCACCCGGATGATGGCGTTTCCACTGCCATTGGTCGTGAAGTAACCGCGCACGGGCACGTCCGGGACGGGATGGGCCATTGCCGATCGGGCCAGAACGAGGAGCAGTGCAATTGCGACCGAATAGAGTCTCATACGAATCGTCAGTAAGTCAGAAACTGACGCCCGTGGCACGGAAATATTCCAGCCAAATAGGCTTGCCTAATTCCCTATGCGGGTGTTTTTTCGACCGCACGTTTCCTTCGGGAGACTAGTTACGTAACTAAACGACACAACAAAATGAAATACATCCTCACTATCGTTACCGCTCTTGGTCTCATGGTTGGCGCTGCGCAAGCCGGCTGTGGCAAGAAGGTCACCGTTAATGGTACGCTGAAGGCGGTCGACACCGCCAAGAAGCAGATCACCGTTCAGGTTGCTGGCAAGAAGAAGCCCGCTCGCCTCAAGCTCACTCCGAAGGTCAAAGTTGGTGACCTCCAGAAGCTCAAGGGCAAGGCTGTGACCGTGATCCACGAGCACAACAAGGTTGAGTCCGTCAAAGCCAAGAAGGCATAAGGACGAAATCAATTACTTCGCAAGGCCGGGATTTTTCCCGGCCTTTTTTTGTCTCAATCCAGTCGGCGACTCCTGTCAAATCTTTCCTTCCCGCACCGTTGACGCCTCACGGCCTACCCATTACAAACGGGGCCTCAAGCCTATGAAAATGAATCGACTTATCCCTGCAACGTTGTGTGCGTTTGCGATGACTTTCTCCGGGTGCGGCCCTCAGGCGCCCGATAAACCAGCCACGACTCCCGGTGGCGGTGGAACCGCTCCCGCTGCTTCCGGCGACAAGCCCAAGATTGTCTTCGTTTCCAATGGTGTCGCCTCTTTCTGGACCATTGCAGAAGCGGGCGTGAAGAAGGCCGGTGAAGAGCTGGGTGTGGATGTCGAGGTTCACATGCCGACTGGTGATGAAGTGGAAGATCAAAAAAACATTCTGGAAGATCTCATTACTCGCGAGGTCGATGGCATTGCCATCAGCCCGGTCAACCCGGACAACCAGATGGAAGTGCTCAACAAGGCGGGCGACAACACCAAGCTCATCACCGTCGATTCCGATGCACCGAAAGCCAATCGTCTGCTTTATCTTGGCATGGACAACTACGACGCCGGACGCATGTGCGGCCAACTCGTCAAAGAAGCCCTTCCCGATGGTGGCAAGATCATGATCTTCATCGGTCGTCTTGAGCAGGATAATGCCCGAGGACGTCGCCAGGGCGTCATCGACGAGCTCATGGATCGTCCACACAACCGCGACAACTTCGACGAACCCGGCAAGGAAATCAAAGGCGAGAAATTCACCATCATCGGCACACTTACCGATCAGTTCGACCAATCCAAAGGCAAGGCCAATGTCGAAGACACACTCGCCAAGTATCCCGACATCAACGGCATGGTCGGCCTCTTTGCCTACAATCCTCCGCTCATCCTGGAAGCCCTCAAGCAGGCCGGCAAGCTCGGCCAGATCAAGGTCATCGGATTCGACGAAGACGATGTCTGCCTCCAGGGCATCATCGACGGCACGGTTCACGGCACGGTCGTTCAAAATCCTTACATGTATGGCTATCGTTCGATCGAAGTCCTGAAGAACATCATCGAAGGCAACGACAGCGTGATCCCCGACAGCAAGTTCATCGATATCCCCGCCCGCCAGATCCGCAGCGACAACGTGAAGGAATTCTGGGACCAGCTGAAGAAGCTCGTCGGCAAGGAAGAAGAAAAGCCGGCGGAGGAGAAGCCCGCTGAAGAGAAAGGCTGAGCCGATTCTCGAAGTTTAGTTCTAGCAGCGCGGGCCCATCGCCCGCGTTGCTTGTTTAAAGGCCCATACATGAGCGACACGCCGACAACCAAGGAACCTCTGCTTCAGGTGAAGCAGGTGTCCAAGAGTTTCCCGGGCGTGAAGGCGTTGCAGAATGTCAGCCTCCACCTGGACAAGGGCGAGGTGCTTTCCGTTATTGGTGAGAACGGCGCCGGCAAGAGCACGCTCATGAAAATCCTCGCCGGCGTTCAGGAACAGGACGCCGGCGAAATCCTGATCGGCGGAGAATCCGTTCGGCTGGATTCGGTCGAAGCTGCACTCCAAAGCGGCATCTCGCTCATCCACCAAGAACTGAACCTGGCCGACAACCTTGACGTTGGTGCGAACATCTTTCTCGGTCGGGAACCGCTCAAGTTCGGCATCATCGATCGCCCGAAGATTCGCGAGGACGCCAAAAAGTATCTGGACATGGTTGGCCTCGACGTTTCGCCCGACACGATCGTCAGTGCGCTCACCATCGGCCGACAACAGATGGTTGAAATCGCCAAGGCGCTTTCCGTCAATTCGCGCATCCTCATCATGGATGAACCCACATCCAGTCTTTCCCATGGCGAAACGGTGCAACTTTTCAAGGTCGTCAAAGACCTTCGGAGCAGGGGGATCAGCGTAATCTACATTTCTCATCGCCTTGGTGAAGTGAAGGAACTCTCCGATCGCGTGACAGTCTTGCGCGATGGCGAGAACGCCGGTGACCTGAGCGTTGAGGAGATTAATCACGACGCCATGGTCAAACTCATGGTTGGCCGTGACATCAGCCAGTTCTATTCGCGCGCGCAGCACGAGATCGGCGATGTCATGCTCGAAGTGAGAGGCCTGCGAACCCCTGTCCATCCCGGACACGAATTGAACTTCAAAGTGCGCGCCGGAGAAATTGTTGGCATGGCCGGTCTGGTTGGGGCGGGACGCACCGAGATGTTGGAGACGATTTTTGGCGTCACTCCGGCTGTCGCGGGTGAAATTCGTGTTCAAGACGAATCCCTAACGCTGACACAACCACTCGATGCCATCGAAGCCGGCATGGTCCTCGCCCCGGAAGACCGCAAGCAACAGGGACTTGTTCTCGAAATGTCCGTCCGCAAGAACATGAGCCTCGCCAGCCTGCGTCGGGACCAGATCGCCGGATTCCTGAACAACGGGAAAGAATCCGAAATCAGCGCGGAGATGATCGAGCGCATGAAGGTCAAAACACCTTCCGAGGACCAGATCATCCAATTTCTTTCAGGCGGCAATCAGCAGAAGGTTGTTCTCGGCAAATGGCTTGCCATGAACCCCAGCGTGCTGCTCCTCGATGAACCCACCCGCGGAATCGACGTCGGAGCCAAGCAGCAGATTTATCAGCTCATGGAGGAACTTGCCGGACGCGGAATCGCCATCCTCTTCGTTTCCAGCGAAATGGAGGAGATCATCGGCATGGCCGATCGCGCGCTCGTGATGCATGAAGGCCGCATCACCGGCGAACTTCCCCGCAAGGATCTAACCGAAGAAAATATCATGCAACTGGCCACCGGCGTAAGCCTCAACTAGCCAGACGAACCAATGAAAAAGATACTCGGCATTCTCGGTATCCTGCTCGTGGTGACCATCATCACCGCGATGGCCGACCCGAACGCATTCCTGGGCTCCAGCAACATCCAGAACCTCCTGCGCCGCACCGCCCTCTTTGGCATCATCAGCATCGGCGTCGCCTTCGTCATCATCACCTCCGGCATCGATCTGTCCATCGGCTCCATGGTTTGTCTCGTGGGTTGCGGACTTCCCTATATGTTGATGGAACTCAAATGGCCGCTTTGGGTTGCGCTTTCTCTCGTGTTCCTGGTCTCCCTGGGAATTGGAATGTTCCACGGCGTCATGATCACCAAGCTGAAACTCCAGCCCTTTGTGGTGACCTTATGCGGTCTGCTCTTTTATCGAGGAATCACGCGTGGTTTTACCAACGACCAGCCCATGGGATTCAAGGATCAGTTCAAGGAGATCCGCCCGCTCGGCACGGCACTCTTCCCGATCGATCAAGTTCTCCACTGGCTCGCAATCGCTCTGGTGATCTTGCTCGTAGTGGGCTTGGTTGCTTTCCGAAAATACCTGAAAAAGTGGATACTCATCTCAACCGTCGCCGGCATCGGACTCAGCTTCGTCGGCAGCAAGGCGCTTCGGCTTGACCACCCGGAAATTCTCGGCTTCGAAATCAAGCGCGGAGACTCATACCTCACCGTGAAATTGCCTCCGCGCGTTGCCAGCCTCGGCTATTCCACCCGGGATGAAAAAGGCGAGTGGAGTTCCCTCAACACCAAGAAGATCAAGCAACGCGAAGTGAAGGACGGCCAATACACGGTCAAAATCTTCCGGGAATGGAAACAGGAAGACATTCGGATCGAGAGTGTTCCTCTTTTGTCCATTCCAGCCCCCTGCTTCATCTTGCTGGCAGTCGCCATTGCGGCTGCGGTCTTTCTGAACTGCACAATTTATGGCCGCTATCTTCTCGCACTCGGGCGCAACGAACAGGCCGCCAAATTCAGCGGCATCAATACCGACCGGATGATCCTGCTCGCCTACGTCATCTGCGCATTGCTCTCCGGACTCGGTGGGATGCTCTTCGTTCTCGATATCAACAACGCCAACCCTTCCTCCTTCGGAAACTTCTTCGAACTCTACGCCATCGCGGCCGCCGTTCTCGGTGGCTGCAGCCTGCGCGGAGGGGAAGGCTCCATCCTTGGCGTCGTGATCGGAGCCGCGCTCATGCAGGTCCTCCGCAACATGATCAACCTGGTTGAGGCTATCCCGAAGAATATCGAGTTTGCCGTGATTGGCGCGGTCATCCTCGTCGGGGTGGCCGCGGATGAAGTCGTTCGCCGTGTGGCTGCCAAGCGCCGCGCTGCAAAGCAGGTTGAAGCCGCCAAGACGCCGGCATAACAGCTCCGTTTGTCGGCATGAAATACACCAGGCTGACCGACGATCTTTTCGATTACCTCTGCGCCAATCGCAGTGATGCGGATGACCCCGTCCTCGAGAAATTGCGTGAAGAAACTGCGAAACTCGGCCTGGATGCAATAATGCAGATCAGCCCGGAACAAGGCTCCTTCCTGACCGTTCTCACCAAACTGCTAAACGTTCGATCAGCGATTGAGATCGGCACCTTCACCGGCTACAGCTCCATCTGCATTGCGCGCGGACTCCCCAATGACGGCCGTCTGATCTGCGTGGACGCAAATGAGGAATGGACTGCGGTTGCGAAGCGCTACTGGGAACGGGATGGATTGAGCGGCCGCATTGAACTGCGAATCGGAGAAGCCGTAACCGTTCTCGAACAACTCGACTCTTCACAGACTTTCGATCTCGCGTTCGTTGACGCATACAAGCCAGATTATCCGCGCTACTACGAACGCCTCCTTCCGCTCGTTCGACAAAACGGCGTGATCATTTTCGACAACATGCTCTGGGGCGGAAGCGTCCTTGAAACTCCACCGAGCGAAGCGTCCGTTGAAGCTGTCCAAACATTGAACAATACGCTCACCAACGACGATCGAGTCGAATCCGTCCTCCTACCTGTTGCCGACGGCATCCGCCTGTGCCGCAAACGGTAAACGTCATCTATTGGAATCTCCTGCAATCAACGGGTGTTAATCAAATCGTTCCCGCTGGCGAATTGACAATCAAAGCCCCTTCCGCAAGCTCGTTTCGAAACACAACATATAGAACGGAGAATTATCATGGGTGACATGCACGAAGTTGATTACGAGATTTTTGGGTCGGACATGCAGTTCGTTGAGATCGAACTCGACCCGGACGAAGCCGCCGTCGCTGAAGCAGGCATGATGATGTACATGCAGGGCGGCATCGAAATGAAGACCATCATGGGCGATGGCGCAAACGAGGGATTCATCAGCAAGCTCTTCGGCATCGGCCGGCGCCTGCTCACCAGCGAATCCCTCTTCATGACGGTGTTCTACAATGACGACTCAAGCGGCAAACGCCGGGTCTCCTTCGCTGCGCCGTATCCCGGCAAGATCGTCCCCATTCACCTTGAGAAGATCGGGGGCACGCTCATCTGCCAGCGGGACGTTTTCATTGCCGGCGCCAAAGGCGTCAGCATCGGCCTGCATCTCAAGAAACGAATCGGCGCCGGATTCTTTGGAGGCGAGGGCTTCATTCTTCAAAAACTGGAAGGCGATGGCTGGGCCTTTGTCCACGCCGGCGGGACGATCCGCGAACTTGAACTCGCCGAGGGCGAGGAACTCCGCGTCGATACCGGCTGTATTGTCGGTTACACGCCGAGCGTATCCTTCGACGTGAAATTTGTTGGTGGGATCAAGTCCATGCTCTTTGGTGGAGAAGGAGTGTTCCTCTCACGCCTCCGCGGCCCCGGCCACGTGTGGCTTCAGTCCTTGCCCTTCAGCCGTCTCGCCGATCGCATCATCGAATGCTCCGACAAGTTCGGTGACAAGAAGCGTGGCGAGACCGGTTCAGGCGAGGAACTCTGAGCGAGATATATTCGTAGGATGGGCAATTGCCCGTCTAGTTACGCGCGGCATCGTCAGTCGCCTACGGATTCCGTCACGCGTGTTTCCGGCGATAGCGACGCGGGCGGTGACAAATATGTGACCCTGAACGAATGGCTGGTGATGAGATTGTCGTTCCCTTGCGCACTCCGTGACTACTTCAGGGGCGTGAGAAACTTGTCCAATGCCTTGGTGGCCGGATCATTCGGTAAACCCAGTTCGTCATTCAAACGATTGTGATCGGTGTTTCGAAACCCACCCAGGGTTGAAGCGACCTTTGCCTCGCGGAGCACATTGTGAAGCCGCTGTGCCTGCACCGAATTGTATGGATGACTGCGGACGTAAAGGATCAGGAACGGTGGAATCTGTTTCCCCTCCTTGATGTGCGTGACGGCTGAGAAGTTGATATGCTTCTTCGGATCATTTCCGAATTTCTCACGATGTCCGAACTTTCGGGGCGGCAGTTGGTGCAATTGGAGGCGCAGTTCAGCTGACGCGATGATCGCGGGCAGATCATAGGTGTCTCCATCCACGGGCACGCATCCCTTCAATACGCCTTCCGGCACGCCTTCCGCCTTGATGTAACTGTGGTCCGAGCACAAAAGCGCTGCCAATTGCGCGCCGGCTGAATGTCCCATCACAAACATGCGATTGGGGTCACCTCCATGCCCCCTGATGTTCTTGTAAACCCAGCCCATCGCCTTGGCGACGTCTCCGATGAGATCTTCCATTTCCACATCCGGCCGCAGGCGATAGTTCGTTGATACAAAGACATAGCCGCGCTCGTTGAATATCTTCGGCTTCAGTTCGACCTGCGACTTGTCGCCGGTTACCCAGCCACCGCCGTGTATCCAGAATACAACGGGCAGATTCTTGGCACCCCTCGGCGAATACACGTCCAGCACTTGCCGTTTGTGAGCGGACTTTGTGTAAGGGATGTCTTTGGTGGCGTTTTGGGACAGGCAAACGCCAGCGGATAAGAGGAAAACGATGAGGGCGCGCATGACTGGATAGAGCCATATTCTGCACTGAGGTCAAGCTGTAGCAGCGAGCGTGGGCGAGCAGGTTCGGGGTTGCTGTGTTCTCGGTTGTGGCACGGTCGGAAACCGGCAACAACAGGTGTTCGTTGAAAATGTGTTTCGAACCAGCACAAGGCTTGTCGAGCTATGGGCGTGATGCCAGATTCCACACATGCGCCGCTTCCCGACCGCGATGATTTGTTCGCTTGTTTTCCTGGCGGTATTTCTGTCCGTCGCGACTCAGGGAGCTGTTCGATATCCGCGTCTGGAATTTACCCGCATGGTGGCGCATTGGGCGAAGTATTCGGGACCGGAATACATGGAATTCATCGACGAGGTGAAGCCGGAGTTGGTGCAGTTCGGATTTTACGGGGCGCATTTCTGGGGGCTCGCCCATACTCCGCAGTACAAGGGTTATCCGGCACGATTGCCGGTTCAGGGATTGGATGAGTGCGGGACGTGGTTCGAGAAGAAGAACAAGGAACTGCATCGTCGGAAGATTCTCGTGATCGGACATTTGAACGTGGAGTTTCTGGTGGGTGATCCAGATGGACCGGATGGGCCGCGTGGTTTCTTCAAGTTCTACCACGATTTGTGGGACGAGGATGAACTTGGCCCCAAGCCGACTTCAGATCCTTTGTCCATGCTGGAGCGAAATAGGGACGGATCACTGCGCAAGACCACGAACTACAAGATCGGTGGCATGGCGGAGTATTGGGCCTGTCTGCGCAATCCCGATTGGCGGCAGGTGCTCAAGGCCTGGATCAAGCGGGGCGTTGAGCGTGGGGTGGATGGATTCATCGCGAACTACTTCTATCGGCATGACTGTCACTGTGATCACTGCCAGCTGGAATTTCGGGACTACTTGAAAGAACATCATTCCGCGAAGGATCTGAAGAAGCAGTTTGGAATCAACAATTTGGCCGCTCACCAGTTCGATGAACTCGTAGCCTGGCATAAGCCGGAGGAATCCACCGCGCTCCGTCGAGAAATGCTTCGCTGGTCTCAATTGAGCAACAAGGAGGCCTTCGACGAGGTGTTCGTGAAACACGGCCGTTCCCTGAAGCCGGACCTCATCGTCGCGCAATGGAATCACCTCAGCAATTTTAAGCAGATCAACGGCGACGAACGCTGCCTGCTTCCCGCGGATGTCTGGGGGCGTGATGAGGACTACATCTGGTACAGCACGGGCGCGAGCGGGGTATATACAGATTTGAAGAACGGCGTGTTGGCCGATGGAACCTTGCAGGCGCGCTACATTCGCGGTGCCTTTGATGATAAGCCGTTCACGCTTGGGAAGTACGAAGGCGTCCGGATTCGCACGGCAATTGCGGAGTTGGCTGCGAATGGGGGCTCGCCGATGGGGTTCTATGCACGAACGGATGACCCCGAAGCGCGTGAAGTTTTCAAGACCTATTACTCGTTCCTCGAACGCTACGAACAGCTTTACCACGCCAGTCGTTCGCACGCTGAAATCGCATTGTTGTTCCCACGCGAGGCGGTTCATCGTGGCGATCTCGAACCCCTCAACCGCTTTCGCGAGTCCGGGAAGACTTTGCTCAACAAACACATTCTCTTCGATGTGATCCCGGATGATCTGCTCACTCCTTCAATCCGCGCTCGTTATCGATCCGTATTGAAGGCGGGCGATGGATTGCCCAAGGGCTTAAGCGATATCGAGGCGCCAACAACGGTCAGGGTGGGATCGAGCCGGTCTGCTGCGGGAGGTGAAATCGACCTGCATTTTGTGAACTACAACCGCGAGGAATTTCCACCTCGCGAGAATGGCCAACCGAATCCCGGAAAGGGTGCAACGGATGAGAATCCGATCCCGGCAAGTGGAATCAAGGTATCCTTCGATGTCCCGGACGAAGAACGTGTGACTTCGATCGATGTCATTACACCGGAATCACCGGATCCGGTTTCAATAGGATTCACTGGGACGGATCCTGTTTCGTTTGAGGTGCCGGAGTTCCTCGTCTACTCGGTTGCCCGCGTGAAGCTCTCCCCCCGCTCGCCGGAGAAGCATCCGCGCATTGCGGGAATCACCACGCTCCATCGCGTCAATTCCCATGCCGATGTTTTGCTCACGCGCTTTGTTGAAACGGAGTCGCTGAATGGGGACGGACGCCATCCCGACCTTAATCTGACCGCGCTTTACGTGGATCAGGTCCCCGAGTCGGACATCAGCCGAGCTCTCGCGAAGAAACACGGCTTTGCAATCAAGGAGTCGATTGCCGGGACACTTCGCCACGGACCGATAGACGGCGTGATGCTGGTTGCGGAGCATGGTGACTATCCGAAGTCCGACACCGGCCAGACCATCTATCCCAAGCGACGCATGTTTGGCAAACTCGCGAAGGTCTTCAAGAGGGACAAGATCAGTGTCCCGGTTTTCATCGACAAACATCTTGCAGACAATTGGGAGGATTCGAAATGGCTGTACGACAAGGCGAAGGAATTGAAGATCCCCTTGATGGCCGGATCCTCCGTGCCCGGTGCCTGGCGCGTTCCTGCCGCTGACGTGAAGCGCGGAGCGAAGCTGAAGGAAATTGTCAGCGTGACCTACGGGTCATTGGACGCCTACGGGTTCCACGCATTGGAAATGGTGCAGAGCCTGGCCGAGCGGCGCGCTGGTGGAGAGACCGGGATCAAACGTGTTCGATGTGTTTCGGGGGAAGATGTTTGGACGAGCAGACTCTATGATCGAGAGTTGTTCGGCGAAACGCTGTCTCGCCTGTCCCTCCGCCGTCGTCTCGACAGCAAGCCGCTTGAGGAATTGGTAAGTGAGCCGGTCCTGTTTCACCTGGAATACACCGACGGCCTTCGTGCCTCGGTTCTCCAACTGAACGGCGCGATTGCCGAGTGGGCATCGGCGTGGCGGTATGGATCGGGTGAGACCGGGTCCGCGTTGTTCTGGCTTCAGGATGCCAGGCCGTATCATCACTTCAGCTACCTCCTGCGTGGCATTGAGAAGATGTTTTATGCGGGCAAGCCGACCTGGCCGGTGGAACGCACGCTACTCACTTCAGGGGCCTTGGATGCCTTGTTGATTTCGAAGCGTGACGGTGGCGATTGGCTGGAGACGCCTTACCTGGATGTGAAGTACAAGTCCGATTGGAATTGGTCGCAGCCAGATCCACCGCTAAGAGGTTGGCAGCTCCCGCGGAAGAAGAAATGAAGACTGCGTTCGAATCACCAAATTTCGTGCGTCGCAGCGAGCGTGAGCGAGTAGCCCCATACCATGGCGAACTGCTCGCTCACGCTCGCTGCTACATGGCGCTCGTTGGAATTCTACTCGCAAGTTCGGTGCCTGCACCTGCCGCAGAGCTTGATCTTTCAAGGGAGAATCTACCTCCACGTCTTCAGAAAGTTGGCGGCTACGCCGGTTCCAATGTGAGAGGACGCCCCGAGCCGCCTTTGCCGTTTGTTGCCGAGAGGGCATTCCCTGAATTAGAAATCAACCGACTGATCACATTCAAATTCGAGCCGGGCACCGGTGATCTCATGTATGTCGACCAGCCACCCAAGATGAAGGGAACCCGATTGGTGCGTTATCGTCGGGGATCGAACGAGCCGGAGGCATTGCTGGAGGTGGATGGGGTCACCACTGGTATCGAATTTCATCCGGACCATCGCGAGAACGGATATATCTATCTCGGGCATTCCGGTCCATTGAGTGGAGATCGCGCGGATCGCAAGGGAACGGTCACGCGTTACACGATGCGCGATGGTAAGCCGATCGAACCACTCGTGATCATCCAATGGCCCTCCGACGGGCACAACGGCCTGGGACTGGCCTTCGGATCCGATGGTATGTTCTACGTGACAACGGGGGATGGAACGAGTGATTCGGACACTGATCTGACCGGGCAGGATTTGACGAAGCTCCTTGCCAAGGTATTGCGCCTTGATGTCAAGAGTTCAGACGATGGGCTTGCGTATTCTGTCCCCACCAACAATCCCTTCGTCGGTCAAGAAGGGATTCGTCCGGAGACGTTTGCTTACGGATTCCGAAACCCTTGGCGCGCTTGCTGGGATCATCGCCTAAAGAGGCTTTGGGTTGGCAACAATGGGCAGGATCGGCTGGAGCAGGCTTATCTGGTTGAGCGCGGCGCAAACTACGGATGGAGTGTTTACGAGGGCAGCCGAATCTTTTACGCGAATCGTGAACTTGGTCCGCATCCGGTTTCACCTCCCACGGTTGAACACGACCACGGTGAATCGCGATCCCTTACCGGAGGCGTCGTGTACACGGCGGAAAAACTTCCCAGCCTGAAGAACGCCTACATTTACGGCGACAATACCACCGGCAAGATCTGGGCTGTGCTGCACGACGGTGAGACGGTGGTCTGGAATCGCGAAATTGCTGACACACAAATGCGGATCACGGACTTCGCGGTTGATCCGGACACAGGCGATCTGCTGGTGGCCGATTACAAGACCGGTTCGGAAGGCGGGTTGTATCGGATGGTTCCCAATCCGGACAAGGGCCGGACAAGTGATTTTCCCCGCAGGCTCAGCCAGACCGGATTGTTTCGCTCGGTCGAGAAACACGATGTCGCTCCGGAATTATTCCCCTATAAAGTCAATGTTCCCGAATGGGCGGACGGTGCGCAGATCGCGCGCTTTCTCATGTTGCCTGCGAATGAGGCTTATCTGAGATTCGCGCCGCGCCGCGGTTGGAATCTGCCCGACGAAACTGTTGCCATACAGACGCTTTCGTTGAACGAGCGAAGAATTGAGACACGCTTGATGGTGAAACAGGAAGGGGAGTGGACGGCATACAGCTACGAGTGGAACAAGGAACAAAGCGATGCCCAACTGGTCAGCGCCAAGGGGAAGAACTTGAAGATCGATGGCCGCAATTGGCGGATTCCATCGCGCGCCGAATGCATGATCTGCCACAGCCGGGCTGCAAACTTTGTGCTCGGTTTGCAAAGCCCTCAATTGAATCGGACCCACGATTACGGAGACGGCGTTCAGCGAAATCAGCTCGACGTGATGAATCGGCTCGGGTTTTTCATGAAGCAGGGAACCAAGAAACCGAGTTCGACTATGAGCAAAACTGCTGAGACCTACGACGTGCTGGCGCGAATCACGGATGCTTCAGCCGATTTGGACAAACGTGCTCGTTCTTACCTGCACGCAGCCTGTTCGCATTGCCATGTGCCCGCTGGCGGAGGCAATGCTCAGATGGATCTACGGTACTTCATCGAGCCCAAGAAGATGGGCGTGTTCAACGAAACCCCTAATCATGGTGATCTGGGATTCGGCGCAGATGCGAAAATCATTGTTCCAGGCCATCCGGAGAAATCTGTTATGCTGAATCGCTGTTCTCGCGTGGGGCCGGGCCAAATGCCTCCGATGGGAAGCCAGTCGCCCGATCCGCGTTCGGTGGGCTTGTTGGCACAGTGGATTCTATCCCTGAAAGAGAAGTCAGAATGAGTCGGCAGTCTGAGCGACTGCCTACGTAGCAGCGGGCTATCGCCGTGAACGTGCTAACGGGCGTGCCAGGTGGGGCCCGTTGATTTAGGGGATGGCCACGAACTGCGTGCTTTTCCAGGGGCATCACAACCGGCAATCGGCGTGCCTTCACGTTGTGTTCGATCGATATCGAATCTTACGCTTGTCGTCCCAGTGCTTTCGAGTGTGCCCATCACAGGCCGCATCAGTCCGTCTGACGCGCGACTCATCAGGATATCCACGCGTTCAATTTCAACAAGATTGGCGCCACGAGTTCCACCGGCCTGACACTTGTTTCCAAGCCAGGTGAACTTCTGTGGCTTGGCTCCCACACGAATCAGCTCCCATTTGCCGGGCAGATAGGCGTTATGCGAGATCCGGCAGTTTGCAGGATTCACCGATATCTTTTCGCTGGCGCGCACGCCAAACTCCATCGAGACCTTGCAATCAATGAAGGTGTTGTGAGCGACCAATGCGTTTCGAACAGGCGCGTATCCGTTGAGGGGACTGTCGGGAATGCCGTTCATGAAACATACCGCTGCTCGCTCGGCATCACCACGAAGGCTTTCGAAGTAGTTGTTGGTCACGCGGTGGTCACCGCCAATGATACGCACTCCGCCGGTGCGGCTCTCCTTGCGGCCAAGGAACACGTTGCCATCCACGACGCAGCGATGTCCGTGCCGGAGTGTCAGCGTACCCCTGCAGCGATCGAATACGTTGTGGCGATAAATGTTTTCGCAGGACTTGTTCGAAATCACTTCACCTTCTCCGTTGCAGCCTTCGAAGTAGTTTTCTTCCACGATGGTCCGACTGTTCAGTTCGGAGACGTCGCTGGTGCCGATGCGAATCGTCTCTCCACCGTTCCTCCCAAGCTCCGGTCGTTGTCCGAAATGGTTGTGGTCGATTTGGTGCACTCCAACGGATTTGGCCACCCAGACGACGAGTGTCGCACCTTTGTTTCGCTTGCCGACGAAGTAGCAGTGATCGATTCGATTGTTCGTCCCGTAAATATTCAGCCAACGGGATTCCTTGTCCCTTCGGGAACCGGTGGTCTGCTCGAAGACACACTCCGTAATGCGGGAATGATAAGCGTGTCGTTTGCTGTGGGTGCGAAAGGCGAATACATCGCTCGCGCCGGTTGTGTTTCGAAATGCCAGACCCGATACGGTGATGTGATGGCCGGAAATGCGAAATTCAGTCTTCCCGCCAAGAATCACTTTTCCCGGCGTTTGTGCTCGAATCTGGACAGGGTGTTCTGCTGTGCCGGGGAGGCTTTCGAAATGCAGCTTTGCGTCATTCCAAATGCCGTTCGCCAAAACAATTGAATCCCCGGCTGAGATTCCTTCCAGGGCTTTATCGAGATCGATGCTCGGGGTGATCCGAAATTCGCCTGCATCAACGCTGGTGATCAGCAGTGATCCGAAAAGTAAGAGGACCATCGATTTTGGCATTCTCAGTGAACTGTTGGTTTGCTCTTTTGCATAGCGATACAGAAAAAAGCCACGGTCGAATGACCGTGGCTTTGAAACTGATCAGGGAGTCGGCGTGGTCAGATGCTTCCGTCCATCCCATCCATGCCGTCCCCCCCACCCCCGACGGGAGAACCTGCTGCGAGAACCTGGGACACATTCAGGACGATCTTGTAGGTGCCGGTCTGCTTGAAGACTTCGGCTGTGCCTTTGAGCGTGCGTCGCGTGTAAGAGATGTCCACGTCACTGTCGACGACCACACCGAGTTCGATGTCATAGGTGAGTTTGCCGGCAACGGTTGAGGTCAGTTCGGCAGTTTGACCGGGTTGCACGGCCAACTGGCCTTCTAGGACTCCGGCGATGGTGACTTCAGCAGTTTCGCGTCCGTCTTTCGTTCCGAAGGCCGTCACGGTATTGGTGTACTTCAGCATCATGTTCGTGCTGAGGCTAACTGGATATGGAACGGTGCCCGACCATGGTGTGTTGAGCTTGGCTTCCGCGCCGTCGAGGTTTTCGTGAAGCGGGAGATAGCGTTCCTTAAGGAAGGCCGGATTAAAGACATCACCGCCAATGATTCGAAATTGAGCGGGCATTCCTGCCTGCAGTCTTGCAGTCGCCTGGGGGGCTCCATTGATGGAGATGACGTTCCCGTCAGGACCCGCATTGATCTGCAACTTGGCACCGTTGGCACCCTGCATTCCCGTGATCGTGCGAGGACCTCCACCGGCGCCGGGCGCAGCCCCACCCGAAGGGTCTCCGTCCGCGCCTTCGGACATGTCCACATCAGCGTCAGGGCCATCCCCACCGCTGGTGTGGGTGTCATAAGTGATGTTGGCATTCTTGAACGAGACACCCAGAATCTCTGCTTCCGCGGTGTTGGCATTGGGGACGTTCAACGCGACGGTGGCCGATCGGTCGAGGAAGAAGGGAATCTGCTGGCCGTTCATCTCGGAGGTGGATTTCTGGGCGACGGTCTTCTTGTAAACTAGCTTCTTCCCAGCGGGCCACTTCTTCGCAAAGGTGACGCTTTCACGAGCGGGCTTTTCGGGCGGTTTCTCTTTCGCAGCAGCCGCCGTGTTATCGGCCGGGGCTGTGGCTGCACCGGCGTCTTCGGGAGGAGCGTCATCTCCGCCCCCGCAGCCACCAAGGATTAGCCCGACTGCGCTGAGGGTAGCGAAGGCGGTGTTCCTGACGAAACATTGAGGTCGTTTTGATGGTTTCATAGAAAAATGGATTGGCGGAACTAAATCAAAGATTCGTCCGCTTGCAAACTATTCCGTTTTGAATTGCGGCGGTTGGACGATCGCTATGAGAGTGGTCGGGCAATGCCGATCGCCTTCCGTGCGCGAATACATTGGAAGCCGCGCAGCAGACTGCAACCATACGAGGGGGAAGACTTGATCGGAAGGGCCACATTCTTCAGTATTTGGTGGGACATGATCCTTTTTTCGAGCCCGCAAAGATGTCGCAAAGCATCCTCGACGTTCGCAACAGCTCTCGTATGGTGCTTTCCTCGTTGAATCTCTTTGAAGTCGCACAGTGTTCACAAAACTTGATCTAATTTTCACGGTTGCGTTGCCGATCGCCATCACCAGTGGCGTCGCCCGGGAATTCGCGCCGGCACAATTGGAGTTCTTCGAGAAGGAGGTGCGTCCCTTGTTCGCGAAACACTGCTACAAATGCCACAGCGCGAACGCCAGGCGACTGGAGGCGGGACTGCTTCTCGACAGCCGGGCTGGCCAACTTCGTGGCGGTGATTCCGGCCCGGCCATCGTTCCTGAAAATCCGGACAGGAGTCTGTTGGTTCAAGCGGTTCGTTACGAAGATTTTGAAATGCCGCCAGACGGAAAACTTCCGTCAAAGGATGTTGCCACTTTGGTTCGTTGGATCGAGATGGGCGCGCCGTGGACTCCGGAAGCCGCGCCGGTCGCCGATGCCAAGAAGGAGACCTTCGATTTGGAAAAGAGAAGATCGGAGTTCTGGGTTTGGCAGCCGGTGACCAATCCGCAAAAGCCATCCATAAAGAATGGCACTTGGCCAAAGAACGATATCGACCTTCACATCCTTGCCGATCTCGAGAAATCCAATCTGCAACCTTCGGCTGATGCGGATCGAACGGCATTGCTGCGCCGGCTCAACTTCGATTTGATTGGACTGCCGCCGACCCCGGAGGAGATCGATGCCTTTGTCGCGGACAAGAGTTCGAACGCGACGGAGAGCGTAGTGGATCGATTGTTGGACTCACCCCATTTTGGCGAACGTTGGGGGCGGCATTGGCTGGACTCGGTGCGTTACGCCGAATCGCGTGGTCACGAATTCGACAACGACACGCCGAACGCGTTCCAGTATCGCGATTACGTGATCCGGGCCTTGAACGCGGATGTGCGATACGACCAGTTCGTGCGCGAACACATCGCTGGGGATCTGCTGCCGAAGCCACGATTGCATTCGGAGAAGAAGTTCAATGAATCGATCTTGGGCACAGGTTACTGGTTCCTTGGCGAATGGGTTCACTCGCCGGTTGATATTCGCAAGGACGAATCGGATCGCTTCGACAACATGCTCGACGTGATGTCGAAGACCTTTCTTGGTGTCACGGTCGCCTGTGCCCGATGTCACGATCACAAGTTCGATGCGATCTCGACCGCCGACTACTACTCGCTGTCCGGTTTCTTGCAGAGCAGCGATTACCGGCAGGTGCGATTCGAGTCGATGGAACAAAATCGCCGGGTCGCCAAAGAGCTGGCGAAAGTGGATGCCATGTTTCAACGGAAGATTCAGGTGTTTCTGAAAAGCAAAGGTCTCCAGCCACCGAACCCACCCAATCCGCTTGATGATGACGCCATCTTGGTCGACTACACCACCATCGCGAAGAGCGACTATATGCAGGACGGGTTTATCTTTGGTCCGACTCCCCGAAGCGCCGGATTGCCATACCTGCATGATTCGTGGATCAGGATTGCCACGTCCGGCGCCGCGGTGAGTGATCCAATCTGGTCGGGGCTGGAGTCGATTACCGAAGGCACGGTAGCCAATCGCAGTTCGGTGGCGAAATTGCCAAAAAGCGGACGCACCTTGCGCACGCCGACCTTTGAACTGAAACACGGCAGTGTCAGCTGCCTTGTCGAAGGCCAGGGGCACATCGTTGCCTGTGTGGATTCGCACCGGCTGGTCGCGGGACCGCTGCACAAACAGACCGTCACATCCATCGGTGCCAAGGCCGGTTGGGTCACCATGAATCTTCAACGCTACGTCGGTCATCGCCTGCATCTGGAATTTGTTCCGGCCAAGGGAGTCTCGTTGTCAGTTCGCCTGGTGACCCAAGGATTGGATGCGACTGGGCTTCTCGAAATCGACCGGCGATTGGCCGTGGCGGACAAGAAATTTGACGAGTATGCGCAGTCAGCGGAAGCTCTGCTGAATGGCTATGCCGGCCAGACCGTGCAACGCGTGTTCGCGGACTTTGAAACGGGGACATACGAAGGTTGGACGGTCACTGGCGACGCGTTCGGGAAAATCCCGCAAACGCTGAAAACTATCGCCAGTTACCAGGGCCGAATCAACGGAGTGGGCACCTACTTCGTCAATTCACACAACATCCGACCCGGCGGAGATGTGCGTAAAGGCGACCGAGCGACCGGAACACTGACCTCCCCCGGATTCATCATCGACTGCGACACGATCGAATTCCTCGTCGGTGGCGGCAACGACAAGGACAGGACCGCCGTGAACCTAATCGTTGATGGCAAGATCGTCATGACCGCGACGGGCCGGAGAAGCAACCAGATGTCGCTTAACACCTGGAACGTGCGTCGCTTCGCGGGCAAGACCGCGAAGATCCATGTTGTCGACAACCACAAAGGCGGCTGGGGCAACATCGGCCTCGACCACATCGTCTTCAAGGGACGCAAACCGGAAAACCGAAGCGCAACGAAAAGACCGGGCCAGGAGATCGTCCAAACCTGGCAACAGGAACGCGAACGCCTGAGCAAACGAATCATCCGCAAGTCCCGTGTCGCCCCGGCGATGATGGATGGCACCGGAGAAGACGATCACATCCTGATCGCCGGCAATTCCTCCAAGCCCGGTGACGTCGAGCCGCGTCATTTCCTCACCGCCATCTCCGGCAACAATCCCATGCCGATCAAGACTGGCAGCGGTCGATTGGAACTCGCTGAACACATCAATGATCCAGCGAATCCATTGACCTCGCGCGTGATTGTGAACCGCGTCTGGCATCATCTCATGGGACGCGGAATCGTCCCAACCGTCGATGACTTCGGCGTCCTTGGCCAGCGACCCACTCACCCACAATTGCTCGATCACCTCGCGACCCATTTCCTCGCCAACCGCCGAAGCGTCAAGGGCCTGATCAAATACATCGTCCTCTCCCGGACCTACCAGATGTCCAGCCACGCCAATGGGAAGGCAGTTGCAGCTGATCCCAAGAATCTGCTCTGGCATCATCAACCGCCCCGTCGACTGCAAGGCGAAGTGATTCGCGATTCCTTGCTGGCCTTGTCTGGCCGCTTGGATCGCACCGCCTTTGGTCCGCCCGTGCCGATTCATCTCACGGCTTTCATGGACGGCCGTGGACGGCCGAGAAAGAGCGGGCCGTTGGATGGCGACGGCAGGCGCTCGATCTACATTGCCGTGCGCCGCAACTTTCTCTCGCCCTTCATGCTCACCTTCGACACGCCCGTTCCCTTCAGCTCGATGGGGCGGCGCAACATCTCCAATGTGCCGGCCCAGTCTTTGATCCTGCTGAACGATCCCTTGGTTGTGGAACTGTCATGCGGATGGGCTGAGCGCGCATTGAAGGCCGAACCTCAGAATACCGCAGAACGAATTGCCTGGCTGTATCTCACGGGCTTCGGGCGAGAACCGACCGCGCGGGAAAGCCAGACAGCTCTCGCCTTCATCGACGCAAAGGCAGATGAACTGGAGGTCACGACCGACGACCCGAATCTCTGGTCCGACTTCGCCCACGTGCTGGTGAACACCAAAGAATTTATTTTCCTCCGATGAACAATCCCTATCCCTGCCAACGCACACAATCGTTGCCAACCTCTCGCCGCGAGATGTTGTCGAAGTGCGTCAGTGGCTTCGGAGCATTGGCCCTGGCCGGATTGCAGACCGATCGCGCCTTTGCCGGTAACGCTGATTCCCAGCCGGGTTCTGCGGGTCATGGCCCCCACCACAAGCCGCGCGCAAAAAACATCATCTTCCTCTACATGGATGGTGGTCCGTCACAGGTCGACACCTTCGATCCCAAGCCGATGTTGGACAAATACAACGGCAAGGATCCGGGAGAGTTCTTTCAGGTCGAGCCCACCCAGTTCAACAACACCGGAACGGTGCTCGCGAGCCCGTGGGAATTCCAACAGCACGGCGTCTCCGGCATTCCGGTGAGTTCGCTCTTTCCCAACGTCGCCCAGTGCGTGGATGAACTCGCGGTTGTTCGGTCGATGACCTCGGAGTTTCCGGAGCACACCTTTGCCAATTACTTTCTGCACACCGGCAGCGGATTCCAAGGCCGACCGAGCATTGGTGCGTGGGTCAACTACGGTCTCGGCAGTGTCTGCCAGGATCTCCCCGGATTTGTCGTGCTCAACGGCGGCTTGATCCCGCCCGGCGGCCTCGATTGCTTCGGCAGCGGCTTTCTGCCCGCAACTTATCAAGGCTCGGTATTCAAGCCATCGGGCACCGGTGTAGCCAACGTCACTCCCTCCGAAGCCAGCGCGAAACATCAGCGCGACAAACTTGCCCTGATCAACCAGCTCGACGGGCTGGCAACCAGGCAGTTCGGCAAACACGACAGTCTGGAGTCGGCCATCAAGAATTACGAACTGGCCTACGCCATGCAGATGGCCGTGCCCGAAGTGATGGCCATCGACAAAGAACCGGCCCACCTCCGCCGCTCGTACGGCTTGGAAGCCCAATACGGGCCCACCCGCATCTACGCCGCGCAATGCCTGATCGCCCGCCGCATGATAGAACGCGGCGTCCGCTTCATCGAACTGACCTGCCCGAAGGTCAAAGGCGATCGTTGGGACCAACACGGCGGCTTGAAGACCGGCCACGAAAACAACGCCCGCGCTGTTGACCAACCCATTGCCGCGTTGCTCAAGGACCTCCGGCAGCGAGGCATGCTCGACGAAACTCTCGTCGTCTGGTCCGGCGAATTCGGCCGCACGCCGTTTGCGCAAGGGAAAAACGGTCGCGACCACAATCAGTACGGATTCACAGCCTGGCTGGCCGGTGGTGGCGTAAAGCCGGGAACCATCTACGGAGCAACCGACGAGTGGGGCTACAAGGCCGTCGAGAACCGTGCCGAGATGCACGACCTCCACGCCACGATGTTGCACCTGCTCGGCGTCGAGCACACCCGGTCCACCTTCCGCTTCAGCGGACGCGACATGCGACTCACCGACGTCCACGGCCACGTCATGCACGGCATCGTCGGCTGATTCTCTAGCATCGATTGGCAATCGATGAACGACTTCGACTGCCAGTCGAAGTTACCAACTCCCGAAAACACAACGAACACCAATTTATGGAAACCAGAAGACTCGGCAAAACCGATCTACAAGTCAGCGTCCTGTCCATCGGCGGCCTGTATACCTCATCGCTCGCCGGTGGTGAGTCCGAAACCCGCCGGATCATGGAGCGGGCCATGGAACTCGGCATCAATGCCCTCGACACTGCCCCCGCCTACGCGGACAGCGAGGCAACAGTCGGCCAGGCCCTCAAAGGCAACGACGCCCCGTTGATTATCACCACCAAACTCGGTGGCCGCCCACAACCCTTCAATCCCCAAGACATCAATGCGCTGCGTCAATCCGTGGATGAAAGCCTCCGCCTCGTGGGCCGCGATCACGTCGATATCCTCATGATCCACGAACCGGATCGGCCCCAACAGTATCCCTGGTGGACGAGTTACGATCCGCTGGATGGACCTGCACTGGAATTGATGGAGGAACTCAAGACCGCCGGCAAGATCCGCTACCAGGGACTGGCCGGAACGACCGTGACCGAGATGACCTCCCTGATCGGGAGCAATCGTTTCGACGCCGTGCTGACCGCCTTCAACTACAACGCACTGTTCCGCGAAGCGAAGGACACCGTCATTGCCGCGGCAAAAGAAAGGGACATGGGCATCGTCCTCGGCTCTACGCTGGGTCAAGGCTTCCTCACCCGACGCGCCGAGGAAGAAGTGCGGGCAAAACCCATCTGGCTGTCGGAAGCGCGACGCGAACAACTCCTCGCATACTACAAATTGTTCAACGACTCCGGCATGTCTGCGGCCGAACTCTGTCTGCGCTTTGCCATCAGCAACCCGGACATCTCGACCATCCCCATCGGCTGCAAGACCATCGAACACCTCGAAGCCAGCGTGGCTGCCGTGGAGAAAGGCCCCCTGCCCTCGGACGTTGCCTCCCGCCTGGACGAGATCGCCGCGATGCTCCCTCATCGTCCCTACGAAGAACCAATGATCCTACCGTTCGGCAAGTCTTACCAAGGCCCCGGCATCGCCAACATGGGCGCGGCCGTACAGGTGGGCAAACTCGAACTCTAGTATTTGGAATCGGATCACTCACCGCCATGATGATTCCGTATTCCCCCCTCGGCCATGAAAATGCAATTAATCGCCTTCTGGTTCGTCGGGCTTGAGATGGAGCCGGGTCCTGCGATCTGTCAGCGTCCCTGGCGTTCCACGACCCAGTTCGGGCGGCCGCGATTGATGCGGGCCTTGAAGTCACCCGTTCCATGCCAGTGGTTACGACGATTAAGATCGACTTCTGCTATGACGACTTCGCCCCACTTTTTGGCCTGCTGTATCATTTCGCCTTCGTGGTTGAAGATGGCGGTCTTGATCCAATTCTGGTTGTGGTCAGTGAAGGTGCTGCTGACCAGGTAGACGCTGTTTTCGGTCGCGCGAGCGGAGGCGAGTTCGGGGTTACAGCCCCAGACGGGCAGGGCAATCACCTCCGCGCCATTGATGGTCAATTGGCGGGCGACTTCGGGGAAGAAGGCGTCATAGCAGACCATCATGCCGACTTTGCCAAACTCGGTTTGGAACACCGGAAACTCATTGCCGGGACTGACGCCTCCGTCTGCTTCACCACGTGGCAGGCAGGTCTTGCGATACTTGCCGATGATCTTGCCGTCCGGTCCGATGAGGATGGCGACGTTGTAGATGAGGTGCCGGGCCTTTTCCAATAAACCGACGATGATGTGCAGGTCGTGCTTCTGCGCGAGTCCGGAGAAGTAGCGGCTCGATGGTCCGGGAATAGGTTCTGCGGCTTCGGCGTAGCTCAGTCCCGTTCCGTAAATAGTAATGGTTTCACCAAGGACAACGAGATCAGCTTTCTTGGCGGCCGCTTCCGCAACGTAAGGTGCGTAGACCTTGCAGTTCCCTTCGGCGGTGCGTTCCTCGGATCTGGGCCGGAGATGCACGGAGGCAAGTCGAACGATCCGCTTCGCCGGTTCGGGGACATCTTTCAAGGAAACATCGTTCCAGGCCACCCGGCTGTTCGGTGGCGCCCAACGAAAGAAAAGTTCCACCACGGCCTTGGTTGCGCCGGTGGGTGCTTTGTATATATCGGAAAGTTCTGTCCAACCGTTTTTCGTTCCCCGATCCAATGGGTAGTCTGGTCGATGTGTGGAAGTTCCTGAACGAAGCCACTTCTGGTTCGTTGGATTGTCGTTCTTTACCAACCGCCCCTTGTCGTCCTGCCAGGTGATCTTCGCCAGAGCGCTTCGTCGGGGCATGGGGACGCCTTCGGTTTTTCTCAGAACGCGAAAGCGGTAGTGTTTGCCACCGGTGATACTGAAAGTCTTGGTCCAGGCACCATGGAGCCCTTCGCGCTCGTCGGTACGGATTACGTAACTGCATGTATTGCCAGGACCATGGTTCGACAGACACTTGAAATGAGGACGTATCTCGTCTCGTGGGGCGGTCATTTTCCAGCCGTCGAGCTTGTCTGACGCTGGGGTGGAACCGAGGGAGTGCGTGACTGTCGCGATGACGAAACTCAATGCTATGAGGACTCGTTGGATCATGTTTCGAAATTATGTGGCATTGTTGGGTGGAAGCAAGACGCTGGTGAACCGTTCATCAAGGATCTCAACCCCAAGCTCTGATTGGGACCGCATATTCACGAAGCTCCGCTTCGTGGGCGTGCGGTTGTCGTTCTAACTGAGCGGATTGCGGAGTGTTTGGAAGCAGAGCTTCCAGGAGATGCACTCCCAAGCGAGAGCTTGGGAACGAGTGACCGGGGATGCTCGGACTACTGTTTCTTCTTTGGCTTCTTGTTCTTCCTGGATATGCCGCTTTGCTTCTGTGCGCACTTCCAAAGCACGATGTCCTTGATGTCGTTCTTTGTCTATGATTTCGCGCGCAATCGCACACAGGTCATCTTCGAACTTGGACTCGATCCCAACGAGCCGCTCGATCACATCAAGAAGCGCAAGCGCCTGAAGTGCCGCACAACCACTCGTGCGCTGCGCATCCTTCTCGGATTCCCCGCCAAACCTGACTTATGCAGCTATAAGAACCGTTCTCTCATAGCGTTTGGACCAAAGAATGGGGGCACTCCACTGCAGGTTACTTTTTTGCTTCATGGGCATGGCGGAGTTCGCTAATCGACCGACGATGCTCATCTAGGGTAATGCGCAGGTGATTTGTGCATTGATTCGAATGGTTCAGGACTGGGCGAGGCATACCGAATAGGTTACGCAAGCATGGTTCCAAAGTGCTTGCGACGCGGAGCGCGTCCCGCAACGATCCGCGCATGCGAATGAATCGACGCAAAAGCCTGGCTCTGATTGGGACTGGTGCAGCCGCACTTTCATCCCCCGTCGCAAAAGCTGCTTCCAAGGGAAAGAAATCTCCGGAGATCTGTTACTTCACCAAGATGTTCCAGAACTTGAGTTTCGATGAGCTGGCAAACCTGACCGCTCAACTGGGTATGGCGGGCGTTGAAGCGACTATTCGACCGGGCGGACACATTGAGCCGGAGCAAGTGCCGGAAAAGTTGCCCGAAATGGTTGCTGCGATGCGGAGAAAGAACCGTGAGATCACGATCATGGCCTCGGGTATCAACTCGGCCACGGACAAGTCGCAAGGGGCGGAGACTGTTCTCCGCACAGCCGCCAAGCTCGGGGTGAAGCGCTATCGCATGTCCTACTATCGCTACGATTTGAAAAAGCCGATCAGGCCGCAACTGGCAAACTTCCGATCGGAACTCAAGGAACTTGCCGCGCTGAACAAGGAGCTGGGTATCCAGGCGCTTTATCAGAACCACGCCGGCAACAAATACGTCGGCGCACCGATTTGGGACATCTGCGAACTGATCGAAGATCTTCCACGGGAGGCAGTGTCGCTGGCGTTCGACATCCGCCATGCTGCGGTTGAAGGCGGATTGGCCTGGCCGTTGAACGCACGGCTCGCGATGCCATTGACCGCTTCGATCTATGTGAAGGATTACGTGTGGAACGGATTGAAAGTTCAAAATGTTCCCTTGGGCGAGGGGCGGGTGGAGAAGAAGTTCTTCAAGGACTTCAAGATCGGACGCTTCGATGGACCGATCTCCCTGCACGTCGAACATCTGCACCGCACGGATCCAGACATCGCCAAGAAGGGTGAGGCGGCTTACGCGAAGGACTTGGCAACCTTGAAGAAATGGCTGAAGGGATGAAGCGTTTGCTCCTGGCTCCCCCTACCCACGCGGTCGCAATCGCGTCGGCGCAGCCATTCGCGCTGGTGACCGCAATTTGATCCAACGAATTGATAACGGTTCTCCGGAGCTCGACGACTTGAAGGAATATCTGGCTGAAACGAACAACCTCGCCAAATATAAACCCGGACTCACAAAGAAGCTGAATACGAAGCTCGACAGTTGGCTGAAGTCCGAGGAAGCCATTACCCAAGGGCGCCGGACACGAATACCCTATTCGGCCTCTACCTCTATCTCATTCAGATCGTTCACCACCATCCAGGCACTCTCCGGTTCAAACGAAGAGAACTCCCCCCTCACCCCCACGAATCTCATCCCGCAATTATCTGCCGCACGCTGATCCGCCAATCCGTCGCCGATGAAGATTGAGCGTTCCGGATTCAGCGAGTGACGCTTCAGCTCTTCGGAAACGATTTGCGTTTTCGAATCAGGCGTTCCACGAATGACATCAAAGTAACTCGTGAGCCCATGATACCTTGCAGTATCTTGAATAACATCGTGTGGCGTGCCGGTAACCACCGCTGTGAACCGATCTCGATGAATTGACTTGATGAACTCCAGGCTTCCCGGAACGAACGGCATCCGAGGCACGCTCGCCGCATCCTGCGCGTTGAAATCCTGCAATGCCCGAGCGAAAGAATCTGCAGGCATCACCTCTCCTTTCAACTCGCGATACATCTCGACGAGGATCTTGCGCCGTGAAGTGCCCATGTGCTGAGCCATGATCCGGCTGATATCGTCACGATCGAATTCGTAATCACGCAATGCATGCGCGTATGAATCCAACTTGAGCGCCATGGAGTCCATGATGACTCCGTCGAAATCAAAGAATATCGCTTCAATCACCGCTTCAGACCGCCGACAGAGTGACCCGCATGATGACGCCAGCACAATCGGAATTGTGCCAGGATGTCGAGATTGGAATTGATGTCGTCAAGTGAAGGAAAGAGTTTGCTGGCAACTGCGTGGTTAAAGTTCCAGCTGTCGCGCTGCTGCTTGACCGCCTGCGTGATATCCGACAAGCGCACGAGCCAGTCAGCGCCCCCCGGTCGCGGGCAGACTGAAAAGCTCAACCTTCAGCCAAGCGGCATCGTTTTCAGCGCACTTGGCACGCACCAGATAGCGTATGGCCATCATGTCGACTTTGTCCGCACCGATCCAGTTCTCCCAACTGGGTGCCGGTTTGAGTGTAAACCCGCTGCCGACCATCTCTTTGACCGGCTTGCCGATCAATGAGTCGCCACCGGATATGACCTTCAACGCACGCACGCGGGTTCGCATGCTGAATCTTGTCTTCCCCATCGAGCAGAAGGAATCCGTCCGTGGCGAACTCGGCGATGCGCTCAAACTTCTCACGCTCAGCGAGCAGTTTTCGGAATCGGTTCAACTGCGTAACGGTCTTGACACGTGCCTTGAGTTCCAGTCGATCGACGGGCTTGGTGAGAAAATCATCCGCGCCTGCCTCGATCCCCTGGATGCGGGATTCACGGTCATCCAAGGCCGTGACCATGATGATCGGTATCTGCGCGGTATTGTCCGCACTTCGAAGCCCGAAAGGTCAGGCATCATCACGTCCAGAAGAACGAGATCGGGCTTGAGTTCAGTGGTTCGCAGCAGGGCTTCCTGGCCGTTTTCCGCGGTCACGAGCGTAAAGCCCATGGGGCGGAGCATCGCCTCCATCAGGTCTCGATTGCGCTCTTCATCATCAACAATCAGGACTATGGCTTTGGTCGACATGACCCGATCTACGAGCGGCTTTTCACGTATGCCAGCACGGCTTCCGTTCGATTGTTTACCTGAATTTTTTGAAAAATCCGGCGGGCGTGTGTCCTCACCGTTTCAA
Organism: Verrucomicrobiales bacterium; assembly: GCA_002715965.1. GTDB lineage: Bacteria > Verrucomicrobiota > Verrucomicrobiia > Limisphaerales > JAYPXF01. Next base: position 153,493 of record PBAL01000087.1, on the reverse strand, counting down.
GGCTGATGGAATGCTTTGAGGCGATTTCCTTGTAAACCATGCCTTCGGACATCTCGTGCAACACGAGCTTCTCACGCGGGGTGAGGTTGGAGAAACCATCTGACGCGCCGGGATTCAATTCCCGTTTCACCAAGGCCCGGCTGATTTCGCCCGAAAGCGGCAGGCCACCAGACATGGCTTCACTGATTGCACCGGCGAGGCGTTCCTGGATCGTGCTTTTGAGCAGATAGCCGTCAGCTCCCGCCTTCAAGGTCTGTTCGATCCAGTAATAGTCCTCCTCACCGGTGAGCATGATGATCTTGATATTGGGCATGCCAGCCTTGATGGCTTTCAAGGCGTCGATGCCCGTGCCATGCTGAAGGTGCAGGTCCACAAGGATCACGTCGGGCTTCTTCCAAACGATTTCCGAGCTGGCCTCCAGCTGCGTGGTCCAAGTGCCCACACATTGGAAATCTTCCGCGTGATCAAGCCACATCCGGATGCTGTTTCGGACACTCTCCTCGTCGTCAATGATTGCTACTTTGGTGCTCACGGTCGTTGGATGGGTTGTTTGGCGTTGGGTCGCCTTTTGAAGGAGCTGGTTGGATTTGTGAAGGAGTTTCTTCATTTCGACCGGCTTGCTGAGGTGATCATCGGCGCCCGCATCGAGACAACGCCTCGCGTCTCCGCCCGGCGGCTCATTTCCTCCTCGAGAATTACCGTCGGCTCCTTCAATTCCTCGGTTCGATCGGCAACGGTTTTCTCCCGGGAGAATCGCCCTCTACTCCGGCCTACTTTCAACTCAGATCGAGCTCAACAGAAATCCTCCAACCGAATTCCCTTGAGTATTCCCTGCCCCATACCGTCAATTCCCCCATGAATCGTATCAACCGCATCATCTCACTGCTCGCGATCGCCCTCGCCTGCGCTTTCGCACAGAGCGCGACAGCCGGCAAGGTCAAGATTACCAAGGCCAAGGGCAAAGCCATCGTCAAGATCGACGGAAAACTGTTTACCGAATACGTCTTCACCGGACATTCCAAACCCATCATGTACCCCGTCATCGGACCGCACGGGATTCCCATGACCCGCAACTATCCAATGAAAGAGGGCGTCGACAACGAAGCCAGTGATCATCCACATCATAAATCCCTTTGGTACACGCATGACGACGTGAACAAGGTTCAGTTCTGGCTGGAATACCCCGGCAAAAACAAATCCCTCAAGCCTGGCAAAATCGGCCAGCAGTCCATGAAAATCAAAGGCGACACGATCACCACCGAAAACAGCTGGGCAGATCATGCCGGCAAAGTTGTCTGCACCGACAAGCGCGTCGTAAGCTTCGGCGAATCGAAAGTTGGCCGTCACATCGACTTCACCATCACCATCAACGCCTCCGCGGGTGACGTCACCTTCGGCGACACCAAGGAAGGCACCATGGCCATCCGCACCAATCCTCTGCTGCGCATCCGCAAGGATGAACGTCGGGGGGTCCACACCGTCACCGGCAAAAGCATCAACAGCGAAGGTGTCGAGGGCAAAGACATGTGGGGCAAGCGCGCAGCATGGGTGGACTATTGGGGACAGATCGACGGCAAGACCGTCGGCGTCGCCATTTTCGATCATCCGGACAACCCCCGCCATCCGACCTGGTGGCACGCCCGCGACTACGGCCTCGTTGCCGCCAATCCCTTTGGCGTCCACAACTTTGAAAAGAAGCCCAAGGGAACCGGCGACATGCTGATCAAGAAAGGCACCAGTGTCACCTTCACGTATCGCTTCCTGTTCCACAAAGGCGACAACAAGTCCGCTGATATTCCAGCGCAGTACAAAGCGTTTTCGAACTAACCAAGAATCCACCTTTGATTGCCGTCCGAGGATTTCCCCGGGCGGCAATTTCTTTGAGCCAACGTCATGATCCGCGCCTGGAAAACAGTCGAATCCAATAGAGTCGCCGACCACCGAATCTTCCGCATCTCTTCCACCCGCAAGATCAATCCGCGCAACGGTCACGAACATGAGTTCATCGTCGCCCACGCATCCGACTGGGTGAACGTGATTGCAGTCACCGAAAACATGGAACTGATCATGGTCGAACAGTTTCGACACGGGTCCAACACCGTGGAGATGGAGATCCCAGGTGGAGTGATGGACGCCACCGATCCCGATCCGATCGAAGCCGGACTACGTGAACTCCGGGAGGAAACCGGTTACGAAGGGGAGAATGCTCGCGTGATCGGCAGGGTCTTTTCAAACCCAGCCATCATGGACAACACCACCTTTACTGTCCTCGTGGACAACTGCCGCAAATCCTCAGACATCGAACTCGACCACAGCGAAGATCTGATCACCCACACAATCCCCTTGGCCGATATCCCAAAACTCGCTGCCGAAGGAAAGTTCGGACATTCACTGGTCATGGCCGCCCTTTATCATCACCACTTGGCCACCTCCTTCGCATAAAGCCGCCGGGAATCCCCTGACTTGAAGCGGACTTCTTGTGTACTGTTCCGGCATGAGGAAGTTCGCGCTGATCTTGGGAACGCTGTCTCTCTGCGCTTTGCTGGCGGTGGCCATCTGGGTTTCACAATCCAAGCGCAAGGCTTCGACTTTGGAGTCAGGATTCGTACGATTCGGATTTGGCTCCATTGGGATCAATTCCTCGACCTTTACAACCAACACCGTCAAGGTGGGCGCAGACATCTTGAACCCCATCCGCGGTGTCGAACTGGAAATCATCCATCGACATCCATCCACCGCGAATCGGCGAATCCCGAAGATTCACAAGTCCTCTCTGCTGCAGGGATACCACGAGTCCGAGGCCACGGGAACGCGCCGTTCCAAATCTCTGGAAGAAACACGCTGGCTGGTTCGTTCGGAGATCCTGAAGACGACCGACTCACACCTTCAGCTCGAAATCGTCCAGGACAGCAACAACAAGCGAACATGGCGATTGAACTCCCAGGTTCGAACCAAGAGTCTCTCACGTCGGTGCCAGTGAAACAAAGACTGGGCCCGTTCTACATCGAAACAATTCACTTCAAGCCGGAAGGTGTCGCTCCCCCGGTCAATTTCGCGCCCGACGGAATCAGCCAGTTGTTCAAAACATCTGGTCCCTGGATTGCCCTGGATCTCAACAACCCCGAAGCCATCATCTCATACTCAAGCGTAGGCATCAGGGTCATCGACAACTGGGGAAGAACCATCAGCAATCCCGCGTTTAGAATACGCCGCGAGAACCATTGTAGACTAATAAACGATCTGACCATCAAGGACCACGCCCTGTTCAACTGGAGAAACGAGGGCGACTGGCCGCACGTTCCCTTCAGCCTTCCGCTGAAGGTCAAGGTCACGCGCCTCCCCCCCCAGAGCCCACTACCGATTTCTTCATCGCAGTGAAAGACATCCCAGTGCTGACTTGGGAAGAAGAGAAACGTCTTGTATGACAGCGCGTGGTGAAGAGAGCAGCCGCTCTATGACTCGACGACACCTCCCCTCCGGAACTCATTCCACCTGACTGTTCGTCTCCGTGTTTACTTCGCAATACACCAGAGGTTCTTGTGAGTCCGGATGAAAATCTCACCGTTCGATACCGCCATTGAACCGATCGTCTTCTCCTTCATTGAGTTCGTCGCCAGCAACTCGAACTTCGGACTCGCGCGAAACACAAATGCATCCCCGCCCTGGTTCGCCGCGTAGAGCTTGTCTCCCGACAGCACCAGGGACGACCAGTTCTGTGAAGTCTTCCCTTCGCCTCGCATTCGCTCAGCCCAGATTTCCTTGCCCGTCTTCAGTTCAAAGCACTGCGCGATGCCGCGATCATTGAGAATGTAGTAGTGCCCCTTGTAGATGACCGCCGATCCAATGCGCTGAGGTGTTTTCGGCTTCTGCCACAGACGATGTGTTTCGGTCACATCCCCCTTTCCACCAGCCTTAACCGCCAGCGCACTGCCGGAATAACCGCCCATGGCAACCACGATCCCATCCGCGTAAATCGGAGACGTGTAGACCAGCTGATTCAAGCCCTTGCATTGCCACAGCTGTTCACCGTTCTTCGGATCAAACGCCACCACGCGCTTCGGCCAGGTCAGGATCAGTTCCTCACGACCATTCACCGTGCGTACAATCGGCGTGCTCCACGAGCCAATCCAGATCTCGCGCCCGGACTTCCCTGGAACCTTGTTCCCAAAGCCCCCGCCTTGATCATCCACCTGCCAGACCGTCTTCCCTGTCCGCTTGTCCATGGCCATCAGAAAGCTGCGTTCACCGGGCCCGAAGTTCAGATATACGAGCTCGCCATGAATCATCGGCGATGCGCCGTACCCCCAGATATGCGCCTGTTCACCCAGGTCACGCGACCAGAGCTTATTCCCCTTCAGGTCGTAGCAGTGCACTCCAGCCGAGGCATACGAAACGATCACCCGATCCCCGTCCGTCACCGGTGAACCGGAGGCATGTGGATTGGTCTTGTGTGAGGGGTCTGTCTTCTCGTGGCTGACACCTTTCTTCCAAAGCAACTTTCCGTTCCGACGATCAAAACACATCAACATGCGCTCCTCGCCAACAGCTTGCGTCACGAACACCTTGTTTCCTTGAACAATCGGTGTGGAATTCCCCGGGGCAGGCAACGCGACTTTCCACTTCACGTTCTTGTTCGACCCCCATTCGACCGGAAGATTCTTGTCCAGGCTGATGCCATCACCCGTTGGCCCACGCCAGCCCGGCCAATCTCCTGCATGCACAGAAGCCACAATCACCAAGCAAACAATCAATCGGAACATCCCGCGACTATAAGTAGTCAGACCCGTCCGACAAGTCAGACAAGTCCAACTTCCCTCAGCACCCAAATTCCGCATCATCCGCACATGCGATTTCTCCAACTCTGCCTCTCTCTTGCCCTTTCCGCTGCAAGCTTGGCCGCCAAGCCAAACATCGTCCTCATCTTCACCGATGATCAAGGCTACAACGACCTCGGCTGCTTCGGTTCCAAAAAGATCAAAACGCCCAACTTCGATCGCATCGCCGAGGAAGGCATGAAGTTCACCTGAGTGCTCCCCGAAAACTGGTCCATCTGCTATGAGAGTCGGCAACAACAACTCCAATGATCAGGTGGCGACGGTTCATACGAGGCACTTCAAAACCGAACTCCCGAATTGGTTGTGCAAAACTGCATTCGAATCTCCATTGAGACGATGTAGCAGCGAGCGTGAGCGAGCAGAAGGAACATCCCGACCAACTGCTCGCTCACGCTCGCTGCTACGGCGCGGAAGACGCGTTGCGTTTCACTGCTTGTTCGCCAATGATCTGCCATGCGTTTTATTCTCGGACTGGTGCTTTGCTTCTCAGCTGCCCTTACCGTCTCGGCAAAAGGCAAGTTCGGAATCGCGCGCATCGACGTAACGCCGGACTACCCCGTCCGCCTGACGGGCTACGGAAGTCGCACGGAATTCTCGAAAGGCATTGAGCAACGCATCTGGGCAAAGGCGATCGCATTTGAGACAGATTCGCAACACCCCGCTCTCCTGATTACCGTCGACAATTGTGGTGTCCCCTTCTCGATGCGCATGAAGGTTCTTCGCCGTCTTCAACGAGACACCCCACTGAAGACGGAACGATTTGCCGTTCTTTCTTCCCACACGCACTCCGCGCCGATGCTGAACGACGCCCTACCAAACATCTTCAGCAAGGATCTGACTGAAGAGGAGCAACACTCTGTCGATCGTTATCATCGGGAACTGACAGACGCCTTGGAAAAACTCGCCCGTGATGCGCTCGCACAACGGATTGAAGCCAAGCTGACCTGGGGCATGGGCAAGGCCGAAGTCGCCGAGAACCGCCGATACGGTAGCGGCCCGACCGATGACGATCTTCCCGTATTGCGCGTGACATCACCAACCGGCGAACTCTTAGCGGTCTTTGCCAATTATGCATGTCACTGCACCGCCATCTCGGGCGCGTTCAACAAGATATGCGGGGACTGGGCAGGTTATGCCCAAGAGACAATTGAAGCCAATCACCCGGGTGCAACCGCGTTGATCGGAATCGGATGCGCGGGCGACCAACGGCCCGCCGAACGCTACGGTCTCGACTTGGCAAAGAAGCACGGCGCCACAATCGGGAATCTGGTTTCTGATGTATTGAAGGATTCCAATCTGGCGGAACTGAATCCAAGCGTTCAATGCAACGCAACCCAGATCAAATTGCCGTTCGCCAAGCCCCGATCACAAGCCGAATGGGAAGCTCGCACAAATCAAGCACGCCCAACCGCTTATCATGCAAAGAAGAACCTCGCACGATTGGCCCGCGGTGAAACGCTCCGAACCGAGCAGGACTATTTCGTGCAGGCATGGGGCTTTGGCGACGATCTGCTCATGGTGTTTCTGCCGGGCGAGGTTGTCGTTGACTATTCCGTCCGGTTGAAACGCGAATTCGACGCCAAACGCGTCTGGGTGAACGCCTACGCGAACGATGCCCCCTGCTACATCCCCAGCGAGCGCGTGCTTCGTGAAGGCGGGTACGAAGGCGAATCGGCGATGCGTTACTACGATCGGCCAAACGCGTTTGCGCCAGGAGTTGAGAAACGGATTCTTGCCGCTGTCCGCAAGGTCGTTCCTGAAGGGTTTGATTCCGGCCTTCGAGATATGGTCTTTCCACAGCCGGTGGAAGCAAGCGACGCGAACAGTTACTTCACCACCAAGCCCGGACATTACGTTCAACTCGTTGCCTCCGAACCCGACGTCATTGATCCCGTCGCAATCGATTGGGGACTGGACGGCCGCCTTTGGGTCGCCGAGATGAACGACTATCCCAGTGGACCCAAGGGCAACTATCAACCCGGTGGACGGATTCGCATCCTCGAAGACACGGACGGCAACGGCACTTATGAAAACGGCAAGGTGTTCCTCGACAAGATCCCCTTCCCCACCGGCATCACGACCTGGGGCAAAGGCGCGTTGATCTGTGCCGCCCCGGACATTCTATATGCGGAAGACACGAATGGAGACGGCAAGGCGGATCTGATAGAGAAACGTTTCAGCGGGTTCGTCACTGACAACTACCAAGCGCGGGTGAACAGCATAGAACTCGGCTTGGACAACTGGTTTTACGGATCGGGAGGACTTCGCGGAGGAACAATCACCGGACCTGGCATTGCCCAACAGAAACCGATGGTATTGGGCGGTAGAGATTTCCGCTTCACTCCGGACTTCACGAAGTTCGAAGTCGACAACGGCCCAACCCAACAAGGACTAGTCCGTGACGACTGGGGCAATCTGTTCGGCTGTGCGAACAGCAGTTCGATTTTCTGCTATCCGATGCGCAACCATCACATGATTCGCAACACGCGTGTGATTCTGCCTGGTCGAAGAGTCTACATGCCCACTGGCGATCATCCGGAACGCATCTATCCCACCAGCGAACTGCCGACGCGCTTCAATCGGCCGTCGCACTACAACCGCGTCACCTCGGGATGCGGCATTGGAATCCACCGGGATTCTCAAGTCGGCTCGGTTCATTACGGAGACGCGTTCGTCTGCGAACCGGTTCACAACGTGGTTCGTCGTCTCAAGCTTCATTCGAACGGAGCTTCATTCACCGCTCACCGTGCCGAAGACGAACAGCGATCCGAATTCCTTTCCTCCAGCGATCCATGGTTTCGTCCCGCCCAAATGCGAACGGGTCCGGATGGCGCGATCTGGGTCGTAGACATGTATCGCTCGGTCATCGAACACCCTCGCTGGATTCCAGAGGACCGGTTGAAGGAACTCGATGTTCGTGGGGGCGCGGATAAGGGACGGATCTATCGCGTGCTCCCTCGCGGCCAGCGCGTTCGCAAGATTCCAAATCTGACATCGCTTCCCACAAGTTCGCTCGCAAGTAAACTTGAGTCCCCAAACGGAATCCTTCGCGATCTGATTCATCGCACCCTCGTATTTCGAAATGACTCAAGCGCGAATCCAACTCTCACACGGCTCAATCGTTCCTCGAAGAACGCCGCCGTCCGCATCCAAGCTCTTGCCTGCCTGAGTCACCTTGGCGGTTTGAACGAATCCGTTCTGCTCGATGCGTTGCGAGATGCCGCTCCCGAAGTCCGTTGTCATGCCATCCGCTTGAGCGAACGGTTCCACCCGAATTCACGGATCGAGAAGCAACTCGCGTCGATGGCAGAAGACACGAACTCCCACGTCAGCTACCAGCTCGCTTTGTCCTTGGGATATCGGGAAGATGGCGAAGCGGGCAAGGCACTCGGCAAGATCGCCACCCGCGCCAACGATCCCTGGCTGCGCGCCGCAGTGCTCAGTTCGTCGAGCCATCACGCATCAACAATTCTTGCAGGCTTGGCCAGGTCCAACAGCCGCATTGAGAACAACACCGAACTTGCAGGGCAACTGCTCGGCCTCGTGGCTGCTGATGATCCTGACTCACTCGGTGATCGGCTGGATTCGCTGCTGCCTCCGTTGGATGACATTCGCGAGTCCGATTGGAAACTGCTGACAACGTTTCAGGATTCTATCGATCGAAATCGTGTCCGGTTGACCGCACTGCCAAATCAAACCATCAGCCGGCGGGTATCCCAAATTCACCACCGGGCATTGCCGGCCGCTTCACTTCAAAGCAATCCGCTCTCATTGCGCCGGGCAGCAATCAAGCTTGCCGGCCGGGGATATAACCCCTTCGAAGCCAGTCTGCGGGACATGGCCAAGCTGCTCTCTCCCGCTCATCCAACACGCCTTCAACACGATGCGCTGAGCATGATGACCCGTCGCGATTCGACTGAATTCCCGACACTCGCATTTGCCAATTGGTCCACCCACGCCGTTCCCGTGCGACAACAGATCGTCGCCTCCTTGCTGCGCCGGACGCACTGGATTCTCGCTCTGCTTGATGCGGTCGAAGCCGGAACGATCGCCCCGATTGAAATCGATCACGTCACCCGTCTCCGCCTTTCGCGCAACAACAATCCGGCAATTTCGGAACGAGCGGCAAAACTCATCCCGGTCAAAATCGAGACCAACCGAGAACAAGCGCTGTCTCAGTATCGCGATGTCTCACAACTCAAGGGCGACGCGCAAAAAGGAAGAACTCACTTCCAACAACTCTGCGCACCCTGCCACCGGCTGCACGATATCGGCTATGACGTCGGCCCTGATCTCTCAATCTATCGGAACAAATCCGCCAGCGACATAGTGGAGGCGATCATCGATCCCAACGCGGTCATCGAGCCCCAATTCGTAAACTACGTGGTGGAAACGAAAGACGGCAGGGTTTTGACCGGCCTGCTCTCGGAATCCCCAGCTGAACTGATCCTGCGCCAAGCACAGGGAATCAAATTCACCGTTCAGCGAGAGAACGTGAAAACGGTGCGCGGTTCGAAATTGTCCCTGATGCCCGAAGGACTCGAAGCCGTATTGAACTCACAACAGCTGGCTGATCTCGTGGCTTTCCTGAAATCAGATTAGTGGAGGTCTGTTCCAGATTGGAGCGCCGGGCACCGTCCGGCATCCCACTACAATCCAATGGTGATCGCTCAGGAATTTTGAAGGGCTCCGTCATTGGGATAGATTCTTTTGGGACAGTTCCAAGAGTTCCCCAAAGGGCTGAGCGTGCATCGGCGAGGTCACCCGGGACGAGCAATGCTCGGCGCTCCACCACGTTCTCGCCCATGCTACGCCATGGCCAGACTCTCACTTAAACCTCGGATCTCCTTGAGTCCTGAGTTCGCGAGCCAACTTCTTGCGAAGCTCCATCAACGTCTTCCGATATTCCGAAGCCACGTTCTCCAACTGGTCCGGATCTGACTTAAGATCATAAAGTTCTTCTGTCTCCCCGGTCGTAAAAGACAGCTCGGCCAGTCTTTCCGTGGCCGGCCGGTCTCGATTCAACCGCAGGAACTGCTTGCTGGGACCAGGATCGATATTGAACGAAAACGCTCCCGGTTCCGTAGGCCAGGGTGTCTTCGCAAACTCATATCTTGGATTACGACCACTCACCTCTCCAGTCCGCCATTTCGCAGGCTCGAAGCGACGGAGATACAGGTAGTCCTTCGTCCGAATCGCTCGAGCCGGGTATGGATAAACATGTTGTTCCATCCCAGTGAGCACGAAGGTCCGATACGGCTCCACCTGTCCAGCACGCCCGGACTTGAGAAGCGAGAGCAATGATTTCCCGGTCATTTGCGAGGGTATGTCGATATCGGTCAGCTCAAGAAAGGTCGGAGCGAGATCACAGAGAGAAACGAAATCGTTTACTCTTCGCCCACCACGCACTGCCTTTCCCCAGCGAATTGCCAGCGGCACTCGAGTTCCCATGTCGTAAAGTGTGGCCTTGCAGCGAGGGAATGGCATCCCGTTGTCACCGCTGACAACAATGACCGTGTTGTCCAACTCGCCCATCTCCGTCAGTCGATCCAGCACCTCACCAATCTGACGATCGAAGCGCTGCACTTCCCAGTAATAGTCGGCAACATCCGACCGAACGACCGGCATGTTCGGGAGGCAGGCCGGTGGCTTGATGGAGTCAACGTCGATGCCACTTCGTTTCCCGATGCCCAGTTCGTATGGACGATGGGGGTCCTGCCCGCCAAACCAGAAACAGAAAGACTCTTTGTCCTTCAGTGAATCCGCAAACTCATCAAACGAACCGAATCGCGGTCCAAATGAATCACGCTTCCGAAAGGTGTGTTTGCTTGGCCAGACGCCCTTGCCATAGCGGCCAATCTTGTAACCCGCCTCCTGCAGCAATTCCGTGTAAACCGGATACTCCTCCCGCAATGATCCGCCCAGACTGTCCCCCTCCTTCAATCGCCAGTGATGTTGGCCAGTCAAAATGCTGAGCCGACTGGGCGTGCAGGACGGTGTTGAAACAAAGGCATTCTCGAACAAGACCCCATCACGCGCAATGCTGTCGAAGTTCGGAGTCTTCACCACCGGATCACCGAGAATGCCCGCGTGCGGATAAGACCAGTCGTCCGCCATGAGGAATACGATGTTGGTGCGCTCGGATGGCTTTCTGGCCTTCTTTTTTTTCTTGGGAATCAAGGGCCCCTTTCCGGCGCGTATGGTGAAGGACTGGTTCTGACGATCGACGGTGACCTTGGTCTGGTAATCCGTGATCGTGCCCTTGATCAGAAAACGATGCCCGATGGTGGTGTTGATTGTGTGTCGCTTGCCGATTGGCAATACTGTGATCTTTCGCGGAGCACCGTCTGGACGGTCCCAATAGATTTCCAATGCCTGCCGGGAATGATTGTGGATCGACAAGCGAGGACGCATCTGGCCTCGTGGCTCGGGCCGTTTCAACTGGGACCAGAGTTCGGTTCCCAACTCGTCGAGAAGTCCCGCATTCCGTGACAACCCAGCGATGTTCTCATTCTCCATCGAGTCACTCCGATGATCGTAAAGTTCCCGAGCAACCGTCTTCGAATCGCTGCGGTCCAACCATTCGATATAGCGGTAGCGATCCGTCCGCATCGCATATCCCATCAATTCCCGACTGCGTTCACGTCGCTTGTATTGATTAAACGCGGCCAGCTTCACGCTCGCTTTGGAATTATTGAGAATCGGTTTCAGGCTTTTGCCCGCAAGTTGTTTTGGAACAGGCAAGCCAGCGAGATCACAAAGCGTCGGATAGATATCCAGAAGCTCGACCAGCCCCTTGGTCTTCGTCCCTTTCTGCGCACCGGGCGCGCGAATGATCAGCGGCACGCGCGCGTCGATTTCGTAGTTGGACTGTTTGCACCAGCTGTTGTGATCGCCCAACTTCCAACCATGGTCACTCCAGAGCACGACAATCGTGTTGTCTGCCAAACCGAGCTTCCCAAGTTCATCCAGCAGACGTCCGACCTGTGCATCGATCAGACTCACGGACGCAAGGTAGCCATGCTTCAACGTGCGTTGTTCATCTTCGCTCAATGTTCCATTCCGCGGATCCGGCGCTTTGGCATAGTCCCAATAGTCCCGCAACTCATACATCGTGTTCATCGCGAAAACGGGAGAGTTCTTTGGAATGAACTGATTCGGCGCGAGGGTGATCTTGTCTCGCTCATAGAGCTCCCAGTAATTCCTAGGAACGACAAATGGCAGATGCGGCCTTACGAATCCGGCGGCAAGGAAGAACGGTTCATCCCGATCGGCCAATCGTCGCATCGCTTTCAACGCCTGCTTGGCAATTGCGCCGTCCGTATGCTGGTCGTCCGGGATATCAACGATCTCTGTCGCTTGTGCGCGCATTCGGCGAATGGCAGCCTCGCGCTTTCCAGCCTTGCGCATCTGCTCGCGAAATTCGCCCAGTCGTTTCCTTGCTTCGGGCGACCACAATTGCGCCCCCTTTGGCCATTCGTGCGGCTCGCTCCAAGACTGGTTGTCCGGCCAGGGATTGTGAAAGATCTTCCCGAATGACACCGCGTGATACCCGTGCTTCCGGAAGTGTTGTGGAATCGTCACCGCTTCGGGCGTTGTTTCACGGAAGCGCGTGATCAGATCCCAGACCTTCGTGGTGTCCGGACGAAGCCCGGTCATGAGGCTTACCCGTGATGGATTGCAAACCGCCACCTGGCAATACGCGCGATCAAAGGTGACCGCCGTCTTTGCGAAGGAATCGATGTTGGGTGAGACGACTTCCTTGGAGCCGTAGCAACCGAGTTCCGGCCGAAGGTCATCGATCGCTATGAAAAGAACGTTGGGCTTCGCAGCGAGCGAACTACTCGCAATCAAACACAAACCGAACAATGCCGGAAAATGCCGGTTCATTTCACGGGAATCACTGCTTTGGACTTGCGATCACCGACAACGAAGTGGCCGAGTTCCTTCTTCGATTCCACGTCGTCAATCCGCCAGACCGCTCCAGGCCGCGTTTGCTGACGTTTCGTATTACCCGGCGCAACCATGCCGTATGGTAACGGCTTTCCCTTCGGGGACATCCAGAGGACTTCGACGGGTTTCTCTCGTCGATTAATAAACACAACATCGAATTTCCCTCCGTCAGGTTTGGAGGGAGGCGCTGATGTTTTGGTAACCGAACGCCACCGCAGCGCGTTCCAAGACGCAATGCTCGCCTCTTTCTTGGGAGCAAAATTTTTTGGGGCCTTGGCGCGGAGTTCTTTCAGCTTGCCGGCATACTTCGGGAGCTCTGCCAGGTTGTTCCATTCGTATGGATCGTTGACCGTGTCATACAACTCCTCCTCGCCATTGGCGTAATGCACGTAACGCCAATCCTTCACGCTGAGCCCGTAGCTCTTCGGTTGGCTGAGGTGCGTGATGGAGACGTGATCCCAACTCGTTTCTGAGTCCTTCAACAGGGGTATGAGACTTGGCCCATCATTCGATTTCTTATCCGGCAAACCGGCAAGTTCCGTGAGCGTTGGAAACAAACTGAGCAAATTCACAGGTTGATCAGAAACCACGCCCGCCTTAGTTCCCTCCTTCAATCCAGGCGTCCCCTTCGGAACGCGGATCATCAACGGCACGCGTGTGCATACACGCCACGCAGTGTATTTCTGCCAATGCTGCTTCTCGCCCAAGTGCCAGCCATGATCGCTCCACAACACAACAATCGTGCGGTCTTTGTTCGGCCCCTTTTCCAATGCATCCAAGACACGGCCAAGCATCGCATCCGCGAAGTGAATGGAAGCCAGGTAACCCTGCACGCCCTGCTTCCACTGCTTGTGCTTGCGAATATGCGCGAAGTAGCGATTCGGGCCACGGCGTTTGCCCTGGAGAGGCAGGTCATCGAGATCGTCCTCCTTGTAGCCCGGCGGAATCCGAATGCTCTCCAAGGGGAACGGTTCAAAATATTTCTTCGGCACGAACCACGGCTCATGTGGTCGGTATATCCCGCAGGCGAGGAAGAAGGGCTTGTCATGTTTCCGCGCGAGTTGTTCGCCAATGTATTTGGAAACCAGCCAATCACCGCCAAACTCCTCATTCGTCGCGTCCAAAGCTGCCCAGTCCGTTTCCACGTATTGCCACGGACCGCCACGAGGAAGATTCACCGGGCGCTTGTCCGGGTAGAGCGTTCGGGGGAAGGGGTTTTCCGTTTCCTTGGCGGGGTGATATTCGTCCCAAGATTGAGCATCGATGAAGTAGTGAAGCAGCTTGCCGGATCCAGCCGACCAGTATCCGTGTCGCGAGAAGTACTTCGGCAACAGTTCGGCCTTTGGCAGAACCTCGCGCATCTTCTGCCCATTCTCGTAGAGCCCGGAACGATGCGGTGAAATCCCGGCCATGATCGCTGTTCGCGAAGGATTGCAGGCAGGTGCGGGACAATGGGCGTTCGTAAACAACACACCACTCTTCGCCAATCGATCCATGTTCGGCGTGATGGACTGCGGATGCCCGCCCATGCATCCAATCCAGTCGTTGAGATCGTCAATGGCGATGAAGAGGACGTTCGGCTTATGCGCGGCGTGGGAGATGGCCAGCCCACAAAGGAGCGCGAGCAAAACAACGGATCGTCTAAGCGAGAACACGCATCGGATTGAAGCATCACCCACCCGCATTGGCAATCTGGTCAGGAAGCAACCACGTCTTTTGCTGATCTGATTCAGTCTTGCCCTGCTCCAGCCGGAACTGCTCGAGAAAGATGCCAAGTCCCTTCCTGTTCTGAAACTGACCGTCCAACTCGCCAAGTTGGGCGCGGACCTCATAAATCAGTTTCAACCGCGCCCAAAGATCAGCGTCCGGCGCAAATGGACACGAGGGTGTAATAGGCAGGTCGAATTTGCGTTCCTTTCCGGGTAACGAAATGGACACTTCCGGATTCCGCTTACCGCCGTGCGCGAATTCATTAATCTTCGCTCCGGCAGCCCCCAAGCGGGTGACACGATTCTCTACAGCGTCGTAGAGTTTCCTCAAACCACTAAACGCCTACTGCGACGTCTTTGCATCACTTCGCATGTCAATCGGCACCAGAAAACCCGCAGATTCAAGCAGCGCACTACTCGCAGCCGGCAGACGATTCTCCGGTGTTTTGAACATTCCCATCCGCTGGCTTAATTCGGTGAACTGGACATCGTCAAGTACAGCAACCGCTGAGTTTCTGCTCGCGTTATCTCAGTGACCGCCTCTTTTGATCACAAGCGCGTCCGCTATGCTACGCGAGGATCTTCTTCACCAGGTGCCCATGCACGTCCGTCAATCGATACGGGCGTCCTTGGAAGGTGTAAATCAAGCGCTCATGATCCAGGCCGAGCAGATGCAGAATGGTCGCCT
This sequence comes from Verrucomicrobiales bacterium, assembly GCA_002715965.1. Classification (GTDB taxonomy): domain Bacteria; phylum Verrucomicrobiota; class Verrucomicrobiia; order Limisphaerales; family JAYPXF01. Next base: position 138,308 of record PBAL01000087.1, on the reverse strand, counting down.
GGATGTCGTGCACGTGCACCTTGTCTTCGACGACGTGGAATCCAAGTTCATCGGTCGCACCAATCACCGTTCCGGGCTTGATGCCACCACCGGCCATCCAACATGTGAACGCCTGAGGGTGATGATCGCGACCCAGCTTACGCCCCAAGGCCGAGTTGGATTCCACCATCGGCGTCCGTCCAAATTCACCAGACCAAACCACCAGGGTTTCGTCCAGCATTCCACGCATCTTCAGATCCTTGATCAAGGCTGCTGAAGAGCGGTCGGTCAATCTGGCCTGTCCTCTCACCCCGCCTTCCACATTGGAATGGTGGTCCCAACCGGCGTGGTAGACCTGCACGAAGCGAACGCCGCGTTCAATGAGGCGCCGGGCCAACAGACAGTTGTTTGCGTATGATCCGCTTCCATTACGAGACGCACCATACATCGTCAACGTGTGTTCAGATTCGCCTTTCAGATCCATCAGCTCCGGCGCGCGCGTCTGCATTCGGTAAGCCATTTCGTAGGAGTTGATCCGGGTTTCGATCTCGGGATCCCCAACCAGCCCCAGGCGACGCCGGTTCATCTTGCCAATGAGATCGAGCGTGTCGCGCTGTGCCTTCTGATCGTATCCAGCCGGATTGGCGACATTCAGAATCGGATCGCCCGTGCTGCGGAAAGGAACACCGACGTGCGTGGTGGGAAGAAATCCAGAAGACCAGAGCGCCGCGCCTCCGCTAAGATTCCCGGCACTCTTCAGCACGACAAACGAAGGAAGGTCGTTTGCCTCGCTGCCGAGTCCGTAACTCAACCAACTCCCCATCGCCGGACGTCCAGGCACGCCAAAGCCGGTATTGTAAAACAGCTGTGCGGGCGCGTGATTGAATTGATCTGTCGTGCATCCCTTCAAGACCGCGATCTCATCCGCGATCGCGCCCAGGTGGGGCAACATCTCGGATAGCTCCGCTCCTGACTGGCCATGGCGCGTGAACTTGAACCTTGGCCCGAGCACAGCCGCGTCGGGTTGGATAAAGGCATATCGCTGACCCTGAATCACTGAAGGCGGGATGGGCTTGCCTTCCAACTCGGCGAGCTTGGGTTTGTGATCGAACAACTCCAGCTGGCTCGGCGCACCGGCTTGAAACAGGAAGATCACGTTCTTCACCTTCGGCGTGTGATGATGCCGCTTCGGCGCAATTGGCGAGGTCTGATTCGCGATCGAGCGACCCGCCATGGTTGATGCCAAGGCGATCTTTCCAACACCCACGCCGCAGTCCTGAAAGAACTGACGCCGGGTCTGATTGAGCAAGGGATTCGAGTTCATCTATTCCTGCGTGATGGTTTCGTCAAAATTCAGAACGGCACGCGCCGTCATGGTCCAAGCGGCGATTTGATTGAGCTTCTTCGATTTCCGATCCGTCGGCGCGACAATCTGACCGGCCTTCAAATCACCCGCGTTAATCCTCGCCACCTGTGCCTTGTAGTATGCGGCCAGCCATTGAATCTCCTGTTTTGCAACCGGTCGGATGAGGCACGTGCGCAACAGTTTCTTTGCCCGCGCCGCAATCGAACCGGTTCCATCGGCAGTCGACCGCCCCAAGGCCTGGGCGGATTCGTTGAACACCTGATCATTCAGCAAAGTGAGCGCCTGCAAGGGCGTGTTGCTCCTCTCTCGGCGGACGATGCAGGATTCACCACTGACTCCGTCAAACGTCAGATAAGCTGCAAACGGAGCCGTGCGTTTGGCGAATGTATAAAGACTCCGACGAAAACGCGCCTCACCGTCGCTGGTCCTCCACTTGAATCGCCCATACGCGATGTCGGTCACGCTCGCCGGCTGTGGCGGGAAGACGCTGGGACCGCCGATCTGGTGCGTGATGAGCCCGCTCACCGAGAGAGCCAGATCCCGAACCATCTCCGCTTCAATGCGCTTTCGCGGGCCACGTGCCAGCAATACGTTGTTCGGATCACGTTCCAATAAATCCGCAGTTACCGACGAAGCCTGCCGATAGGTCGCGCTCATCACGATCCACTTGTGCATGCCCTTCATCGACCAGCCACGTGCTACAAACTCTGTCGCCAACCAATCCAACAAGCGCGGATGCGATGGGGGTGACGATTGAGTTCCAAAATCTTCAATTGTCCGCACCAATCCCCGGCCAAAGAAGGTGGACCAGTGTCGATTCATCACGACGCGGGCAGTCAGCGGATTCCTTTCACTCACCAGCCACTTTGCGAACTCGAGGCGATTCTGTGGTGCGTTGCTGTGTTTTCCAAACAAGGCCGGAATGCCGGCACCAACCTGCTCTTTCGGCTGAGTGAATTCACCACGGTGATGACGAAACGTTGGCCGTGGATGATCGGCTGGACGCTCCTGCATCACCAACGTCGTCGGTGCCTTGGGAAACTGATTACGCAGCTTGTCCAACTCCGCGCGTGCCTTCTTCAAGCTCTCGTCCACGGAAAGAAAATGAGCGAAGACCTGTTCGCGATCTTCCGCACTCCATCCAGTAGAGGGCGTCAAAATCAATCGCTCCACGTCATGTGGAATTGTACGAGCCGTCAGTGTCCCCTCGTTGTCCGTCAATGAAATCCGATACCGGCCAATGCCCGCCGGATAGTGGCGTTCAAACAACATCTCCACCTCCAGTTCAGATGCAGCCTTCAATGGCGGATCAAAGTTGAATACAGCGACGTGCCGTTTGCCGGTCCCCTGCGCGGTGGACCACCCCGTCCCCCCATCACCATCCAATGTGAGAGCTGCACTGACCTTACCGCGACCGATGGCGTTCTTGGCATAGGTATGCGTAGCATCCGTCATCTTCACCGGTTCGCCGTTCGCACGCACGGTGAGTTCGCTGAGGAAGAAATCTCCTTTTGGCCCCTCATAATAGGCGAAACCCGGCCCGCCTGCGGGAAGCGATTCGTGAGGGAGAACTTCCAGGCGCATCGCAGTGACATTCTTCAGCGTGGGTTTGAACGAGGTCTTATAGATATCTCGCTTGGTTTGATCCCCGGTCGCCAACACGGAGTGATCAGCGAGTATCCTCATTTTCGGCAGCGTGCTGGTGGCTTTCGTTGGTTTGAGCACTGACCAATGCACCGCTATTTCACGCTCTGCATTCAGCCAGGCATTGAATCGTTTCTGCACCCATTGCTCGCGGAGCTTCTTGACCTCGTCCGTCTCCTTCGCTTTCTCGCTAAACTTTATCTTGTCCGGAAACGGGAACTTGTTCACCAGATTCTTCTCCGCCATCGCCACCTGAAAATCGACCTGCTTTTGCTTGCGCGATTGTTCGCGCGTGGGCACCGACAGGTCCGGTTCGTCCGCGTTGTTGAGATAATCCATGATCTGGTAATACTCGGTGTGCGTGATCGGATCATATTTGTGCGTGTGACACTGCGCGCACATCAGGGTCAGTCCCAGCCAAGCAGTGCCGGTCGTCGAGACCCGGTCCACCATTGCGTAAAAGCGAAACTCCAGCGGATCGATCCCGCCTTCCTCGTTCAACATCGTATTACGGTGAAAGCCCGTCGCCACCCGCTGCGACACCCTCGCGTTCGGCAACATGTCACCGGCGATCTGCTCAATCGTGAACCGATCGAAGGGCATACCGGAGTTGATCGCGTTGATCACCCAATCGCGATAAGGCCAGATGGATCGTTCACGGTCCTTCTCGTAGCCGTTGGTGTCCGAATAGCGGGCGATGTCCAACCACTTGCGCGCCCAACGCTCCCCGTACCGCTCCGACTTCAACAGCCGATCGACCAGGTTCTCGTAGGCCATGGGTGATCTGTCCCCTGCAAAGGCATCCGCTTCTTCTGGCGTGGGTGGCAAACCAACCAGATCCAGGAAGAGGCGTTTGGCCAATGCGTAACGATCCGCTTCAGGGCTCGGACGCAGGCCTTCCGCCTCCAGCCTTGCCAGTACGAATCGGTCGATATCATTTCGAACCCAACTTTTCCGATCAACTGGCGGCAGCTCCGGCTTGGACGGCCGAATGAACGCCCAGTGTTTCTCATACTTCGCACCTTCCTGAATCCATTGCCTGATCTTGCCGATCTGTTCGGAGGTGATCGTGCGCTTCGACTCGGCCGGGGGCATGCGTTCATCAACATCATGAGCAGTCAATCGACGAAGCAGCTCGCTCTCCGTTGGTTTGCCCGGTGAAAGCACATCCGAAGGTTGGTCCAACCGCAGCTTGGCCTTCCGGGCGTTTTGGTCCGGCCCATGGCATTCGAAACAATTGGCAGCAAGGATCGGACGAATATCGTAATTGAAGCTGATCTCAGCAGATGCGAACGAAGAAAACAGAATCAGCAGCACAGCAGTCATGCTGGGCACCAAACGATTCTGGAACAGTTCGTTCATTGCCTTGCGCCCAGCTTCGCATTGGCGATTGCAGTATCCACCAGGTCTTCCGATTGAAAATACTCAGGCCAAAAGTTGTGCCCCTGCCGTTCAATTTCAATCACGCGGATGAGATTCCGCTTCCCAGCCTTCTCGTAACGGCGCAGCATTTCATTCGAGTTCTTCTCGATGGGCACCACCGTGTCATCCGTCCCATGGATCAAGACCACCGGGATCTCCGCATTGGCAAGGACATGTGCCTTCGAGATGGGATTCAGTTCGGGAGCGCGCTTGAGCAACTCTTCTGGTGTCAAACCGTATGCAGGGGCAGCGCGCTGGACGCCGGGATAGGTCGTGTAGTCATAAACCGGATAGATCCCGATAATCCCCGCCACACGCTTCGGATTCGCAACGGCCCAACTGCTCACCCAGAGCCCGCCCCGGCTTCGTCCGAACAAAACGGGTTTCATGGCAAATCCGCGTTTCTTCGTGAGCTGGTCATATAGCCCATCAAAAAACTTCAGTGCCTTGGGACTTCCATAGGCCTCCCCGACATCGATCCCAGCGACAGCCACACCCGCTTTCACAAAACTGGAGTGCATCCATTTCTCATGCGTGTCCGGATAGGCGGGTAAAGTTGGAGCGTAGAAGATCCACGGCTGTGGATTCGATCGCTTCGATTTCTTCGGCATCATCACAAAGGCCTTCTTGCCCATGAGCTTGAATGTCTCTCCATTGATCAAGGTCTGCTTCGATGCGGGGCGTTTCCCTTTTCGCGGAGCCCCTTTCCTCGCGGGCTTCTTCGGGGGAAGATCGGTGAGCGCGAGTTTCTTGAACTCCTCCTTTTTCTTCTCCCACGTTTCGACCAGTCGTTTGGTGCGTTGAGGATGCTTCTTCGCCAGGTCATTCCGTTCAGAGCGATCGTTTGCAAGATCGAACACCTCCCAATCCTGTCCATTTGCAGCAACCGCCTTCCAATCTCCAACGCGCACCGCCTTGTGTCCGTCGTGATACCACCAGAGATAGTCGTGTTTCACGGATCCGTCCTTGCGCAGAGCAGCCGCCAAACTTCTCCCTGGAGCCTTAGGAATGGCCTTGTCGTTCAACCGCTTCGGCACCTCTCCACCAGCGAGTTCAACTAGGGTCGGGACGATGTCGATCACATGCCCGGGGTTGTGCCGAAATTCACCGCGGGCCTTCAACCCACTCGGCCAGGAGACAATCAAGGGTGTCGCAATTCCACCTTCATGCGTCCAGGTCTTGTGCATTCGAAATGGCGCATTGCAGGTCGTTGACCAACCCGGCCCCAGGCACAGGTAAGTATCGGCTGAACCGGGAGGCGCATCCCGATCATGTCCATCCCCGCGAACCATGATCTCGGCACTGCAACCGTTATCGGAAAGGAACAGGATGATCGTATTATCCAGTTCACCCATCTCCCGGATCTGTTTGACAACCCGGCCGATTTCCCGATCCATTCGATCGATCATTGCAGCATGAATCGCCATTTTGGTGGCTTGAAAGTCCTTTTGCTTTTCAGTGAGCGAGTTCCACGCGACCGGACGATTCACTTCGCCTTCACCCAGTATCTCCAGATGTTCAGGGAAGTGGTAAGGCGGCCCCACATCGGATTCCACTTCCGACAGCTTCGTGTTTAGCAAGCCCATCTTCAGCTGTCGCTGATGGCGCTCATTGCGGACAACTTCCCAGTCCCTTTTGTATTTGTCCTTGTACCGCTCAATATCCTCCGGCAACGCGTGCAGAGGGAAGTGAGGAGCAGCAAATGCCAGATAATGAAAGAACGGCTTCTCCCCATGATTCGCCTTGTGCTCCTTCAACACTTCAATCGCATGATCCGCCAAGGCAATTGTCGCATAGAAGTCTGTGCCCCGTTCCACTTTGGGCAAGCGCTTGTCATCCATGTAATGCTGAAGCGGACTGAAGAAGCGGCTTTGATCCTGCAGATAGTAGGATCGATCAAATCCGTTCTGCAGAGGCATGCCGTCGATGTGCCACTTCCCCGTGTGATATGAGCGATACCCCAGCGGTTTCAGCATATTCGGCAGCAACTGCGCCCATGGCTGGCGCACCCCACGTCCGCCACTGGGAACACCGTCCAGATTGTCGCGGCGAATTTGTTGGGCGTAATACCCGGTCAGCAACGCGCCTCGTGTCGGCCAGCAACGGCCGGTGTTGTAGAACTGAGAGAAGCGAATTCCCCGTTCAGCCACCGCATCCAGCACGGGTGTTTTGATCTCTCCGCCGTAACAACCCAGATCCGAATATCCGAGATCGTCGGCCATAATGAGCAGAATGTTCGGCCGGTCTCCCGCATCAATCGGCAAGGTGGCGACGAGCATCGACGCAGTGAGCAGGAACGTTCGAACCAACGAAAGCATGCCGTCATTTCCGCATGAATGAGGCACCGTGTAAATTCGACTTTCCATGTCTGAAAACTCTGATGAAGTAGCGACATGCATGTCATTCGAGTGATGTCGTTGATCACGTTTCTGCTCTCCAGCACCTGCGCGATGTCGGATAAAAGCCCAGTTCAACACAGGGGCACTCTCAAGCATCTTCGGACCAAGATCGACTCTGGCAGCGAGGTTCATGTGGCGTTCCTCGGAGGATCGATCACTCAGAACTCGAAAGGTCACACCGCGATGGTGCCCGAGTGGTTCCGTCAGGAGTTCCCCAAGGCAAGATTCAAGTTCACCAATGCCGGAATGAGTTCTACTTGCTCCACGAGCGGAGCGTTCCGATTGAAGGATCACATCTGGAGCCAGGGCGCGCCTGATTTGTTGATCGTTGAGTTCGCGGTCAATGATGACCAGGACGCTGCCCATGCCCGTCGCGAGTGCATCCGCGGCATGGAAGGCATCGTCCGCCAAACTCTGTCACTTAATCCGAATGCCGGGATTGTGATGGTGCACTTCGTGAATCCCGGCATGTTGGAAATGACCTTGAAGGGCAAAACGCCAACTTCAATCTCCGCGCACGAATCTGTTGCCAACCACTATCAGATCACTTCGGTCAACGTGGCTTTGGAAGTCGCACAGGCTACGCAGCAGGGACGATACGGCTGGAAGGAATATGGAGGAACGCATCCGAAGAAGTTCGGTTACCGCGCTGCATCCGATCTGATCATCAAAGCCATCCAAGCGGGACTGGCTTCCGACAACGCTACGACAACAGAACTGCCCCCGCTGGTGGATCCGCAGTCCTACCACTCCGCAGGCTTTGTCAGCGTGAAGAACGCGACAACCGGCAAGGGATGGAAACGAGGCAGGGCGACACGGGAGTTAATTCCGCATGGATCGATCCGACGCGACTACCTCCCATACCCGTTGCTTCGTGGCGAAGGTCCAAACGAATCTGCAAAATTGGAGTTCACCGGGCGAACTGTCGGAGCCTTCATCCTTGCCGGTCCGGATGCTGGCGTCGTCGAATCCCGAATCGACCATGGCAAATGGGTCGAGCAGGACCTCTTCCATCGATTCAGCGAGAAACTCAACTATCCGCGAAGCGTAATCTTTCATTCGAACCTCACGCCCGGCGTGCACACGCTTGAACTGCGCGTGCTCGATTCCAACCGAGAGAACAGCAAGGGATCTGCGATCAACATCCTGCACTTCGAGGTCAACCAATGAACGTCAATCGCCGGCAATTCGGCCTGCTTTCAGCGGCTGCCGCAACTGCCTGCAAGACCACCGATCTGCAATCGCAATCCGGCCGTCGCCTCGCCGTCTCGACGGCCTCCTACATGATCAGGCAGCGTCTCAGCCGCAAGGCGTCCACTCCTTCAAACCTACCGGTGTTTCGCGATCCGATTCACTTCCTCGAACATTGCCGTGGCCTTGGAGCTGGTGGCTTACAGGTCGGCGTCAGAGGTTGGGAGAACGCAAACCTCGCCAAGCGACTGCGAGAGAAAGCTGAGGCGCACGACATGATTCTTGAAGGTCAGGTCCGCCTGCCCAAATCAGACCAGGCAACCGAAGAATTCTCGCGCTCGATTCTCGCAGCCAAGGAAGCCGGGGTGAAGATCCTGCGCTGCGTGATGTTGAGCGGCCGCCGATATGAAACATTCCCGAACGTCGCCAAGTGGAAACAATTCACCAAAGACTCATGGACCTGGCTTACCCGTGCCGAACCGATCGCACGCAAACACCGCGTTATGCTCGCGCTCGAAAACCACAAGGATTGGCGCATCGATGAAATGACCGACATTCTGCGCCGCCTCAGCAGCGAACACGTCGGCGTGAATCTGGACACCGGCAACAACATCTCTCTCTTGGAACATCCGATGAAGGTCGCCGAGACACTCGCGCCCTACACCGTGACCGTTCACCTCAAGGACATGGGGGTGCAGGAATACCAGGATGGATTTCTGCTGTCGGAAGTTCCTCTGGGTGAAGGATTTCTGGATATCCAACGAATCATCCGTATCTGCGAGAAGGCCCGATCCGGCGTCCAGTTCAACCTGGAAATGATCACGCGGGATCCACTGAAAATACCGTGTCTCACCAGGAAATACTGGCAAACGTTTGCCGACCTCAGAGGGAGTGTGCTTGCCGAATTCCTGTCCATGGTCCGCAAGAACCAATCCACCAGACTTCCACGGATCGCAGGCATGTCACCTGCCGAACAGATTGCCTTCGAGGAAGCCAACAATCGAAAGTGCTTTGACTGGTTCAGCCGGAACGCCTGATTGTTTACCTGCCTTTAACAATTCCGTAATTGAAACTCCCAAAGGATTTGCTACGCTGCTCCGAACGACCGACCCACGGCGGTAACCAGAACTGATGGGCACCCTCCAAGTCACATCCGAACTCCTCGACGGCAACTTTGATTTGCTGGGCAAGCCTATGAAGGTCGGTCGCGGAATGGATTGTGACATTCAGCTGAAGCACAAGAGCGTTTCGCGACATCATTGCATTATCACCGAACGCGACGGCTCACTCCGGATTGAGGATCTTGGCTCCACCTACGGGACCTACCTCAACAGCACACAGGTTTCCGACGCCTATGCCAAAGATGGTGACACCATTCGAGTGGGAAGGATAGCCATTCGCTATCATCAAGAAGGGGCCATCCCGGTTGCCGAAGTCGTGGACGCCTCACCGGAGGTGTCGGAACAAACCGTTCCACCCAAGAAAGTTCTTCCCACACCTCAAACCGCCATCACTTCCAGGAAACCTGCTGCTGCGCCTTCGGCAAAGAAGAAAGTCCCGCAACTCAAATTCAATCCACCAGCACCAAAACCGTCGTCACCCGGCACAAAGAAAATGCCGATCGGTGCGATGTCCCCCGCTGCTGCCAAAGCCGCTGCAACTGCGGCTGCGGGTGAGGAAACGGATTCGAAAGAGGGCACCGTAACCAATCTCAAGCGCAAGCCCGTCGCGATCGGACTTTACAACCGCAACAACGGCCGCACGCGAAAAGACAAGGCAGAGCGCCCGGATTACCATGAGGAAGCCGCTGCGTGGGAAGAAGCCGCGGATGACGACGACAACCGCCCTGACTACGCCGGTGAAGACGAAGATTGGAATCGCGTCTGGGGCAAGCAGCGCAAACTCAAGGGCTTCTTCGGATCCCTCAGAGGCGGAATTTTCAGTGGCCTGCTTGGAAGCTTCGCGGGCATGCAACTCAAGATGCGAATGGCCATCGTGTTCTCCGTCATGGTCCTCATCGCCGGAATTGGTTACACGGGTTACAAAAAGGCGACGGCCAATGTCCTCGTTCCCAAGATCAAGACCAAACCGAAAGGCGCACAAACGAAAGGGATGTTGGGCGATATAATTGAAAAGGCGAAGAAATCGCTTCCACAAAACAAGGCGGCTTCCGAACTGAAAGACGAATAGGCTCGATCCACCTTTCGACCCTAGCACTGGTGTTCCTCCTGATAGTACCAGTCCCCATCCACCTCCTTCAGATCCTGCCCCTTCACCCCCTCAACCGGACGCACATGACTCAGGAACATGTGCGGATAGGTGAAGAAATGGAGATGCAGATCAAAGGTATGCCGATACGGGCGCTGCCTCGGAACGACGATGATCAAACGTTTGCGCGTCACTCGACGAAGTTCCCGGATGGACTGCGCAATGTCCTGCACATGCTCGATCGTGTGGGTGCAAACCACCGTGTCAAATGACGCGTCGCCGAAGGGCAGATCCTGCGCATTGCTTTCCTCAAATTTCACCCTCGGATACTTTTCAACCATCGCCTTCGGCACTTGAATGTCACAAGCCGTGACGTCGTTATCCTTCGACAGGACACCCGCGAGATATCCCCGACCACAGCCAACTTCCAACACGCTTTCGCCCGCAATATTCCTTTCAATTTCCGTGACGCATCCCTTGTTGAGATCCGTTTCCCGCTGAACCCCGCTCGAGGCAATCTCGCCGTAGACTGCCGAGAATTCCTCCTCGGACATCTGCAATCCGCGCCGCTTGAAGTTGGCAAAGACCTCCGATTTGCTCCCGAAGAGAATCTTGAACGGCAGCCAGATAAACCACTTGCGGTCGCGAATGATCGGCGGGACCAGTTCATCCAGCACGAAGTGAATCATCAGAGTGACGCCACGACTGATCTTCATGTCTGCGACGTTGGGCGAGAGCGCAGTCGATCTCAATCCTGAATCGCCGACATGCTTTCGCATCCGCAGTTGGCGAGTCCGGGCAGATCGGTTACAAGCGGCTCCGTGAAATCGCTTCTAACTTTGTTCGCCGTCATTGCCCTGGCTCCCGGACTGTTCGCTGAGAAACCGAACATCCTTTGGGTCTACGCAGAGGACACTTCACCTTGGATGGGCTGCTACGGCTCCAAGGCCAACGCAAACGCCACGCCAAACATCGACAGTCTTGCCAAGAGCGGACTCCGATTCGCACGCGCCTTCGTCCCCGCACCCGTTTGCTCCGCGTGTCGATCCGCGATGATGATGGGACAGAGCCAGATTCGTTTCGGCGCACACGAACACCGATCTTCCCGAGGTGAAGCAAAGCTGTATCTGCCCAAGGGCGCGAAGCTTCTCCCGCAGATCATGAAGGAGAGCGGCTACTACACCTTCAATCACGGCAAGACGGATTACAATTTCGTATGGAATACCGACGCAGTTTATTCCGACAACAGGAACAGGGGCGGAACGGACTTCAATGTCCTGAAGAAAAATCAACCCTTCTTCGGACAGATCCAGACCAAGGGTGGAAAGAACAACACCACACGCTTCCCAGCCGAGCGAAAGACGAATCCGAACGACGTCACCGTTCCGCCGGATTACCCACAGAACCAACTCTACCGGGAAGTTGTGGCCCAGCATCACGACGCCATCCGGGTCGACGACGATCGAATTGGGACCATCATGCAAGGTCTGAAAGATGCCGGACTGCTGAAGAACACGATCGTCGTCTACTTCTCCGACCACGGCGCCAACAATCTCGTTCGCCACAAACAGATGCCAACCGAAGGCGGACTGCATGTTCCCTTCATCATCACCGGACCGAAGCACTACGTTTCACAGCGCGGGGTCCGCAATGATCTCGTGAACATGCTCGATCTCCCAGCAACCACCCTCGCCTGGGCCGGGATCGCACAACCGGATTGGTATGAAGGACAGAATCTTTTCGCCAAGGATTTCCACCCCCGCGAATCCGTCGCCGGTGGCAAGGATCGCCTGGATCACACCCTAGATCGCGTCCGTACTGTCCGTACTGACCGTTTTCGGTACACCCGTAACTTCAAGCTCGATCGCATCTTCCTTCAGCCACAGTACCGCGACCGGAGAGACTTCGTGCAGAACCTCCACGTTCTCTATCGGAGCGGCAAACTGCCTCAAAAGCTTAGGGACATTTACTTTGGCGAACGGCCCGCTGAGGAATTCTACGAAGTGTCAAAAGATCCCAGCCAGATGAACAACCTCGTCGGTGATCCGAAGTATGCCGTGGAACTCAACCGCCACCGACGCCTGCTCGACACCTGGCTGTCCAAGGGCGACATGGGTGTGGCTGAAGAATCCGTGGCGATGATGCGCAACAATGCCGACGGCAAAAAGTGGGGCAATGGCGTGAATCCCGAATACGAAGTCTATCGCGCGGACAATGATGGCGATGGACTCTCCGACGCCTGGGAAACCACCAACGAACGCAATCCCAGCGACGGCCTGTTGCGCTTCGAGTTCGATTGCGGCGGCTGGCAAACTGAAGGTTGGGAAGCCGATGGGATTCGCGACAACATCGCGGGCTACCTGGGGTATCTCGACTTCGCCATGACGCAGTGGAAAGGCGTCATGCGCCGCGACGGGCTGAACGCAATCGCGATGGCCAATGACAAGACGCTCGCAGTCACTCTTCGGTGCGAAGCGCCCCTGCGGGTTCAAGCCTACGCGAATGCGACGAAGATCGCTGGCGAGCGCAAGGTGATTGCCGGCAAGAAATTCACCACCGTTCGATTCCCGCTGAAGGATCAAGCAGCATGGAAAGGTTATATTCGCTCGCTTGAGTTGGAGTTATTCGCAAAAAAAGGTTCCAAGGTGGAAATCGATTCCATCAAGGTGGAACGCTGATTGGCTGGACACGGCTTGGCCAATGCGCTTCCTCAACTCGTTCCTGTTCGCTCTGGTTCTGGCGACAACCCTGTCCGCCAAGCCACGCCCAAACATCGTCCTGATGATGGTCGATGACATGGGCATTGGTGACACCAGTGCCTACCTTGGTCAACGCCTGATGCCGAAAAGCGATCCGGTAGTAAAAACGATCGTCACGCCAAACCTGGAGAAGTTTTCAAAACAGTCCCTGATATTCACCGACGCACACGCCGGAGCCTCCATGTGTTCGTCGTCGCGCTATTCGCTTCTCACCGGACGCTTTGGTCATCGGTCGTATTTGAAACGACAGGGATGGCTGCCACACGGTCCCAACCTGCCGATGATCCGGCGCGAATTGGCAACCTTGCCAGAAATGCTTCAGGCCAACGGCTACCGAACGACCTGCGTCGGCAAATACCACGTTGGGATGGCCTTCGACAACGGGCAGGGTACGCCCGCAAGTGACTACTACCACGCGGATGTCGATTTCACAAAACCGCTGCTCGACGGTCCAACACATCACGGCTTCGACAGATTCTTCGGCGTTCCTGGCAACACCGAGGACGCACTGGATACCGAACCGCGCATTTACATCCGCAACGATCGCTGGACCTTCACCGATCGCAAAAAGATGGTCATGACCGGTTATCGGAGACATGAAGGAAAACTGTTTACCGATCCGATATGGGATTTGAAACAGATCGGTCCCGTTTACCTGCGCGAAGTCGAATCCACCCTGAAACGCGCATCAAAAGAGGAGAACCCGTTTTTCCTCTACTACGTTCCCAACGCAAATCATCAGCAACTCTGGCAGGAAGGACGTTACGCAATTCCCGATTCCATCAACGGCAAACCCGTGAAGGGGGCGAGCCGCATGAATGATGGCACGCCTGCGGGCGAGCGAGCCGACATGGTCCTGGAGAACGACATTGCCTTCGGACGCGTCCTTGAATTACTCCGTACCCTCCCGGATCCCCGAAACCCGGGACACGCGCTCATCGACAACACGCTCATCATCTTCACGAGCGATAACGGTCCGAACGAGGGGGAGAAACACAAACTTAGTTTTCAGTCCGGCGGACTGCGCGGAAAGAAGGCCAGCATCACCGAAGGCGGATTGCGCGTCCCATTCCTGCTGTATTGGAAGGGCCAATTCGAAGGCGGACGCATCAATCGCACGCATTTTTCCCTCACCGACCTCTACGCAACCTTTGCGCGATTGCTCGAACATCCGCTGGCAAATCAAGACGCCCAGGATAGCTACGATGTATTGGACCATTGGCGCGGCAAGGCTCAGTCCCCGGACAAACGTGCGCGACTGATGTTCTGCCATCTCGGCCCGCCATACGTGAATGACGCAATGTCCATTCGCGAGGGCTCAGAGAAAATCATCGTTGCCGGAGGAGTCCCCGAGCCGGGAATCAAGCGGGGCAATCGCGGCTCAGTGGTGGTCAAGCGCTATCACGACCTTCACGAAGATCCGGGCGAAGCAATCGAAACCTGGAGCACGGGCGCGGAAGACTCGGTCGAACGACTCTCGAGGAAGCTCCTTCATGTTCACAACCGTGGTCACGCACGACCACTGAACGCCCCGTCAAAGAAGCAACTGATCCTCGACGACGGCTGGCACAATTTGCGCAATGATTTAACTGGCGAGATTGGATTCGACTTCAGGCTGAGCGGAAACCAATCCATCACAATCACACATTTGGGAATGTGGGATGACCATGCAATGGACAAAGCCGTCAGACCCGCCACCTCGCCTCCAAACGACAACGTTCTTGAACACGCGAGCATCGATGGCAATGACGGCCGTGGGCTGTCCAGCTCGCATCGGATCCGCCTGTCCGCCGACGGAGAGATGCTGCGTCAAATTGAGCTGACGGCCGACCACCCGGGCGCACTCGACGGTGAGTTCAGATACCTCGCGTTGAACAAGTCAGTTCGCCTGCACCCGGGGCTCACCTACCGGCTGACCATGACGTCGGCCTCCGACGACGAAGATCAGTTCCACAATCCGGCCAGTTACGACGGACTTTCACCCATCACCCATCCAGCCTTCGAGATTCTCCGCAGTGTGTATTTGCGGGACGATTCACTCGCTCCAATTCCAACCTACTTCAACGCCACGCCGGACTACTGGAAGCACCGGCTCCCCGTCGGCCCCACGTTCAAGTTCGAGTAATCAGCCGAGCGCTTGGCAGCGTCTTGGACTGCAGCCTTACGTCACGATTGCAGACATCACCTCGCCCGCACATTCTTCCACCGATCGAACATCGGTGTGCAAATGCACATCCGGATTCTCCGGTGCTTCATATGGATGAGAGACTCCGGTCATCTTCTTCACCTCACCTACATCAGCCTTCGCGTAAAGCCCTTTGGGATCGCGCGCACGGCACACTTCAAGAGGTGCGTCCACAAACACTTCAATGAACCTCTCCGCCCCCACACACGACCGCGCCTTTTCACGGTCAATCTGATAGGGGGAAATCAACGCGACGATGCAGGTAAATCCAGAATCGGCAAACAACGCAGCCACTTCCGCCACTCGCCGAACGTTCTCCGTCCGATCCGCATGGCTGAAGCCCAGATCCGAGCACAGCCCCTTGCGCACCACATCACCATCCAACATCTTCACCAACTCCCCATTCCGCTCCAATTGTTCCAACACGTTTGACGACACGGTTGTCTTACCCGCGCCGGACATCCCGGTAAACCACACCACTTTTCCGTTCCCGATTGACATTGAAGCCGTGCATCATGCGGAGACCGCCATCGCATGGCAACAGATTGTCATTGAAAACCCACTCACCGGTACTGACAGCCACGATCATTCACACTAGATTCCGGCCGTTGATCGAATGGCTGCTGACTTGATCATCGAGGAAGTGGATTGGTGCGCGGACCCGGAAACGGTCGCGTCACGCCTTCTCGGCCACGAATCACTTGCGTTGCTTCGGAGCGGACTTTTCGAATCCGCATCGGCACGCTATTCGATTCTGGCGGCCGGCCCTTTCCTCACCTTCACCTCCCACGGAACTCGCTGTGAGTGCGCGTTCAGCGATCATGCTCAAACGCTCTACGGCAATCCTTGGAAAATCCTGGAAAGCCTGATGTCCCGCTACGAATTGCTGGATGAGATTGATATGCCGTTCCCGCTGGGCGGCTGCTTCGGGTTCTGGGGGTATGACCTGAAGAACTTCGTTGAGCCCGAACTGCCACGATCCACCCTCAACGATTTGGAACTCCCCGATTGCCGGCTCGGTTTTTACGACAGCCTGCTCGTCTTTGACCACCGGCTTCAGAAAATCTGGATCGTCGCCACGGGCATGCAGGCGGATGGGTCCCGTTCCGCGAACAGGACCTCAGCCGCGCGTGACTTCTGGCTCCGAATCCTCGAACGAAAAGACGATCCACAAACCGTGCGCACAGCGCAATCGGTTGTCGAGCCATCATCGAACTTCACGCGTGAAGAATTCATCACGGCCGTGCAGAAAGCCAAGGACTACATCCGCACCGGCGACATCTATCAGGTCAACCTCGCGCAACGACTCTGCATCCCGACCCGCGCAAGTGGGTGGGAACTCTTCGAACAGCTCTTTGCGGTATCCCCCGCACCATTCTCGGCCTACTTTGATTTTGGTGATTGGCAGCTGGTTTCAAGTTCACCCGAGTCGTTCCTCAAAATGAGCGGCGAGGCGGTTCAGACGCGACCGATCAAGGGCACACGCCCCAGAAGCACTGATCCAATCCGCGACGCACAATTCAGCTACGAACTTCAGACCAGCGCCAAAGAACAGGCTGAACTCGTCATGATTACCGACCTGCTGCGAAACGATCTTGGCCGGATCTGCGAGTTTGGCAGCGTTCAAGTCCCTGACTTGATGCGGCTCGAAAAGTATCCCCAAGTTCAACACCTCGTCTCTACCGTCGATGGCCGGTTACAGGAAGACCTCACTCATGTCATCGCCTTGATGAAGTGTTTCCCCGGCGGAAGCATCACGGGAGCACCCAAGATCCGCGCAATGGAGATCATCGACGAACTCGAACCAGTGACTCGCGGCCCCTACACCGGCAGTCATGGTTTCCTTGGATTCAATCGTGAAAGTCACCTGAGCATCTCCATCCGGAGCGCATTGGTCGCACCGGAGGTCACCTCATTCCACGCCGGTGCCGGAATCGTCGCCGATTCCGACCCGGAGATGGAATACGAGGAGACCCTAGCCAAAGCGCGCGGGTTCCTTCAGGCGATCAACTTGAACATTCCCGAATCGCTCCCCATCAATGACCATTCGGGAAGCCATCAGTGACATCGCCAGCGCGCTGCAGACCGCGCGCATCAACGAACCGGATGTTGAGGCAAAATGGATCATTTCACACGTGCTCGATATCCCCCTCGGTCGCCTCCTCTTGAACACGCGTGATAAATTCCCAAACACGCTCCATGAACGCGTCCGTTCCATCTTGGAACGCCGGCGCATTCACGAACCACTCCAACACATCCTGGGCAGCGTTTCGTTCTGCGGAATCGAGATCGAAGTCACGCCGGACGCGTTGATTCCTCGACCGGAAACCGAACTCCTTGCCGAAGCCGCATGGATATGGCTGAACGATCGCAGCCCGAACGCCCGTAGAGTCCTTGATATCGGCACCGGTACCGGTTGTATCCCCATTGCCATCACCAGGAACTGCCCTACCGCAGAAGTGCATGCTGTTGATATCTCGAATCCTGCACTGAGTCTCGCGCGCCGCAACGCTGCTCGAAACGACTGCACCAAAATCCAGTTTTTCGAGAGCGACTTGTTCGCGGGCCTGACCGACCAGCATTTTGACCTGATCGTATCCAATCCCCCATACATTCCCACTGCGGAAATCGAAACCCTCGACATCGAAGTCCGCAACTACGACCCCACGCTCGCACTCGACGGCGGGGATGACGGCCTGGATTTCTATCGACGAATCGCCAACGAAGCTCCCCGGTATCTATGTGCTGATGGTATCCTCATGTGTGAATTTGGAGACGGACAATCTCATGCGCTGGCGAAAATGTTCACCTCAGGCTCAGGCAAGGTCGGAATAGAACAGGATCTGACCGGTCGCGATCGATTCTTTCGCGCAACATTCAATCGGGACGTCGATGATTGAAACTCGGGTTTGTGGCTTGAAATCTCCCACCAAATCTCCGCCTTTCCATCTCTCGAACTTTCATTCTACAGTCTACTCATGAAATCCGCTTACGAACTCGCGATGGAGCGCCTGAGCAAAGACGCCCCCATCGAGAAGCTGACCGACGAGCAAAAGAAGGAAATCGCCGAACTCAACTCTCAACTCCAGGCGAAGATCGCGGAGCTCGAAATCGCCTTCAACGGCAAGATCGAAGCGGCCCGCGAACAGGAAGATTTCAACGGCGTCGAGATCCTTCAGCAGGAAATGGCCGGCGAGAAGAGTAAGATCGAAGCTCGATTCGAGGATAAGAAGAATGCTGTGCGTGGCACATAATCGTGGTTCGACACAACCAAGCGAGTTGTAACGCAATTTCGAACGAAACCCTCTAATCGACCAATGGATCAGGAAATCTACCCCGATAATCAGAACGAACCTGATGCGATGCCCGCTGGCGGCAGTGAACCTCCCCCGCCCGCGCCCCACGAAGAACAAGACGTCATGCCCGGCGCAAAACCGAGCGCAGTCGGCCGCCTCAAGTCCCAGAAGTGGCTCTTGTTCGCCCTCATCGGTTGTCTCGGTGGAGTCGCAGGTTCTGCATTCGCCGAACTTGCTCCCGGCGACAGCGCGAATCCGTCGTTCATCGAAACCGCCATGAAGACCGGGATTTGGTTTGCCATGGCCGCCAGCTTCCTCGCCGTCGGATTGTTCATGGCCAATGAGATCTACCTGCGGCACAATCTTCATCCCCGTTTTGTCCAACGCGGACTGTTCACCGGCGCGGTGGGTGGAATGATCGCCGGGTTCATCGCCCAGGCACTCTTTTCCAAGATGATGACCGGTGAAATGTCCAATACGAAAATCTACGCCATTTACTCAATCTGCTGGGGCGTGCTCGGAGCGCTGCTCGGAGTCGGTTTGGCGGGCCGGGTGCCAAATCTCGGCGTGATCCGGGGCATTGGCGCGGGTGCCGTCGGAGGCGCGATCGGAGGCACGGCGTTTGTGTTCTTTGGCGACTACTTCGTTGCGGATGATGCCAGCCAAGCCACGCAGAACATCATGGGCGTCGTCGGACGCATGGCCGGGATCGGACTGCTCGGCGCCGCGCTGGGACTGGCCATGGTTGTCGTCGAATCCCTCTTCAACGAAGCCACGCTCGAAGTCGTCTGGGCGCCCAACGAAACCACCAAGTTCAATCTCGGAGCCGATCCAATCTATATTGGTGGAGGCCCGGAAGATCAGATCTACGTACGCGGCTTTGGCGAACGCCACGCCAGCGTGCTTTTTTCGAACGGGATCATCGAGTTCATCGATGGCGAATCACAGAACCGCACGCCCTTGAAGAACGGCAGTCATCTCCAGATCGGCACGGTCAAACTCATCATCCACGCCGCGAAGTAGCTTCGACTGCCAGTCGAAGCATGCGAACGACGAGCGAAGCGATGTCAGTGAGGAGTCGTCAATCAAGCCATCGCCGGCTCAGCGGGCTCCGATGGAGCTTCAACTCGAATACCATCCATCACACCGTTCTTCTCCTCAAACTCCTTACACCAGCCCTTGATCTCCGTGTCATTGAAGATCTTGCCGAGCACACGACGGAGAAGCCCTTTGAGATTCTGGTTCTGTAGATCGCGCAGGCAACGAATGCCTTCTTCCTTGTAGGTCTCGAGAAGAATATTCGCCCGATCCGTCGCACCCACCTCGGCATAGAGGGCTTCAATACGCTCAGTATTCCAACCTTCCGGAATTTGACGCTGCCAAACCTGTTTCAACACGGCCTTGTTTTCGCCCTTGGCTTTCTCATGTGCCACGGCGAGCAGGAGGCTCGGACGCAATCCTTCAATGTCGTTGGTATCACCCTCCACACCAAGATCTGAGATATCGTCACGGATCTGATATGCAATGCCAAGCGCCTCGCTATAGGCATGGATGGTGTCCTTGCATTCCTCGTACTCCTCAAGATCCGCATAGATGGAACCGATTTGCAGGGCCACCTCAAATGCGGGCGCGGTCTTCTTGCTGAAAATGTCAATCACCTGGCGACTGGCCAAGGGCGTGGGATTACGCGCCCAGCACAATTCCGCGCCCTGACCGCGGCAAAGCTCCCGTTGACCATCCGAGGCCACCTTGATCATAGCGGCAATTTGCTCCGGGCTGACCTTGCACGCAGCAAGAAGACGGTAGCCTTCGCCGATCAGCAGATCGCCCACATTGAGAGCAACGGCTATGCCGTGCTCCTCGTGCAGGGTTTTCTCCCCGTAGCGCTCCGCGTCCTGATCCTCGATGTCGTCATGGATCAGAGAAGCCTTGTGGAAACACTCGACCGCAATTGCAATCTTCTTGATGTCATTGGGAAGTGGTTCATTCGAATCCTCCCGCAGCGCCTGGAAAGCGGCTACCGCGAGGAACGGTCGCCAACGCTTGCCGGCTCGATTCAACCACTCGCGGGCGATCTGCTCGGTCTGGCCATCGACCGAGCCCATGACCAGATCGAGTGACGCGGGCGTAAACCAGAAATCAACCTCTTCACGCAGCGAACCCAAATCCAGACGACGCGTCTTGTCATCGCTCGTCAGGTGGATGTAGTCCCACACCCAATCGAGATCGACCGTGGTATTAATGCAATCATCCTGGAGCAAGGGAACGGCCACACCCGGGACAGCAGCCGCCTCCATGTACGGGAACGCACGTTCCAACACGCTGATGCAGCTAACGCCAACGATTGCCTCGATCTTCCCGGTCTGAATGAGCGACATGACAATTGCGCTGCCCTCGGCAACGAGCGTCGCATAGCCCAGTTTCTCAGCTTCTCCTTGCAAATCCTGGATGGTGCACAAGCCACAAGTCTTGCAGAGCAATCCAAATTCATCGAATGGAGCAGGACATTTCTCCTCGACCCGCAGGCACTTCGGCAGCAGCAAGAGCCGTTTCTCGTAGGGCACGCTCGCCAGCTGCTCGCGCCACATCTCGTTGTTGATCAGGACGCCGACGTAATCACGGTAGATGGGATCGAGCTTCATCATCTCCATCAGACGATCCGCATGCTCCTTCAACTGATCCAGAGGCTGAGGCGGAACCGGATTGAATTCCGCAACGTAATTGCGAATGTAATGAACGATGCGATTCCGTTCCTCAACCGTCTGCGGAATATTCTCCTTCGGCTTGCGAAAGCGCTGCTGGATGACGTGCTTCGGTATCTGCGCGGATGACAGTTTCGTGGCTTCCATGAAATTCTGCGTTATGTGACGTTCCGAACCTCTGAATATTTTACTCAGTTTCTGGTTGGATCCAGCCAGTATTCGAGCAGAACGGTCCGGGGTCGAGCCGATTTTCATAAGGATTTGGTGATGAAAGGGAGACCAATCCACGGTAGCCGACGAACGCGCCAACTTATGGACTCGGCATTCCAATCAACGACGTGTGGCAGGCAGTCTCCTGATTCGCGATAAATCTGCTGAATTCAGTCTCTGACGCCTCATCCGGCCAAACAACGTCCTGCCCCTTTTAAGAGCCAATCGTATCCGCTGCGTCCGCGCGTGAACCGTCCCCGCCATCATCAACGCCGTCCACACCAATCGACCAGAGCTTGAACCCCTCAGAACTGCGTGAGTAACGGAGCGCTTTTCCATCCATCCAATCAACGGGCAACTCGGGTAGAAACTCAGGATGCATCTCCGCCAACCCAGCCGAATACTCGTCGTTTGCAATCCGATAACACATCAGTGCAACACGGGTGAGCAACAGGGCAGTGATTCCTCTCCAAATGAGAACTGGCTTCTTCTTCATGACTTACGGGCGTACAGGTTGCGTCGTCCGCGACCAGAATGAAACCCGCATGCACGTCGGATGTTTCAACGCCGGCGAAGATCGCATTTTTACTCGCATCAATACGGCCAATCCACTTTAGTCACCGCACTTACCGAACCCCGGTTATTCAAACACACTAATCTTATGGCAAAAAAAATTGGCATCGTTGGATTGGGACGCATGGGCGCTAACATGGCCCGCCGTCTTCAGGAATGTGGACACAAGGTCAGCACGGTTTATGACATCCGCAAGGAAACCGCGAGCGGTCTTGCAAAGGAACTCGGCTGCACGGCTTCGGATACCCTCGCCGGCATCACCGATGCATCCGATGTGGTGATCACCGTCGTCACCGATGACAAGTCCATGTCGGACATCTATTCCGGCAAAAAGGACAATCTCCTCAAGAGCAAGAAGACCAAGGGCACGATCTTCGTCAACTGCGCGACCATCTCGCCCAAGGTCCACGTCGACACCCAGAAGAAGTGCCAGAAGAAAGGCGCCGACAGCCTCGAAGCCTGCATGGCCTCCAGCATCCCCCAGGCACGGTCCGGCACGCTTTACCTGATGATCGGTGGAGACAAGAAGACCTTCAACCGGATCAAGAAGATCCTCAACGACCTCAGCGACGGCGGGAAGCTGCTCAGCTACATTGGAGAAGCCGGACGCGCTGCCCAGGTGAAGGCCCTCGTCAACATGGTCATGAACATCAACACCGCAGGGCTCTCGGAAGGACTTGGCCTGGCCAACGCCCTCGGCCTCGACCTCAAGATGGTCATGAAGATCTTCTCCCAGACAGGCGCCAACTCCCGCGTCTTGCAGACCGATGGGGAAGACATGGAAATCCGCGATCACGACTGCTACTTCTCCGCTGCCCATGCCGCAAAGGATTCCGGTATCGCGCTCGCACTCGGCAAGTCCAAGAAGGTCAATCTCCCCTTAGCCACCGCCACACTTGGCCAATACAACAAGATGGTGAAGATGAAGCTCGGCCACCTGGACAAGTCCGGGGTCGCCGAACTTACCTTCAAGGGCCGTGGAGGCAAGGGCCTGAAAAAGTAATTTAAATCAATAACTGATTACGAAACGGCGGACGCAGGTCCGCCGTTTTTTATCATCCCCGTAGCTGCGATCGTGAGCTCGCTCAATCTTCCCATAGCTCTCAACGAACTCGGAAAAGCCTACACCAAAACTGCCCGCCCAGTCCGAATCGATTCCAACGCAGCAAACGTCAGTTCCATGCTCTGACGCCCCTGCTCGTAGGGAAACAAATGCGGCCCACCACCGCTCAAGAAACTCCCCCACCCTTCCATCTGCTCCGCATGCCCTTTCGAACCATGAGAAGACTTCTGCTTCTTGTGCTTCCGATGCACCACCAGCTTCTGAAAATTCTCAATCTCAGCCACGAGCCCCGCGCCGAAAACGGTTACCACTTCCTTGGGCCAACTCGTGTCCCCTTCCCCGGTGTAAATCAGCTGCCCGCTGGAGCCGTCTGCGAACTCAATCTGCGCAGTGACTGAATCCGGAAATGCAAGCTGTCCACCCGGTTCACCAACCGTCTGCGCAAAGACCTTCACCGGACGCGAGGCAAACAGGAAACAGAAGTAGTCGAAGAAGTGGCACGCCTCCCCTAACACACGCCCTCCACTCTCCGCATAATTGGCATACCAATGATCCGACGCCAGTTTGCCCGCATTCACGCGAAAGTTGGCGGTCTTGGGCCCGGGCGTATTCTTCAATATCGAACGCAGCTCAACACTTGCCGGCGCAAAGCGACGATTGAACCCAATCTGCAACGAGCCCGACGAATTCTTCAGCGCCTCGTCAACCTCACCCAATTCCTCGCGTCGAAGGCACAGCGGTTTCTCCACGAACACATGCCGATTCGCAGCCAAGGCGTCCTTTACCAGAGACGCGTGCAAATGATGCCGCGTGGCGATGATCACAGCTCGCGCGCCTTCCGCCTCCCATGCCCTGGCAGCGTCGGTCTCTGCCCCGAAAAAGCCAAACTTTTCACTGACATGATTGGCGCTCAGCGCAGTCTGGTTCACCACCATGCCAAACGGGACGCGTCCCTTCAGATGCGGCAGCAACATCGTCCGCGCGAAGTTCCCCGCCCCCACCACATCCAACGCATCCACCGTCTTGCCCAGTGTCGCAAACTCTCCGATCGACGTGGTTGAAGAGAAGTCGGATTCAGGTTTGTCCGCAGTCTTGTCAGTATTTCCATACTCGATCACGACACCAACGTCGCTCGAAGCCCCCCCTGAGAGTTCCCGATAAACTTTCAGGCAATCCTCAAAACCAACCCGGCGCGTCGTAATCGCATCCAGCTTCAACTGTCCCGTCTTCATCAAGTGCAGACAGGCATCAAAATTCCTATTCTCCGTCCAGCGAACATAACCTTCCGGATAATCCGCCCCACCAAACTCGTACGCCGGGTCATAGCGCCCGGGCCCATAAGAACGCGAATAACGAATCTCAAGTTCCTTGGCGTAAGTCCGTTTCCAATCCAACTCCGTGTGCGTATTCCCGACAATAACCATGCGCCCGCGATCTCTCAACGAGTCCACCGCCTGATCGATTGGACCATTCGACTGTGCTGCCGTGCAAACGACCACCGAATCCACACCCATTCCACCAGTCCAATCCTTCACCTGATTCGACAAATCCTGTTCGCTTGGAATCACCACCCGCTCAGCGCCAAGTTCCGTGCACAGTGGCCGCCTCGCCGCGAGAAGATCCACTGCCATCACCCGCGCACCGTTGATGGCCAGTAGATTCGTTGCCAGAAGCCCAACCAGTCCCTGACCCAATACCAATACCCGATCTCCCAGTTTTGGATCTGTTTGCCGAACCGCCTGCAACGCGATCGAAACAATTGTCGTATAAGCAGCGTGCGAATTCTCCACCCCTTCCGGAACGCGAGCCAACAACAGATCCGGTTGAGCAATGTATTCCGTATGGAACGCACATTCAGCCCCAGCACAAGCCACACGATCGCCCTCCGTAAACCGCGTATTCCCGGGATCCACCTGCTCCACGACACCGGCCGCGCTGTAGCCCAAGGGAGTCGGCGTGCTCAGCCGATTCCGCACCTTGTCCAAAGCCGCGCGCCAACCGAGGTTTTTCGCAGTCTCCAGTACCTTGCGCACCTGATCCGGACGAGCCTTCGCCTTTTGGAGCAGATTCATCTTCGCCTGTTCCACCTTCATCTTCTCCGTGCCGACACTGATAACCGAATGGGTCACCCGCACCAACACACCGCCCGGAGGCGCGACGGGCATGGGAACCTCTTGGAGTTCCAACCTGCCATCTTGATACTGCGCAATCTGTTTCACCGAAGGCGAACTTCTACCTTTTGGCCGTCCGTTGGTCGAGGTCACATGTCAACCGGACCTTGACGCAACCATATCACCGGACCTAGGTTACCCGGCCTTCGGAGCCAGCTTAGCTCAGTGGTAGAGCAGCTGTTTTGTAAACAGCCGGTCACCCGTTCGAATCGGGTAGCTGGCTCCAGTTTTTCCTCTTCACTACAAGTCACCGATTCACTCGATTGGCATTGCTGGAACCACAACTCCTGCATGCGAAAGATTTTCTATTTCCTGCTGAACGGAACACACAGGCACGCGCAAAAAGCGTACATTGGCGGATCTGCGTTCATCCTTGGATTCCTCTTCTGCGTGGTCACACAGCTACTTGTCGAATCGGACACTCCTTGGGCGGGGCAAGGCGGGCCGGGCTTTTACTTCGGATCTCTCGTGCTGATCAACATCATCGCCAGCTCTTTCTCACCCTCACACTTTTGGCTGGCTCCGATCGGCCTGATATCAAGCCAGTTTGTTTACCTCCTGATACTCTTCCCAAGTCCGCTGGTTGTCTTCATCGCAACCGTCCTCGCAATTCACACCATCCCCAGCATTGTTGGAGGAAGAGGAGTCTGGCTCGCACACCGTTTCGTCACTCGAAAAAGAGCAAATGGAAATCTGGCCACATGACTTGAACCGGCCAATTATTGAGCCACTCGATGTTCCTGAATGCCCAATCGATTCACGCAACGCCTCCAACTTGAAATACAAGGTAGACATGGAAGCAACAAATCCCCCGTCCGAGCCGAACTCACCCAAATTCCGCAAACCCCTGCTCGTCTTTGTGCTTGGTTCAGTTGCCGGCGTCATCATCTGGATGCTCGGCCCTGTTCTGTTCGGGAAGAAGGAAATCTGGGACGCCGGCGTGGGCAAATACCTGCTGCTTCTAACGATCGGCAACTTCCTGGTGAGCATGATTTCGCCAAAGCACTGTTACGTTGCCTCATTCGGTCTCTATTCCGGGCAGCTTGCCTACCTCTTCACGGCGTTTCCACTCAGCCCATTTTTTGTCCTCGGCACGCTTCTTCTTGGGGTCTACAGCCTGGTCAGCACAGTCGGTGGACTGATCCTCGTTCTCTCGAGTGCTGTGAAGAAGCGAGCCAGCAGGAAAGCGTGAAATGCAATCGGGCTCGCGTTGCCTCCATTCAATCTTGCCCCATAATCCCCGTCCGAATATCCTGTGCGCCATGAAGAAGACCCTTTCATCAATCATCGCTGTCTTTTCTCTAATCGCTTTGCCTTTCGCGGCCAGCGCAGGATCCGTGACGGTCAAGGGTGTGCACCTTTGCTGTGGCGGATGCGTCAAAGGCGTGGACAAGGCGCTCAGCAAAGTCACGGGAATCGACTTCAACGTGAATCGCAAGGGCAAGTCGGTGGAAATCAGCGGATCGGAAGCCGCATTGAAGAAGGGACTCGCTGCATTGGGTAACGCCGGCTACACCGGCAAGACCGACGGCGCGCTCAAGGTCCCCGCCACCAAGGTCAAAAAGGGCAAGGTCAAGAGCCTCACGTTGAGCGGTGTGCACCTCTGTTGTGGTGCTTGCGTGAAGCAGGCCAAGGCGGCCATCAAAGACGTCGCTGGCATCACCGGGAACACCATTGCCAATCGCGTGAAGAGTTTCGAAGTGACCGGCAATTTCGAACCGCAGGAACTCATCGACGCCTTGGCAGCCGCCGGATTCTCCGGTCGACTGGCCAAGTAATCCCAATTTCATTCAGAAGCCCGATCGGTCATCCGGTCGGGCTTTTTTTGTTCACAGCTACGAGCCTTTCTCAGGACAGGCTCCACCCCACCCCAGGGGCGCACCCCGAGTTCCCTTGGGGCGTGCAACCTCGTTTCGAAAATCCAATTCCTGCGTATCTTTATCCCGTAAACGAAAACGGGAATGACCATGAAAACGGAAAATCAAAACGACTCCATCAATGAAATCATCCACGAATGCCGACGAAACATGGTCCGGCTGTTCGTGTTCGGTGGCATGATAGTTTTTGTCTACAGCCGGGCGCTTGAGGCGTTCGGGTAGACAGGTGTGTCAGTTGTTAGTGTGTAAAGGTGTTAGTGACTGCGGTTCAGTTACCCCACCGGGACGATCACGTACGGAAGCCTCAAGTTCCAAATTCCAAACTACAGTTTGGCTTCAGTCGATTGAGGCCTGCAAAATTGGGGCTTATCTAAAACCTGGATTTTGGAATTTCGAGTTTTCCCGTTCAACGTTGCCGCTCATCGAGATTCCGCTACACAATCCTGCGTGAGCACAATTGATCTGACCCAACGTCCTCCTCGCAGCGTCCGCGTCCGACTCGGCGGCTATGTCATCCTCCCACGAGTATTGGACAAATGCCGCGCCACGATCGCCGGCAAGAACGGCGAATATCACTACGACTGCCCGATCGACCAGCGTTTCTTCTACTTCGCCGGCATCGATCCCGCCGAACTTCGCGCCCAGATCGAAAAGGGGTTGGGCGATGGCGAGATCCTTGCCTGGGTGACGGAGAACTCGAAGACCAAGCCAGAAGAATGGGAAATCGCCAACTGGTCAGGCTTCCGCGAAGCGGCTGTGCCCGGTGACAACGAATCCCGCGAATTCGTAAACGAGATGATGTCCGCGGACGGCGCGGACGAACGCGAGGATATCCAAACCTGGTTCGACGTCCTCGATCTGGACGACCACGTCACCTTCGGTGGCAAGGCGTGACCCATGCCCGGATCAGCCGACTGAGTGCAGCCTTACCCAGCTGCAGAATCGAATGGCATACAGACTCCGCACCAGACCGATTTCGAACCAGGCCCGTTGGGCCTCAGCGGACTCCTGAGACCAGCGCGTAATTGCAATCAACGTCGAAGCTCCCATTGCCGCTTGCCAAGCCAATCGGCAGAACATCACCGGATGACCGAGCGGCTCGGCGGGAGCCTCGCCCCACCCGACATCAATTCAACTCACCAACCGGTTCGATATTCGCGGCGCAGGAACGCATTCGCCTCGGGGTGATTTGTGAACTGCATCTTCTTGCCATTCCACAACAACTTCTTCTTGGTGAGGTCTTCACGCAGTTCTGCGCGAAGCGCTACATTGCCCAGCAATACTGTCTCCGTCAGCGGCCCGGCCCAGTCGAAATTCGAACCGGCTTTCACCCCACCTTTGGCTGCGATGATGAATTCCTGGTGGTGTCCCGGGGAGCGCTTGAGCTTCTTCGGCGGACGACCGTATTCCTGTCCGCGCTTCTCCGGATACAGGCGCCAGTGCTTCCAGTCGGACAGCAACACGCCATCATCGCCGACCAGCATAAGACCATTCGTTCCCATCACCGCCCCTTCGTCCACCATCCGATGGCGCGCAGGACGCAAACCGCCGTCGTACCAAACCAGTTTCAATGGGGCCATATCTCCGCGCTTTGGAAACAGGTAGGTGATCATCGAAGCGAGCGGAAAGCTCTGATCATTCGCGCGCGATGAAGTTGCTTCCACACTGCTGGGCGCGCCCAGCTTCAAGGCACGAAATACCGGATCGAAGAAATGACAGGCAATGTCGCCCAACGCGCCCGTGCCGAAATCCCACCAACCACGCCAGGTTCGCGGACAGTATACGGAGTTATATCCACGTTCCGGTGCCGGTCCCAGCCAGAGATTCCAGTCCAACGTATCAGGCACTTTCTCAATCTCCGCCGGCTTTCCAATCCCCTGCGGCCAATACTCACCGAACAATCCCTTCGACGGCCGGTCAGTCCAAATGTGGGCCTCACGAATCTGTCCGGCTGCATTGTCCATCACGAATTCCTGCACCACCCGCGTCTCTTCACTCGCCTGTGCCTGGTTACCCATCTGCGTGACGACACCTGCTTTCCGCGCGGCCTTGGTCAATTCCCGAGCTTCCCAGACCGAGTGCGTCAATGGTTTCTCCGTGTAAACCGCCTTGCCCATTCGGATCGCTGCCAAGGTTGCGTGGAAGTGATGGTGATCCGGCGTTCCCACGATCACGGCATCGATCTCCGATCCCATTTCATCGAACATCTTGCGGTAGTCCTTGAACTGCTTTGCCTTGGAATACTTACGGAACGAACCCGCTGCCCGCTGCCAATCCACGTCGGCTAGGCCAATGATGTTCTCCGACGACAGGTTTCGAATGTCACCGGCTGCCTGACCGCCGGCACCGACGGATGCGATGTTCAGTTTCTCGTTCGCGGCGTAAGTGCGCGCGGATCCGGCTTTGAGGATGGTGAACGCCAACGATGCGGAACCCGCTCGCTGGATGAATTGACGACGATTATTCAGGTAACTCATGTAGCGGATGCTCCCAAAAATCCGCGCCAGCAAAAGCGCGAATTCACGAATGCAAAAATCGTGTCTTCCACCTCCATTCGTGGTTTATACCCCCAGCCCATGAAAGTCCTCTTCATCCACGCGCACTTCGACGACTACGAGTTCACCGCCGGTGGCACCTTCGAACTACTGCGACGCAAACTCGGCGACCAGCTTCGTGCCCGCGTGTTGATCTGCACTGATGGCAGTGCCGGACACCACTTCCGCACCCGCGAGGAAACGGCCAAGGTCCGACTTGCAGAGCAACAAGCCTCCGCCGAGATAGGCCAGTTCGAATTCGAGCATCTCAAATTACCCAGTGGCCAGCCCCCTCGTGAAGCCTGTCTTCGCGTCAGCATCGAACTGCTCGCGGCGCTCTGGAAGTCCATACGCGACTTTGAACCCGACTACATCTTCTGCCCGCCCGTCGTCACCGACCCGCTCGCCGGCATGCATGTCGATCACGTCGCGGTTGCGCAGGCTGTTCGCGAGGTCGCCTACATGATCAACGTCCCGCACGCCTTCATCGAGGAATACCCGGCTGACGAGACCAAATCCGAACCCTGCAAGGTTCCCGTGATCATCAACACCTACGACACCTACCAGTTCGGACAACACGCCCACGATATCGCGATCGATGTGGAAGACGCCTTCGACACCATCGCGCAGATGTCCTGGTGTCACGAATCGCAAGTGAAGGAATGGCTCCCCTGGGTTGGTCGCCACAAAATGGAAGCTCCAAAATCGTTTGAGCACTGGAAGCAAGTCCTGCGCGAACGCACTGACCTGGAGAACCGGCAATTTGGATTCAAGACCGGACATGCCACCGAGGTCTTCGCCATCACCGCCTGGGGCGAAATTCCAAGCTACGAACAAATCATCAACGACTTCCCCAATATCGTCCCCAAGTTCAGTCACCTGAAGAAATTGCGACTTCGCCTGAATCGCTGGCACAACGAACCCGAAGATTCGTAGCAGCGAATCCACGTTGTGGAGCGGCCTCCCGAAGAAGAATGGAGACCTGCGATCATGAACGTGGACGCCCCCACACACACAACCCAAGCCAAATGAAAAAAGCCCACCCGATGAACGGATGGGCTGAAAGAATTAGCCCCGGCATCGCCGTGTTGTGACGGGTCCCTTGAACGTCAAGGAAACCAGGTGGGGTCCAATCGGTGGCTTACGCCTTCCAGTGAAGGCCTGACGGCCATCACCGAAGTCAAGACCCCTTTTAGATAACTACGGTTCAGGGAGTGTGTCGCAATCACGCACGGGCTAGGGCTAAAATTTCGAAAGAGCAACGGCGCATTGCCGGATGACGGGAGAACTATTCTTCATCCCAATTCTTCCTCAAGTCATTTGTCGAAAAAGTTCCACAACGCCCCAGAAGGCAGAAACATTGCTTGGGCGCTTTGTGCTTGCATTTGGTTCGCGAAGCAGATGCGTTCGCTGTCATGAATCGTTGCCTGACATTGATCGCTTCCCTGTTGCTGCTTGCTGCCGCGTCCGCCGACAAGCGTCCCAACCTGATCGTCGTCATGGTCGATGACATGGGTTACGCGGGCTTGAGTTGTTTTGGCAATCCCTACTTCAAGACCCCCGAGCTCGATCGCATGGCGCGGGAGGGAATGCGTTTCACCGATTTCCATTCATCTGGAACGGTTTGCTCTCCAACCCGCGCGGGACTGTTGACGGGGCGCTACCAACAACGCGCCGGCATCGAAGCGGTCGTCCACCCTTACTCGACGCATCCAGAACACCGCAAGGGACTCAAGCTCTCCGAAACCACCTTTGCAGAAGTGTTGAAAGAAGCCGGTTACGTGACTGGCATGGTTGGCAAATGGCACCAGGGCTATCCGGTGAACTCAGACGACTATCATCCACAGAATCACGGCTTCGATGAGTTCGTGGGTTACCACAGTGGCAACATCGATTTCGTCAGCCACGTCGGCGATCACAACAAGCACGATTGGTGGCATGGTAAAGTGGAGACACCGGAGAAAGGATACGCGACTGATCTCATCAATCGCCATGCAGACAACTTCGTTCGCAGACACGGCAAAGGCGACAAGCCCTTCTGCCTCTATGTTGCACATCTCGCCGTCCACAACCCGATACAGGTGCGAGGCGATCCCGTTCGACGCACAGAGGAAAAGTGGTCCCGTTGGAAATGGAGAGAACACAGCGAAGAAGAACGGATCGAGAAGTTGAAGGGGATGACCTTGCCCATTGACGAGGGAATCGGAATGTTGCGCAAGACTCTGGCCGAGCTCGGGATTGAACGAGACACCTTCATCCTGTTCTTTTCAGACAACGGTGGCACATCAGAAGGTCCGAGCAGCAGCCCAACGTATCGGGGCAAGAAAGGCACCGTCTACGAAGGAGGTCACCGAGTGCCGGCGATCGCCATGTGGCCGGGGCGGATCAAGCCCGGAACGGTTTCGGACGAACAACTCATCAGCATCGATGTCATGCCAACACTGCTTTCGCTCGCCGGAACCAGGACTTCCGGCAACCCCTTGGACGGCATCGATTTCTCCGGCGTGATGCTGCGTGGCGAACGCACCAAGCCGCGCCCGCTCTACTGGGCTTCACTGAGCAACAGCGGGCGACGCTCCGAAGCCATGCGCGATGGAAGCTGGAAACTAATCGTCCAGCATCACAAGGCCAAGCCAGGGACTTTTCAGAATGAAAAGTTCGAGCTGTACAATCTGAGTTCCGATCCCGGCGAGAAATCAAACCTCTCCGCCAAACATCCCCAACAGGTCAAGAGGATGTCCCGACAATTGAAGGACTGGTTTGCCCAGACACAGAGAACCGCCACCAAACAACCCGACGGATGGCTCGCTGCAGCTTCCAAATCCAAGTGAATTCACCGTGCGAATCCGAGCCAACATGAGCACCGTTATTCGTGTCCTTTCGTGTCCTTTCGTCGTTCCTCCAACCGAATCGATCGCAAAATATTTTTCAAAAGTTCCTGTTGCGCGCCTCGAAAGTTGCGGCTAAAAGCTCGCCTCTGCCATGGGTAAAGCCTTGATAATTGCTGAGAAGCCGTCGGTCGCCGGGGACATTTCCCGCGCACTGGGTGGATTCAAGAAGCATGCGGACTATTACGAGAACGATGAATTCGTCGTTTCCTCCGCCGTGGGGCACCTGCTCGAACTGATCGAGCCCGAGAAGTTTCAGGTGAAGCGCGGCAAGTGGACATTCAAGCATCTGCCCGTGATTCCCGATCGATTCGACCTCAAGCCGATCGAGAAATCCGCCCCCCGGCTCAAGCTCCTGACGCGCCTCTGCAAACGAAAGGATGTCGACAGCATCATCAACGCTTGTGACGCCGGCCGCGAAGGGGAACTGATCTTTCGTTACATCGTTCAGCACACCAAGTCGAAGAAACCAATCAAGCGTCTCTGGCTGCGTTCGATGACGCAAAACGCGATTCGCGAGGGTTTTATCAATCTGCGTGAGGACTCGACAATGCTGCCGCTGGCTGACGCAGCGATGTGCCGTTCCGAAGCCGATTGGCTGGTCGGCATCAACGGCACACGGGCGATGACCGCCTTCAATTCCAAGACCGGCGGTTTCCATCTTACCACGGTTGGCCGCGTTCAGACGCCCACGCTTTCGATCGTGGTTGAACGGGAAGAGCTCATCAAAAAATTCGTTCCGCGCGACTACTGGGAAGTTCACGGAACCTTCAAAGCCGAGGTCGGCGAATATGCCGGTCGTTGGTTCAACGAAGATTTTAGCAAAGCCAACCGCGAAAAGGATCAACACGCCCGGGCCGAACGCATCTGGGAGAGGAAGGATGCCGATGCAATCCGCGACAAGTGCATCGGCAAACCCGGCACAGTCACGGAGGAGAGCAAGCCCAGCAAGCAGGCGCCTCCATTATTGTACGATCTTACAAGTCTACAGCGCGAAGCCAACTCCCGCTTTGGACTCTCCGCGACACAGACGCTGCAAATCGCCCAGGCGCTCTACGAACGCCACAAGATGCTCACCTATCCCAGAACGGATTCCCGGGCGCTGCCCGAAGATTATCCGGACACGGTGAAAAAGACACTCGGCGTGATGCAGGACGGCCAATACGCGAACTTTGCCGACGACATCCTGAAGAACGGCTGGGTGAAGCCAAACAAGCGTGTCTTCAACGACGCCAAGATTTCCGATCACTTTGCGATCATTCCCACCACTCAGAAACCGAAGAAGCTGAAGGAGATTGAGCAGAAGCTGTACGACATGGTCGTGCGTCGCTTCCTCGCTGTCTTTTACCCTTCAGCTGAGTTTGAAGTCACCACCCGCATCACGCGGGTCGAAGGCGAATCGTTCAGGACCGACGGCAAGGTCCTCGTCAAGCCGGGCTGGCAGGCGGTCTACGGCAAGGGCGGGAATGGCGATTCCGAAAACCTGACGCCGGTCAAACAGGGCGAAACGGTCAACGCCAAGGAAGTCGTAGTGCAGGACAATGTGACCAAGCCACCGGCGCGCTTCACGGAAGCCACCCTTCTCTCCGCAATGGAAGGTGCCGGAAAGCTCGTATCCGATGATGAACTTCGTACGGCCATGGCCGAAAAGGGGTTGGGCACACCGGCGACTCGCGCGTCGATCATTGAAAACCTGCTTCGGGAAAAATACCTCGTTCGCGACCAGAAAGAACTCATTCCCATGGCCAAGGCATTCGGTCTTATGGCCCTCCTCCGCGGACTCGGCGTGGAGACCTTGACCAAACCGGAACTGACCGGCGACTGGGAGTTTAAACTGAACCAGATTCAGCGTGGCGAACTCAGCCGCCCGGAATTCATGGCGCAGATTGCCGGCATCACCGATCACATGGTGCAGAAGGCAAAGGAGTTTGAGGACGACACCATCCCCGGCGACTTTGGCAAACTGAAGGTCCCCTGCCCCAAGTGCGGATCTGTCATCAAGGAAACCTACAAGAAGTTTCAATGCTCCAGCAGTTCGTGCGATTTCTCGCTTTGGAAGATCGTTGCCGGCCGCCAGTTCGAGTCCGAGGAGATTGAGGAACTGATCACCAAGAAAGTCATCGGTCCGCTCCAGGGATTTCGCAGCAAGATGGGTCGCCCCTTCAACGCAGCAATCAAGTTTACCAGTGAGTGCAAAGCCGAGTTCGATTTCGGCGACGACGACAAGAAGGACGAACCGGTCGATTTCACCGGCCAGGAACCCTTGGGCAAGTGTCCGATTTGCCAGGGCAATGTGTTCACCAACACGAACAACTACGTCTGTGAAAATTCAGTCGGCGACGCGAAAAAGAAGTGCAGCTTCCGCTCCGGCAAGATCATCCTGCAACAGGTGATCGAACCCGAGCAGATGAAGAAACTCCTCACCGACGGCAAGACCGATCTGTTCGAGAAGTTCATTTCCAAGCGCAACGGCCGCCCCTTCAAGGCCCATCTCGTGCTCGATGACAAGGGCAAGGTCGGGTTCGAATTCGAGAAGCGCGATCCAAAGGCAGCCAAGAAGAAATATTCCCGAGAACCAGCCAAGCCGGTCGATCTGAGCGGATTGGAAACGATCGGCACCTGTCCGCGTTGCAAGAGCAAGGTCTACATTAGTGAAGACCAATACCTCTGCGAACGCACTCAGGCGGAGAAACGGAAGTGTAAATTCAAGAGCGGACGAGAAATCTGCCAGCGCAAGATCACGAAGGAAGAAATGACCGCTCTCCTGACTGAAGGCCGCACCCCGGTATTGGAGAATTTTATCTCGAAAGCCGGCAAGCCCTTCTCCGCTGCCCTCGTCATGGACGACCAAGGCAAGAGCGTTTTCGAGTTTCCGGATTCTGAAGAGTGATCGGCCTGATCAGGCCGATCAGACCAATCACTTCAATTTCTTCAGACGAATATTCCGGAACGCCACGATGCATCCCTTGCCGTGGTCTTGCAGTGCGATGAATCCCTTCTTCCGGCTCATCTTCTTGTCCTGATCGACCACCGTGGCAAACATTACACCATTCACCTTGTGAACGAACTTCGGTCCCTTCGCGATGATCTCCATGGTGTTCCATTCGTGATTCTTGAACATCGCCTTAACGTCCTTCGGATCGGCGACCTGCTTCACCGTCTTCGGCGATGGTCGCGACTTGTCCCGCAGTGGCCATCAGGTGGCGTTCCTTCTTTCGCTCATGATTCTTGGGAAGGAGCGAATGATGCCACAAACCCATCTTCGTCTGGTCGGCCACTTCGGCCTGGTAACCAAATACTGTACTGGTTCAGCGCGGCTTCCGATAACACGTGGCCACCATTGAGTTGCTCAATCTCCCTCCAACTTCCCGATCTCTTCCATGAGTTGATCGGCAATTTCCTGGTAGATTTCCTTGAGCCGTTTCTTGCCACAGGTTTTGGCCTCTTCGCGAAGTTCCCCGAACTCCATGACGTGCCCGTAGGCGACCTGAATACGGCGCGGACGCGGGATGATCATTTTTCGATTCCATGCCCGGAAGGTGCCGGAGACACGGACGGGAACAACCGGAGCGTCGGACTTGATAACGGTGAGACCCACTCCAGACCGGGCGGGCTGGAGTTCGCCATCGGTCGTGCGTGTGCCTTCCGGGAACAGGATAATTCCCCCACCCTTCAACAGACGATCGAGGATCATCTTCAATCCCTTGGCACCGGCACCATCGCGATCAACCGGAACGGAATTCAGTGCTCGGATGTAGGCACCGAAGATCGGGACTCTGAAGAGGGATTCGCGGGCGAGGTAATTGATCGGACGCGGGATACCCGAACCGACGAGTGGCGGATCGAGGAAGCTGGCGTGGTTGGAGGCGAGGATGACGGGGCCTTCAACGGGCACGCGTTCGGGATTGTGAACGCACCAGCGGAAATAAATGCCGAAGATGAGCCGACAGGTGGACCAGGTAAGCCAATAGACCAGCGTCATGCGAGGGCTGGTTTACCGCTGATCCCCTCCATTTTCTCGATGATAAAATCGCAGACCTCGTCGATGGTCTTGTCGGAGTTGTCGATCGGGATGGCGCCAAGCGGGACCATCAGGGGAGCGGCTTTGCGTTGACTGTCCCGCTGGTCACGGGCGGCCAGGTTTTCGTTCACGCCTTCGGCTTCGCGACGTTTGCTGCGAACGGAAAGCGAGGCATCGAGATAAAACTTGAAATCCGTTTCGGGAAAGATATTCGAGCCGATATCGCGCCCTTCCATCACGAGATTGCCAAACTTGATGCAGTCACGCTGGGTGGATTTCATCCAGTCACGGACCTTTGGCACAGCGGCCACGTGAGGAACGGCACCACTGGTTTCTTCGGTTCGAATCTCTTTTTCGGGGAAGTAACCATCAACCAACAATTGAACGTGGTTGTCGATGCATGCGAGGCGGGTCTTCCACTTGCGACAAGTGGAGGCAACCGCTTTCTCGTTGTTCACATCCACGCCGGTCTTCAGGCAATACCACGCGAGCGTGCGATACATCGCACCGGTGTCCACATACACGTATTCGAGGCGCTTGGCCAAGGCGCGTGAAGTGGTGCTCTTACCACTCGCGCTCGTTCCATCAATTGCTATGACAATGTTTTCCAAATCAATTTAGTGTTCCGGCAGAATGCATCCGCCGTGCTTCAACTGCGTATCTATTCCGCAAAAAGTTCGTCGTGCGAAAGCCGTTCGCCGGTCGCCCCGTCCCGGATCTCCACGCCCAATCCATCGGGAGGCGCAGCGGCAAGTTTTTGAAAGAAGTTCGGAAACGTCTTCTTAACGCAGGCGGGATTCTTGATTTTCATTCCCGGAACTTTCAAGCCGAGAACGGCAAAGCACATGGCCATTCGATGGTCGTTGTAGGTATCAATCTCTGCACCCTGAAGCTCATTCGCGTTGGACTCTATTGTTAAAGTATCTCCCTGCTCCACAACTTTGGCCCCACATTTGGTCAATTCCGTCCGTAGTGCCTCCACACGCTCGCACTCCTGCACCCGCAATCGGCCCAGATCTTCGAAGAAACTTTTTGCGGGGAAAAGCGGAGCGAGGGCAATTCCGGTCATGATGCTGTCGCCCAAATCGGTTGCCCGGGAGAATCTCGCGGGTTTCGCATCATCGATTTCCATAAACCGGGGAAAGGCAGTATCGATCTGCCACATCGTCTTGGGCCAGTGATTGACGTCGATCATCGTGTCGGCGCCCGGCTCGAAGTCAGTGAAGATCGCGTTCGTTCCAACAAAGTAGCTTGCCGAGGAGGTATCCGGTTCGATGACGAAGGTTCCACCCTTCGACGGAAACGATTCGATCAGTTCCTCAGTCATGATGACGTAAGGAGCCTGCTCCGGGTTGTATTCGCTGATGTTGACGTCCCAGTTTCCGCGACTGGCTGAGAGCAGAAGCGCAGAGGCGAATTGCGAACTCTGATCAATCCTCACAGAACAACTGGTCGAACGAGTCCCCGTCCCGTGAATGACGACGGGGAGTTTGTCGTTTGCGGAATCAACGCGGTAACCCAGTTCACGCAACGATTCAAAAAGCGAGGCCTGCGGACGTTCATGCATTCTATCGATTCCATGCAATCGATAGAAACCATGCCCCAGACACACAAACGCACTCAGAAATCGGGCGGCTGTTCCGGCATTTCCTACAAAGAGTTCAACTGGTTCTTCGATCGTTCCGGCGTTGGGGATTATCCCGCAAAGTCCCGTAACAACGATGGTTCGATTCCCCGCTTCAGCCGGGTCTTTCTCAACTTTGATTTCAAATCCAAGCGTGCGAAGGCAGTTCACCATCACCTCCGTGTCTTCGCTCCAGAGTGCACCTTCCAGGGTAACCACCCCATCTGCAAGTGCGGCAAGGACCAGCGCGCGATTGGTAATGCTCTTCGAACCGGGCACAGTGATTCGCGCCGAAACCGGCGTTTTCAGGGGCATTATCTCAATCAATTCAGGCAGGCTCATGTCCGGCAGGCGCGGGCCGGGAGGTTTCCTTGTTCGTAACGTTGCGTCAAACCCTATCCAACGAAACTCCGTAGGGGCATGCCCCCAGGCACCGGCCGGGGCCAATGGTATCACCAATGCTCAAAAGTAGGCATGAAAACGCTGACCGCATTCATCGATTGGGCCGCACCACTTGTCGCGTTCCTTGGGTTCGTAATGGGGTTGGCATTCGTGTTCTACAACATCCTCAGGCTGCTGGGCGCCGTGGATTGAGCGCGCAATTCGCGCGAGGCGGATACGAGGTTCGCGCAAATTCTCCGCTCAAATATCGCAAACGGATTACCAGTCCGTTGGTTGGTAATCTTTCAGGAACTGCCCCCAGATGTGCTTGCCGGTGTTGAAGCCGTCAATGATCGGATCGACGATGCGCGCTGCGCCATCAACTATGTCTAATGGCGGATGAAAACGATGCTCGCTCTGCTTGCGCTCGGCAATCTGCACTGGGTCTTCGTCGGTCACCCAGCCGGTGTCCACGCTGTTCATGTGAATCCCATCTGCCTGATACTCCGCAGCTGAGGTCCGCGTCATCATGTTCAAGGCGGCTTTGGCCATGTTCGTATGCGGATGCCGGGTGGTCTTGAACTTCCGATAGAACTGACCCTCCACTGCAGAAACGTTGACGATGTGGCGGTCGCGTTCCGGTCCCGCCATCAAGAGTGGCTTTAACCGAGCATTGAGGACGAAAGGAGCAACGGCGTTCACCAATTGAGTCTCCAACAATTCCACTGATGAAATTTCCGCGAGCATCAGGCGCCAACTGTTTCGTTCGCGTAGATCAACCTGTTGAAGATCCTGATCGAGTCGACCTTCGGGAAAGAGATCCTGCTGCGCCTTGAGCTCCTCGGGAAGCAAGGGCGCTTGAGAAAGTTCGGCGGCATGCGTCAGGCCGGCAATGGCGGATTCCTTGCGTTCGACGAGGGCAGCCTCGCCTTCCGGAAGGAGATTGTATCCGCGAAGGCCCTCGTAACCGCCGAGCAATGGTTGCAATTCAGCACGCAACTCTGTCAAAGCCGCAGCTTCTTGTTCCATCATGTGGCGATAGAAATCTGGGGGACGACGCACGGTCTGGCAGGCATTGGAGACGATGAAGTCCAGTCGCTCGCGCGTGGTGAGCAGATGGCGCGTAAACGCCTCGACACTTGGTGTGTGCCGCAGATCCAAGCCGAACACCTCAAGCCGATCACCCCATGCCTCGAAGTCCGGTTCCTGAGCATAACGCGCGGCGCAATCGCGCGGAAACCGCGTCGTGACGATCAGGCTCACGCCGGATCGAAGTAGCTTGATGCCCGATTGGTAACCGATCTTCACACGTCCCCCTGTGAGCAAGGCCACCCTGCCCTTCAGGTCAGCCAATTCGCTACGCTTGAAATAGTTCAGTTTGGCGCAGCCCGGACAAAGCTGATCGTAAAAATGATGAACCTGCTGATAGTCCTGCTTGCAGATGTAACAATTCTGCGGCTCAAGCACTTCGCGAAACTCGGGATCTTCCACCTCACGCTGCTCAAAGTCCTTTGGAGGATAGACATTCGGGGAGGTGAAGACCGG
This sequence comes from Verrucomicrobiales bacterium, assembly GCA_002715965.1. Taxonomy (GTDB): domain Bacteria; phylum Verrucomicrobiota; class Verrucomicrobiia; order Limisphaerales; family JAYPXF01. The sequence goes on along the minus strand of PBAL01000087.1, from coordinate 98,270 downwards.
CTTGCGGCGCAGTTCGCGAATACCGGTTTCATTCAATACCTCCTCGACCTTCGCCAGTTTCGCTTTCTTGCGCTCCTTGTGCTTTGCCTTCTGCAGCCGCCGACGCTGCTTGACGTCCGGGCAGTAGATATCACCAGCAGCAGTCAGCAATCGGCGACGTTCGTCCAAGGGAAGCTTGTGCAGAAGCGCGCGATTGGCGGCCACAGATTCGAGCAACTCCGTCGCCGAACGCAATTGGTCCAAGAGTTCTGATTCTTCTATGTCTTCGCCCGCAGGCATGCGGGAAGCCTATGGAGGAGCGATGCGGAAGACCACCGATAAACACGATTCAGGGAATGAACCGTATCCGAGTCCCAGCTCCTCCGCGCAGTGAAGCGCGTTCCTGGAGTCGTTGTTCCAACACCCTCGCGCTCGTTTCTCCCCGCGTATTCTCCAAAATAAGGTTCGCGACCGGAAAAGCTTTCCAGTTGTCGTATCGACGAAAATTCCCTCCCGTGCCCGTGCCCGGACCGGCCACATTGCAGGACAGGACAAGGTCAGGCTTGCCATCTCCTGTCACATCCCCGGCATCCACCTGCAACCAGCGACCTTCTTCTGCGCCGCGAATCCGAAGGACCCCAAATCCTTTCGCCGAACGATTTTCGAAATAAAGCAGCCGCTCGCTGTCCAACGCAACCGGTGTATATCCAACCGTCACGATGTCCACGTCACCGTCCGCATCAAAGTCTTCTGCTGCAAAATCGTATGCTCCACCGATCTCGTGAAAGAACGCCTCTTCGAAACGATTCCACGCCACGCCGTTGTAGATCCGAAAGCCGTGATACGGCCGATTCGGCGCATCGTAATCGAAGTCTCCATTCGTGGTGAGCAGATCGTCCATGCCGTCCTGATTGATGTCCACCAACTCGAAATTGGTGTAACCCCAGGCCGGATGCTGACGCATGATCACTTCCGCATCGTACTTCCCTGTTCCATCGTTGATCAGAAAGTACAAGGTCTCGATCTCCTGGGCGATCAGCACGGCGATGTCCCGATGCCCATCGCTATTCAAGTCCTTCACGATCGCACGAACCGCACCGGATCGATCGAAGAGAACATGTTCGCGAAACTTCCGTTTTCCCAGATTCTCAAACCACGAAAAGCGTCCGGTATAAAAGCCAAACATGCCGAGAAGGATGTCATCGCGACCATCGCCGTTCATGTCGAGGATATGGAGGTCTGAAGTACGAGGCAGACCGTCCAGCAGAGTAACTGGCTCGCCATAACCATCGCCTTCACGGGGGATAAACTGCACCAAACCTTCCTGCAATTCGGTCGGAATGTACCGCTTCATCCCGGTAACGTAGATTCCATCGTCCACCCGCACCACCCGCGTGGGCACGTAGTTGGTCGCAAGCACATCGACGCCCTGGCGAAAGACGTTCATCCGCTGCAATCCGCCCGGATTCGCGCTGCCAACGAAAACATCACCGTTCCGTTCATCAACCTTCGCCAGAGCGTCCATGGCAAGGGGCTGAACAAATCGTCGCGTATGGATGCGAAACAAATCAGTCGCGCGGAGACGTTGGCGCGGTTCGAGCGTGAGTTCTCTCGGCGCATGCGATACGTAATAGGCAGCGATATACTTGTATTGATCCATTGGGAGCAAGGGCTTCCGCAGGACTTTCCCTGACTTGAGGATGTTCTCCTTCTCGTCCCCATAGAATTCGTCAAAGAGCCCCATGATGGCAGCCATGTTGGGGAGAATCTTCAGGTCCCACACCTTGCGGGAAACGATTCCGGGGTCCGGCCGCAGATGGCAGACCGAACAATACGTGTCCGCGAGCTCAGATCCGCGCTGCAAATCCGCCTTACTGAAACGCTGCTGACCTCGAACAGCCGACAGAAAAGAAAACAGGCACAACCCCAGAAGGATTGTGCCTGTGAATCGTTTCATGAAGTGCTCCTATCAGAGGAGCACGCCACCCGTCAATGTGCTGGTATCGGTGTAGCCTGGATCGGACTTGGTTGTTGCCTTGATGGCGGGCTTCGGTTTGACCGCAACCTTCGCTGGCGCAACCTTGGGCGTCACTTTCGCCGGAGCAGCCTTTGGCGTGACGTTCACCGTGGGATTCTCACTGACGACATCCTTCGGAGTGAGCATCACGGTTTCACCCTGCTCGCCAGCCTTGGGCGCCGGTGCGGATTCAGACTTCACGATGTCAGACGGAGTCAACATCACCGTTTCACCCTGCTCGCCCGGCTTTGGAGCCTCTGAGGGAGCGGGAGCCTTGGCCGCCATCTCTTCAACTGCCGCCACGTCGTCACGCATGCCCTTCGCAAGATGCACAAGAATCGCAAGCAGCACGAAGCCACCAACGATGGACGCGCCTACAATCCCGCTCTTCGCCCAGATCGCCCAACCCGCGCCAAAGAGCGCTGCGCAGAGCGAAACAAGCATCAGGAGATTGAAGAGGAAGCCACCAAATCCACGGAGCCTTTCCTCGCCCATCACCTTCCGGTTGTTGATCAGCAGGAAGAAGCTGATGTAGGCGATTGGCAGCAAGGTGATTCCGAACACGGAGGTCGGAACCACCAGGTAAAACGCGGCCTGTTTCCAGATGAACGGGCCGAGCACGCCGACGCCGGCGATCAGGCAGCCCAGACGATGCGGCCAGCCGCCCTGCGGGAGACCAAAGACCTCGCAGACGGTGAAACCGCTGATCAGCATCAGGATGATGATCGTGGAAAGCGCCATGCCCACCACACCGAAGCCGAATACATAGTGCGAAAAACCGCGTCCGGTGAGCTTCTCGAGCGATGCAGCCAACTGAAAGGCATCACGATCAACCAGCATGGCCGCCATGTTGCGATCGGCTTCCGGAAGTTTCGCGAGCGCGTCTCCGATCGTGGATTTCAATCCGACGATCTGTTCAAGCGCGGCGCGTTGTTCGTCAGAGAGGTTTTCATTCTTCAGGTTCGCCTCTGCATCTTCTCCAAGGCCTGTCGCGCCTTGCAGTTTTGCAAGTTCATCCTTGCCCACTTCCGCTCCGAGCCTGCCGGTCAGATAGCCGACAAATTTACCAGCCATCTTGGGATCGGAACCATCCAGCGCTCCCGGGGCGGCAACGGAGTGAAATTGCGTGGCTGATGCAATCACGACGCAGCTCGTCGCGAGGATGAACGGAATGAACAACCCCGTGCTGAGGTCGAAGATAGCCAAGCCGCGTGATTCCTTGTCCCAGCCTTTCTTCAACATCGAATACGGCAAGAGGAAGGTCATGTTGATGCCGACGGCGGTTGCCGCAGCGGTGATCATGATGTCGCGCTGCTTGCTCACGACGACCTCTTTCCAATGCTCGGCGTATTGGCCCGTCGCATTGATCGCCTCCATGAGCGAGGGCGCGGGCTCCTTCAGCAAATCAAGATTTGGAATGTAGCCCTTCATGATCTCTCCCCAAGGAAGGCCGGCATCGGAGAGTGTCATCTTGATCACCACGCCGAAGAAGCAGAGCATGATGCTGGCGACCATGAGCTGGAGAATTCGCTCAAACACCTTCAGACCCGCGCCACCCCGATCATAGAACCAGATTACGATCACGGCTATTGCGAGCAGTGTTCCGCAAACAACCCAGGTGCTTCCATCTGGTGAGAGATTGCCAATCACCCACTGACCATCGGCGTTCTTCATGTCCGGAAAGAGGTTCTGCTTGATGGCGGCTGTTCCCAGGCCGAATTGCGGCAGACACCAGACCATGTTCGCCAGCAACGTCGCCAGCGCCCAACCCCAGCCCAAAACTGGATTGATGTGTTCGTTGATCGCTTGAAATGGGCGTTTGCCCGTCGACAGGGTCACGTACGTGATCGCGCTGAGCATGATCACACCCATGATCATGGCCACCGCCTGCAACCACAGCAGGCTGAACCCACCCAGCACGCCAAGGTAAAGGCTGCCGCCCAATGATCCGCCACCCAGCGTGATTGCGCCCTGCAACCAGCCCGGGCCGGAGCACTTCACATACGCAGCGGGCACTGCCAGGCCACCCTTGGCCTTTGCATCCCGCAGGATCTGTTTCTCTCTGGAGACACCGTCGTTTTTGTCACTCATAGTCGGTTTATTTTGGCGTGAAGCGACAGCTCACCCCGGGTGGGTTTCCGTCGCAAAGGGCGCGATAGTGCCAAACCCGGTTTGGAACAAAAGAGAAATCTTGGGATAACTTCTGGCCCGTCGATGAGGGTAGAGAAAAGTGTTCACTGGGAGTTGTGGAGCGGTCTCCCGACCGTTTTACGGGTCAGACCGCAGGTCTCCAAGTTTGAGCGGGAGACCAGGGGTCAAAGGAGTGGAAGGGTCGGGAGACCGCTCCACAACGCAGAAAACCCAAAGCGACTCTGCGCGTGCTGCCGACGATTGACGAATGCCTTTCCACAACCACAATGCCCGCATCTCATGAGCGATCCCAGCAAGCCAAATATCCTTCTGGTTGTCCCCGACGGGATGCAGGCGGGAACAGTCTTTCCCGACAGCCAATGCCACACACCGAACTTTGACCGGCTGGCTGCGCGTGGGGTCCGTTTCCGGCGCGCCCATACCAGCAGCCCCACCTGCTCCCCTGCCCGCGCCAGCCTGATGACGGGTTTGCTCCCGCATAACCACGGTGTTCTTGAGGTCGAGCACGGCAAGGACGATGACCAGTGCGTTCTCCGCACAGACAAGCCCCATTGGGCACAGCGCCTGGTTGAGAATGGCTACCGCACCGGCTATTTCGGCAAATGGCACATCGAGCGCACCAACAAGCTCGACGACTTTGGCTGGCAACAACACGCGGTGAAGGATGCCAAATACATGCGCAATCTCGGCAAGGGAAGCGAGGGTCCTCAACCGGAGATCGATCCGAACTTCTGCCGCCACGTGGATTCGCACGAGGGCTACAACAAGATCCTTCACTACGCAGCCGTGGACCTCGGCCCGGAAGACCGTTATCCAGGTGTCTCGCTCAAGCAGACCCAGGAATTCCTCACCGAATCCATCGCGTCGGGCGAACCATGGGCCTGTTGCCTCAGCTTCAGCGAACCCAACGAATCACTCATCGCCGGAAAGGAAGCGCTTTCGCACTACGACGTCGATCAGCTCGAACTCCCCGCCAGCCTGCGCGACGATTACTCGAATCGCCCCAATCTTTATCGCCGGGTGCATGGCGTGTTCAAAGACGTGACCGACCGCGAATGGCGTGAGGCGCTCGCGTGTTACTACGCGCGGATCACTGAACTCGATCAAATCTTCGGCAAGGTTTACGACCAACTCGAAGCCGCCGGACAACTCGACAACACGATCATCATTCTGGCTGCCGACCACGGGCGATACGTGGGATCACACGGATTTGATGCCCACAACTTCGGGCCCTTCGAGGAGATCTATCGCATCCCAATGATCGTCTCCGGTCCCGGAATCGCCGAGGACGAGGAGTCCGATGCACTCGTCGGCTTCCACGATCTCTGCCCGACCCTGCTCGAACTCACCGGCTCGGAATCGATTGATTCACCTGACTCGAATTCCTTTGCGGGCGAACTGAGATCTCCCGGCTCAATGAAGGACGCATTCGACGAAGGCTATGCCGAATTCTTCGGTGCCCGCTTCTGCCACATCCAGCGCGTGCTTTGGAAAGACCATTGGAAATTTGCCTTCAACGGTTTCGACTTCGACGAGCTTTACGATCTCGAAGCCGACCCTCATGAGATGGAAAACCTGATCAACGAGCCGGAGCATCAGGCACTCATCAAAGAACTCATGGCGCGAGTGTGGGCAAAAATTCGCGACACGGGGGACAAGTCCATCCACGAGACTCACTACTACCCCATGCGTTTCGGCGCCGTCGGTCCGAACGCAGCCGCTTAGTACAGCCGGGCCGACTGTGATCCTCGTTGTGATCGGGTCTCCCGACCCGATCACACTTATGACCGAAGGTCTCCCCCAACCACTGGAGACCTTCGGCCCAAATCATGAAGCGGGCGGGAGGCCGCTCCACAGCACGGAGTTCAGGCCAGCCCCCTGAGCTACGCTTGCAACACATGGAATCTCATCAATACTCCGATCCTTCGACCGATGAAGACCATCCCCCCCCTACTCGTCCTCCTGTTCGCCTTCACAACCTCCGCTCAGGTTGAGCCCGGTTCTCCAACGTATCAGCGGATGAAAGCCTGCATCGATGACATTCCCGCCATCGATACACACGACCACCTTTGGCCCTTTGAAATCCTGCCCGGTCGCACCGACACCGAAAAGGGCAACGGCCTCAACCTCTCCAGCATCTGGCGCAACAGCTACCTGAGCTGGGTGAATCGCACGCCGGGTTACCGCAAGGGCGAAGGGATCGAAAGCTGGTGGAAACGCGTCAATGAACAGGACTCATTCAAGAATGTCCGTGCGACCAGCTTCTACCGCTACACCCTCGTCGCCCTTCAAGATCTCTACGATGTCGATTTCGAATCGCTCGACATCGACGGCATCAAGAAGCTCAACAAACGGATCTTCGACAACTATCGAGACCAACGCTGGCTCTACGAAGTCATTACCGAGAAGGCCAACATCGAGCTGATGTTCAACGATCCTTATTGGGCGCGCTACACCTTCAAGACGTATTACCCCTGGGAAGTCATGGTCTTCAACATGAACCCCTTGATCACCGGCCATCATCCGACCCTGTTCAACAAACCACACGATAGCCCCTTCAAATTCGCGGCCGACAGAAACATGCCGATGCGTTCACTCGATGACTATCTGGCGACCGTCGACAAGATGTTCCAAACGGCCAAAGCCGCTGGCGCGGTCTGCCTCAAGACCACGCTTGCATATCAGCGCACCATCCGATTCGAAAACGTTCCACGCGATCGAGCGGAGAAGGCCTTCGGTCGGCCACGCGGTAAACTCACTCCAGAAGAGATCAAGGACTTTGAGGACTTCATGATGTGGCGGATCTGCGAGTTCAGCTCCAATTACGAACTACCTTTTCAGATCCACACCGGCCACGCACGCATCCAGGGATCCAATCCCATGAATCTCGTCGATCTCATCGTCGCCAATCCCAAGACCAAGTTTATCCTGTTCCACGGCGGGTTCCCGTGGGTCGGCGAGATGGGCATGATCGTCATGCACTCCATGCGCAAGGGCGCGAATGTCTGGGCGGATTCCGTATGGCTGCCCCAGATCAGTTACCACACCGCCAAACGAGCCTTCCACGAGTGGCTCGATGTGATGCCCTCCAATCGCATCATGTGGGGTGCCGACTGCAATCACGCCGAAGGGATCTATGGTTCAACCGAGTTCACCCGTCGCTGCCTGGCCGAAGTACTGTCCGAACGCATCGAGCGTGGCGAATTGAAAGAGAGATTTGCCCAGCAGATTGCCCGTCAGATCATGCGTGAGAATGCACTCGAACTCTTTCCGCAACTCAACGAGCGACTCTGGAAACACACCGGCGAGCGGATGACACCGGAAAAGTAAATGCGAATATTCCCCATCGACAGGCTCGGCGGTTGAGATCGCCGTGCGCGAAGGTGCCATCATCAACATCGATCACCTCGACGAAATCATCGCCCTCGAGGAAATCGCCAAGGCCACCGGCAAGGAGATCAACATCGGCATGCGCCTGAATCTCGACGCCGGCATTTCTCTCCAATTACATCGCCGGGCAAGGCATCGCCCGCGCGACGGTCAAATTTGATTCGCCACTTCAGTTCACTCCTTGGAGCGATGAAGATCCGGACGCATTGAAGGCCATTGGCAAGGGAACCCACCAACGATATCAGGAACTTCGCAATTATCTCAAAGCCCGATCCGAGTGATTCATCTGAATCGCAGATGAATCAGAGCCGCATCGACGCTCAGAAATCCAACCGCCAATTCAATTTGTAATGCTCTCCTCTGCCCAGCTGGCTAATCTCAGCCCGTGCCCAACAAAATCCCGATCCGAAGCACTGCCGCCAAGATTTGGGGTTTCATTTTCGCGCTCCCTTTTTTGGCTCTGGGTGTCTGGCTGACACAACTAAGTTTTGAACACCTTCAGGACATGCGTAGCCTGACGCATCTCCCACCGGTAAAAATCAACGAAATCCTTCCCGGCGAAGTCCGAGTGACTGCAAAAATCAACTCAGACCTCCCGACCAGCCTGAACGGGCCAATCACCAAAACCGCCTGCTATTACTTCGAATACATCAAAGAGGAAAAGGGCGACGATACCTGGGAGACCACCGACCACGTCACACTCTTCTCCAATTTTGTGATTCAGGATGACACCGGCAAAATCCGCGTCGAACCCGATCAATCTGTCGCCTTCGACGCTCCAACAAGCCACTACGAACCAGGGAGTGGCGTTCGACAATTCGAAAAACGTCTGGATGCCGGTACGGAGGTGACCGTCGTCGGGTATGCCGAAAAGACGCCAGATGGAATGGCCATCAAATTCGAAATACCGGGTGCCTACGTTCCCAAGGTCACCATCTACAATGAAGTTGGGGAGCAAGGCGATCGCGGCTTCAAGATGTTGGTAAAAACGGTCGGAGCCAGCATCTGTTTCGGGATCTTCGTCGTTCTTCTCTACGGACATGATGGCCGGCGCATCATCGTTTTCCTCTCCCTGATCTTCGCCTTGCATTTGGTGGTATTTGGTGGGCTCGGAATACACTTAATCTACGTCGATCTGAAAACAGGATTCGATTCGATCCGGACGTCCAAGCAACACCTCAGAACGGAGATCGATACCGTTTTCGACCGGTATAAACTCAAATGGAGCGGATTCGAGTATCCGGATTCCTTCGCAACGGCTCATGGTCTTCCACTGCACGAGGCAACACGACTCGACCGGATGCGAATCAATCTGGCTCGCCAACAGAGCCGCCTTGCCACACAACAGAACGCCTTTCCCGAACGATACATCGCTCCTCTTCTCTTCCTTCCAAAAGTCGAGCTTATCCCGCTGACCGACTCAGATCTCAAAATACTCCGCAATCTGGAAAGTGAAATCACGGGCACGCGCCTGTTCTCCGGCAAATCTGAAGCACCCGCAATGATCGCCCTTGGGATCGGATCGTGCTTTGGCCTGCTGATGTTTTGGTTCGGCATACGTTGTTTCCTATCCAGCCGTTTCATGGAGAACGTCCCGACCACACCCTCAACCGGTGTTGCCTATGGCTTGGCAGAAGTCTCCGGATGGATCGATGCCAACAAGGACAATCCTCCAAAACCCGCACCATTCTCAGGCAGGCCCCGCGTCTACTTCCAATACCGCAAACTGCAAAAGACAGGCACGTCGAAGGATTCATGGAAGCTCATCGACGAACAAACCCACCTCCAGATCTTCGACTGCCGTGATGATCATGGGTCCATCAAGGTCTTCCCACATGGAGCCAAGCTGCCGGACGAAGAAGATCTCGTCCATGTTGCTGTGAAAGACGAAGACGACGGATTTCGCCACATCGAATATCGGATCGAACCCGACGATCCGGTCTACGTCCTCGGCCACGCGGAAGTCGATCCCTTCACCGGCGATTCCCTGATGATCACTCAACCGCGTGAGAAAGGTATCCCCTTCATTGTCAGCAACCAGACTGAGGAATGGATCTTCGCGCTTACGGCGACCGGGGGAATGCTCCTGTTCTTCATGGCCTTCACTGCATTTATGACCGCATACCTGATGATCAGCGGCATGTATGGTTCGTTCTCCCCTGCAGATTACCTGGCGGCTGCCTGCGTTGGCCCACTGGTGCTGGGCATCATCGCCATCGTTTTTCACTACAACGATCTTGTGTTTCTTCGCCAACGCGTCGAACGAAACTGGAGCAATATCGATATTTCCCTCAAAAAACGCAGCGGCCTTATCCCCGGTCTTGGCACCATCGTTTCCGAATTCCTCGCGCATGAAAAGGAGTTGCAAAACGATCTTGCCCAAATGCGTTCTTGGATCCCATCTGCGACATCCCCCGAAAACGCCACCGAGTATCTGACGGCAGAACACCAATTCACCACGCGTTATCTCGGACTCCGAGAAGCCCATCCCAATCTTCGTGGCAACGCACTCGCCGACAAGCTCACCAAGACCCTCATCGAACTCGAGAACGAGATCGCCCTCATGCGGGATGGCTACAACCGCGCCGTTGAAATCTACAACCCCCGTATCGCTCTCTTTCCGGATCTGCTGCTCGCAAAACTTGGCGGCTTTCTTCCCGCCGATCTCCTGCAATTCGAATCCGCCATCCAACACGCCAGCGAAATTCAACTCGGCTGCGCGAACTCATCCTCCGGACTGGGCACCAAGTCATTCGATCTCCAAAGCACGCACGCACACCCCACTGCGACCCCGCTCCCACCATCCCTCATCGACGCGGCGCACCAACCCACCGACGCTTTTGCAATCGTCATCTCGCTCATTCTCACTGAGACCCGCTTTAACGAATCAAACGCCCCAAATCTCCGCCAACTGTTGACGGACGAATCGCTCATTCAATCCGTGGACAGAATTCACGGCGAAATCAGCGCTGTCGATGAACCCAGCAAACTCCTTCTTATCGACCAATGCCTTCCTGCCATCCGGAAGCTTCCAGAATCCACTGACACCTATGCCATCATCAAAACCCTCATCGAATGGGACAGCTCCATTTCCCTCTTCGAATACACACTCATTCAAATCTTCGAACGCGAACACGCCAGAAAACACGACGCTGACCACGCCCCCATCACGCAGTGGCACTGCCTCACCGGATTGGAAGACGACATCAGCCAGATCTCTTCTTTCCTTGCCAATCTCTCCGCCAATCCAGCCGCTGCCGAGAACATCTCAAACCACTTCCAGGCCCGCCTTGGCGACTACAAACGCCTGACTGAACTTCCACTCGAACACAACACCTTCGACCGCGTTGACCAAGCGCTGAACAAGCTCTCCCACCTTGACGCGGCCAACCGGCGCCTCATCGCAAACACCGCCTCCGAAGCCCTGGGCCTCGTCAAGGCTCCAACCACCAACCAGGTCCACTTCGCCCGCGCCATCAGCGAACGCCTCTACAGCTGATCCGGAGCGCCGAGATGAAGAGCTCTGATCGATCTTTAACGGAGCATTGGCTTTGCCACCACGCCTTTCTGCTTCTCGTTGTGGGCAGGTCTCCTGACCGCTTCACAACCCGGTTGATCGGGCTATCTCACTATCACCCGGATTCCATCGGGGCCGCTGAGTTTACACCCCGATCCAAAGCTGGTACACATCACTACAATGAAAGGGTTCAAGGCAATTGCCGCGATGTCGCTCAATCGCGTCATTGGAGACGGGAACACGATTCCCTGGCATCTGCCCGAAGACTTCAAGTGGTTCAAGAAGACCACGACAGGGCACATCGTTCTAATGGGACGAAAAACTTTTGAGAGCATCGGACGTCCCCTGCCGAACCGAAAGAATCTCATCCTTACCCGCCATCCAATGAAACTCATCAATGGCAACCAGGAGATCTTTGGGCAATTCAAGGAATGGCGCGGTGGCAAGGCGGTCGCGAAGCATCTCAAAAAGCCTTACCAGCTTTTCATTCCCAAGGTGAAGGCGCGCGGAGTTCAGGATCTGCTGGTCTTCAAGTCGATGGAATTCATCAAGCCGGAGGAATTTGAATGCGAGGTATTCGTTGCCGGCGGAGCACAGATCTACGAACAGATGCTGCCCGCATGCACGGATCTCTATCTCACGGTGGTGAAACGCGAAGTCAATGGAGATGCCTTGTTCCCGGAGTTCGAAGACAAATTCGAACTGGCCGAGGTACTTCGCAACGAAGACGAATTCGAAATCCGCCACTATCAGAATTCGTCTTTGAACATCGAACAGCCATTCTGATTCAATCCCTTGGCGCTCGGCGCCGTTCATGTCACGCATTCTCAAATCATCCGGCGCGATGGCGATCGCGACTCTCCTGAGTCGTTTGCTCGGAATGGTGAGGGTCATTCTTTACGCGCGCTTCCTCGGCACCGGCACCGTTGCCGGGGCATTCACGCTGGCGTTTGCCATACCAAATCTCTTCCGCCGACTGCTTGGTGAAGGCGCGCTGACGGCTGCATTCGTCCCGATCTTCAAGGAGAAGGAAAAGAAGGATGGCGAATCGGCAATGTGGCACGCGGCCAATGTGGTCATCTGCGGCCTGCTGATTGTCGCGGCAACCATCGTCGTCATTGTGGTCGCGGGCATCACGATCGCGCTGGCGTTCGGAACATTCGAAGGCGAACTGCGCCTCGTCCTCGGGCTCGTGCAGGTGATGTTCCCCTACATGCTGCTGGTCTGCCTGTCGGCGATCTTCATGGGCATCCTGAATTCGCGCGGCAAGTTCTTCCTCCCCGCATTGGGTGCCACGCTGCTCAACCTCGTAATGATCCCAACCGTCCTGTTCATCGCACCGCGCTGGGGACTGATTCTGGAACAACAGGTCTTTGCCCTCGCTTACGGCGTATTGGTCGCAGGTGTGATCCAGGCGACTTTCATGATTCCCGCACTTCGAAAAGAAGGCTTTCGGTTCAAACTCTTGATGCCCTTTCGCGATCCCGTCATCAAAGACGTTTGGAAGCGAATGCTGCCCGGCATGCTTGGAGTCGCAGCGTTCCAGATAAACGTTCTGCTGACAGGCATCATTGCCGGAGCTGTCGATCTCGAGATCAATGCAGCCTTCGAATTTGCCGTTCGTCTCTTTGAACTTCCGCAAGGTCTTTTCGGCGTCTCCATCGCGACGGTGATGCTTCCAACCCTTGCGGGACTGGCAGCCGAAAACAAAACCACCAAATTCAAGACCACACTCAACCAGGGACTGAGCTACCTGATCTTCGTCAACGCACTCATGGGAATGCTCCTGATCGTGCTCGCCGAACCCATGGTGCGACTCTTGTTCGAACGCGGCCGGTTCGATCCGGAATCGACCTTGCGCGTGGCGTCCGTGCTGGTCTGGCTCGGTGCGGCCCTGGTCCCCTACTCCATGAACTCCATCCTCAGCCGCGCATTCTATGCACAGGGCGAATACCGCGATCCCATGCGCATCACCGCGTTCTGCCTTACACTGAACCTGGTACTCGTCATGTGCCTCGTCTGGCCGGGCCGACCGGAGATCCTTGCGATGGCCAACTTTACCACCACGTCTCTCAACACCATCCTGCTCATCCTCGCCCTGCGGAAGAAGATCGGCAGACTCGGCTTGCTGTCGATGTCGGCAATGCTCCTTCAGGTATTGTGCGCTGTGGTACTGGCCGGTGCCGTCTGCCTCTTCATGCACGGCTGGTGGGAGCACAAGTTCGGTCACGCCAATCTCTGGCTGAAGATTGGCGAGGTCTTTGTCCCCGCCGGATTGGCCGGCCTTTCTTACGTGTTGTTTGCCGGATCGCTTAAGATGACCGTCATGCGTGAGTTGGTCGGATTGCTGAGAACGAAGCGCGCCTCATCGAAAGATTCATAGCGGGATTTCAAAATCCCACCTGGCGTTCCCGTTTCACGAACAGAACAGCCAGGAACAACGCACCGCAGACGACGGAAATACCTCCAGCAGTATTCGTCGCACCGATTCTCTCCAAACCAAACAAGGCGCCCGTGATTCCTCCGAACACACGAATGCTCAACAGGTGTCCTATAAACGCAGTGCCGGCCGCCAACAAAAAGGCGAGCACGACCATCTTCTTCAAGTCCTTTGTAATGAGATAGGCCGTTGCCGGTGGAGCAATCATCATCGCAATCACCAGAATGCTTCCGACTGACTCGAAGGCCACAACCGCAGTGGTCGCCGTAACGCTCATGATTCCGTACTGCACCAGTTGCGGCTTGAATCCCAACGAACAGGCCAATTCCGGATCGAATGTCGAAATCGTCAGTTCCTTGAAAAACAACAACATGAGCACGAGGTTCACGGCCAGTATGAAGAGACTTCGCACGAACACAGGAGGCGGAGTGTTCGAGTCCAGCACGGACAACTCCAGGTTTCCGTACAACACGTGATTCGGTTCGATGTGTACAAAATCCGCATAAACACGGAGCAAGACCAGGCCCAGAGCAAACATCGTGGTAAAGGTAATCCCCAATGCTGCGCCCGGTTCCACCCGGCCGAACGATTGAAAAAAACTGGTCAGCACGCCCGTTGCGATTGAGGCCAATACGGCTCCTATCATCATGCCGGTCCAATCGCGTGTGTGGGTGATCAGAAACGCGATCACAATCCCCGGCAAGACGGCGTGTGCCACGCCATGCGTCATCATGCTCTGACGACTGAGAAACAGGAACAGACCGGGAATCACGCAGGCCATCGCCGTCACGGCGGCAGTCGCAGCGATCCAGGTGTCTAGTTCGATCCAGTTCATCTTACCTCGTGCGGTTCCAGGGGAATCTCATGCGCAGCGAGTTCATCGTGAAACAGGCTGCGCAAATCAGCGGCAATCTCGGGGGTCGTCACCTCTTCAATCTCCTCCACATACTGGTGCACGTTTTGCGGAGCAACGTCTGCATAGTTCAGCAGGTACAATTCGGCAAGCCGATGGTTCCTCGCACAATCAATCGCGCGTTCCAACCCGGCTTTGGTCAGTTGAATGGAACTCGCATCCACATGCACGAGATGCTGTTTGTTCGCGAGGCGGCCGGCCGCCTGGGCTACCGTCTTGTCGGTCCAATCGCGTTTGGCAACAACTGCACTGATCGAGACCGGCGTCCGCGCCAACGATCGATCGAATTCGTATCCGACCAGCAACCGGATCTGCTGTTGCTTCTCCAGCGTGTCGAACACAGCGCGCAGGAACTGAACTTCGCGCAGGCGTTGCTGCAATCGAATCCGACGCAGGACAACGATCGCCCAACCACATGTCCGTCCAAACATCAGGCTGAACAGGAAGAGGCACCCCGCGGAAAGGATGACCGCCCCGCCCGCGGGAACTCGTGGAAACACGCTGCTGATCACCGCGCCAATGAACGAACTCACACCACCAATCCCCGAAGCAATCAAGACCATCCGTCCCAGGTGATTTGTCCAGAATCGCGCCGTGACGGCGGGAATGATCAGGAGGGCCATGATCAACAAGAGTCCCACCGATTGCAGACCGACAACCGCCACCGAGACTGCCAGTGTCATGATGGCGACATCCAGGCCGGCCGTGGGATAGCCCTGAGTCTGGGCAAAGCGCGCATCGAAGCAGAGCAACGAAAATTCCTTGAAGCACAGCAGGCACAACACACCACAGACCAGTGCCAGGCCGATGATGACGTACGCATCCGCGATGACCATCGAGGCAACCATTCCAAACAGGTAACTCTCCAGACCCGATGAATTTCCGCTCGGCGTCTGCTGGATGACTGACCTAAGCACGACTCCGAGGCCGTAAAACGCCGTCAGCGTGACAGCCAACGCGGCATCGTCCTTGATCCGTGAGTATTTACGGATCCAACGCACCATTTGCATGCTCAACCACGCAGATACGAAGGCGCCGATCATCAACGGCACCATCTGCTTTTCGTACCTGCCGGCCGCATGAAGGAGAAGAAAGGCAATCGCGATTCCGGGCAAGGTGGCGTGGCTGACCGTGTCGCTCAGCAGTGAGCGTTTACGAAAGAGCAAGAACGTCCCCGCCAATCCCGAGGCCGCGCCGAGCACAACCACGCCCAGGTAAATGACCTTCTGGTTGTAGCTCATGTTGAGCAGGGCATCGGCAAATCTCTGAAGGAACTCCGTATCCACAAGCCTCAGCCCCCAGCTTCGATCTCATCTTTATTTGCGAGCGCATCCGTAAACTTGGACAACAGGGACAAACGCCCGCCATAAGTGCTCTTGAGATTCTCCACGTTGAACACCTCCGCGATGGGTCCACTGGCGACAACCCGCATGTTCAACAGCAGGAGATGGTCGAAGTAGTCAGAAACCGTCAGCAGATCGTGGTGCACACAGACGACTGTTTTCCCGGACCGTTTCAAGGCTTGAAGAATCTCAACAATCGCCTTCTCCGTCGTGGCGTCCACCCCGGCAAAGGGCTCGTCCATCAGGTACAAATCCGCATCCTGCACCAAGGCTCGCGCCAGAAAGACACGCTGTTGCTGCCCTCCGGACAATTCGCTGATTTGCCGCTCGGCGAACTCCTCCATGCCCACGCGGGTCAACGCGTCCAACGATTTCTGCTTGTGAGCCCGGCTGATCCAACGACACCAACCGATCTTGCGATACAAGCCCATCGCCACCACGTCCCGCGCATTGATCGGGTAATCCCAATCAACCGTTTCTCGCTGGGGAACGTATGCAACCCGGGAACGCGCCGTCGCGTAGCTCTTCCCAAAGTATTCAATCCGGCCGGACGTCCGGGGAACCAGATCCAGGACGGCTTTCAGGAACGTGCTTTTTCCGGCGCCGTTCGGACCGACGATGGCCGCCAAGGATTTCGAGGGGAACTCAACACTTGCCTCCCATACCACCGGCTTGCGCCCGTAGGCGACCGTAAGGTCACTGACTTTTAGTGGGAGATTCGAGTCTTCGCTCATTCGCAGCCAGACTGTGCCGGCTTTTATTCCTCGAGCGAGAGTTTTCCGTTCAGGCCTTTCTCCGGTGCCTCACCGCCGAGCTTGCGGGTGATCAAGGTCACGTTGTGATCGACCATGCCGACATAGGTTCCCTCGTAGGTCCCGGGTGCGCCCATCGCATCGCTGAACAGCGTCCCGCCAATCTCGACCGAGTGTCCCTTCGCCTTGGCGCCTTCGAGGATCGCCTTGAGATTCCGATCCGAAACGATGTTCTCCACGAAAATCGCCCCCACCTTGTTCTTCACCACGAAGTCCACGATGTTGTTGATATCCGAAATCGCAGCTTCCGATACCGTCGTCACCCCTTGCGCAGCCATGACCTTGATTCCGTAGGCGCGTGAGAAATAACCGAAGGCGTCGTGCGCGGTGATCAACACCCGGGACTTTTCCGGAATCGTCGCGATGGACTTCTTCGCATACTCATCGAGAGCCGTGAGTTGCTCCGTGTAAGCCGCGGCATTCTTCGCGTAGGATTCTGCGTTCGCCTTGTCAAATTCTCCCAGAGCCTTCGCAACGGCGTTCACCGCGCTGATCCACGCGGACACGTCGTTCCACACGTGGGGATCCCAATGCCCTTCGAATTCCTCAGGTTCCATCAAGTAATCCTGCTGCAACAACTCCGTGACCGGATACGCGGGGATTCCCTGCCGCGCGAGTTTGGCGAACGAGTCACCCATCCGCCCCTCGAGCATCAGCCCCGAGTAAAAGATCATCTGTGCCTGGCTGAGCTTCTGGATGTCATCCCGAGTCGGCCGATAAAGATGCGGATCAACTCCCTCGCCCATCAGACCCTCAACATCCCCATGCTTGCCGGCCACCTGTTTCACTATGTCGGTGACCATTCCGCAAGTCGTCACAATCTTGTACGGATATTCTATCGAAGCAGCGCTTTTCGCCCCTTGATCGGTGGGTGATGGATCCGGTGCGGCACTTTTCTCAGGTGAACAAGACACCAAAAAGAGGCTTAAACCGGCAAAAACAAAGAGATTTAACAGATTACGTTGCACGCCTTATTGATACTGAGTCTCAATAAGCTTCACAACAGGAAAGTTATCGAATCCTCAGATTCGTGTTTGATTAAAACTGGGGCCAAGATTGGGCTCCTCGAAATCCCACCCCTTCTCTAATCCTAATCAAAACGTTCGAAATTCAATTACTCCCTTACCGGTGAAATGTTGGCTTGGGATAGGAAATTCGGTCGATGATCGTATTCTGATCTTTTCACGCTCATGTCCGACCACTCCACGCCTCTTGGCCCCACTTCCAATCACACACATCAAATTCCTCGCTCGCATCGGATGCTCGGCCTGACGCGCGTGTTGGGAAATGGTTTCTGAATGCGCAGCCTGATTGCAGTCTACGGTTTTCTCACATTCAGCGCTCTTGGGCAGGATAAGCCACGGCTGACATTACCCCCCCAGATTTACGCTGTGCCTGGGTTCGATTCCGCACCAAGTTCGAACCGACGCGTCCGATCCCCGGAAAGACGAACAGCAGTCCCTTCGATTTCCCGGATGAGTCAGGCAAGGGCAAACTCGATGTCTCCCGTTACTTCAAGGAGCGGTGCGATGGAGGCATTCCGGACATCATCATCATCATGCTCGGCATCAACGATTGCTTTGCCGCCAAGACCGATTCGATCAAGACCATTGATTCGAGAATCGACTGGATGTTTCGTGAAGCGGACCCCCTGCTCACAGAGATTCAATCAGCCGCACCAAATGCAGTCATTGGAATCTGTCTGACCACGCCGGGGAACAGTCGGGATGCAGCGTTCGAGGCGAACTATGGCAGGCGCTACACGCGTGCGGGTTGGAAAAAGATTCAGCACAGACTGATCGAACGGCAGATCGAACATTTCAAGGGGAAGAAGAAAATCGAGGTCGTTCCCACCAACCTGAATCTCGATACCGTGGATGGTTATCCACCCAACAACGGCGTTCACCCCAACACCATGGGTTACAACCAGATCGCAGCCACCATCTACTCGTGGTTGAAGTCGCGGTTGTAGCGGTTCCCTAATTCGCGGCCATTTTCTTAGGCTGACGCACATGAAGCATCACCGGCGGAGCAAGCAAACCCTTCTCCGGGTCCAGCTTGATTTGAAACAAGCGGCTCGTCTCCGGAACCCACTTGTCAGCGGTGATGAAGAATTCGCGTTCACTCTGGCCCTCAACGATCAGCAGGCCGTTGAGTCCAATGTTGTCGACGTAAACGCCGTGCGGCAGATTGCGACCGGCTTCGTGTTTCCCTGCGCCGACGCGCGCCTGGAAATCACGGCGCTCAATCCGCAATCGCGCGGAGATTGTCTCGCCCGGCGTGATGGTGAGCTCCAAGGGCTTTGTAAATGAAACATCGTCCGCCAATTCGCCTTCAGCCGGCAACACGGTTGCCAGGAGCTTGGGCATGGGCATCGTGGTGACTCCCTTCAAATCGTTGCCTGCATGCTCGACCTTTTTCCCACGAATCACTGCTGACGCCATCACTTTCACAACCGCGTTGGTCACTTTTGCCGCATTGGTTGGGGCGTAGATTGCACCGAACGCCCGGATTTGTTCGGCCTCAATCGTCAGTGGCGTGGTGACGTGATATCCCTCCGGCAATTCGCCCAGATCGACGGTGATCGGACCGTCGTAGTCGTCCATTCGGGTGGCCGTGACAATGAACTCGCGCCCGCTCCCCATCGGAACTCCTCCACCAATGCCACTTACTTTGATTCTAAAATCCGGTTTGCGCGGACGAACGGCGAGCGTGTAATTGAATTCTTTGCCCTCGAAGCCACGGATGTCCCGAACGCGGGCGATGTATTCACCGTCCTTTGGTGCGGTAAAGGTAAGCTTGGAATCACTGCCCAGCACACGACGGCTTTCATCGTCGTTTTCATAGTTGACGGTGAATACCGGCAGCCCATTTGGCAACGGTTCCGCGCCTTTGGCCAGCGGCTCCACGATGTAGGCGTTCTGCCCACGCGGATGTGTCGTGGCTGTCGTGTCGAAATATCCCCATCGCCTGCCGATGCCCGGATAGACGATGTAGCCGCTGTCCGGCCCGCGCGGGTAGTGCCAGAGTTTGATGACCTCGCCATTCACGTAGAGCATCTGGTTAAGCGACATCTCGCGCCACTTGAAAACGCGAAAGTCTGCCGAAGCAAACGAATCCTTGCCCCGGAATGCGAGCCAGGTATCCCGCACCGCCTGCAGACGAACGCGCTCGATCGAATTCCCCTTCGCATCCAACACCTCGATGTGTGAATCCAGCGGGGACTTGGAACGAGATGCGTTGATTTCCAATACCCACTCTTCACCTGCCTTTGCCTTGAAGCGGAAATGGTCCGTGTCGCCTCCCTCGCCCAGAATCGCCCCCTTGATCGTGGCTGGGAGTTCGACAGCGGTCGCCTGCATCGGGTAATTGTTGGGCTCCTTCTCAATTTGCTCGACCGCCTTGCCATCAGCCATGGCCACGATCGATTGGCCGGCATTGACATGTTCTTCCTGTTGAACACGAATCGGTTTGAGCGCAAGCGAACTCCAGCTCCCGTCCATCCTGCCGACTTCAACCCGGCGTCCATCCATATTAAGCGAAAGGGCAGTAGGCAGATCCTGCTGATTGCCTCGAATCTGTCCGGCCTGCAGTCGCGGCAGACGCCAAGTCTTGACGGTCTTATCAGCCGAAGCAGAAACCAACATCTTTCCATCGCGGCTGACTTCCAGTGCAGTCACCTCGTCTTCATGTGCAAAGCGGGCGACGAAGAGCGGATTGATGCGCGCCTTCTCCCGACTCACAACGCGCCAGACGCGAATCTGCTTATCAGCTCCTCCGGCAACGACAAATTGGCCGTCGCGAGAAAACGCAACGGCCAACTGCTCGCCTTCAGGCTGGTTCAGCGTGTCCAGGCGGAAGCCATTGGAAGTTTTCCAGAGTTTTACCGTTTCGTCCGCAGACGCGCTGGCCAGAATCTTTCCATCAGGGCTGAACGCGAGATCGAAGATCGCACCGTTGTGTCCTTCAGTGCTGCGGATCAATTTCCCGGTCTCCGCATTCCATGTCCTGATAAAGCGGTCATAGCCCGCGGTGATGAGCAATCTGCCATCTGGCGAAAGCTCAGCGTCGTAAAGCACGTCCGTATGCCCTTCCCCGAACTCCCTGATCTTCGCCCCGGTCTGAACGTTCCAAATCGTCGCCACGCCGGAATGGCCGGATATGCCGGATGCAGTGATGAGCCGTCCGCCAATTCGGGAAAAGTGAACCGCATTGACCTTGCCGGGATGCCCCTTGAACAAACGGATGATCTTGCGGGTCTTGGCATCGCGCAGTTCGACCGTTCCATAACGCGCGATCGCGATCTGGCTGCGATCAGGAGAATACTCCAGGGCCGTGATTGGTGTGCCCCCCTGCCCTTGCGGAAACTCAGGCACAATCAAGTCCGCGAGAATCGAACGATCTTCAACCGGCTTCGGTCCCTTGGCTCCGGCGTTGACCCAAGTGCGCAGCACTTCGATTTGCTCGGCGCTCGGTTGCGGCTCGCGCTTCGGGGGCATCTTGGGTTTGCCACCGGTGAGCACCTTGATGAAGAGGCTGTCGGACGCCTTGCCTGGAACAATTGCCGTGCCGCTTTCCCCGCCCTTCATGATCTCGCGATATCTCTCAACGGAGAATTCGCCGTCCACGTCGACATCATTATGGCAACCTGCACAGTACTCGCGGAGGATTGGAGCGACGTTGTTGTGGAAGTCGGAAGCAGGCGTTGCTCCGCCGGACAGAACGAGAAGGACTGATAAGACCGATGTTGCTTTCATCAGTGTTGGAAGAGGAATTCGCGGCTGGTCATGAGGGCCCAGAAGAGATCTTCAACGGCTTGGCGCTGTTCATTCTCTGGCGTTTCATTGAAGACTCCGATGAGACCGTCTTTTTCGCGTTTGGTCGGAAATCGTGCGAGGCAGCGAAGGTATACTTCGTCGATCAGGCGAGCGGTGTTCTTTTCCGTGCCCACCAAGCCGGTCACGCTGCATTCCTTGCTCTTCAGCTTTTCGTTCAGTGTGCTGCCATTCGACAAATGCAGGACCTGCACCATGCTGGGCGTTTCAGATCGCTCGCATTCGCAGGTGATCGCACGTTCGTTGCGGCCGAAGGTCTTGAGGAAATACGAGCCGACTGAGGAATCCGCCAATTGCAATGCCCGAGTACCCTTGGGATAAGCCTTGGTGTCCTGGGTGCTGCCATCAGTCAGAACGAGTTTGTCGAAGACAGTGGGGACATCGGTGATCCCGGCTATCGCATCGTGCAGGACTTCAGCCATCAGGCGACGCGGGTAGTAACGGGAGAAGTGTTTCTGGTCATCCTTGTTCTCAGCCAACGCGACGCTTGTGCGTTGATATGTCTCGCTCTGGAGTATGACGCGCATCAGGGCCTTCAAGTCGTAATGTTGTTCGACAAGAAACTCTGCGAGCGTGTCCATAAGCTTGGGATTGCTGGGCGGATTGGACACCCGCATGTCGTCGACCGAGTTGACGAGACCGATTCCGAAGAACGCTGCCCACACTCGATTGGCAACGGCCTTCGTGAAGTAGGGATTGTCCGGCGATGTCAGCCAGTCCGCCAGGAATTCGCGGCGATCCTCGGTGGATTCCACGGGAATGGGTTTGCCATCGAGCGGCGCGGGTGGCTGAGGTTTGCCGGTTCTTGGTTGAATGAGATCGCCCTTGGCCATGACGTAGAGCGTGCGCTTGCCATCACCGCTTCGCGCATCACCACCCCACCCCTTCGCGCGCACGCGGGCGAAGAGATTCGCGAAAGAGTAGTATTGGTCGTTGGTCCATTTCTCCAAGGGATGATTGTGGCACTTGGCACAGCCGATCGAGAGACTCAGGAAGGCTTGGCTGACGTTTTCGGCCATCGCCTCCGGTTCCTGGTGAACTGAATAAAAATTCACTTCACCGTCGTTCGTGGATTCACCCTTGGCGGTGACCACTTGACGGGCGATCTGATCCCAGGGGGTGTTGTTCTCAACTTGTTTGCGAATCCAATCGTAATAGGACTTCACGGCGTCGGGTCGAAGCAAGCGGCCATTGATCAAAAACACGTCTGCCCAACGGTAGGTCCAGTAATCGACGTACTCGTTGCGGGCCAGAAGTGCATCGATCAATCGTTCGCGTTTTCCAGCGGTTTTATCCGCAAGAAATGCGCGCGTCTCCTTCGGCCTCGGCATGGTCCCAATCGTGTCGAGATACACGCGACGGAGAAACTCCTCGTCCTTCGCTCGGGGTGAAGGCTTGAGGTTCAGGCGTTGCAATTGAGCGAGCACCAGATCATCGATGAAGTTCGCATGTTCCGCGTTCGCGAAAACAGATTGCGGAATCCTGTTCTCATACGGAGCCGTCACCCGTGCGATAACGATCTGGCTGGAAAACCATACGGTGATCGCCCCTTCACCATGACCGACCACAGAAATCTCGCCGGTCTTCTTGTCCACCTCGGCCACGGTTGCATCGGTCGCGCTGAAGCGGGACCAAGGGGTCACGTCTTCTTCCGTGCCATCCGTGTAGATCGCCCGCACAGAGAGCGGATGTTTCTCGCCGGGTTTCAGGACAATGCGCTCGGGGAACACTTCCAGCCTTGCCAGCTTCGCATCGCCATCCTTGGGAGCCTTGGCGCCACCAATGATCCACTGCGCAAGGATATCGTAGTCCCGGGAGCCTGGACTCAATCGGCGCCCGCCCTTGTGTTTCACAGCGGTAGTCGGCTTGGTCAGGAGCAGGCTTCGTCCCGGAGCCGCCTTTTCAATCCGACGCCCGCGCGCCGCGCGGGTGATGTTGTGGTGATCGGAAGGTGGGTCGTAACCATTGAGGCTCAGGCGAAAACCGCCCTTCCCCGCAAGCGCGCCGTGGCAACCGCCGGAGTTGCAGCCTTGTTTGGAAAACACCGGCAACACGTGGTTGCGGAAGGACCACTGCCAATTCTTACCGACGCCGGAAACGGCAACCTTTGCATTTGCCGTCCGCTCGCCCTGCATCGCCGTGATGGTGGCGGTGCCGTCAGCCCTGGGAGTGATCTGACCGGTCTTGCTGACCGTGGCGACCTCCGGATTGCTGGAGGAATAGCGGACAGATCCGACCAATCCGACCGATGCACCCTCGCGCAGATCCACAGCGAGCAGTTGTTGCCGGGCTTTGTCGCCGGTGAGGCTTACTTTTTCGGGAAGCAATGCGAGCTTCGCGTGAACGCTCATGCAGAGCGCCAACAGAAGAAGAACACTCCGGATCATCAGGCGAAGAGTTCGTTGATGGGTTCTTTGCCAAAATCCACCAGCGGGAACGGGCGACCGGCGGGTCCGGGCAGATGACTCGTATGATTGAAGCCAAGTCCCTTGAAGATCGTCGCGACAATGTCACCGGGATCAACGGGGCGTTCAGCCGGGAATCCGCCGATGGGATCGCTCTTGCCAATGGCCTGTCCGCCCCGCACACCGCCACCGGCAAAGGAGACGGTGAAGCACTGGGGCCAATGATCACGTCCGCCGGCTGGATTCACCTTTGGCGTGCGTCCGAATTCGCTGAGACAGGTGACCATCGTATCCTCCAACAAGCCGCGTTGATGAAGATCTTCGATCAGCGCGGAATAGGCGCGGTCATACATCGGTGCGACGATGTTCTTCATGCCGTCGATCGAAGTGAACGGCTTGGAACCGTGGATGTCCCAGGTCGTTTCACCGAAGACGGTCAGGAAAGTGTTGATGGTGATGAAGCGAACACCGTTTTCAACCAAGCGGCGCGCCAAGAGACAACACTGGCCGAAACGATTCATTCCGTATCGCTCACGGACCTTCTTCGGTTCCTTTTCGAGATCAAAGGCACTTCGAGCTTGTTCGCTGGTCATCATGCGAAAGGCTGCATGAAAATTGTCGTCCAGCAATCGAGCGTCCTCCGTCTGCTCAAAGTTCTTCACCGTCTGATCAACGATGTCGCGCATCTTGCGTCGGCGATCCAAGCGAGCTCCGGCGATTTGATCGGGCGGCAAGAGATCGGGCACTTTGAAGTTCGGTTTGGATGGATCGGCCATTAACGCGAAGGGATCGTGTGCCTTGCCAAGGAATCCGCCCGCTTGTCCATTCGGCAGATTGCCACCACCCCGCCCCATCAATTGTGGAAGCACGGCGAAGGGAGGCAGATCGGATTTTCGTCCCTGAAGATAACTTGCAACCGCGCCGGCATGAGGCGTGTGGACGCCACCGGTGAATCGACGCCCTGTCTGCAGCATCTGCCAACCCGCGTCATGAACGGCTGCGCCATCGTGATGAGCGGATCGGACCAGAGAGAACTTGTCCGCTATCTTCGCATGCATCGGGAGGATTTCAGAGATCTCGAACTCATCCGTCTTGGTTCGAATAGGCTTGAATGGACCACGAATTTCCTTTGGCGCGTCGGGCTTCATGTCCCAGAGATCCACATGGCTAGGACCGCCGAGGTTGAAGATCATGATGCAACCCTTGTTGTCGCTGCCGGGTTTGACGTGGGTATCCTTGGCCGCGAGGTATTGCGGAAGCGACAGGCCAGCGGCGCCCAGCGCACCTATCTGAAGAAACTCGCGACGTTTCAAATGGCTCCCCCCGCATATCGGGGCGTTCTGTTCAGCTAAAAAATCGAGCATGGCTGACTAATTTTGAATTGCACTAGTTGACCAGATTTCGCGGTTCTTCGCCACGTAGAAAGCGGGCAATGTTCTGGACCGCCTTGAGACGCATTTCGCCTAGGCCTTCTTCGCAATAAAACGCCGTGTGGGGGTTCACGATGATCCGATCGTGCGCCAGATGATCGGGATTTTGCCACGCCTCGATGAAGCGATCGCCGGGAGCAGGCGGCTCGGTCTCCAAGACATCAATCCCTGCACCGGCCAGATGCCCTGAAGTCACCGCGTCTAGGACTGCGTTTACATCCACCACGCCACCGCGCGAGGTGTTCACGACGTAGGCGCCTTTGGGCAGCTTGGCAATCGTGTCGGGATTTACAATGTGCCTGGTCTCTTTCGTGAGCGGACAGTGGGGGCTGAGCACGTAGGTTTGCGCGAGGAGTTCATCCAGAGTCTCAACACGGGTTGCGCCCACCGCTTTGTCCGTGCCGTCGCGGACGTAGGGATCATAAAACACGACGTTCATACCGAGCCCCTTGGCGCGAAGGGCGGCTGCAGTCCCAATGCGGCCAAGCCCGATGATTCCAAAGGTGCGGCCTCGCAAACGTGGAACCTGCCGATACTCCGCAAAGCCCCATTCTCCGAGCCCACGACGCAGACGGCTGTTGTGATAGTGGATTCCGCGCGAAAGCGTGAGTGCCATTCCGATCGCTGTGTCTGCGACATCTTCCGTTCCGTAGTCGGGAACATTGCAGACGTTGATTCCCTTCTTACGCGCGAGGCGCCAATCGACGTTGTCGTAACCGACGCCACCGCGAACGATCAGTTTGCATTTCTCCATCCGGGAGATGCTCTTCTCCGTGAGGGATATCAGGTGGTAGAGCAGGACAGCATCTGCATCCACGATCTCATCGAGCACTTCGTCTTCACCCATTGCGTTCAGGGCAACGACATCAACGTCATTGCCCAAGACCTCGCATTCGATTGAGGTCTCTGGGATGAAATCGGTGATGACTACTTTCTTGCGTTCGCTCATGGGCCGCGATTGTGCGTGAACTACGCGCCTCGCCAAGGCGAATGATCGGACGATGCGATGGATCGATCGTGCGATCGTGAATTGTGGTGGCGCGAAGCTCCTGCTGAGCCGAGGCGTGGCTATCCCAAAACGCTGGCAAAATGCTGGGCACACCCACTGACAGAAGTGAACCAAAAGACCAAGCGGCTCAGCGGGAGCTCCGCCCCACCAATGCCGCTCCGTCCGGTCCTTACTCCGCTGGCCTAACCGAGCAGGCCTTCGATCTCGAAGCCTTCGCTGAACATCATGGGACGCCCAACCCCAGTCATGACCTCTTTCTCAGGATTGATGCCCAAGGCAGTCAGGATCGTGCAGTGGACGTCTTCTACTTTCACCTTGTCCTCGGGCTCTTCCTTGATTCCAGCGGGATCGGTGGCACCGATAACACGGCCGCCTTTGATGCCACCACCTCCGAGCGCGATGCTGAACCCGTGAGGCCAATGGTCCCGGCCATCGACCGCGTTGAGGATCGGCGTGCGGCCGAATTCACCACCGCACACAACGACCGTATCGTCGTAGAGCCCCCGGACCTTGAGCGCCTTGATCAGGGACGAAAGCGCGGGGTCGAGAACCTTGATTCGCTCACCCTGTTGTTCGTGGTTGTTGGTATGGGTGTCCCAACCATTGAGTGTAACCTCCACGCAGCGAACACCGGACTCAACCAGGCGCAGCGCGGCAAAGCAACCGCGTCCAAACGGAGTGTCGCCAAAGGGATTGAGTTCGGAGGCAGGTGCGCTGGAGACGTCAAAGGCTTTCAGCTGATCGGAATTCATCATGCGACGCGCCTTGCCCATGGTGACGCGATGCAGCGTCTTTTCCTTGTCCAGATCTTGGTAGCGACCGCGTGCAAAGGCGCGTTCGACGAGGGCGAGGTTCTTGGAGCGTCGTTGATCGCGCTCGGGCTCGACCTGAAGTTTGACATCGCTGACCGGGCCTTTGGGATCCCCCACCTGGAACGCGTCGTATTCGGCGCCAAGGTATCCCCCGCGGGCCGGCCATTGGTTGGGCAAGATTGAGACGTGCGTAGGGATTTCCACGCTCGGGTCGGGCAGCTCATGGGTGATGATCGAACCCATGGAAGCGTGAACGATGGAAGGGTTCGGGCGATAACCCGTCTTCATGTTGTAGGTCGCGCGTTCGTGATCGCCCTCCTTGCTGGTCACGGAACGAATGATGGAAAGGTCATTCATCAGCTCGGCGGTCTGCGGCAACCCGGAACCGATCTGGATATCCTTCACGGCAGTCTTGATCGCACTTGAGCCAAAGGCAACGGGCTTGCCGGGATGCGGGTCAAAGGTCTCGACCTGACTGGGACCGCCGGCGAGCCAGAGCACGATCACGGACTTCTGACGGTCTTTCTCCTTCTCACCCTTCACGGCAAGCAGGTCGCCAAGCGGGGTCAGGAAAGACAGGCTGGACACGCCGGCCGCTTTGAGAAGTGTGCGCCGTGAGAAGTGATCGCTGCTGCCGCAACCGATGTGTTCGTGTGTTTTCATGGTCGTGTTTGGTTCAGTGGTTCCAGGCAAATTCGGTGGAGTTCAAAAGCGCCCAGCAGATATCGCCGATCGCCACGTGGCGTTCATCGCCTTTCAACCCTTCGATCGCCGGCACAAAGGCCTGGTATTCTTCAGGCGTGGGACGACGGGTAAGGACGCAGAGATAGATGGCTTCAACGGCCTTTCGGTCCGTCGGCGCAAGCGCTCCAATTCGGGCAGTGGCATTCAGGAAGATATTGTTCTCAGTTTTTTCGCGAACCAGCTTGCCATTCATCATCAGCAGTCGCTGCGGAATGGTTCCGGCCTGTTCTCCGAATTCATCCGCGCCAAAATCTCCGTATCGTTTCAGAAACTCGCCCTGCGAGAAAAAGCGCTGCAGCTTCGGAATGATGTGCGCCTCGGCATTTATGGTTCGAAGGCTGGTCGCCTGGATCAATCCACCCACAACCTGTTCCGGCCGCAGGCGCGTCAAAGGATAGCTCGCCCAATGCTCCTCGTGTTCGCGGGTGATCGGGTAATTCTCGTCGGCGCTCTTGCTGTCCAACTGAAAGGCCTTGGTCGAGGCAATGACGCGAATCAAGCGCTGGAGATCGAATCGATGTGCAATCAGATCATCCACGAGAACTTCCATCGCTGGAGGATACGGCCCTTCCAAGGGAATGCTGTCGATGGTTGGGACGAGCGGTTGATTAAACATCAGCGCCCAGATGCGGTTCACGATCGTGCGGCTGAATGGACGGTTCAGTGGGTGTGTGACCCAGGTGGCCAGGCGCTCGCGTAATTTACCTTCTTCCGGAAGCAGTTCATTGGAAAATGGAACGATCGGGAGAACTTTCTGTTTCTCCGGCGTGCGCCGATAGCGGTACTCATACATGTTCTTCTCGTTGTCCCGCACGCCAGAGAAGCTGACTTCGGCCTCACCAAAAAACGCAGCCAACTGATGGAAGTCTTTCTGCTTCCAGCGATCGCCGAACATGTCGTCGTGGCATTGAACACAGTCGATTCGCACGCCAAGGAATGCACGGGTCAAGCGGGCGGCCAGCTTGATTTCATCCGGTCCCTTGTCCTCGTTCTGATCGATGGTCGCGGTAATGAAGTTTGCCTGGGGTTGCGTGGTCCAGGTACCTTCGGAGGCAATCAAGGCCTTGGCGATCTTGTCGTAGGGCTGGTTTTGCTGAATCTCCTCGGAGATCCAATCCACCATTCGGCGTCGGCGGAAAACCAAAAAAGGACCGTTCTCCACCCCAACATAGGCACGGGCCAGGCGCTCGGCCAGATAGTCGCTGTAGCGCCGATCCTCGAACAGGCGCGATAGCCACCACTGAACGCGATCTTCCTCCTTCGTCTCCTCAAGGGCTTTGATCTCTTCAAAGGAAGGAACAGTTCCGGTCAAGCCGAGGGAGAGGCGTCGCGCCAAGAGCAGGGAATCGGCCTGTTGAACTGGATTGATCTTGTTGGTGGCCCAGTGGCGATCAAATTGAAAATCGATTTCCCCGACCACTTTCTGAAAATCGAGTTCTTCATAGTCGTCCGCGTCGAAACTAGATGGCGCCGGAAGCGGTTTGGTGGACCAGAGGCTGCCGATGACCGCGCTGGAGGCGATTAGGCAGAAGGCCAAAAAGGTGAAGTTTCGTCGCCAAATGCTGCGCTTGAGGTCAGGAGGTGCGTCACTCATAAGCCAATGCTCGATGCTATTCTTGTCTGGTGCCGGGGCAAGTCTCGGTTTCACACGTCCCGAGAAGCGTTGGTTTCAGAAAAGACGGCTGCCAATCCAGACCGTTACCGATTGAGGGCATCTGGCAAGAGTGAAACCTTTTTTCATCGGGGCGTGTTCTTCCGATGAACTCCACCGTTGCCAGCGTGAAACCTCTCGCCAACAATCCCGTCTCGTAGTCCAACGTCATGCCCAACGACGACGAACAGCCTCCCCCGCTGCCCGCCAGCGCACAAAGGTCGATCGAACCCATTTCCGATCCGGACGACGAACCGCCTCCCCTGCCCTCGCAGGCTCGGCCGCCGGAACAAGAGCTTCTGGTCGCGGAAGTCGCCGAGGAACCACCCGCGCTCCCGCGAAGCAACTCCTCATACGAAATCGAAGAAACACCAGCTTCGATGCCCGCACCTTACATTCGCGACGAAGACGCGCCCGGTTGGGATGACGAGCCAATGCCGAGCGAATCGAATACAGCTCAGGATGGAGGGGGGATCATCACGCGCACGATCAACTGGATTGGATCCACTTTCGAATGGATTTTCGGCATGGCAACCATGGTTGTGGGCCTTGCTGTTGCCGCAGTGATCCCGATCGTGAATTTTGTCAGCCTCGGCTATCTGCTCGAGGTCAGCGGACGTATTGCGCGAACGGGCAAATTCAAGGAGGGGTTCATTGGAATCCGGCGAGCCGCGCGACTGGGAAGCATCGTGGCTGGGGCGTGGGTTTGTTTTCTTCCCGTGCGCTTTGTCGCCAGTCTTTGGCGCGATGCCGTGCTCCTTGGCAACGGCTCGGACATTGAGAACGGCTTTGAGATCGGACTCATGCTGTTGACGGTAATCACCGTGTGGCACGTTGTCTGGGCTTGTCTCCGTGGCGGACGCCTTCGGAACTTCATCTGGCCTGCACCAATCAAATTCATCCGATGGATTTTCCAACAAGATGAGGAACGCTTCGAAGGCATTCGAAACACCGTGGTGAACTACCTCCATGGCATGCGAATCCCCTATTACTTCTGGCTTGGTGCGAGGGGATTTGCAGGCGCGTTCGCGCTTCTCTTTGTACCGGTGACCATCATGGTGGTGGGAACCTTCCTTCCTCCAGGTGGTGCGGCACTGCTAGCCTTCCTTGGAGGTGGCGTCCTCATCTTTGTAGTCCTCTACCTTCCGTTTCTTCAGACCCGCTTCGCCTGTGAAGATCGGTTTTCTGCAATGTTTGAAGTCCGTGAAGTACGTGCGTTATTTCGACGGGCGCCGGTTGCGTTCTGGCTGGCGTTCTTTATTACGTTGCTCTTTGCGCTGCTACTCTATCTGTTGAAGATCGAGTTCCCACCGCAGGACATCGCATGGTTGCCGACGCTTGTTTTCGTGCTGTTCATCTTCCCGGCACGTCTGCTCACGGGTTGGGCGGTCAGTCTGGCCAATCGCCGGGAGAAAGATGATTTCTTCCTCTTCAAGTGGTTCAGTCGACTGCTCCTGATTCCTGTGGCCGGCTTCTACGCGATCTGGGTTTACGTCGCACAGTATTTTTCCTGGCAAGGCGCGTTCAGCCTGTACGAACAACACGCCTTCCTCGTACCATATCCAATCTTCAGTCTTTGAGGGTAAGGAGCAGCTATTCCGGCCGGGGCGGGATTCTGCCTCGACATCGCGACCGCGCTCCATAGATTCCCGGCAGAAGGGATGTGCAATCAAAACCCAATCCTACCATGAAATCTGTGCTGCTCGTCGCCCTGCTCGTCGCCGTCCCGGCCTCGATCTACAGCGCGGACGTCAAACCCCTGCTCCGCCAGTTGATCGAGACAAGCGAGACCCTCGATGGGATCCCCTTCGGCGAAGTCGTAGCTGGCAACACCGGCAAGAAACTCATTCCCATCAAGCGCTCAGGCAGCAAAGACCGCGCGTTGGTCTCCAAGATTGAAAGCGCTTTGGACCATGTGCTCAAGCGGCTCTCCGCGAGAAACCACAAAGCCCATAAACAACGGAGGATCAATGAAGTCAGCCGATTCTTCGAGGACGCTATCCTTGAAGAACTGAACAAGGTCAGCGGCTTCCGTTGCGAGTATCCGAAGACAGCATCCGGACGCACCCAGCGATCGGGTTACCCGGACCTCCGGTTGGTCGATGAAACCAGCGGCCGGGTCGTCTACCTGGATCCCAAGCTCTTTCAATCCAAGTCACGAAACAGTTCCCTCCGCACGTTTTACTTCACGCCCAAGCTGGAGACCAACAAGATCCTCGACGACGCACATCACCTGCTCATTGGCATCTCCCACGAGGGGAAACAGGACGGCGCGTGGAAATTCTCCGGATGGGAACTCGTGGACCTGTCCGGATTCAAGGTTCGGCTCAAGGCAGAATTCCAAGGAAGCAATCGCGACATCTATCGCGAAGAGAACATCGTCGGCAGAAGCAAGGAGCGTTAGCTACTTCTTGTACAAGTGCCCCACCTGCTTTTCGTAGCCGTTGTACAGCAGGGTCCGCTCGCGCTCGCCCGTATCAACGATCCGATGCGTCGCCTGTGACCAACGCGGATGTGGCACCTTCGGTTCCACGTTGGACTCAAATGGATATTCCTCCGGAGAAAGGGTTTCCCAAAGCGTCTCGGGCTGCGACTTTGTGAACTCGATCTCCACGATCGACTTGATGCTTTTGTAGCCATATTTCCAGGGAATGACTGTGCGGATTGGCGCGCCGTTTTGCTTGGGCATCGGCTTTCCAAAAATGCCCGTCGCCACGAAGGCCAGGTCATGCATGGCTTCCGCCATCGTCAGGCCTTCCGTATAGGGCCAGGGGTATCTGGGTTGCCTCGCGATCCCCGGCATCTGTTCGGGGATCATTGCCGTAACAAACTTCACGAACTTCGCCTCGGCCTTCGGCTCAACCAACTTCAGCAACTTGTGCATGGGGAAGCCAGTCCACGGAACAGTCATCGCCCAGGCCTCGACGCAACGAAACCGATACACACGTTCCTCCAATCCGATCTTTCGGCACAAATCATCAAAATCGAAGGTGGTCGGTTTCGCGCAAAGTCCGTGTACTTTCACCTTCCAGGGCGAGATTTCGAAGTCATCGACCAGACGATGAACCATCGTCTTCTGGGTGGTGAATTCGTAAAAATTATTGTACGTCGTCGCAACCGTTTCGTCCGTCAGCGGCCAGCCCGGATTGAAGGCTGCCGCGCGCTTGGCCGGATACAGGCTGCGCACCTTGCCCGCTGCCGACAAACCACCCGACAGGGTTGCCAGAGCTCCCCCGGCGAATCCCATCTGCTTCAAGAACTTACGCCGGTTGCGATACGCGAACTCGGAAGTAACCTCTCGCTCAGTGATATACCAATCCGGTCGACTGATGATGTTGGCCATGGGATTAGGATGCCCAAGTACAGGCGCTTGTGAACCAAAAAGCTGTAAAGTTCACGTCGTCCCACGCGATCTATTGCTTGGGAAAAACCTGCCGGGTCGCAACGATCTCAACGTTCTCAAACGCGCCTTCCTTGGCGTAAGGATCACCCACCGAAAACGCCTCGGCAGCCGCACGGTCCGCGACTTCGATGACGATCAGGCTCCCAATCGGAGAGTCATTCTCGTCCAACAACGGACCGGCATAAACCAGCTGATCCGCGTGCGTCTCAAGATACGCAACGTGCTGCGGGCGAATGTTCTTTCTAACTTCCGGCCCCTTGGGGCCATCCTTGCAGTAAAGTGAGAAAAGCATGGCTCCTGCGACTGTAGCGAGCCGACCCGAAAGGCTGAAACACTTTTTGCTGCTGATTCACGATTCCGCACATTGAGCGTGAAAACCGCTCCACGCAATACACAGCCATGGTCACGCGAAGCACCAATGGGATGTCGACAAAACACGAGATCACGGCGCAGCTCAACACGGTCGCACCGAAGCTGATCGCGCCCACCTGCTGAAGGATCACCTCAATATTCTGATCCATGTTTCCCACCTTCTTCCATCGACGGCTTCTGGTCGCGCAGCGCCTGAGTGTCGAACACACACTGAGACCTGCATGACGGGCAAACTCGAAATGGGTTGCCGCGCGTGCGGGACGGTCGGCGAAGTTCTTCTCGGGACGACAATTGATGTTTGCACTTCAGAGGTCTCCAATTCATGCCCACAACTCTATCCGGAGAGGAGAGACACTGGCTGTCCAGGTGAACAAATCCGTCGAATCAATCGCAGATTTTATCGATTTCTTCACCATCCTCCAACCGATCGAGTAATGACCGGACATTCGCTGTCCATCCTTCCGCGACATAGTCGGGAAGCAGTTCCGCGAGAGGTGCCAACACGAATCTGCGCAAGTGCGATCGAGGATGGGGAATCGTCAATTCAGCGTCAGAACGGACCTCGTTTCGGAAGGCAATGATGTCGAGATCCAGCGGTCGTGGTTCATTGAGAATTTCTTTTGGCCGGCGCCCGAACTCCCGTTCGAGCGACTGCAAGTGGGCAAGCAGATCTGGCGGGGAAAGCTCACCCTTCGGTCGGAAGGCAACGACTGCATTCACAAAGTCAGGCGAT
This sequence comes from Verrucomicrobiales bacterium, assembly GCA_002715965.1. Lineage (GTDB taxonomy): Bacteria > Verrucomicrobiota > Verrucomicrobiia > Limisphaerales > JAYPXF01. The sequence goes on along the minus strand of PBAL01000087.1, from coordinate 64,314 downwards.
TCAGGCGGACAATCGACGGGTGACGTCCGCCAAAGCGAAGAACGAAGGAATTCATCGTGGCCGAGCGATTCAAGCCGATCCATCGCGTCCAAGATAATTACCCTGGAATCACCGAGATTCGATCCAAGCGCGACGATCACCCACTCGTTCATCCGATCCCCCATTCCAGGCCGCCGGGCAGTTTGCCCGTTCCGTACCCCACGTGGATGACACGACGTTGGGCCGGGTTGGTTCCCGTCGCGGATGAATGAAGCAGCAAGGGACACATAAACAATACGCCTCGTTCCCGGACGTCACACCGCACCGGGGCGAATTGCTCTTTCATCTTCGTGATGCCAGTTGGCTTCAAGTGTCTTGTCGAAAAGTATCGCGCGGATCGGAAACATGATTTTGCCCGTCCGCGCATAAATCAGATCAACGAACAGATCCGACTGCACCAATCGCGAGAGCAATCCATGGCGTTGAAGAAGGTTGCATTGGTTGACCGACTTGCCCGCGCCACTTGGCAGTATCGTCCTCAGATCACGGAGTTGCCCCTCCGACAGGAGTCCTTCGTGGATTTCGTATCCATCCGCCTCAAGCGAACCTCTATCAGGCACTGGATCGCGATCCAGCATGCCACCTCACTTCAATCCAAGGACGTCCTGCATGTCATACAGTCCGGGAGATTGTAACACCGCCCATTTCGCCGCACGCAGCGCACCGTTGGCAAAGGTATTGCGACTGGAGGCCTTGTGCGACAGCTCAAAGCGCTCGCCATTGGCGGCAAACATCACTGTGTGATCTCCCACCACATCGCCACCACGCAGGGTGTGCATCCCAATCTCCTCATCGGTGCGGGCACCGACAATCCCCTCGCGCCCATGCTTCACGGATTCCTTCGGCTGATTGCGAACATCGCGAAGAATCTCAAGCAAGGTGGCCGCGGTACCACTCGGCGCATCACGTTTCATGCGATGATGCATTTCGACCACCTCCAGATCGAAGCCGTCACTCAATACTTCGGCAGCCTTGCGTGTCAGCCAGAACAAAGTGTTCACACCGGTGGAGAAATTCGATGCCCAGACCATCGGAACACTCTTCGAGTGGGAAGTAATTTCTTCGCGCACGGAATCTACGTGCCCGGTTGTACCAATTACAACCGGCTTGCCGCGTTCGGCACATAGCTTTGCGGTTGGAAGCGTGACTTCGTGGAAACTGAAGTCGATGACTGCGTCGCAGGAATCGATCACAGACGGAAGGTCGCCACCCATATCCACCTCGGCAACCACCTCGATTCCGTCCATCTCCGCGGCGCAGGAAATCAAGGCCTGCCCCATCCGGCCCCTCGATCCGTTTATGACCAACTTTATCATCGGTGTGGCTGCATTACTTCAGGATGCCGACGGATTCCAACGTCTTGCGGAGAATCTTCTTGTTGCCAGCCGAGATCTTCACCAGAGGCAACCGGCATTCGTCGCCCATGACGCCGGTCATCGTGAGCGCGGCCTTGATCGGAACCGGATTGGATTCGATGAACAAGTTCTTGAAAACTTCGTAATACTTCGTGTGCAACTTCAGCGCGACATCCGGCTTGCCGATCTCGAAGGCGCGCACCATGCGGCTGACTTCCTTCGGAATAATGTTCGACGCCACACTCACCACGCCGCAGGCGCCGACGGACATGAACGGGAGCGTCAAGGCATCGTCTCCGCTCAGGATGTAAAACCCCTTGCCCATGCGATGCCGAATCTCGCTCACCCGATCCGGCGTTCCGCCCGCTTCCTTGATCCCGGCGATGTTTGGACAGTCATGAACCAGGCGATTCATCGTCTCAACGCCGATCTCGATTCCGCAACGGGAAGGAACGCTGTAGAGGATTACCGGCAGACGCGTAATCCGGGCCACCGCGTGAAAGTGCTGGAACAAACCCTCCTGCGAAGGCTTGTTGTAGTACGGAGCCACGTGCAGCAATCCATCAGCTCCGACCTCTTCCGCCCCCTGAGTCAATTCGATTGCCTCATCCGTGGAATTCGCGCCAACGCCCGCCATTATCTTCACCTTGCCGTTGGCGAATTCCACCGAGCGCCGGATCACACGGATGTGCTCCTCCATACTGAGAGTCGGCGATTCACCAGTGGTTCCCACCGGAACGATGCCATCCACACCACCTTTGATCTGCGCCGCGATGAGCTTTCCCAAGGCGTGTTCATCCACCCGCCCCTTGCGATCAAAGGGGGTGACCAATGCGGTATAAGTTCCGGTCCACTTCGTTTTCATCAATCGGGCGCGGAGCGTAACAAGCCCCAAAGCCCTCACAAATCAAAAACAATTAACAACCTGCTTCGCAGGAACAATAAGAGTTCGCTTCAGTTTCCCCGCTCGTCCTAAACCTCAATCGTCCCCGTAAACGCAAAATCCGCCGGCCCGCGAAGCAACACATCGGAAAAGCCTCCACCGTCGTCAACGAAATCCACCTGCAATAAATCACCACCCTGCACCTGGACCTTCACTGGGGAAGCAAACCCGTGCACCCGACTGGCAATCATCGCGGCAGCACTCACACCCGTTCCGCACGCAAGCGTTTCGCCCTCGACTCCTCGTTCGTAGGTTCGGACGCGGATCTTCCCGGGCTCCAATACTTGAACAAAATTCACGTTGGTCCCCTTCGGCGCAAAGTGATCGTGAAATCGCACCTCACGTCCCAACTCGTTCACCATCGCCTGGTCTGCGTCATCCACGAACAGGATCGCGTGCGGAACGCCGGTGTTCAGCGAGTGAACCTTGGTTGCGCCAGTTGACAGCTCGATGTCGGCGTTGAGTTCCAGGGAATGAGGCGCAGTCAGATTCACCGTGACTTCAGCCCCGTGAAACGTAGCAGCAATCACACCGGCGACTGTCTCAAACGAAGTATTCTCTCCGGCCCCCACCGTTTTTTGAATGAAACGCGCAAAGCAGCGAGCACCGTTACCACACATTTCCGCATCGCTGCCGTCACTGTTGTAAAAATCCCAAGCCCAATCCGCACCGTTCGAAGCCGCTCGGAGCAACATTACGCCATCAGCGCCCACCCCGCGTTGCCGGTCACACAAACGCACGACCTGCTCACGGGTCAGCTGAATGCTCCCGTCGCGATTATCCAGAAGAACGAAGTCGTTCCCGGCGCCGTTCATCTTGGTGAACTCCAATTTCATCGCGGGGAAGATAGTGAGATGGGTGGGGAATTCAAGAGTGACCGAGGGAAACTCCAAGCTTCAAACTTCATGCGCCAGTTCTCGGACGATTTATTTGGAGTCTGAGGCTTGGAGATCGGCGCTTTCTTGCTCTTTCGGTGCACAGGGACGAAGCAACGCAAATACCACAATCGCAATCAATCCAGCACCAAGGTAATAGGGAAACCATTCCAATCCCGCCTTGAACAACGCGTTCGGATCAGCCGAGAGATCCGGGTTCTTGCGCAGATGCTGCACCAAAGCTGCGTAGAGCAAGCCGACAATCCCGTAACCCAGGTTAAAAGCCAGCCCCTTGAAACTCAGAACTGTCGCCCGTATTGACTGTTCAGCCTCGCGGTTCAGGTAGAACGAGATTGCAAACATGGTCATCATGAAGGCAGCAAACAACAGGAAGGAAAACACGAGTCCAATATACGGAATCGCCTGAGCAGCCCCGATGAACCCGATCGCGGTCATCACGGTGACGATTGCGAACATCTGTCCGGGTCGCAGACGATCGACCAGCTTGCGAGAGATCGGCGCGAGGAAAAAGTTCATCACCGCCACTCCGGCGCCGATGAAACCGAACACTCCCGGCGAAAATTCGATCAACTGGTAATACTTGCTGTTCATCGTCACGAACATCCGGATCACGCCGTCGAACATCGCGCCGGTGGAAATGACCAGCAGGGCAAAAGGAGCGACCATGATCCACCTGCCGACCTTCCATGTCTGCGCAAAGGCGTCCCCCACTGAGATTTGCTTGCCCTCGGTATGCTTGTTCCTCGGTTCGACCATCCGCAATACAACGAAGAACACGACGACCGCTGTCAGCAGATTCAGGTACAGCGGAAAGCGCATCGTGTCTTGTTGCGTCAGTTCGGCCCCGAACACACGACTCATAATCGACGGATCGTATACGAGGCCACCCAGCATCAGCGCGAAGACAAACGCAATCGATTGCCAGCGCGATACGGTTTGCAGAGCCATGGTCCATTCCTCACTTCGTCCGGCATTGTCGAGCGAATCGTAGGCCAGGGCCTCGTCCGATCCGCTCGCAGCCGCTTCAGCAAGTCCGCTCAGCACGCGATTGAAGGTGAGCAGCCAGAACAACAAGGTCACGTTCCCAGTCGGTGCAAAGGCCCAGACGCACATCTCCATCACCATCAAGGCACCGGCAAACACCAGCAGTTTCTTCCTGCCCATGAGATCGGACAGCGCGCCGGATGGAACCTCCGCGAGAATGATCGTCGCAGCCCAAATGCTGTTCAGGATGGCGAACTGTTCCAGGCTGAGTCCGAAGTCGAGAAAGATGACTGCGAAGATCGGATAATAGAACCTCGCGTTGAACAGAATGCGAAACGCCACAAAGGAACGCACGTTTCGATCAGCAATCTGTTCGTTGGTCAGTTCCATATCAGGCACTCGTCATTGGCTCCCCCACATGCCCCTGGCACATCAATCTGCCGCGGGAGCCGCAGGTGGTACGATTCGAGGCAGCAAGATGATAATTATCGCGCCGAGCGCAAGACAGACTATTCCAGGCAGACCGAATCCCGACGGGATGAACCCGACGACAACAGCGATCGCTGCAGCAGTCAGTGCATAAGGCAACTGCGTGACCACATGGCGCGTGGGTTCCAAATCGCAGGCCATTGATGAGACGATCGTTGTGTCACTCAACGGCGAGCAGTGATCCCCAAACACAGCACCACTGAAAACCGCAGCCACGACCGGTGGAACCAGCGACCAGTCCTTGGCGCCAGCAACTGCGTCTCCCGAACTGGCAAGTCCCAGCGCTACGGGGATCACCAGTGGCATCAGTATCCCCATCGTCCCCCAACTCGTCCCCGTCGTGAACGAAATCAGCATTCCGGCGCCAAATACAATCGTCGGAAACCAGGCCACTGATACGGCACCCGTGAGAATCTGCGTCAGGTAGTCAGCTGCGCCCAGGGCCTTGACCGTGCTGCTCAAGGCCCAGGCAGCAACGAGGATCAAACAGGGTACGAACAGATCCGATACACCCCCAAGAAACACCTCGCCGGCCGGACTCCCACCACGCCGGATCGCCCTCGCGTTGAAGGCGAATGCCGCCATGCAGGCCAACGCGCTCGCATACAGAAGAGCTTGATTCGCCGGGGCCGCACCGAACGCCGACCACAGCTTAGACCAGGTGACGGGATGGGGCTCCTTTGCCCCAAGAAAATAAAGGCAGCCCATCAGCACAGCCATCAGTACAGCCAACGGAACGAGCGCTGCCCAGGCGGACGCTTCAGTGTTGTCCGCTTCGCCGTCTGAGCTGTTCGATAACTCTCTTTCAGCGGATTTCATCGGCCCAAGATTCCAATTTCGATGAACCACCACTGCGAGAAGGATCAACGTGAACCAGCAATAGAAGTTCAAGGGAATCGACTGGACGAATACCTGGAAGGCGTTCACATCGGCGATCTTTGCCTGCGCAAATCCCTCGCGGATCATTGAAAGCTGATATGCGATCCAGGTGGAAATGATCGCCACGCAGGCCACTGCCGAGCTGGTTGAATCCACGATGTAAGCGAGCTTCTCGCGCGAAATTCCACATCGCTTCGCGACAGGCCCGACCGATTTGCCGACCATCATGCTGTTCGCAAGTCCGTCAAAGAAACAAATCAGCCCCATGACGTACGCCGACCACTGAACTCTTCTTCCGCTATCGGGCGCACCGTGAATCCAAGACTGGAACAGCGCACGAAATCCCCCGCCCCGTTCAACAAGGGCAGCGAACCCACCCAGCAACAGTGTGAAGATCAGCACGCTCAGGTTCCATTCGCTTTTCAGTGAGGGAAGCAGATGTGCGTTGAAAAAATCCATGAGCGCACGCCATGGATTCAAGCCCGACAACATCAGACAACCGAGAGCCGCGCCCAGCAACAGGCCCACGAGCGCTCGCTGGAGGACAAAAACTGAGACCGCGGCGAAGATACTCGGCAACAACACTCTCCCTTCCCAGGGAAGCTGCGAAAGCACGACGGCGAGCAGGAACAATCCGCCCACCGCAAACATTCGGAAACTGTCATCCCGTTGGGACATGCGCGGAGATTGGCAGAGTCTCTATATGATGAATAGGACCGATCAGTCGGATATGACCGATCTCACTCAGATCCGGGCGGAAGCTTCGTCGTCCTTTGCTGCGCCCTCACGCGTGATGTCGGTTGATAGCTCGAGATAAACTCCGCGCGAAACTCACCAAACGTTCCATCTTCGATGTGCTTGCGCACATCCTCCATCAGTTTGATGAACATGTGCGTGTTGTGGATGCTGACCAAACGCAGCCCCACAATCTCGTTCACGTTCAGCAGATGACGGACGTAAGCCCGCGTGTGGTTCCGGCACGTGAAACAATCGCAGCCTTCTTCCAAGGGCTCAAACAGAGTTTTCTGGGCTCCACCCTTGATGTTGTAAGCGCCCTTGCGCGTGTAGGCCGTGCCATTGCGGGCAACGCGGGTCGGCAACACGCAATCGAACATATCCATTCCGCGCGCAATGAGTTCCACCAATTGTGCCGGCGTGCCCAGGCCCATGGCGTAGCGCGCCTTGTTCTCCGGCAGATGCGGTTCGGCCAGTTCCACCGCGCGAAGCATTTCAGGCTCCGGTTCGCCAACGCTCACACCACCAATTGCGTAGCCATCAAAATCCATGGCCACCAACTCGCGCGCGCAGCGTTCCCGCAACTCGCGATTGCAAGCGCCCTGGACAATTCCGAAATACTGCTGCCCTTCCGCACGCGGCTGCTCGGCGCACTCAGCAGCCCAGCGAATGGTCCGCACCACCGCGTCCCTGGCGTCATCGGAAGAGCATCCATACGGCGGGCACTCGTCAAAGACCATCGCAATGTCGGATCCGATCGTCCGTTGAATCGCCATGGATTCCCTGGGGCCGAGGAACAACTTCGAACCATCAAGATGCGAACGGAACTCGACTCCGTGCTCCTTGATCTTTCGTATCTTGGCGAGACTGAAAACCTGAAAGCCACCACTGTCCGTCAGGATCGGCCGATCCCAGTTCATGAAGCCGTGCAGCCCCCCTGCCTGCTCCATGATCTCCATGCCCGGGCGGATGTTCAGGTGGTAGGTATTGCCGAGAATGATCTGCGTCCCCATCTCAACCAACTCACGATTGTCGAGTGCCTTGACGCTGGCCTGCGTTCCCACGGGCATGAACACCGGGGTTTCGATGTCTCCGTGTCGGGTGGTGATGCGCCCGCGCCGCGCACGTGAGGATTTGTCTTGGTTGAGGAGGGTAAACACCGCGGGCGGGGATTCGCGGCGCTTCAGGCAATGAGCAGCCGTGGGTTAAAACTGTTAAGCGTCGCGATCAAATCACCGTGCCGCTCGGAATGACTGCGTTCTTGGGGATCACCACGATGCCGTCACGGATGTAATAGTTGTCACCATCGACATTCTCATCCTTGCCCTCCGGCGTGATCGTGACGTTGTCTCCAATGCGCGCGTTCTTGTCGATGATCGCATTGTCGATCCGGCAATTGGCGCCAATGCCAATGCGAGGCAGCCCTTTCTCCTCATGCTGTTCGATCGATTCCGCCGATTCGAAGTAATCATTGCCCAGCGCAATCACGCGATGCAATCGCGTGCCCGGACTGATCGTTGAACGGACGCCGATCACAGAATGCGAGATCTGCGCCCAGCTGATGATGCATCCATCGGAGATCACCGCATGATCAATTCCCGCCCCATTGATCTTCGACGCCGGCAGGAAACGCGCACGCGTGTACATCGGCGAGCTCATGTCGAAGAAATTGAAGTGCGGCAGTTCCGAAGTTGAATCCAGATTCGCCTCGAAGTAGGAGCAGATCGTTCCGATGTCCTCCCAATAACCTTGGAACACGTGCGAGAACACGCGGTGAGACGTGATTGCATTCGGTATGATGTCCTTGCCGAAATCGGTGAGGTCGTTCTCCAGCAACTCGTCCAGCACCTTCCGCTTGAAGACATAAATCCCCATCGAGGCGAGCAGCAGTTCGTTCTGGGCTTTGATGCCCAGGTCCTCGTAATTGCTGGACGGGATGACGAGCGAATCCAGCACTTCATCTTCCTGAGGTTTTTCGACAAATCGCGTGATTCGGCGATTGTTGTCAATCTGCATGATGCCAAATCCCTTGGCCGCTTCACGCTCGACCGGGAGCGTGGCCACTGTCAAATCCGCCTTTGTCTCGATGTGGGTCTCGAGCACCTCACTGAAATCCATCCGATACAGTTGGTCCCCGCTGAGAATCACGCAGTATTCCCAGTCCTGATTCTCGAGGTGGACAAGGTTTTTCCGGACTGCGTCTGCCGTCCCCTGATACCAGGACTCGCCCTCGAGCGTTTGCTCGGCAGCCAGCAACTCCACAAAGCCTCCCGTGAAATGATCGAACTTGTACGATTGCGAAATATGCCGGTGGAGAGAGGCACTATTGAACTGGGTGAGCAGGTAGACCTTCGTGATGCCGGAGTTGATGCAGTTCGAGATCGGGATGTCGACAATGCGATACTTGCCGACCAGGGGAACGGCTGGTTTTGATCGATCCTGCGTAAGCGGGAACAGCCGCGAACCGCGCCCGCCCCCCATGACGATCGCCAAGACCCTTGAAGTGTCGATTAAGTGCCGTTTGCTCATTGCTGTGGGAATTCCTTACTTGCGAACCGCCGAGACAAGCCTATACCCGCCCGCCAACAACGCAAGAAACAACACTTCACTTCATCTCGTCAGAACATGTGCGGAATCATCGGTTACATTGGCAGACAACAGGCCTCCTACATCGTCATTGAAGGACTTCGTCGCCTCGAATATCGCGGCTACGACAGTGCCGGTTTGGCGGTCACGGAAGAGGGCGAGCGTGCGACCGAGTTTGGCGCAGGGTTGCGCGAAACACGGTCGGCCGTCCTTCTCAATCAACCCCAGCCCCAGCCCGATCAATTGCTCTGATTCGACATCTCCCGCGCATCGTAAGTCATCGAAAAGACCCCCGTTCTTTCGATGAGTCAGCTTTCACAAGGCGGCAAAGGTCGCCAGCCGTTCGGCCTTTGGCCACTCCTTCTCCGGCTTGATCGTTGCCGCCAGTTGCTTGTTGCCTCATAAGTAAACGACACCCAAGAAGGTTCGGTTGAGGTAGTTGATTCACTGCCGGAGCAGCCAACGCAGCTGCTGGTTCCGGGATTCGTTGGGGCAGGCATGATTTCCCCTTCGCCAGAGCGGCGACCAGCTGAGACGCAAATGGCCCGACAAGCGGTTTGCTGTTCACTGCGTACGATCCGTAGGACATGTGCTTGAATGCGGCCGGCTCCAGTAAAACCTTGCCCAACTCGCAAACGCTCAACTCGTGGTCTCCGTCATCGTTCTTGAACGTCGCGAGCAGGAACATTTCACCAGTGGGCCGCAGTGCTCCATAGGCAGCACCTCCCGACATGACCACCTGGCTTGAGATGTTTGCGTTGATGTGCATGGCAACTGCACGCAGAGATCGTCCACCGAGTTTCTCCTTCACCGCAGCATGCAAATCAACGTCGCGTTCCAGGAAAAACAAGCGCGACAGTTTTACTCCTCCGACAGTCTTCAACGCCGGCAATTTCGCATTGGGTCGCGGCGCCTTGACTGCGATTCGCGTGACGTACAAGTCGCCCGGTTTCTTGATGACATCCCCTCGCACATCTGGATTATCCGGCAAACGCACGTCAACCTCCACCCTTCCGTCTTCGTTCAATTTGGAGAGATTGATCAGCCTCCTCTCATCCGGGACTGTGTTCTTCAGATAGTCTTGGATCTTCTTTATTCCTGCTTTCATTGCGAGAGTCGGCAGTTCAAACCCCGGTGCCGTCGATGACGGATAAATCCTGCGAACCTCGGTCATCTTCAGCCCCCCATTCGGTAGTGATGTTTCGCCACATCGGTGAACTCAAAACGGTTCAACCGCCACTGCCCGTCTTCCTCCACCAGGGTCATTTCCGCGACGTCAAACATCTCATCCATGGTCAGCACCGGCGTCGAAATCACCGCGACCTTTCCATCCGAGATCTTGTAGGCCTCGAACACGCCCAATCCGTTGAGATCACAAATCGCAGAGTTCAGCTCGAGCCACTTGTGTTCGATCCATTCCTCCAGAATCATCCCCTGCCGAACAACTCCGGCGCCAGGCACTCTGCCAATTCCTGGCAACGGGTCAAAACTTCACCGGATGACTCACAGCCAAGGGAGCTTCGCGCCAGTTCCCTGGCCTCGCTCATGTTCATGCGCCTCACCATGTACTTGAGTTGCGGCACCAGGGGCGGGGTCGCGCTGAGTTCATCCACGCCCAGACCGAGCAGCAATGGAGCCATCACGGGATCGCTCGCCATCTCACCACACACGGCCACTCCAATGCCGTTTCGATGGCCGGCGTCCACGGTCATCTTGATCAGTCGAAGGATCGACGGATGCGTAGGATCATACAGGTGCGCCACCTTCTCGTTCATCCGGTCCGCTGCCAGTGTGTATTGGATGAGATCGTTCGTTCCGATGCTGAAAAAGTCTGCACGCCGGGCGAGCACGTCGGCCACCATCACGGCGGAAGGCACTTCGATCATCGCCCCGATTTTCAAGTTGGGATCGCAATCGTGCCCTTCGGCGATCAGTTCCTGGCGGAACTTCTGCAGGCGTTCGTTGCACTCATTCAGTTCCTCCACTCCCGAAACCATCGGATACATCACCCGAATATTCCGCTCCACACTGGCGCGCAGGATGGCGCGAAGTTGCGTGCGAAAGATGTCATTCTCCTCAAGGCAGAACCGAATCGCGCGCCAGCCCAGGAACGGATTTACCTCGGGCGCATCCTGTCCCAGATGGAGATGCAGGGGCAGCTTGTCCCCGCCGATATCAAGCGTGCGAATGACCACCGGATGCGGGCGTAGGCGCCGGGCGGCCTCGCGATAGGCTTCATACTGCTCGTCTTCATTGGGCAGCGTTTCCCGATTTAGAAAGAGATACTCCGTGCGGAAAAGTCCAACCCCTTCCGCGCCTGAATCGATCACTTCAGCCGCATCGTCCACCTCTTCGACATTTGCGGAAACGGTCACGGACTTTCCATCCAAGGTGACTGAAGGAAGTGACTGGATCTCACGAAGGCGATCCTCAACGCGTTGCTGCCGTTGCTTGAGCTGGCCGTATTCTTCAAGCGTCTTCTCGCTGGGATTGACGACCAGTATTCCTCCATATCCGTCGACGAGGACCTTCGTTCCGGAACGGAGCCGGCTTGCCACTCGACTCAGGCCGACGACAGCCGGCAGGCGCAAGGACCGCGCAAGAATTGCCGTGTGCGATGTCCGTCCACCGATCTCAGTCACGAAGCCAAGCACCTTCTTGGTATCCAGCACAGCGGTGGTCGAAGGGGCCAGATCGTGGCTGATGATGATTCTCGGCTCGCTCAGATTTGCAAGGTCTCCCTCCTCTTTGACTCCACGGAGATTGTTCAGCACACGCTGGGAGACATCGCGCAGATCGCTGACGCGTTCGGAAAGATACTCGTCATCCAGCGAAGCCAGCGTATCCGCAAAGCGCGACGAAACGGTATTGAACGCATAGTCCGCCGAGACCTTTTCTCCGTGAATCATCCCCACCACCTGATCCAGCAAGGCCGGATCGTCCAGAACCAGCAGGTGCGCGTCGAAGATCTTTGCATCCTTCGCACCCAATGCCTGACTCGCGCGTTCCTGGATATCGTGAAGCTGGTGACGGGTCTCGACCAAGGCCTGTTCCAAGCGCTCGATTTCCGCGGGAATCCCCTCCTCTTCAACATGCCGTCGACGGGTTTCGACAGATTGACGGCCAAGGATCAGCACCTTCCCGACGCATACGCCGCGCGATGCAGGAATCCCTCGGAGCTTCAGCTCCTCGCCTGTCTCGTCCTCAGACACCCCGCGAGTAAAACCGAGCGAAATGCCGATGGAAACAAAAATGGCCGCATCCATAGGAATGCGGCCATTTTCAACAAGTTATCAGGCTATTGCCGGTAGATGATTCGATAGAAACGGTCTGCCAACCACCGTCGTATCCGTGAACACGATTCTGCCGTTCACGATGGTCAGGCCGTCGGGAAGATCCACCCAAGAGCCGGGTTGCAAGGTATCCGAGCCCTGAATCACATCTTATGGCACCGGCTGGCTCGTTATTGCCGGCGAATTGTTGACGGTCAGATTTACCGGGTTGCTCGTAGCGGGACCAAACGGGTTGGTGACAACCACAGAGCAGGCCCCTTCGTCGGCATCCTGCGCATTGGGCACGATGAGAAGGATCGTGTTCTGTCCGGCGAGATTTACGCCATTCTTCCACCACCGGTACGGAGCGTCGGATGCCCGGTCGCTGTCACTGTGAAGGTCACCTGACTGCCAGCAAGAGCGGACTGGGTGACCAGATGAGCAGGAATGAGATCGCACAACTGACGCAGCATGGTGAACCTGGAACGGGTTGGCTGCGCTTTTGTTTTTTCACAGCCTGCTGAGTCGCAGGTTTTCAGCAAACTCGCCAACCCAACTTTCATTTCCTGTGGGATGCTTGTGAATCAAAGCAATTTACCCCGGGGCAGGACGTCAGAAACGTAAGCAAAAGCAACCCAAAGACTTAGGGCAGCGATTATTTTGCTGTTCCAGCCGGTTTTGGTGCGGTCGTGAGAGGGAAACTGTCCGTTCGGAAAGGATGTGCCGGGAGGCCGTTCTTACTCCAGAGATTCACCACCGGATAATCCGCCCAGCCAAAGCGCACTGCCTTGGGTTTTTTGATGTTCGGGTGGGACACCACGACGGTGTTGCCCTTGATCTCGGCATTGCCCCAGACGAATTTCTGATCGTCACCCGCAATCGAAAATCCGGTGAGCCCGCCTTCCTTGGATTCGAGTCCCTCGCCAACGTGATCGAAGCGAATGGTCACCTTGTTTCCCCAAATGCGATGGCTTCGATACTTCGGCCCGGACCAGGTCAGTTTCTTTCCATAGACCATGCCCTGCGCGGCCAACGCCAATCGGGCACCAACAGGTTCCTTCATCGGCGGATGAATGTCATCCTTCGTACCGGCATCGGTGATTGTTACCGTACCGACGTTTTTGAGTTTCTTGGTGGCCAGGATCTGGGCCTCCCGAAGTTCCGCCCAATCGCTGTCGACAGGTTTTCGAGCAATCTCTTCCAAGCTCCGATTGCGGCGCTTGTCATATGGCGCCAACTCGACCGCCAGAAATGGGAAGCTCCCCTGCCCCCAGTCCTCGCGCCAGTTGCTGATCATGTCAGCGAACAATGTGCGATACTGGTGTGCACGTTGGGCATTCGATTCTCCCTGATACCAGATGGCACCGTTGATCGAGAAATTCAGCAGCGGATGGATCATTGAATGATAAAGCTCGCTGGGCACCCATCCCTTCCTTGGAGCGCGCCGCTTGAACGCCTTGCCGGCTGCCTTGGCTGCGGCCGCGTCCGCCTTATACTTCGCCAATGCCTTCTCATAGTTTTTCGCCCGCGTTCCATACATCTCCAGCAAATCTGCATGCTTCGCACTCAGGACATCATCGCGCATCCAGACCTCGGCAGGCGACCCACCCCATGAGGTGTGAATAATTCCAACCGGGACATCCAACGCCTTCTGCAGGTTGCGTCCGAAGTAATAGGCCACCGCGGAGAACTCCGGCGTGGATTCAGGACCGGAAACCTCCCATTGCGGGTCCTTGTTCAAATGTTGACCGCTGATGTCGTCCAGCGTCTTGGCGGACTTCACGCGCGGAACGTAGAAGAGCCTGAGGTTGGGATTGGAGGATGAAGCGGCAGCCTTGGTCCAGTTCTCCGTGCGCGTCAGCGACCACTGCATGTTCGACTGGCCGGAGGCGATCCAGACCTCGCCCACAACGACATTCTTCAATTCAACCGTGTTCTTCTCTCCCAGCACCGCCAAAGTTGCAGCTCGTGCATTTGGCTTCATGGCCGAGAGCACCACACTCCACTTGCCACCCTGCGCCCGCGTGCTTTTCACCTGGTTGTGAAATTGCACCACGACCAGTTCGCCTTCATCGGCCCAGCCCCAGATTTTTACGGACTTGCCCGCCTGCAATACCATGTTGTCCCCGAAGATCTTCGGGAGTTTGATATCGGCGAGAACAGTGCTGCCGGAAACCAGAATTGCCACGGCGAGCCCAGCAACGAAGCGAGAATACGAATTGCGCATCGCGGAATTGAAAGGCTCAGCCACCGCGAGTCAATGCAGAAACCTCAACGATAATTCGCCCGCCACAGCAATCGGCAGCCAATGGCCGCGAACAAGAGGTTTGGCAACCACACGAGATAGTGGGGATAGGCGGCAGCCTTTGTTTCCAGCGACTGGGCAAACATCTGGAGCCCGAAATAGAACACCGCCATTACCAGGGCCAAGGCCAATCCCACGCTCGTCTCCCGTCGCTGAGCACGAATCCCAAGCGGCACTCCCATCAGCACGAAAACGAAACACGAGAAGGAGGCTGCCACCTGGCGATGCAAATGAAACAGCACCGGCGAATCCTGCTCCTGTGATGCCCGCACGGCATCCAGTTCCTCGCGCAAGCGGGAGAAAGTCATGTCGCTCAAATCCTGCTCTTCAACCAACTGATCCAATTCACCCAGCCGATTGGTCTGCGACGTTTCGCTCATCAGCATCGTTCCCCATTCGGGAGATGCGTTCGTATCTCCAACGTCCAGACGGTAGTCCCAGTTCACGCTTGCGAGTTCCAGACGCAGTTCCATCGTTTCTTTGTCCAGATCGACATCTGCCGTCTCCGCTCGGATCTGGTCCCGCAACACTCCGTCCTCATACTTGTAAAGAAGCACGTCTTCGAGGAGGCCCTCCGACTTCCCTCCGATGTAAATCGTCCAGCCCGGGAACTGCCGGATATATCTGCCCGGCAACAGCAGATCCGCGGGATTGACGACTGCCTCTCTGCCCAAGGACTTCCAAGCGCTCCGGCACTTCGGCGAAAGGTCCATGTTGATCCAGGCGAGGAGCGAACTGAGCACCAATCCCAGCCCCAACACAGGCATCACCATCGAGAACAAACCCACTCCACCCGCGCGGATCGCCACCAGCTCGTTGTCGGCGCTGATCCGCCCGAAAACAAGGAGTATGGCCGCCAAGAACCCAAGAGGGACCGCGTAGACAAGCACCCACGGAATCAGGTAGGCAATCATCTTGAAGACCACCCCGATGCTGATCTGTTGGTTGACCAGCATGGCCATCACATCCTTGAGCGCGTTGCCCAGCAGCAGCACGCCAACGAAAACGCTGATCGCCACCAGAAGAATGATCAGGATCTGCCGCAGAATGTAGCAATGAAGGATGCGCATGCGATCGTGGTCACACGCCTATAACAGGCTCTGCGACGTGAAACAAGGGAGGGAAGGGATTACTGGTTCACCCGAACGGCCCGGTAGAACTTCAAGCCGGCTGCCGGAGAATTCGGATCGTCAAAGACGATTGTTCCAAGACCTGTCGGCACTTCCCCGATCGGCAGCCAGGTATCCAGGTCATTGGAAGCCTCGATTCGATACGCGCGACCTGGTTCGCCATTGAGCTGGATCATGAACCGGCCCGAGGCATCCATTCCCGGCGTGCCCAGGATGGTTGCGGGTGCAATCGCACTGTTGCCGGTATACCTAGCAATCCGAGACACCGGTTCCCGGTTCACCTCGGTGAACGCACCGACGATCAAAATCCGACGATCGCCTTGAACCAAAATATCATAGATGAGGTCGTTCACCCCCGTGCCGATTGGGAAGGTTGGATCGAGCACCCCGGACGAATCGAATCGCAAGATGCCGCTCACATTGGTGATCGGCCCCGTGCTCTGTCCCGGCAGTGCCGGCACACCCGTACCACCAAGCGAATTGAACCCGCCTCCAACGATCATCCGCCCATCAGGCTCCAGAGCGATGGCGAGAACGGTGTCATCCAGCACCGGAACAAAGGCTGGATCCAACGTGCCCGCCGAGTTGACGCGGGCGATGCGAGATCGCGGCGTTCCATTGAACGAGGTAAACAATCCGCCAATCACAACATCTCCGTCCGGCTCGATCACAATCTCGTTCACCGCACTGTTCGGCCCCGTTCCGATACTGAAAGTCGGATCGATTGTTCCCATCTGAGTCAATCGCACCAAGTTGTTCACGGGCGTTCCGTTGTACGTGCTGAACACACCGCCCACGAGAACCTTTCCGGCATCCGGACCCTGGCTTCCGTAGACCTTGATCACGTTGACCACCCCGCTCGCGCCCGCACCCTGATTGAAGGTGAAATCCAGGGACCCACTGGTGGTCAGGCGCACAATGCCGCTTCGCTGCTGGCTGGAAAACATCTGGAAGAATCCACCCACCAACACCCGGTTATCCGGCTGCACTGCCACGGTGACCACGGAACCTGCAGCGCCGGTCCCCGGCACGAAGGTCTGATCGATCGCACCATTGGGCAGTAATCGAGCAACCCCACGCCGCATGCTCGCACCAACGAGGTTGAACGTCCCTCCGATAACCAGCCGACCATCATTCATCAGGGCCACCGACCGGACCGGACCATCCGGCCCCACGCCGGCATTGAATGTCGCATCCAATGATCCATCCGCATCCAATCGCGCCAGATACGGACGGCTGACACTTGCCGTTCCTGAATTGTTTGTAAGATAATGTGTGAAGCGCCCGCCCAAAATAATCTGGCCGTTCGTCTGTTGGACTGCAGTGAACACCGTATCATTGAAGCCAACTCCGGATCGGAACTGAAAGTCGAGGCTCGACGGCGAATCGTTGTCGATGATGAAAACAGCCGCCGAATTCGAGACTCCTATCCCCACGCCATTGGGATTCACCAATGTAAATCGAACCGCTTCGTTCACCTCATTCGTCGCCGTATCATTGATGATCGGGAGAACAAATGACTTGATTCCCGTTTCACCGTCCGCCCAGGAGAAGGTAATGTTCGTGATGTTGGTCGTTGCAAACAACGCACCCGTCAAATTTGTGCTCGGCTGCCCGTAATCGAACCCAGCAGTCGCTCCCTCGTCAGCAGTGGCCAACTGCACACTGACATCCCCGAAACTGCCGCCAACGCGCCGCACCTGAAGAATCGCGCCATTGGTGTTCTGTTCTCCAACCACGTATGTCGGACGGACAAACTCAACGATGCCGGGGTTGTCCTGCAGTTCAACCAATACATTGCTGGACGATCCGATGAAGATATTCTCAGCAAACCCGGTCGCGTTGGTAAGCAAGGCCGTGAAGTATTCCTTGGTCTCGATCAGGCTGTCGGGCAGCAGCCGAACGGACAACGATTTCAAGGTTTCATTCGTTGCGAAGATCAAGACCCCGTTTGTATGAACGTAATCCAGAGTGGCAATCGCCGGTGGCAGCAATGAGGCCAGAACTGTTCCGTCAATGGTCGTGAATGAAACCTGATCATTGTGGCCCAAAACGCCACGCCGGAATACATCCAGCTGGAAACTGCCCGCGTCTTCGTTCGTGATGATCTGCGAAATCGTGTATCCAAATTCGGTATCGTTGTCCACGATGGTCACAGTCGCATTCGTCGCCGAGGTGAGTGAGGTGCTATTCGTCGGAGAGCTGTTCACCAACCGCAAGGTATACTGCTCAGCTCCCTCCGGCAGGTTGTCGCCAATGATGCGATTTGTCACCGCCTTCACCGTATCCCCATCGCTGAACACCACCGTATCGCTCGCAAACTGAAAGTCTGCTTCTGTGGCTGTACCGGCGAATGCCTGGACAACAACCGACACCTGTCCCGTGTTGTTGCCCGATCGCTCAACTTCAAAAATGAGCAGGGAATCTCGGCCTACGTCGCCCTCGTTCGCAGTGTAGTTGAATCCGCCTGCTGCGAATGGACGCAATCCAAATGCGCTGTCGTTGTCCCGGATCGACAGGAACGCATTGGACAGCGTCCCCACACTTACGAAGTGAGACGGTTGAGGATTCTGAAGCGACAAATGGATGTTCCGATCCGGTTCAACCAGGTTGTTGTCGATGATTGGCACAGCCACGTTTGTGAACGTCACCCCAGGCGGAAAGACGACCGTATTGGAGGAAGCGGTGAAGTGAGTGCCAGCGGTGGCCGGAATCTCAATGATCGCGCCCACGGAGATATTCGTGATGAAGTTTGTCGTCACCGCCTGGGTGACGACCGGAAATCCGAAGGGAAAGTTGGTAAAGGAATTTGTGATCGTTCCAACGGTGATGTTCGTCAGAATCTCACGTGACAGGATGCCATTCGAGCTGACCAGGTCAATGGTCACCGTATTGGTCAGGTCATTCATTCCCCGGCGACGAATGGTGACAAATCCGTTTGTCGCATCTTCAAACACAGTGAAGTTTGTCGCAGAGAATACAAACTCCACGTCGTTGTCCGTGATCTGCACCACGGCGTTTGTGGTGAAGCCCAGCGCAGCTCCAAAAGTCGGGTTCAACAGGTGAATATTGAAGGTCTCATTGGTCAACTCAACCAAAGCATCATCAATCAGCGACACCGTCACCACCTTGCGGGTTTCCCCGCCGAGATAGGTAAGCACCTGCACTTTCGGCTGGTAGTCCACGTTTGTCACCGCCGTACCGGTGTTGGGGACAGTTCCGAAATCAACTGTCACGGTCCCATTCGTACCGCCTTTCCTGACAACCTCGGTGACAAAGTTAGTCGCACCTTCAGAGACGGTGAATGTGGAGTTGGTGAATTCAAACACCCCAAAGGCATCATCTCCAATAATGCTCATGATCGCATTGGTCACCCCCAGGGTTGCCCCACCACTAGGGTTGGACAACTCGACTTCAAAATCTTCGTTTGGCTCGACAAAATTGTCGTCGATGATCTGGACATTGAAGGACTTCAGCGATTCGCCATCCGCCAGACTCACCACCCCATTGGTCGGCACGAAATCCAGTCCTGGACTCGCGCTGGTGTTGGCAACCGTGGTGGCAAATTCCACTGAAATCGGCCCGGTGAAGCCGTTGCTGCGGATCACCGTGAAGGTCGCGAATCCTTCATTCTCGAATACGATGAAGTTCGTGCGCTGAAAACTGACCTCGCCCGGCGCAAATTCGTTCTCGATCAGGTTCAGTACGGCATCGCTGCGTGCACCGAGGAAAACCACGCCGACCGGTGCCGGTGACCGCAGTCCCAGATTCAAGAACTCCGTGGCTTCGACCAACATGTCATCGATGATCGGAACACTGAACGACTGATTGGTAACTCCATCCGCAAAGGTAAGCGTCCCGACGACATCAAAGTAGTCACTGCCACCCGTGGCAGTGCCCTCGGTGGTAAAGTATTCCACAGTGGCTTCGCCAACCGTGCCACCCAGGCGATGCACGACGATGGTTGCATTGGTCGAGTTTTCATTTACTCCGTAGGCGCTTGCCGCAAATTCCAGCTCCACATCATCCTCCCGGATCAACAAGTTCGCGATGGGCGGTGCGTCTACGATCGCACCCGTGCTCGCGTTTGAAAGAACGAGGAACACGTTTCGGTCCACGTCGATCACACTATCATTTATAACAGGGACATTGAAATTGTGGAAGATTTCTCCAGATCGATATTCGAGACGTCCGGACGCAGGATGATAGTCAACACCGGCCCGGCCCGTGCCTCCCGGCTGGATTCCATAGTGGACCACCGCGGGTCCGTTCGCCAATCCGTTTCGGCGGACCGTGATAATCGCATTCGTGGAGGCCTCAGAGACAACGAATTCCGGAGCACTGAATCCAAACACAGTCGGGCCGACATTTCTGCCGCCATTCAAGCGGACCAGCCGATTGTAGACGCGGTTGTCGAATCGGGTGAATTCGCCAGCAACCAGGATCTTGCGATCCGCCTGAACAGCCAGCGCAAACACCGAGAAGTTTGCACCGACCGAAGTGTTCATTGAAGTATCCAAAGTCCCATCCGTGTTCAATCGCGCGAAACGATTCCGTGGAACTCCACCCACATGAAAGAAGCCACCACCGATGAGGATCTTGCCGTCCGGTTGCAGTTCGACGGTCTCGACAAAATTGTCAGGTCCCTCCGAGTATTCGAAGCGGGTCACAAAACGACCAGATGCGTCAAGTTCCACACGGTTAGTTCGCAGGATCGCATTGGTTATCGTATTGAAATCCCGATCGAGCTGACCGATGGGAGTTAAACGCGCCAGATTGGTGCGAATGTGATGGTATGAGGCGGTATACCCGGCATTGATGTTGGTTGCCGTAGTGATCTGCGCGCCGTTCAGGAACAGAACACTGTTCGAGACGACAATATTGTCGGTCACCTGAATGAACGAATTCGTGAGAGCGGCTCCATTCACCTGCACGGTAGCCGTTCCCACGCCAGCGCCATTGGCAATCACGATCTGATTTGTCTGCGAAATGATTTCCTCGGCCACGAAGTTGCCGCCCAAAACAATCTTTCCATCAAGCTGAACGGCGATTGAGTGAACGCGCCCTGTTCGAATCAAAGTTCCCGAGGAGAAAATCTGGTCCACCGTCCCGTCGCCGTTCAGTCTGGCGATTGCGCGATTAGTGATGCCTGAAACCTGATCGAACTCGCCACCAATCATAATCCGGCCGTCCGGTTGCACGGCCAGCGCCCGCACCGTGCCATTCGGACCGATCCCGGGGGCAAATGCCGGGTCGATGGTTCCGTTGGCATTCAGACGCGCAACAAAATTTCGGTTCGTACCGTCGATGATTGTGAATTCTCCCGCAATCAACACCTGACCATTGTCCAGCGCATCTACTGCGCGAACCCGGCTGTTGGGTCCGGCGCCAATATTGAAGTTGGTGTCCTGAGCACCGCTCGGAAGCAACATGACCACGTTTGTGCTGAATGAAAGGTTGTTAAGTGCAAAATCTCCAAGGGTGGTGAACAAACCGCCCAGTACCACCCGGCCGGCGTTGATTCCGTTCGTAAAGGCAGAGATCGATTCAATCATTGCGGAATTGGTGCCGTCCCGGAACCCGCCGGCATCAAAACCCGTGTCGAGCGAACCATCGATGTTGATCCGGGCAATGTGAGGACGAGTCACCGCATCATAGGTCGAGAAATTGCCGCCGATGTAGAATTGGCCATTCGTAGTCAGCGACAGGCTGTTGATCGATCGGTCAGCACCGATTCCCGGGAAGAACTGCTCATCGATTGATCCGGCAGAAACCTCGTCATCACCAATGCGAACCACCGTCTGCGCACGCCCAAGCTCTGCTCCTCCGGTCGGATTGCTGACATTCACGGAGAAGGTCTTGATTCCGTCCTGCAGGACATTGTCGTAAACCGGCACGACAACCTGCTGAGTCGTGACGCCGTCGCCAAAGGTCAGAATTCCGGAAGTCGCCAGGTAATGCTCGGTCGGGAGAGATGGTCCTGCGGTGAGCTTCGCAACCGCGTTGTTGTTGAATCCGGTGAGCGTCGAGTATTGGACCGTTGACGTTCCGGTAAATCCATTGGTGCGGACTACGTTCATCACCGCATTGGTCTCATCTTCGGTCATGCGATACAGCGGCAGTTCGAATCCGATCACACCCGGCCCGGTATCATCGTCTGACACGGTGACCGTCGCCGTTCCCGGACTTCCAATCGCCGCGCCGCCCAGCGCAGCGGAAAGCGCCACGCGGATGGTTCGCTCGCCATCAACCAGTGTGTTGTCTTCGAGCGCGATGGCGAAGGATTTCGGAGCTGTCTCTCCGTTCGCCCACGAGAGCACACCGTTTGTGGGTAGGTAATGGGCAACGGAACTGGACGGAAGTGTCGGCGTCCGTTCAATCGCAGTACCGCCGGACACGGTTGAGAAATTCACTGATACGGCATCGTTGTTCCCTCCAATTCGCTGGACGGTCAGATTCGCCGCTGCGTCTGTCTCCTGCGCAGCATAGTTGGCCTGACTGAATACAAAATTGCCAAAGATCAAAATGTCATTGTTCTGGATCAGCAAGCGCATCGTATTGAATGCCCCTGGTTGCGCGCCGCCCGTGGGAGAAGAAAGGGAGAGATTGACCGTTTCGGTTGTTTCCTGATCGATGTCCGCCAGAACCGGCACGGTGAACGACTTTACCGTTTCGCCGTCCGCAAAAGAAAGCTCACCGGACGTCGGCACGTAGTCGAGCCCACCCACCGCCGAACCGTCCGACGTGGAATACTGCACCGTCACGGTGCCCGAACTGCCATTGGTTCGCACGACGGTGATCAGCGCGTCGACGGTGGAACCGCCTTCCGAGACCCTCAAGGTCGAGGTCGCAAAACTCAGCGTGCCCGGGGCAATTTCGTCATCGGTGATCGTCAAGATGGCGTTCGTGATCCCCGGAACAACCGTCGCCGAACTGATTTCCGCGAATTGCAGGTTGGTCAGGACAAGCCCCACGGTCTCCAATGGTTCTCCGACCATGTCATTCGAAATACCTACCGTGAACACGCGTGTTGTTACGCCGGGTCCGAATGTCAAAATGCCCGAGGAGGGCTGGTAATCATTGGTGATCGTGGCAGTTCCGTTGGTGACTGTACCGTAACCAACCAGGATGGTCGCATTGGTCGCCCCGACGCGTGTCACCGCAATCGAAGCCTGACCGCCCGCAGCATTCTCGTTCACCGAATAGCTTGCACTCGCAAAGCCCACCCGAGCGTCGTCGTCGCGAATCGACAGCACGCTGTTGGTCCGCCGATCCAGATTGTTCGCATTTCCGGTAAGCTGCAGATTCACTGTCAGATCGGTATTGATTACCGGATTGTTCAGCAGCGGGATTCCGACTGGCTTCTGGTTCTCACCTTCGTTGAAAGTCAGTGTTCCTGAGACCGCTGAGTAATGGAAACCATTGGTCGCCGTGCCATCGGTCGTCGCATACTGCACGGAGATGGTGCCGGCCAGACCGCCGTTTCGGCGAACAGCCACCACGCCGGAGCCTTGGTTTTCATTGACGACATAGACCGGCGCTGTGAACTCGGCCCTGCCGGAACCGGCATTATTGCCTCCCAGCACCCTTACCAGGTAAGCCGCAGATCGAGCATCAAACTCAGTGAACCCTCCTCCAAGAACAACTTTCTCATCCGCTTGAATGACAATGTCCGCAACGAAACTATTCGCGCCCAAGCCGAAGTTCATGCCCGGATCAATCGAGCCATTTGGCAATATTCTCACCACTCGTCCGCGTTCTGTGTTGTTGTAGGCCGTAAAATCGCCTCCCAGCAGAATGTTCCCATCCGGCTGGCGCGCAATGGCAAGCACCGCGCCTTCGGCCCCAGTGCCAACGAATGTCGCGTCCAGCGATCCATCCGCGTTCAACCGCACCACACCCGATCGCCCGGAACTCGCGTAATCCGTGAACGATCCCCCAACCAATATCTTCCCATCTGGCAGCACATGAATCGCACGGATACTGTCATTGGGACCGGCTCCGACGGCAAACGACGCATCTGGCGCGCCATTAGTGTTCAATCGAATCAGGCGCGAAACCGGCGCGCCATTGGCGTTGGTAAACTCGCCTCCTACCAACAGCTTGCCGTCGGGTTGAATGGCAACCGCAAACACCCTGCCATCCAGCGCGGGCGCCGCATTGAATTCAGGATCCTTCAGCCCGTTCGGCAACACACGCGCAATGTAGGGCTGATTCTCGCCATTGAATGTCAGAAAAGCTCCACCAACCACAATGCGGCCATTGCGCTGGCGCGCCATCGAAAAGACATCGCCGTCGAATCCACCTCCGGGATTGAATGATGTCGCCAAGGTACCATCCGAGTTCACCGCTGCTATACGGGAACGATTGGTCGTATTGAAGGTCGTGAATGCACCGGCAAAAATGATCCGCCCATTCGGGTCAAGAACCATGTCGTGCACCGCCCCATTGGCCCCCGTTCCATTGAAGAATGTCGGATCCAGCAGGCCATTGGTGTTCAATCGGGTAAAACGTCCCACCGAGAGGCGCGTGTAGTTTGTAAAGTTTCCGCCAATGATCACCCGTCCATCCGGTTGACGAAGCATGGTGCGAATGAAACCGGATGGTTGAGTGAAGAAACTGCTGTCGATGCTGCCGGCCGGGCCGCTGATCGCCTCGTCATCAAAGATGGTCAACGTCGCGTTGGTGATCGGGCCAACGCCAGCTTTCGAGAAATTGGTGATCGTCACCGCGATCTGTTCGGCAGATTCCAGCAGGAGGTCATTCACGATCGTCACCGTGATGTCCTTCCGCAATTCGCCCGGCAGGAACACCACCGAGTAATTCACGTGCCCGTAGTCGTCGGTCGTCGCCGTGATCGGCGTCAATGCAACATCAACCGACACGATGTCGTCGGAACCATCCTCGCGAACCAACGTCACCAGCGCGTCCTGCCGTTCGTTCACATAGAAGTTCCGGTCCGAGAAACCAACGCCGCCGTGAAAGTCATCGTCCTCAATTACCGCATTGACTGTGGACAGGAATCCAAGGTTTGCGCTGCCGACCACATTCGTCAGCTGCAACTGGACCTTCTCTGGCCCTTCGACCAATCCATCGGGGAAAATCGGCAATGAGAAATTTGTTGAAGTTTGTCCATCTGCGAATGTCAGGAGCAGAGACGTATCCTGATAATCGACCCCTGCCCGTGCATTGCCATCCACCCCTCGGGGCAGCTCAACTGTCCTGGCAGTCACGGTGACCGGCCCCGATGAACCGCTCGTTCGTTGAACCCCAACCGTCAATGCACCGGATGATTCCCCGATGCGGAATTCGTGCACGGCATAGGAGAGCGTTCCCACACCGTTGTCATTGTCCTGGAGAAGCAGTGTAGCGTTGGTCAGTCCAAGTGCCGCACCTCCCACGACGTTGCTCATGGTCAAGGTAATCGTTTCTTCAAATTCCACCGCGGAGTCGTCAATGATCGGAACGGCAACGGTGCTGTTGGATTGCCCGGAAATGAACACGACGGTCCGGGAAACTGCCTGGAAGTCAGCGGCCGCCGTGGCTGTTCCTGCTGACGCGGTGACATCGACCGACACGGTCCCAATCGCGCCATTGGTACGGGAGACTTGAATGAACGCCGTTCCCACACTTTCGTTCACCGAATACACCGGACGATCGAACCCGATCGTGCCGACCGGGAATTCGTCATCCACGATGGTTACATCGGAGACGCACTGGAATCCAAGCGCCGGACCCGCAACCGTATTTGTGCTGTCGGGCACATCGAGAACCACCTGGAAGTTCCGATTCCCTTCCAAGACCCCGTTATTCAGTATCTGAATCCCAAAGAACTGCGTCGAACCAATCAGGCTGCATTCGGCGAATGAAATCACGCCGTTGGTCCCAACGAAGTCCCGTCCGGCAATCGCCGTCCCATCAACAATGCGCCACGGCACGGTGAGGTCTCCCAGGTGGCCGCGAATCCTCTGGACGCCGATATTGATCAGTCCTCCAAGGACATTCTCATCCACGCTGAATTCGGCCGATGACAGAACGACATTTCCGGCCTCAGCCACCGCCGGGTTCATGTCAGCTCCCGAGACCACGGTGAAATTGAAGGCATCCACAGCCTCAATCGGAGGCACGCCTGAACCAGCCTTGGCGAATGAGCCGGCGACAAAAATAGAACCGCCCGGTGCATTTATTCCGCTGCCTCCAAACCCGCCCCCCCCAGTGCCCCCAGTGCCCCCAGTGCCCCCAGTGCCACCAGTGCCACCAGTGCCACCGGATCCGGATGCATCAGCGGTGACCGTCAGATGAAAGACCGGACCGGACAATCCAGGCTGAACCCGGTTGTAAAACGGGTCCATGAAGGATGTATCCAAAACACCATTGGTATGGAGTCTGGCAATATTCGTCCTGCCAACCCCGGCAAAGAAGTCGAAGTCACCCCCGACGACAATCTGACTGTTGGGCTGGATTGCGATCGTTCGGATCGCGCCGTCAACGCCGGTCTTCGGATTGAATGATGTGTCCACCAAACCACTTGTGAACAGCCTCACGATCCCGCTTCGATCCAAGCCATCAAATGAGCGAAACTCACCACCGACCAGAATCTGTTCATCGGGCTGTTGAATCATCGTCCAAACCCTTCCATCGGGACCGCTGATCGGATTGAAGGTAAAATCGACCGCCCCACTGCCATCCAACTTTACCAGCCGATTTCTCGGCACGCCGTCAAAGGACGTAAAATCACCAGCCAGATACACGTCCTGTTCTGCTCCAACTGTGGCGGAGTCCACACTACCACTGTAAGACCACACCGTCGCCGGATTCGGATTCCCCTCATTCATGATGATGGTAATAAACGTGTTCGAACCCGGTCCAAATGCGACGGAGAAATTTGTGACGCCGGAAAAATTTGTCGCACCGAATATCAGAACCGTATCGTAGTAAACGTTTACACTGTCGGAGATCGCAAAGGCATCGACCGAAAGATTCAGCACGCCTTGATTCACACCCAATTGCACGACATTCGTTGCCGCTGAACCACCCTGCGCCTGGGCATTGATGCTGATCGAACTGGCGATCGCAGTGAACGGTGCAAGCATCGCATTGATCGCCCCGTTCGGGCCAAGCCCGACATCGAAGGATAGATCCGGCGTGCCGTTCGTGTGCAGACGAACCACTCCGGAGAACTCTGACTCATTGAACTTGGTAAAACTCCCCGCCACCAGCAGCTTGTTATCGTTCTGAAGCTGGATTGCCGTCACTCCGCCGTCCACACCGCTCCCAACGTCATAAGTGAAATCCAGTGAGCCGTCGGGATTCAGGCGAGCCACACCGCGACGGCTTACGTTGTTATAGGACGTAAAATCACCGCCTATGTATATGAACCCGGCCTCATCAATCACGATCGCCTTCACCACCCCGTCCGCACCCGTGCCCTGCACAAAGTTGGTGTCAAGTGCGCCATCCGGGAGGATTCGGGCGACACGGTTCTGAACCTGTCCATTCACCGCGGTGAAATCGCCACCGATGACAATGCTGCCAAAGTTCGGGTCATTCGTGCTGCTGTGGAGCGCGGACACGTTGACCGAGTTGTTCGCGCCCGGTGTCGGGTTCACCAGAGATACCGGATTGAACGAGGTCAACGCGGCGCCAGGGGGAATGTCATCAGAGAAAATCGTTACCAATCCGGTAATATTCGTATTCACCCGCGCCCCACCGGTCGGAGTTCCAAGCCCGATCACCACCGTCTCATCGAGTTCTACAAAATCATCGGGAAGATTGGTGATCGTAATGAATCTGGGCGTGCTGTCGCCGGCTTCCCAATTGAGCACACCGCTGCCACCGGTGTAATCAAAGGCCGGTCCCTGTGTCGCGTTCGTCCCGAGACCGAAGGTGCAACCGGGAATCACGGTACTGTTCAAAGGTCCGTAAGGTACGGAAATCGCACCATCGTTTCCGCCAATACGATCGACTCGTATCGTCACGAAGTTGAAGTTCGTTCCCGGTGGCTCATTCGTGGATTGTGGCAGCGAAGTGATCTGTACGGTTCCGTTGGTCGAATCGTTGTCGATAATTGTCACGTCAGCGATCGACGGTGACGCCAATGCCCCACCAAGCTCGTTGGTAAGAAACATGGAAAATGTCGGATTCAACTTGGCGATGGTGTTGTCGATGATCGGCACAAGAACAACTGCCTGATTCTGTCCATTCGTGAAGTTTACGACCCGGTTCGTACCCAGATAGTCGATGCCGGAAAACGCGCTCGCCAAGGCATTCGTATTCGTTCCGTCAATCGTGAGGAACTGAACAGATCCTGGACGATCGACCGCACCGGTACGGTTGATCACCACCGTGAAATTGGTTGCGCCTTCAGATACGGAGAACAGAGGAAACTCGAAGTTGAAGAAGGCATCATCATCCACGATGGTCACCACATTCGTCGACAACGGCAGATTCAGGGTGGCACCATTCGCATTGGTAAGGATCACCGAGAAACTCTGTTGCACCTCCGGATTGATGTCATTGACCAGGGCGATATTGATCACCTTGAAAACTTCACCCACCGCAAACTGTACCTCACCGTTCGTCGAAACATAGTCCTCGATCTCAATCGCCGTTCCCGGATGAGTGAAGAAATCAACGGTGGCCACGCCTGCGGCCGGCGTGCGTGTCACAACCAGATTCAGGTTGGTGTTCGATTCGCTGATTATGGTGGTCCCGGATTGGAACGAGATCACCTGCGCCGACACACCACCCGTGCAGAACAACAGGGCCGCCATCACTGTGAACCAGATGCAGGCGCTTCTTGTTTTTGCTTTCACCGACATGAAATGGCTTTTGCTCATGAACAGATCAACGGTTTCGGAATTCATCATCGTTCTCACTGCTGGCGCACCCGGTAGAATTTGAATGATCCCGAACTGCTGATGGTAACAGTCATCGTCCCGCCCTGTGTGGTGATTCCACTGCTCACCGCTGTCCAGGGACCGTTGATCGAGTCGCTGGATTCGAGGACATAGGTGGTTGCGGCCGGCAACGACAATGACAGGTTTTGTCCCGCTCGATGGATCTGCAGGGGAGCCGCAACGGTGATCGCCAGGCGCCAGCCACGTTCCAACTGTCCGGCATCCCCGCCCTGGTCATCCACCAGGAAGAGTTTCCAATCACCGTTCGGATCGAGGCCATTGAATACCGAGAGTTGACTCGAAGTGACCGCAGCGGGCGCGGGCGGTGGGAACACCTCCGCGGGCAGGAAGTCGGTTGGCCGATACACTCCATTCGTGATCTGGCTGATCTGCGGGAGTGGATCAGCCGCGTCATCGTCGAACTTCACCACGGCACTCTGGATTGGGAACCCAGCGCCCGCATCGGACATCAACACCACAGATTGCCCCTGCGGACCTTGGAGAAGGGCATCGACATCAGCCGGGAACGAATGGGTCAGGCTGTCAAAGGTCACCGTTACCTTGGTCACCGTTCCGACCACGTCACTGATCGAAATGATGGATGGGTAAGTCACGGCCGGGGCAGCGTCGGCAATCATGATTGGTGCCGTGTTGAGGAGACTTCCCGGATCGACCACAGTGGTCACCAACGCAAGGGTGTTGTTCTGGCTGTTGTCATCGCGTGAGTCGGCGCTGGCCACGAAGGTGTTCGTGAATCGATTGAACAGAGTCGGCTGGATCTCGACGGTTGCAATCGCGGATTGATTCCGCGACAGGTTGCCAAACGAGAGGAGGAGAGTGTCATTAACCAAGGTATGAGTTCCCTGGGACATCATCACAGAACCCAGATTCGCACCAAGCGGCAGAATATTCGTCACCACGACATTCGTCGCGCTGTCCGGCCCGAGGTTGTTCAAGGTCAGGCTATTGGTGACAGTCCCACCAACCGGGACAGGCTCAGGTGTGGCCACACCAAACAAGGTCAGATCCGCTTCCGCGGCGATTCCCTCCAGCGAGGCGATGTAAACCGTGGTATCCAGCCGCGCATCCGAAGTATCAGCCAGAATAAAGCTGAGCGTGTTGTTCACGCTGCCGGGCGTGACAGGAATGGAAAACGTCAATAACGAAACGCCACCCGGCGCGAGTACGCCGTCTAGTTCCGTGCCTTCGATCGGCAACATGTTGGTGTGGTTGATATTGATTGGCCCGCCATTGACCGTCGTCTGGTTCACGCCGTTGAGGAAGATCGCGAATCCATCGACAAAGTTGCTGCCGACAAACTCCGGAAACTCATCCGATCCGAACGCCAGGTTGAAGGTCAGAATTTCGAATCCGGCCTGGACATCAAACACGACATCAAACTGGGTGACGTCGAAATGCTGGAAGTTGTTCGTCTGATTGCCCGTGATCGGATCGAGGATATTTTCCTGCACTGCCGACGCAGCGACACCAAATGCAGTGGTGAAATCCACGGCGGTATTTGGACCGGCGCCATAATCCAGAACGTTTCCACTGCTGAGCACAATACCCTCGCCAGAGAGTCCGTATGGAACAGGAGGCGCACCAGCCTGGAAGAATCCTGCCGAGAAGGAATTTGTTCCCGGGTTGTGGGAGGTCAAAGTGCTCGACCGAACGGTGATGCCGATGTTGTTCGTCGCCAGGATCTTGCCGACCAGTTCCTGGCTGTTGGTCGATCCGGTGATGGTGAGACTCGCTCCAACCGCACCGACCACGGTGGACTCCACAGCGACGTTGTTTGCGGGAACCGCGTCCGATTCCACCGAAATTGCCGATGCAATATTGGTCAACGTTCCCACACGCGTGGGAACCACGTCGATCCTCATGGTTGCGGCCCGACCGTTTGTGATGATTCCCATATCCGCCAACAACAATCCGTTCAGGTTTGTCACCGTGCCCTGGGAGAGAAAGACGTTCGTGACGATTGTGTTCGCCGGCACCTGATTGAACAGCGTGACGTTGTTCGCGTCATCCGGACCGCTGTTTAGCACGGTGAGATTGTAGGAGACGATTCCGCCAACCTGAGACGGATCCGGTGTATCCGAAATCAACACTTCGAGGTCGCTGTCGCCAGCCGGTGGTACGGAAACAACTTCGATTGACCAGCTAGAAATCGTTCCGCCAATGCTGTCCTGATTGTCGTCGTTGACGAACAGCGACCAAGTGCCATTGGGATCCTGGCTGGCAAAGGTATTCATATTGTTTCCATACGGACCCGCGGGAGCCGGTGCCTGATACGTTCCACCGGTTCCGTGAACCGTTGGCAGATAAGCACCGGACTCGATGAGGGCGAGAGCGGGTAAGGTGCTAGTTGCTCTGGCACTGAATATGAGATTCGCATTCATGACCTCGAGGCCCGCGCCCGCACCTGACATCAACTCAATGGTCTCCCCATTCGGAGCAACGAGCAGCAAATTCACCGCCTCGGGGAACTGGTGTGAGAGTCCGTTCACATTGACGGCGATCCGCGTGACCACACCGCTGACACCACTCACATCGATCGTGGACGGATGTGGCGTGGCGTCCACACCATCATTGATGGTTATCATTCCACCGTTAAAGGTATCGCTCCTTGACAGTGGACCGGTATCCAAAATTCGCAGCGTTGCATTCGAAATCCCCAGCAGTGCGCTACCGGTTGGATCCGAAATCGCAAGGTCCACGATCTTGTTTCCGTCAGAAACGCCGTCGTTGATAATCGGAATGTTTACAGTTTTGGAGATCTCGCCATCTGCAAAGGTGACCGTTCGGCTCACTGGTGTATAATCGATCCCGCCGATCGCGGTATTGTTCGAAGACGCAAAGGCAACGCTCGCCACACCACTGCTGCCGTTCGTGCGAATAATCGTGATCACTCCGATCGGCACGTCTTCAAACTCCGTGTATTCAAAACGGTCGAAGGTCAGGACCCCTGGTCCGAAATCGTTGTCCACAATGTTCAGAGTGGCGGTTACCGGCGTTGCGAGCTTGACCGAGTTCACTGGAAGAGGGTTCTCCAATACAAGTTGGACAGTCTCGATGCCCTCAATTACTTGATCGTCAACCACCGGTACGGTGAAGGTCACGTTGCTCTGCCCCGGTTGGAAGGTGACGGTCCCGGACGTATTGGTATAGTCGAGGTCTGGTATCGCCTGGTTGAGGAGAGCTGTCGTCTGGAATTCAACACTCGCCTGATCGGTCACGCCACCCGTCCGAATCACCGTCACAACCGCGTTGGTCGCATTCTCGTTTGCACTGAACCCGGTTGTCGCAAAGCTGATTTCGGCATCATTCTCCTGGATCACCAAGGTGGTCAATGCTGGCAGGTCAAGCGTCCCATTACCGACCAAATTCTCCAGAGAGAAAATTACCGTCTCATTGGTGCTGACCGTGAAGTCATCAATCAACGGAATTGTGAATTCTCGCAACACTTCGCCCGGTGGAAACACCAGAGTTCCACTCACCGGAGTGTAGTCCGAATTTGCGACGGCGGATCCTCCAATGATTCGGTAGTCTACTGAGTTCTGCCCGACGGTACCGCCGTTGCGCCGCACAACCAGCCTGGCTTCCGTGCCGTTTTCCGCCCCGAAGAAGATTGGTTGGTCGTAGGCAAAAACACCCTCACCCGGATTCTGACCGCCCACTAGACGACAGAAGCCACCAGCCTGCACATTGTCAAATGTGCTGAAACTCCCGCCGATGAGAATATCCTCTGTGCGCGTCAGCTCGATCGACGTGACCAGATTGTCGGCTCCAGCGCCAAAGTTGATTGTGAGATCGTTCCCCCCGGTAGGTAGCAGTCGTGT
The DNA here is from genome assembly GCA_002715965.1 of Verrucomicrobiales bacterium. GTDB lineage: Bacteria > Verrucomicrobiota > Verrucomicrobiia > Limisphaerales > JAYPXF01. Next base: position 31,960 of record PBAL01000087.1, on the reverse strand, counting down.
GAGCCGATTTCGCGTAATTCCGTCAAATACCGTGAACGCGCCACCTACCAATACGTTCTCATCGCTGTCCACTTTGATTGAGGAGACGAAATCGTTCGGCCCGGTTCCAGTGTCAAAGGTGGTGTCCAGCGAACCATCGAAGTTCAACCGAATAATGTTTCTGACACCAGTCGCAGTCTCGAACAGCCCGCCCAGTATGACCTTCCCATCAATTTGCTGAACCATCTCAAACACGGACCCGGAGGTGATGATACTCTGAGGCTGTCCCGGGGTGACTTCAATTTCCGGCACAAAGGTGGTATCGACCGAACCATCGGTATTCAGCCTCGCCACTCGCGACCGAACTGGCGTTGATCCCGCTACATTATCGAAATCACCGGCAATGAGGACTCGGCCATCCGGTTGTACCACCACGGCTCGAACCCGCGCATTGGGTCCCACGCCGGGATCAAAAGTCGGATCGAGCGTTCCATCAAAGGTCAGGCGGGCAACGAAATTTCGATTTGTCCCATCGAACTCCGTGAATTGACCACCAACGACGATGTTGCCACTCGCCTCAAGGAAGATGTCGCTCACGAGGTTGTTCGGCCCGCCACCGGTGTTGAAGCTCAGATCGACCGTACCATTCGGATGCAGTCTCACCAGATTGGTGGTCGGGAATCCGTTGACAGTATTCATCAGCCCGCCGAGCACCGCGCGACCGATATTCGCACCATTCGTATAAACGGTGACGGTCTGGATACGTCCGGATTCGTTGGTATCAATTAATATCGCGCCTGCATCGATTGGCGAAAGGAGTCCGGTTGTTTCAACCACCGCATAGTTCTGGCGTGTCTGTCCGCCAAACTGATTGAAACTGCCGCCAATCAACGCACTGCCCTCAGCGGTGACCGCGAGATCATTGACCGTTCCGTCTCCACCACTAATCAGGAACCCCGGGTCAACACGACCCGCCACGTTCTCGTTGTCGGTGATCCGTACCGTCCCGTTCGTGATCGGCTTGTCCAGTACTGTTCCAACCGCGTTGGTCAAGCTGACTGTGACGGTGCGTATCCCGTCCTGATCTTGGTTGTCGATTACCGGAACCTCAATGGTTTTGTTGGTTTCGTTTTCTGCAAAGGTCAGGGTTTGGATTCCGAAATTGGTGTAGTCGTGAAGACTGCGAATCAGGTTCATTTCGATCCCCTCATTGAACGGCCTTGCATTGTCTTCCGGAGCTCCGGGGAACCACTGTACGGAAATCTGTCCGGTAAACCCGTTCGTGCGGAGCACGGTGATTGTTGCCACCCCTTCGTTCTCCGCAATGGATACCAGGTTGGTCGAGAAAGTCAGCTGCCCCGGTCCGGAATCTTCATTGTCAATCAACAACGTCGCGCGCCGTGGATCGTTGATGCTCGCTGTCCCGGTGGCATTCGTAAGAATCAACTCGACCGTGCGCGCTGCATCAACAAGGTCGTTGTCAACCAAGGTAATCAACACCGGCTTGGCAGCATTGTCAGAATCCGTCCAAGTCAATCGAACCGGCATGGATGGCGGGATTTCTGTGTAGTGTTCAGTTAGACCGTTGCCGGCACCAGTCGGCACTGCCGTACCATTCCGGGATGTGAACACATCAACTGAGACTGTCCCCTGCGTTCCGCCAATACGGCGGACTTCAACGGTGGCCACCCCCGCATCTTCCGTCACGGTGTATGAAGGCAGCGTGAACACAAGATTGCCCACTGTCAGGATTTCATTGTTGATGATGGTCAGGACAGCGGAGTTTTGAATTCCGAGCGACGCGCCACCAGTCGGGTTGGATATCAGGAGGTTTACGGTCTCGGGCTCTTCGGTGAATGCGTCAGGTTTGATCTTGACCACGAAGAACTTCTCGCGCTCGCCGTCCGCAAAGGTAAGCGTGCCATTTGTGGCGAAGTAATCGTCACCGGCAACAGCCAAGCCGTCAGAGGTCCCAAATTCCACTGACACAATGCCCGTAAACCCATTCGTGCGAACCAGTCGTATGATGGCGTCTTTGACACCCTGATCTTCATTGGTGATGTAGGTTGCTGAGGCAAAACTGATTTCCCCCGGCGCAAAATCATTGTCTATAATGATCAGTTCCGATTCCTTGATCCCCGGGATGGCTTCACCTGTAAAATTCGTCAGCAAGAGACCTATACTCTCATCCCCTTCCAACAGCGTATCGTCGATAATAGGGAGGGCAAAGGTCTTCTCCACATCCCCTGGCGAGAAGGTGAGGACGCCACTGACTGGACTAAAGTCGACGTTGGTTGTTGCAGTTCCATTCGTGGTGACGAGGTACTGCACGGCAGCCGCTCCGGTGAGACCTCCCTCTCGAATTACACTGATCCGCGCATTTGCCGATTCCTCCCCGACACTGAATCTTGTGGTCGCAAAACCGAGTTGCCCATCGTCGTTGATGATTGTCAGACGAGCCTCTGATTGTCGTCCTTCAGCAGCGCCAACGAAGTTGTTCAGTCGTAGATTTACGAAGCGATCTTCATTTACGACCGGGTCATCGTAGACCGTAATATTGGTCGTCACAATCGTCTCAGCTTCGGCAAAGTTAATCGTATTGTTCTCCTCAATGTCGCCGTAATGAATTCCACTCGTGGTGGCCGTCCCATTTTGGACGTTCAAATTGACGCTCGCCGCACCTGTGGTCCCGCCAATTCGTCTGATGGTAATTGTGGCCACCCCGCCTCGCTCATCCACGGTGAAATTGCCGGAGATGAATTCTATCTGCCCCGGACCAAAGATCTGACCACCGATGACGCGCGTCAGGTAGCGCCTGTCCTGTTCGTTGAAGCGGGTGAATCCGCCCGCCAAGATGATCCGTTCATCCGGTTGCACGATAATATCTGCGATAAAGTTGTTCGCACCCGTTCCGGCGTTGATCGTCGGGTCCAATGTGCCGCTTCCCGTCAATCGTGCGAATCGGTTCTTGGTGATGTCGTTATAGGATGTGAAATCTCCGCCCAAGAGGATGTTACCGTCAGATTGGGTAGTAAGGGTGAACACCACGTCGTTCGCGCCCGTCCCGCCAGGGTTGAATGTCGTGTCTATTAGACCGTTCGGATTGAGCCGGGCGACTCGTCCGACGGTTGTTCCGTTGTAGTTGGTGAATGATCCCCCAATCAGGATCCGGCCATCCGGCTGGACGAGGATACTCCTCACAGTATCGTCCGCTCCGAGCACCGGATCAAACGTGGTGTCGAGACTCCCATCCGGATTGAGGCGCGCAATATTGGTTCTACCGACGCCATTGATGATTTGGAAGGACCCGCCGACAACGACCTTGCCATCGTTCTGCACATCAAGGGCGAAAACCGTTCCGTCAAATCCCGTCCCCGGGTCGAACGTCCCATCCAGTGAACCATCCGAGTTCATTCGCGCGATGAAATTTCGACGGATGCCGTTGTAAACGCTGAATCCACCGCCGATCATGATCCGGTCGTCTGGCTGGATTTTCATGGCGTAAATCGCGTTATCCGTACCGGAGCCAGGGTCAAAGGTCAGATCGACCGAACCATTCTGATTGAGCCGGGCGATTCCCGGTCGATTTGTTCCGCTGATCTGGGTAAAGAAGCCAGCCATCAGTATCCTGCCGGTCTGTGGTCCACGCTTGTATACCTCAAGCACGCGAATCGAGTCATTCGCACCATCACCCGTGTCGAAGATCGGGTCCAGAAAACCGTTTTCGTTCAGGCGCGCCAAGCGATTCCGTGAGACACCATTGATGGACGTGAAGTCACCAGCCACCAGGAGTTTGTTGTCCAACTGCAGATCCATTGTATGGATCGCATCGTTGGCTCCGGTGGATCCGTATATGGTGTCAAACGCACCGGCATCCAGATTGTTCGATTCGTCGTCGATGACGGTAACCAGTGCGTTGACCGGGAATCCTCTGCTTGCATTGACCGCATTGAACAGCAGCAATCCGATGGTCTGGTTTCCGTTTGCTGCAGTTGTGTCCAACAGCTGCACGGTGAAGCTCTGTTCGGTTTCACCAGGTTGGAAGGTGAGCAACCCCGAAGTCGGAATATACTCCATGTTCGGCGTGGCCGTCCCGCTCTGGTCGGTCTGGTACTCGATGGAAACGGTCCCGGCAGCACCGAGTTGTCTGATCACGGAGATCGTGGCCACGCCTCCGTTTTCGTTGAACGTGTAACGCGGGCGGCTGAACTGAAGTTGTCCATAGAAATCATCGTTGACAACCGTCACTGTTGCCGGGTTGATGGCCCCGAGAACGCCCGATATCGTCTCACTGTGCATTGTCACGGTGAACTGCTTGTCGATGTCGACCACCCCAACATCATCAAGGATTTCGATCGCCACGGTTCTGGGTCCTGTTTCCCCGTTCGCCCAGGTTATTTTCTGATCCACCGTGGCGTATTCCACTCCGGGCAATGCTGCATTGGGACCGGTACCTGTGGAGGTCATGACGTTTACGGACAATTCGCCTTGATTGCCGCCGGTGCGATTCACCACAACGTTCACTGAACCGGCGTTTTCCGAGACCACAAAGTTGGCATTGGCAAAGTTCAATGTGCCAAAGGCAAAGTCGTCATCAATAATAAGGAGTGTGGATGAGGTCCGGCCGAGACTCGCCCCGCCTTTCGGTTCCAGTAATTCCAGCGTGATGGATTCATCAAGTTCGACCACCGGATCATTTGCGATGGGAATGGTGAAAGTATTGGTGAGCTGACCAGCACCAAAACTGATCGTTCCGGAAGTTGCGGTGAAATCGACACCGACTTCGGCTGTTCCGGTGACCAAGGTGCGATAATCTGCTGAAACCACACCAGCATCGCCATTGGTCCGGATGACCGTAATGGTCGCATTGATCGCGTCTTCGTTGATGACGAACGAATTGGTCTCAAACCCAAGGACGCCGTGATTGAAGTCATTGTCCGTAATCGTCAACTGAGCCCGGCTCACGCCAAGCGCCACACCGGCTGGGATGACCTCCCCTCCGAGTCGGAAATCTGAGCTTGGTACGGACAGAACCAGATCGACCACTTCATTCCCTTCCACCAGTGGATCATCAATGACGGTGACAAACACATCAGTGCTGTCACGCAATACATTGTTAGGTCCGTCGAATCCACGTGACTCCTTGACGGTGACACTCGCCATATTGTTGGTCACCTGGATTAGCGGCCAGAACGGAGATACACGGGACAGGTTGTAATCCTGGCCTAACACGGCTGCGCCGGGGCCAAACGGGGGATCGACCGTTTCAAAATTCACCCTGGCCGGACCAACGTTGCCATTCGTTCGCGTCAGTGTGATGAAAATCGGCTCGCTTGCTTCATCGATCTGGAACTCACGCTGCGAAAACTCAATGTTGCCGGGTCCCCAGCGCAGGGCCGGATTCGCAGTATCAAATGTTTCTCCACCCACCACGCGGGCAAAATTGTGTCGAATGCGAATATCCGCACGCGGGAAGACATTTGGATCCGCCAACTTGTCGCTGCGGTCAAAGATCGCCAAGGGCCGTCTGCTCAGAACGTCATTCCCCAAGAACCCGGGATCAGTGGCATTTGCGTTATCCAGTTGGCCACCTCCGCCCATGGTGAATTTTCCGCCGATAATCAGGTCGCGGTCGGCTTGCAGCGTCATGGATCGGACGAAATTCGGCCCAATACCGTTGGTCAGGGTAACGAGTCCGGCAAACTGGTTCAGGGACCTGTCCATGAAGGATGTGTCCAGTGTCCCGTTCTGGAGCAATCGGGCCATGCCGATTCGCTTGGTGCTGTTGAAATCGGTAAACAGCCCACCAGCTATAGGCCGGCTAAACGTGTCCATCACCAGCGCATAGACGGTGTTGTTGAATCCCAGGCCGGGGTCGAATGAAGTATCAAGAGAACCGTCCGGCGCGAGTCGCGCAATCTTCGCACGTCGGCGCAGGTCAAAATTATTGAATTCACCGCCTACGATGACGAGTTGTGGACCGAGTGGTGCCGGCTGTGGCCGGTCTGAGACAATCGCTGTCAGGGTGGCGTCATAGAGCCAGGCGGTACCCGGGTTTGCGCTGTTGTCGCCTTCGTTCACAACGACCCGGATGATGTCATTGGTGCTTGGTCCGAATTGAACAGATAGCGTGGCAATTCCGTTGGTTAATCCACTCGCAAACAACCGGTTTGCCGGCGTCTGATTGGTACCCAGATAGACCCTTATGGTGTCCGGGACGACGAGGAAGTTGTAGTTGATCGTCACAGTGCCGGCGATCACTGAGCCGGGAGCGGCATTCGTTGGAACGGCTATTTGAATATCCTGGATATCTTCAGGGAATCCACCCGTCGCCGACCGGGTCAGGTTCGTAGTCACGACGACTCCGCCTTCGAGCGGTGACAGATCGTCATCCAACGCGATCGAGTAGATCCGGCCATCGGCACCGGCACTCGGATTGAATCCCAGATCGACGCCACCGGAAGAATCGAGCCTCGCGATTCGATTGCGGGCGACGCCGTTCACAGACGTGAAAGCACCGCCGATGACAATCTTGCCATCGTGCTGCAGGGCAACCGCTTCAACTGTGTCATTGGCCCCCATTCCGGCTCGGAATGTTACGTCCAGCGAACCATCGGCGTTCAGGCGCGCGATACGTGCAGCGTTTGTCCCATTGTAGGTCGTAAAGTCGCCGGCGATGATCATCTTCCCTTCAAATGCTCCATTGGTGTAGATCGCCAAGGCTCGAATAGCCGCATTGGCGCCGTCACCAGGGTCAAAGGTTACATCGAGGACACCATTGGTATTTACCCGGGCAATGCGGTTCCGGCTGTTCCCGTTGTAGGAGGTAAATCCGCCGGCAAGGACAATCCTTCCAGCGTTGTTGGTATCGTTGGTCCCATAGGTCCCAACTGCGGCAACAAACTCGTTGGCCCCGACTCCGGGCTGGAATGTCTGGTCGAGTGATCCGTCCGTGTTCAGTCGCGCAATCCGATTGCGGTCCACGGAATTAACTGCGGTAAATTCGCCACCGATGATGGCTTTGTTGTCAGGCTGGACGGCGGTTGCCAGGACGATGTTATTCGCACCGGGCCGTGGATTCCTTGCGGGTACAGTCCTCACGTCGTAGTCAGGGTTATGATCCCGCGCGAATCCACCTGGTGGAGTATCGTCGTCCAGAATGATCAGCGTCGCGGTGTCGCGGAGATTGGCGAGCGAATTTGGACTTTGCACGAACGTGTGAAGTGTAATCTCTTCGTTAAATTCCGGGATGTCGTCATCAAAAATCGGTATTGCTATCCGTTGTACTCCATTGAATGTTCCATTTTGCGCGGCGGTATTCAGGTCAACGTTTGCGGTGGCGTGGTCCGACCCGGCACTCAACCATTCTGAACCGAGAGCTGATGTCTCGTTCTCCACGAAACGAAGATTCCAGCCACCCGCTCCGAATAGGTAAACATAGGCTGTGCCAATGTCTTCCCGGACATAGTATACTTCCCTGCTGAATCCCCATTCCTCAATGGGAATGACCGGTTCAATTCGGACAAGGGCATTCGTAAATTGCCCCAAGCTGGCTCCGAACGAATTCGAAAGTATAACTTCGAAGTAACTCGGCGGAAGTCCTTCAAAAACCCCAATATCCGTACCGGTTTGTACTTGGAAAGCCTTGGCGGTCTCGCCATCCAAAAATGTGAGCGTTCCGTTGGTGCTGAAGAACTCTCGTCCGTCGACGGCGACCTCGCTATTTGTAAATCCGATTCCAGGCACTGTCGGAACACCGGGGTCAAACGGCCGGGCTGCGAAATCTACCGTGGCAACACCGTCAGCACCTCCGACCCGGGTCACCGTTATCAGCGCTCCCAGCGGATTGTGATGTCCTCTGGCAATTCCATTGACAACATCTCCACCCCGGTTGGCATCATCGAAATGATGGCGGCTGGAGGCGGAAGCGATGTCAAACTTGGTCTGGTAATGCACATTGTCCACAAACACCGGCCGGTTGGTCACGGTAATGGTGATGTTTGTTACGCCGTTGGTGCCGACGACCACGTTAGTCTCGTTAACGAGCGCGTTCACCGTCGCGAAATTGTTTCTAAGCGTCCATGAACCATTGGTAACGAAATTGAACGCCCCCGGGTAGATGTCGTCATCATTGATCGTCAGCGTCGCGGTCCGAGTGCCAATTGTGCCCCCCCCCGTCGGTTCACTGAGTGTGAGGGTGAGTAGTTCTACCGGTTCGTTCAGGACATCATTCAGGATGGGCACATTAATCGTCCGATTGGTCTGCCGGTCGGAGAACAAAATGGCACCACTGACTCGTGTGTAGTCGCGGCCTTCAAACGCCGTGCCATCGACGGTCTCTAGTATGACGCTAACTGCGCCTTGGCTGCCGTTTATTCGAGCCAGCTCAATTTGCGCAACACCGTCAGCCTCTCCCACCACGTAATTGGCCTGTGAGAAGATAATGCTGCCGTTGCTGATCTCGTCTTCACGGATGAGCAACTGTGCCGTATCCAATCCTAGAGTCGCACCGTTGCTCGGGTCCGTCAGATTGAGGATGAGGACCTCATCTGCTTCCGGGCTGGTGTCATTGATCATCAGAACTTCGAAGGTCTTGCTGGTCTGTCCCTCGGAGAAATTGAGGAACCCGTTGGTGGCAATATAGTCCAAACCTGCACGCGCGATACTATCTTGGGTGGAGAATCGGACCGAAACCGGTCCCGTGCTGCCATTGGTTCGGATGACCGTGATCGTCGCAGCGCCTCCGTCCTCGGTCACTTCATACAAGCTGGACGTAAAGGTGATCACTCCAGGTCCGAAATCATTCTCAACAATGGTCAGCACTGCCGAACTGCGCCCAAGCGTCACGGCTCCAACTGGATTGAACAGGTTCAACTGAACCGTTTCGTTGGGCTCAATGAGCACATCGTCTCGAATCGTGACGTTGAACGTCTTGGACGCACGGTCGCCAGACAACCATGTCAGCGTGTTTGTCGTCGTATCAAAGTCGATGCCAGCCAAGGCCGTGCCGGCGCTCGCAGAATAGTCCACCGCCACGTTGCCACTGCCACCTCCCTCACGGTTCACAGTAATCACCGCCTGGCTCGTATTTTCATTTACCGTGTAACCGGCAACGCTGAACTCCAACAAGCTGTCGTTATCCACGATGACCAGACTCGCCGTTTGTTGGGGCCCCAGTCCGGCGAAGATGGGATTGCGCAGGGCAAGCAACACCGTTTCATCCGATTCGATGATCTGATCATCGACCAGGCTGACAACGATGTTTGTGGATATCTGACCACTGACAAATACCAAGGTGTTTGTCATCCCGATGTAGTCGCCCGTCGGACCTTCCGTCGCCGGATTCGGAACTCCCAGCGAATTCGTCGTCAGTACCTGGACGGAGGCACTGCCGGTAAGTCCACCTCGACGAATGATGGTGACCAATGCATTGGTGGCCTCCTCCGTCGCCGTAAAGACCGGGGAGGCAAATTCAAACTCACCACCGCTGACACCATTGGCGTCGCCATTCAGCCTGGCAACCCCCTCGCGAGGGACGTCGCCCACGAAGGTGAACGAACCGCCAATCAGGATCTGCCTGTCCCACGGCTGCACCTCGACTGCAGCCACAAAATTATTCGCACCCACTCCGAAATTGATGGAGGTGTCGGAAGATCCGTCCGGATTCAGCCGAAGCAGGCGGTTGTGCGGCAGAGATCCAAACTGCGTATAGCCGCCAACGGCCATGATCTTGCCGTCCGGCTGAAGTTCGATATCACTGACAAAATCGTTGAACCCAATCCCCGGCTCGAAACCGGTGTCAATTGTTCCATCCGGCCGGAGGCGCGCAATGCCGGCACGGGGCTGTCCATTGATCGACCGGAATGCACCGGCGAGCAGAATGTTGCCAGCAGCATCCAACTCCAGGTCATTGATGAACTGGTCAGCTCCTGCGCCTCCCACATTGAAACTGGTGTCCAGCGAGCCATCGGAATTCAAGCGGGCGATCCGGGCGACGGGAACGGCATTATACGTCGTAAAATCCCCGCCGATGACTATTTGACCGTTCTGCTGCACTGCGATCGCCAAAACTGAACCATCTGCACCGACTGAAGAATCAAAGGTCGAGTCGATGACGCCGTCCTGTCTCAATCTGGCGATGAAGTTTCGCGTGGATCCATTGAGTGAGGTAAATGCTCCACCAACCAGGATCTTGCCGTCCGGCTGTCCGATAACCGCATGCACAGAGTTGTTCGCTCCGATGGCCGTATCAAAGGCTATGTCCACCGATCCATTCGCATTGAGCCGGGCAATTGCGCCGCGTGGTTCGCCGTTGAAGGCACTAAATATGCCGCCGATGATCAGTTCGCCATCGGGTTGCACATACACAGCGTTGATGGTGCCGTTGGCTCCCGTGCCGGTATTGAAACTCAGATCCAGCGATCCGTTGGGATTGAGCCGGGCAATTCGGTTTGCATTGGCACCGTTGACCACTGAGAAGTTCCCAACCACGACAGATTTGCCAAGTTGCACAGGATTCAGACGATTCGTATTCAGCCCAATATCGAGAACAATTGTGCCACCAACGCCCAATCCGAAATTCAGATCGGGTTCGCCATTCGTTTGGATCAAGGCAAGCCGGTCGCGATCCAGCCCATTCACGCTCGTGAAATCACCACCAATCAGCATTCGTTCGCCCAATTGGCTGCCCACGGCATTGGTGCCTACTATCGACCCGGAGTAAAACCAGGAATCACCGGCCAGTTCCTCGTTCATCACCACGCGAATGATCGTGCTATTCCCTGGGCCGAATGGAATGGTGACAGCTTGGGATCCACTAAAACTCTCATCGTGAATTCTTACACCCTCGTAGTAGACCCTTACATTATTCGCAAACGCGCCAAAATGGGAGGAGAACAGGTTGATGACGCCCTGATTTGCCCCGACGTCGTAGTCGTTCGTCGCTTGGAATGTTCCGAAGAATCCGGAGGCCGAGATGTTCGTGAATACCAGATTGGTCCGTGATGGTTCGGTGATTTCCACGGCACCCACAAATGCATTGGCGCCCAGCCCTGGATCAAAGGTTCGATCGAGTGTGCCGTCCGTGTTCAGCAGGGCGTAGCGAACACGGGGGATACCGTCCATCTGTGTGAAGTCACCAGTAACCAGTACGCGTCCGTCATCTCGTAGCGCCACCGCCAGAACAGGCCCATTGGGACCGCCTCCCGTGTTGAACGCGCTATCGAGCGAGCCGTCGGGGTTTAACCGTGCAATTCCGGGTCGTCCAACACCGGCCACGGTCTGGAAGTTCCCCACCATGATGATCTTTCCATCTTGTTGGATCGCCACGTCTCGCACGAGAGCATCCGCACCGATTCCCGCGTTGAAGTTGGCGTTAATCGTACCGTCCGAGTTGATGAGAATGATCCGATTGGCCGTCACCCCGCTGTAAGTGGTGAACTCACCCGCAACCACAAAGTTCGTGCCGAAGAGCGGCTCGATAACATAGACCTCGCCGTTGACGCCAGTGCCTGTGAAAGCGATATCCACTCCGCCTTGTGGATTCAGTGCCACCAGCCCGCCAACAACCCGGCCGTTATAGTTCGAAAATGATCCCCCCGCGAGCAAGGATGTAGCGTTCCGCTGTGCCAGCGCTCGCACGGGTCCACTAAAGCCAGTTCCAATGTCAAAGCCCAGGTCAAGGGATCCACCCGGACTAATGAGCGCCAAGCCATTGCGATTGGTACCGTTGTAGCTACTAAACTCCCCGCCGACGGCAATGTTGGTGAAGAACGGTGTGAGCTTCCAGACATTGCTGTTTGCGCCGAGGCCCGGGCTGAATTGTTGATCCAAAGTGCCATCTGAGTTCAAGCGTGCCACACGAGATACCGCCCCCCCATTCACCAGTGTGAAATCGCCACCAATCATGATTTGATCGTTTGGCAGGAACAGGATGTCGTTGACCGGTCCGTTGGCGCCCACGCGTGCGCCGAAGGTCACGTCGACGGTTCCGGCGGAAGGACTGGCCAAATCGTCGTCGATAATGGTCAGAAGCGCATTTGTCGGCGCCAGCAGGCGTGCACCAGTTGGCCCGGAAACGTTCAGGAGGTGGACATTCAACGCCCGATTTCCGTCCGCCAGTTGGTTGTCCAGAACCGGCACATCAAACGTCAGCGCGGGCACGCCGGGTCCGAACACGAGGATTCCGGTGGTCACCACATAGTCCACGCCTGCCAGGGCCGTATTGTTGCTGGTTGCGAAATCGACCAAGACGCTTCCATTGGTAACGCCGTTGCGGGTAATGGTGAGCGTGGCCGCACCACCGTTCTCGGCCTGGGAGTAAGTGGCTGAACTGAATGAGAACTCCACGTCATCATCGACGATCGTCATGACGGTGTTGGAAATATTGAGATAGGCGGATCCGGCGGGTGTGGCGACCGGATTTGTGATGGTGAGCAGGATGGTTTCGTCCCCTTCGACGATCACGTCATCAAGCACGGTGAGGGTAAAGGTCTTGTTCGATTCACCCGGTCCAAAGGAGATGCTGCCGTTGCTGGAGGTGAAGTCCACCCCAAAGGATGCCGTTCCGGGAGCGATCAAGTAGTCGGCCGTGACGGTGTCGATCGCCGGTCCTTCGCGCAGAACCTGGATGTTGGCAGTAATTCCGGCTTCGGAAACCGTCAGGTTGGTAGAGACGAATGACAACAAGCTGTCGTTGTCTGCGATCGTGACCGTCCCCGTTGGATAAGTGCCCAACACCGCACCACCGGCCAAATTGGTCAGGATCATGTCGATCGTCCGGGCTTCATTGGTCACGAAGTTGTCGATGATCGGAATCTCGATACCCCGGCTCGTCACGTCACCGTTCGGCCATGAAAAGCGGGTGGTCGTCGGCGTGAAGTTGGTTCCCAATACCGCTGAACCGGTGGTGGTGGTGAAGAAATCCACCGACACCAGGCCTTCTGCACCGTTCGTGCGCACCACGGTCACTGCCACCGTTGAATTGGTCTCGATAACCGAGAATGAGTTCGTCAGGAAGGAGATGGTGCCCGGCCCAAATTCATTGTCCACAATGGTGAGCGTCGCCGTCGACGCGCCAATCTGTGTGAATCCCGCGCCATTGGTCAGGACGAGGTTCACCGTAAGGTTCCCATCCACCTGTGCATTGTCCTGGATGAGGACGATGAAGTTTGCGTTGGATTGCCCCGGTGCAAAGGTCAACGTTCCGGAGGCTGCCACATAGTTGACGCCAGCCACGGCTGTCCCGTCCAAAGTGAGATAATCAACGGTGGCTGTTCCAAGCGTTCCTCCCGCGCGGGACACATTGATGATAGCCTGCCTGCTGGGATCGTTCTCATTGATTGCGTAGTTGACCGGTGAGAAGCCAACAACTGAGTCATCGTCCTGGATCGTCAAGGTCGCGTTGGTCGGATTCCCCAATCCGACCCCTCCGATGGGATCAGAAAGCCTCAGGTTCAGGAAACGATCTCCGTCCACCAGCGCGTTGTTTACGATGCCCACATTGAATTCCCGCCTGGTTACGCCTTGTGCAAAAGTCACCACTCCAGTGGCGGTTGTGTAGTGGATCGGCGCGACGGCGCTTCCGTCAGCCGTATTGTAAGCAATCCCAACGGTATTGCTCGTGCCACCACTGCGCACGATTGAGATCACGGCATTCGTCCCATTCTCATCGACAACGAAGTTTGCCACATTGAATTCAACACTTCCGACACCGAGGTTTTCACCTCCGACGATTCTGGCGACGCCATCCCGTTGCACACCGTTTACCACCGAAAATGCACCACCGATCACCAGATCAGTGTCGTTCCTGAGCACCATCGCGGTAATCAGTTCATCGACACCAGTGCCGACGTTGTAAGTCGCATCAACAATGCCGTTGGTGTGAAGACGGACGAATCGATTCCTTTCGAGACCTCCAATCTGGGTAAAGCCACCGCCAACGATAATTTTTCCATCAGACTGGACAGCAAGTGCGGTCACGAATTGATTTGCGCCGCCTGGCGGATTGAACGTCGAGTCTGTGGAACCGTTCTCGTTCAATCGGACGAGTCGATTCATCGGAGCGCTGTTGAAGTTGGTGAACAATCCTCCCACGACCGGCTTCCGGTCGCTGGACACCACCACCACGTTCACCCCGTTGTTGGCGCCTGTCCCCGGGTCAAATGTCTTGTCCACCGATCCATCGGCACTGAGTCTGGCAATCCGATTTCTGGCAACACCATCAACCGAGGTAAAATCACCACCGATGTAGATTCGTCCAGTGCCGTCCTGGGCGATTGCCCGAACCGGTCCGTTCGCACCCGAACCGGGATCGAACGCGGTGTCCAAAATTCCGTCCGCGTTCAATCGAGCAATGAAATTTCGATTGACGTCGTGGTAGCGGGTGAACCTGCCGCCAATGAGAATTCGGCCGTCAGGCTGCAGGTCCATGACCAGCACCGTGTTGTTCGCTCCGTTGCTGGATACAAAGCTGGCATCCACGCTTCCGTCTGGATTCAACCGGGCAATGTTGGTGATTTGGTTGGTGCCGATTCTATCGAACAGTCCGCCGATAAGAACTTTCCCGTGATTCGTGTCGTTGGTGTAAACAACGAGCGCCTGAATGCTGGAGTTGGTCGTCGCCGTGATGAGTTCCGGTGAAAAACTCGTGTCGAGCACTCCGACGGAAGTCAATCTCATCAGATTGGTTGCCGGTTGTCCGTTGTAGTTCGTAAAACTGCCACCCACGACAATGAGTGCATTGGTATCGATTCCGACCGCGTTCACGATTCCATCGACGCCCGTTCCTGGCTGAAAACCCGGTGAAGGAGATCCTGCGGCAGCGTCGTCATCGATGATTGATACGACCGTGTTGGGGGTGAGAATCGCGTCGCCATTCGTCAGGTTGTCGAGCACGACGTTGAAGCGCACTTCGCCTTCCTGCAGGCCATTGTCGATTAGGTTGACGGTGAATTGTTGAGTCTCCACCCCGGAACTGAATATCAGCGTGCCAAAATTGGTCACGTAATCCACCCCTGCCAGAGCAGTGCCGTCGAGCGTATGGAAATCCACCGAGATGTTCCCGGTAAAACCATTGGTCCGAAGAACAGTAACCGTTGCCTGCGCCGTATTCTCAACGACGCTGAACAGCGGTGAGCTGAATTGGAGGCTACCCGGGCTGGGGTTCTGTTCGGTGATCGTCAAAACTGTCGTTGCCGGCGTACCGATCGCGGTGCCCGCAGATGCGTTGGTCAGCGTCAGGAAGAGGGTTCGATCTGCTGTGATCTGCAAATCCGGCAGCACGATCAGAGCGAAGACATTGCTGCTTTGGCCATTGGCAAAGCTCACCACGTTGGTCGTGAAGGCGTAGTTCACGGCGAGTTGCGCCGTTCCCCCGGTGGCCTCAACCTCAACAGTCGCGTTTGTCGCTGCGGTTCCGCTTCGAAGGATCGGAATCGACGCGCTGGTCGACGTTTCTGAGACAATGATGTTCGTTTGTCCGAAAGAGAAACTTCCGAACGGGGCCAACTCGTTGTCCTGGATGTCAAGGTTGGCCTGGCCCAGACCCACTGTCGCCCCTCCTTCAGGGTTGTTCAGCAGCATCCTGAGTGTCCGAGTCGGGATGGCGTCGTTCACCTGATTGTCAATGATGCCGACGGTGAAGGTTTTGACGGTTTCCGAGTCCGCAAAGGTCAGTGTTCCGGCGGTGAGCGCATAGTCGAAAGCGTTGCTCGACCCGAGCCCGTTCCAGCCGCGTGCGGTCACGTCTTCGGTGCTGAATTGCACAGTCACCAACCCGCTGAATCCATTCGATCGGACAACTGTGATCGTTGCCTGTCCGACGTCTTCCAACAAGGTGTAGGTTGGTTGGCTGAAATGAAATTCGCCCGCTGAGAAATCATTATCCCGAATGGTCAGCAGGGCCTCGTCTCGCGCGCCCAGTCTGGTGATATTGGTAGGCCCTGCGTTGGTCAGAGTGATGATCGCGGTTTCATCACCTTCCACCAACGTGTCATCGATAACCGGCACCAGGAAGGTGGTCTCCGTCTGACCATTCGTCATCACCACACTGCCGCTGACGCTGCGGTAGTCCAGTCCGTCGAGCGCGGGACTGTTGGTGCCGTCACGAACATCGTAGAAGACCGTTACCGTCCCAACGCTGGAACCGGTTCTGGATACCTGGACCACCGCATTACTGCCGGCGGTCTGTTCGTTGACGGTGTAGGTATTGAAGCTGAGGTTGATCTCACTGTCATCGTTCACCACAAACACCGGAACATTGGTGATGGAATTGTCGATCAAGCTGAAGTCGGTGTTCGGCCCCAGCACCGGATCACGATTTATCGGATTGAAGAGGATGTTTGTGAAGACCCGGTCAGCATTGATATCGCTGTCGTTGAAGAGCGTCAGGGTATAAGTCTTCGTCGCTTCCGCTTCCGCGAACACCAGCGTGGTGTCCGAATTTGCGTTCGCATAATGGACGCCGTCGGTGGCTGTGCCATCGAGTTCCCCGTAATCGATCTCGACCACATTCTCCAGTCCACCATCGCGCCTGACGGTCACGACCGCGTTCACCTGGCTTTCAACAAATGTGAAACTGGTGGAGGCAAAGCGGATCTTGCCCGATCCGATGTTCTCACCACCAACCAACTGAGCGACAAAGTTCCTTGGGATGTCGTCAACCGAAGTGAATCCGCCTCCGATGGTGATCACTCCGTCCGTGGTTGGTTCCAAGGCCAACGCAGCGACAAACCCATTGGGCCCTGTCCCAAAGTTGATGCTGGCATCGAGTTCGCCCTGGGGACTCAGCCGTGCGATACGCGTGCGATTCTTCCCGTTCACCGTGGTGAAGTCGCCCGCGAAGATGATCCGTTGCTGTTGGTCGATTTTTACCGTGAACACGGCATTGTCGGCGCCGGGGCTGCCCAGGAAACTCGTATCCAGTGCGCCCCCTGCTTCAAATCTGGCAATTTTCGCATAATTCGAATTGCCGTAGGCGCTGTTGAAGTCACCGGCGACAAGCAGCCTGCCGGTTGAATCCAGTGCGAGGGAGCGCACACGGGCATCCGTCCCGGACACCGCATTCTGGGGATCGATATAGGTGGTATCCAGTGTCCCGTCTGGCAGCAACTTGGCCACGCCACGCTGGGGCACGAAGTTGAAGCCGGTGAAGTCGCCACCGATATAAATGTTCGTCATGGCGTCGAACGTCACGGCGCGAATAAGTCCGTCCGCGCCCTGTCCCGGATCGAAGGTCGTATCGACGGTGCCATCAGGCAGGAGCCGGGCGATCCGATTGCGCGGCGTGCCGTTGATATCCGTGAAGTCACCCACAATGACGATCTTGTCGTCAGGCTGGATTACCGCCGCGAAAACCGGATTGTCGGCACCGGCACCCGGATTGAACGACGAATCGAGCGAACCGTCCGGATTCATCCGCAAAATGCGATTTCGATTCACACCATTATACGAAGTGAACTCACCGCCCACGATGAAGCGACCGACCAGATTCGTATTGTTGGCTAAATTGGTGTGGACCACGATCGTGTTCACAGCACCGTTGAAGCCGGAGGAGATCTGATTGAAGATTGTCGTGTTGACGGAACCGTCGAGGTTCAACAACGCCATCCGACTGCGGGGGACGCCGTCGATGAAGGTGAAATCACCGCCAATCAGCCACTTGCCGTCAAGTTGCTGTCCGGGGTGGGTGTTCGTCAGATAGACCACCGAGAGCACTCGGCCATCCGGACCATTTACCCCGCCAAAGCCGCTGTTGACCGTGCCGGCCGGCGTCCCGGTGGGCGGTTCGTTGTCAGTGATCGTCAGAATGGCATTTGTCAGCGGGGCAGTCGTGGCGCCACCGGTTGGGTCCCTCAGCGTCAAGTTCACCGTTGCCGGAAGATCGACGAGCGTATTGTCAATGATCGGTACTGTGAAGAATTGCTCAGTCTGTCCCGGTCCGAATGTCAGCGTGCCCGACACCGGCGTAAACCGGGTGGGATCCGGTCCCGTTGCGGAATAGGTGACGGTGACGTTGCCGGACGAACCATTGACTCGCGTCACTGCAATGACCGCCAACCCGCCAGGTTCGTTTTCAGCCGCAGTGTAAGTCGCGTTTGAAAATCCGATCTCACCAAATGCGAAATCGTTGTCGGCAATTTCCAGGACTGCCGAGTCAACACCCAAAGCCAAGCCAATGGGGATGGGTTCCCCTCGAATCAAGCGCACAGGTGAAAGGGGCGACGGTGAATAGTCCGGGGGAATCTCAAGCCGCAGTTCAAACGTCTCCACACCTTCCACTTCCGTATCGTCAATGATCGACATGAACACGTATGAGGCGTTGTTGGGCTGCTGATTGTTTAATCCCTGAAGTCCCGCTCCCCACCGAGGATTCAATGTCGCGAAGTCATAGTCTGCTCCCGCGACAGCTGACAGATTGGTTGTCGTCAAGCTGATCGTGGCTCCCCGCAACGAGCCATCACGGCGGGTCAATGTGATAAACGCGGTCCCACCGTTCTCGTCCGCGGAATAGGTGCTCTGAGTGAATTCAATATTGCCCGGACCAGGCGTATCGCCTCCGAGCAGTCTGGCGATATTGCTCCGCGGGCGCACTCGCTCGCGTCCGCCGGTGTCCCGGTCGGATCCGCCGGACCCCACCCGATCAAAGCTCCCGCCGATCAGAATATCCCCACCGTCCTCGATACCGATGGTCAAACAGGCACTGTTGGGTTGTGTGCTCAACTGGCGGGTCAGACCCGCAAATTGGTTGTAGGCAGTGTCCATGAAGGAAGTATCCAGTTTCCCGTCCGTGGTGATACGAGCGAGCCCTACGCGTCTGGTGGTGTTGTAGCTCCTGAAAATACCCCCAAGCAGCAGTCGCCCATCGGTTTGCTCCGCCAACGTGAACACCGTATCGTCCGCACCCGATCCCGGGTCAAACGCGGAGTCCAGAGTGCCGTCGGCCAGCAACCGTGCTATACCTCTTCGATCCTGGAAGTTGATGGTCGAAAATGCACCGGCAATGACTATCCGGGTGTTCTGAAAGAGCGCATTCTGGGTCACAAGCACGTCGTAAACCGAGTTGTCAGCACCCGAGCCGAGGTTCAAGAAGGTCGTCGTGTCCAATGAACCATTCGGTTCCAGCATGGCCACGCCGTTTCGCGGCACGCCGTTCACGCTGGTAAACTCACCCGCAATCACGATCTTGCTGACGAAATCAATTTGATTGGGGACAACATTGGTCGTCGTTCCGACAATGTTCGTGACGAAATTGGTGGTTGCAGAAAGCACCAGATCGACACCGTACACCCGCGCGTTCGGACCGACTCCCAATCCGGTAAAGGTCTGGTCCACCGAACCGTCCATATTCAGGCGCGTGACGCGGTTGAACGACTGGTTGTCCACGGACGTAAAGGCACCCACGACCACGACCTTGCCGTCCGGTTGGATAACGAAGTCCTCGATCGGGCGGGCCGACGTGTTTCCTGGGTCTACGCCAGCTCCTGGATCAAACGAGGTATCCAGAGTGCCGTCGGTGTTCAAACGCGCGATACCGTTTCGACTGACACCGTTGAAGGAACTGAAACCACCTGCGATCAGGATCTTGTTGGTCTGGACGATGGCCGCATTGTTCGTGTTGAAATCCTGATAGATCTGCACCTTGTTGATGAAATTGTCCACACCGTCACCCGGGTCGAAGGTCAGGTCGATCTGGCCGTTGTTGTCCAGGCGCGCAATCCGGTTGCGCCCGAACGTGTTCACTGCGGTGAAGTCACCGGCCAGCACGGTCCGCGGGTTCGCGCCCCGTTCCACCGAGACGCTGTTGACCTTGTTGTTGGCACCGGGGTTCGCGTTGAACGGCGGCAGGGTGTTGTTGTCCAGATCGCGGTTGTGAAACGAGTCCGCAGCGCCAGCTGACTCGTCGGTATTGTCCGATTCGCCCGCGCCGCCCGCCTTGATGGTGACAACCGTCATACGATCTCCAGAAAAGTCGTCGATTCTCACGTTGTTAGGGCGTCCGGTGATTTCCCAAGCGTCGGCAGGCATTTCGGGGTCCGGCGCAGGATCCACACGTATCAGGTCCACGACGAAATCCTCGTTAAACTCCGCGATACGATCTCCTATGATTCGAGCCAGCGGGATATCCCGGTGATCCGGCGCGGTGAGCAGGTTTGTCTGGATTGGCGGTGCCGAAAAAGTGACCGTCCCGGTAAACACGACGAAGTCGGATCCGGCCTGCGCGATTTCAGATCCAGGTTGGAGATAAACGTCATCTTCGTCGACATCCGGGTTGATCGCCCGGATCTGATACGTAACGGTGGTGGCAGTTTCTCTCGGTCCGCCATAACGCCAGATTCGCACACTCCCGAAATTGGACGGATCACTATTCTGCAAAAAAGGAATGTTGTTGGTCGCCGCGAGCCCGTTGGTGAATATGTTGTTGTTCCCCTCTGGAATCGTACCAAATTGATTGGCAAAGGGGTTGTTTGCGAAGTCCGTTACATCGCCATTGGTGAATCTGATCTGGGCAACCGGATACGCCACAATTCGCTCCAGGAAGACGGCGCCAATCGACCCGCCGGTCACTGGCACCCCGAACCTATCGACCGGAGGCAGCTGATTCCAGATCGTCACCACCGCCGGCGTCGAGGAGAACGTCGGCTCAAGTGCCGGGTTCTCGATGAAAATCCCCTGACTATTGGTGATTCCAAGCGTGCTAGGTTGAACATTTGTGATTAGCACATTGAAATCCTGATTGGTCCAGACGGTCGAGTTGAACGACTGCCCCAAGACGTTGCCGATAGGAACCTGTACGGTCTGCATCGTCTCAAAATCGTCAAAGAGCACCCTGCCTGAGGCCGCGAGATAGTCCGAGTTTCCGCCCGTTTGGAGAGCAATGGTATCGGAGGTGGCATGACCCGGTATATCGGCAGTCGTCCAGTCCACTTCAATTCTCCCACGAAACCCGCCCGTACGGACAATGGCCAGGGTCACAAATCGTTCCAGTTCGCCAACCAGAATGGAACTGCGCGCGAAATGGAAGTGCCCCGCGCTGACAGCGGTCGATGACTGTATTGAGATGTCAAACGTACCGCGTTCTGCGAAGCCGCCAAGGCCCGCGCCATCGACTGCGATCATGTAGTTCGTCCGCGCCTGCGCAACAAACTCAACCGTCACCCCGCCAAGTTCATTGCTCGACACCACCGGTGTGAGGCTCGTCAACGCGTCTCCGGTGTAAACCGCCAGCACCATGTTCGTGGTGTCGAAGCCGTCCTGACTCGCCACACTCACTGTGGTCGTAGTGCTCTGCTGGGCGGTCCAGGAGAACCAGACGGTGGCCCCACCCCCTACGCCATCATGAACCGGCTCGTTCGGTTCCTTGGTCGCGGCAATGCTGCTCACGGAGTTTGTCGCCGGACTACTGCCAAACAGCCAGTGCGGGTTTGCAAAGTTGTCATTCTGCGCGGCCCCGGAAAAAGAAAGTTGAAAGGCTGCTTCCCCCGCGCCAGCACCGATATTCTCACCATCCACCGCGATGCGGTACTGCATCCCAGTCGAGATATCGAACTGTATACTCAGACAGCCGTTCGTGTTTGTGGACGCCACTGGAGTCAATGCCCCCAAAGTCGTCCCGGTATAGGCTGCCAACAACGCATTCCCCGAATAATTTGTCGCGTACAAGGTCACCTGCACACGGATATTGGTGGTGGCAAAGAAGGTGTACCACACCGATGCTCCACCAAGGTTCCCCGCGTGATTAGGCTCACCAACCTCTTTCGTCGCCGACACATTCGATCCGGTGACGGTGCTGTTCAGAGCCAAGAACTGGGCGCTCGCAAAGTTGTTGTTCGCTGGCTGGGCGTAGACGTTTACCCCAAGAAGGGCCCCGAGGAGGAAAAGGAGGAGCCTCCGCACGCGCGGAGAGACGGTGAGATTGTTCTCAAGATCCATGTGATTGGATTTCAATTTCTTATGGAAAAGCGGTACCACGGTCAGATTCTGAATTCACAAAATCAGGCAAAACATGCCCATAAAATCACGAAATTGAGGTGAAACCTAGCTCACCAAACTGTTCGCTATCAAGCACTATCGTCGGCGTCCATTATACGGAAATGTCCCTACCGGCGCTGACTTAGCATGTTTGCTCTACATTAATTAAATTAGACTATCTAATCTTTTTTGGATTGACTCCGGCCAAATCTTCTCGGAAACGAACGAAGCTTCCGGGGGGGTACCCGGAAGCTTTGAATCCCGTCGAGACTGATCAGTTCTCTCTCGCACGGTAGATCAGCCTCTGCTGCCCAACCGCGTTCGTATCAACCACGATCACCGTGGTACCAACTGCATTGGAAACTGCGACCGACGTCCAGACAGCCGCGCTGCCCGGGTTCGTCGTACTCTGGAACGTGTAAACCCGTCCAGGGAACGCATTGGTCAGCGTAACTTGGAAGCTGTCGTCCGGCTGTCTGAGACCGATCAGCCCGAACGTACCGATCTGCGCAACGACAACCGTTGCATCTGCATTGTTATTGCCCTGATTTACATCGACATCTGCGCTGGAAACACGGCCTGCAACGGTGAACACACCGTTCGTCGCTGCCAGTGCCGTAACCGTCACGAAGACATTCGTACCGACCGGCAGATCTCCGATCGACACCAGCACAGCGTTGGTGGCCGGCGTGGTCGCCGTTCCCACCGTGCTCTGTGCGGTCTGTAGCGTCAGCCCTGCTGGCAATACATTCGTGAAGATCACCGACGTCGCGAGGTTCGGGCCGTTATTCGTGATCGTCGTTTGGAACGACAACGGACCGATCGAGGCCGGATTGGGTGCGACCACAGTGTTTGCGGCCACATCGGCCTGGCCGTTGACCGAGTTCAGCTCCAGCGACCATCCCTCAAGGAGATTACCAAAGCTGAGATCGGTATCATCGTAGACATACAACGACCAGGTGCCATTGGGATTGATGCCCGAGAGGTCATTCAGCCCGTTGGTGTAAGGCCCTTGCGGCGCCGGTGCCGGGAAGAAATCCTGCGGAGCATAGTCAGTTGGACGGTACGACGTTGAGACGATCAACCCCGCCTCATTCGGCAGTTCCAACAGCGCATTGTCGTCGAAGGTCAGCGTGGCGTTGTTGACGCTGTTGCCACTGCCGGCATCAGACATCAACAAGACGGATTGCCCGCTGGGTGCGACCAGCAGGATGTCCAGATCAGCCGGCCAGGTGTGAGTCAGGCGATTTAGTTTTACCTTCACACGGTTCACCAAGCCTTCCACACCGGTCACCGAAATGGTTGCCGGATATGGCGAGGCCTTGCCCACAGCCGGCACACTGACGGTCTCCGGAATCGTAATCAACGCGCTGTTGTCAAATGTGTATGGCACGCCGAGATCGATGAGGAAATCCAATGGCTGTCCCGCTTCGGTCACCAATCCCTCGCTGTCGGAAAGCTCCAGCTGGGCTCGAATCTGCGGGACGGCGCCGGCCGTGAACGTGAACAGATTGCTCACGGCAACGTTCCCGGTCGGAATCGATGCGTAGTTCACCGGCGGACTCGCGTTGATGACGCCGTTGGCGTTCAGCAAGCGGCCAGTCACGTTGATGCCACCGACATTGCCGAGATTCCGCAAACCAAGCGCGACAGTGACCGTTTCACCCGGATCGATGGCATTGTTGGTCGGGAGGAAGCTCTCGCTGACCAGATGCCAGCCAGCCGTGCGAATAATCCGGAAATCATTGTCGCTGATCTGGATATCCATGTCAGATTGCACGCCGTTGGTGACCTCGCCGGAGAAGTTCGTGAGCACGATCTTCAATTGCTCGATGCCTTCCTCGAGCATATCGTCAATCACGTCCAAGCTCACATCCTTGGAAATTTCGCCCGGGCCGAATGTGAGGGTGGTCGTCAAATCCGGATAATCCTGACCAACGGTCGTCGACAGGACGGCGGGGCTGATCTGGGAGTAGTCGATCGGCACCACATCAACCGAAACAGGCAGATTCGTGTCGCCAAACCGGGTGATAGAGAACGTGAATCGTCCGAACGATTCCGGCAACGGGATGAACGAGTTTGGCAGATTCACCTCACTGTCGTCATCCTGGATCGTCACGGTTGTCAGTCCTCTCGGACCAATTGCGGCCTCACCCTGCGGAGAGTGAAGCGTCACGGTGAAGATTTTGTTCGACTCCAACACCGTGTCGTTAAAGAGCGGTATCTGAATCGTCTGGTTCGTCACATTCGTCCCGAATATGAGTTCGCCGGTTCCAGCGGTCGGATCAAAATCGACTCCAGGCACCGCGGAAAGGTTGGTGCCGAAGCTGTAGGAAATCCGGACCTCACTGCCGAAGTCCCGCTGACGGCTTACGTCAACGTTGAGTATGCCGTTGGCGGTGCCGATGCTTTCTAGCGCGACGAAGTTGGTTGAGATGAACTCGATCAGTGCGTCGTCATCAAGGATGTCAATCCGTATCTGGTTCGGTGTCCCCACGCTCGACTCGCCCACCGCATTGGTGAGATTGAGGAAGAAGGACTCACGATTCGTAAACGGTTGGTCCACGATCTGGTCGTTGATCAGGTGGTTGGTGATCGTCGCGGTGGATTGTCCGTCCGCAAAGACAACCGTTCCCGTGGTCGCCACGAAATCACCGTTAATGAACGCGTTGTCCGTCGTATAGAAGTAGTCCGCGGAAACCGATCCGGTGAGGTTGCCCACGCGTTCCACGCTGATGAGTACGTTGGTGTTCCGTTCGACGCGGCTGATGGTCGACTGGGTAAAGCGGATGGAGCTGTCGTCGTCATCAATCACCATGTTAAAGGTCATGGCCGCGGGGTTCACGTTCGCCTGCCCCAGCGTCACAAACACAAGGACAATGCTGAACTGCTCCTGGCCTTCGACGAACTGGTCGTTCAGAAGTGTCACCGGTATGGTCTGGCTGGTGACACCTGCATTGAACGTAAGCTCGCCCGGCTGCGAGACGTAGTCCTCACCTGCCCGTGCCGTGCCGTCAGCCATCTGATACCCAACCCTCACCTGGCTGTTCACGTTGCCCGTACGGGTGACGACCACGTTCACCACACCTGTATTCTCGGAATTGGTGGTGGCCGCAATTTCAAAGCCAAGTGAACTGTCGTCATCGTCGATATTGATCACGGTGGAGGCGATCGCACCCAGGGCGGCCTCCCCAATGGGAACACCCATATCCACAGTGAGATTCTCGGATGTCTCAACCACGGTGTCATTGACCAGCACCACGGAGATATTCGTGGAAACTTGGCCCGGCCCGAAAATCAGACTGGCAGTAAGGGCATTGTAGTCCAGCACGGAGAATGCCGTGCCGTTCACGGTATTGACCGGCAAAGTAACGGAGCTTCCGACGTTCCCTGTTCTGGATATCGTCAGCGGAACGATCGTCGGATTTCCAACTCCATCGCTCTCGTTCACGGTGACCGCCGGGGTCGTGAAACTGAACAGGCTGTCGTTGTCATTGATGGTCACCGTGGCCACGGTCTGTGTGCCGAGCGTACCTTCACCGACGGCTCCGGTGAGGCTGAACGTAAAGGTCTCAACCGGCTCCAGTATCTTGTCGTTCAGAATGTTTATCGACAACGGCTTGCTGGTCTCAGTAGCAGCGAACGTCACAGTGCCCGCCAGTGCGTTGTAGTCCGAACCGTCTTGCGCACCCGCAGGCGGAAGCCCATCAGCGGTGCTGTAGTTCACGTCAACAGAGTTGCCGGCGTAGCCGGTTCGATTCACGGTAAACGCGACGCTGCCGATGTTTTCTGCCACCACATGAGTGGTCGGGGTCAGGTCAAATGACGAGTCGTTGTTAAGAATTGTGACCTGAGCGTTCGTGCGAAGTCCCAACGATGCCTGCTGGTTGAGCTGGAGTTGCAAGAGTTGTAAGAAGAAGTCGCGATCCGATTCGAGCAATTGGTCGTTGAAGATCTCGATTCCGATTGATGCACTGGTCACCCCGACGCCGAACACCACACTATTGGTCGCGCCGGCATAGTCCACGGCATTCAATGCGGTCCCATCCATCGTCCGGTAATCCACCGTCAAGGTGGTGTCGGTAATGCCTGTGCGGGTCAGGTCCAGCGTGACCGTGCCAACATTTTCCAGAACGGAGACATTGGTCGAAGTCACATCGAACTCAGCAATGCTGTCATCATCTTGGATCGTGATCGCGGTATTCGTGGCCGCGCCGAGGAACCCACCCTGCGCCGCGGTCAGCTGGAAGTTGACGATCTCACTGGCCTCCGGAACCTGGTCGTGGATCAGGTGCACCGTGACGCTCAGGTTCGTCTGTCCAGGCGCAAACGTGGCTTGGCCGTTCGTCGCTACGAAGTCAACGCCCGGCAGAGCATTTGTGTCGGCAGACACAAGGGTAAAGTCGACCGTCAAGCTGCCGCTCAAGCCGTCAAACCGATGCATCGATATAACCACGTTTGTATTCCGCTCCAGAGAAGCAAGCACGGGGACATCCACTTCCACCTGCCCGGGATCTCCGTTCAACTGGGCGACCCGGTGTCGGGTGATCCCGTTCTTCTCCGTGAAGACACCTCCCACCAGAACGCGTCCCGACAAACGCGCTTCAAGCGAACGAACCACGCCATTGAATCCGTTGCCAGGCAGGAATGTGATATCAAGACTGCCATCGCCCTGGATTCTAGCGATCCCGCTCCGTGACTGACCGTTCACCGAATCAAATGCCCCGCCGATGAAGATACGATCAAACGAATCGAGAGCCATGCTTCGGATCGTGCTGTCCGCAAAGGTGGCAGGCGCGAAACTCGGATCCACCGTACCATCCAGCAGGAGGCGTGCGATGTTGGTCCGGGTCTGTACGCCAACGCCGGTGAAAGCACCGGCAATGAGCACGTCATTCGTGTCGGCGATGATCGAGCGGATTTCACGAGTGGCGCCTCCCAACACAGGATTGAACCCGGCATCCGCAGTACCGGCGGAATTCAATCTGGCGATTCGATTCTGGGCCAGTCCGTTAATGGAGTTGAACAACCCGCCAACGTAGATATCCCCTGTTGCATCCACGACCTCGAGAGCGTAGACCGCGCTATCTGCGCCAGGGGAGCTGGTGAACGTATTGTCATAAGCACCATCTGCATTGACCCGTACCAGGTTGCCTGCTTGATTTCCGTCATACTGGCTGAAGACACCGCCAAGCAGGGCCTTGCCGTCACTCTGGAGGTGAATATCCAATACAGCCGCACCACTGATGGCGTTCCCGTTGTTGTAGTTTGTGTCGAGTGTGCCGGTCGGCGTGAGACGCGCGAAGCGAGATTGCGCCACGCCATTGATTGCCGTGAAACCACCGCCGATGAGGATTTCATCCGTCGGCAAGATCGCCACCGTGCTCACGAAGTTGTTCGGAATCAATCCTGCACCAAAGCCTGTATCCAAGGTGCCGTCGGCATTGAGACGGGCGACGCGGATTGCATTGGTACCGTTTACCTCCTGGAAGTCACCGACGATGATGGCCTTCCCAAAGTGCGGTGATCCAAACGGATACAAGGCCACATCGTCCACAGTATTGTCCGCACCGGGATCAACGGCGAAATCGGAATCGATGCTGCCCACGCGTTCATCGTCCACAATCGTGACCACATTGGTCACGGTTGTTCCGATCGCACCGTTGGACACAGAGTTGATTCTCAACAGGGCCAGTTCATCCAATTCAGCTTCCGGTGGTGTTTCCTCCAACAGCTGAATCGGAATAAACACGTTTGAAGCGCCGCTCGGTATATTGAAGTCGCTGGTGAAGGCGACGAAATCGACACCCGGTGTCGCCCCGGCGCTCAGCATGGTCACATTGACGTTCACATTGGATTCCAATGCGCCCAGCTTGATGATCTCCGCGAAGACCTGCGTGGAGACGTTGGCAGGAGACTCCAGGAAGCTCAATGCCGGCTGGGCAAACTCGACAAAGACTTCGTCGTCCTTGATCACCAGCAAGTCCATCGGATTCGAGCCCAGTTCCACACCCGAGGTCGGATTGAAAATCCGCAGATTCACCGTCTTGTCACCGGAAGCGACTGAGTTCGGCTGGGTCGGCACGGTGAAGGTCTTCACAATCTCACCCGCGCCAAAGTTCAGGATGCCGTTCGTCGCCGTGTAATCGGCCGGCGCAACTGCCGTCCCATCGGTCGCTTCGAAATTCACCTGGAACGCCGTGGTTTCAAGACCACCGCGAACAACCGTGATTGTCGCGGTCTGACCTTCTGTCACAGTGGCGACCGGGGTGATGGACACACTCGTGTCATCATCGGTGATAGTCAGTGTCGCACTTGGGATCGGCCCCAGAACGGCGCCGCCCGTAGGTAGACTCAAGTCAAGATTGACGACCTCGTTTCCTTCCACATTGCCATCTGGGAGGATGCCAATGGTGAAAGTCTTTACGGTTTCCGTCGGATTGAAGGTCAAAACTCCATTCGCCGGCTGATAGTCAAGCGCAGCGGTCGCGCTGTTATCCGTCGTTGAATAGGTCACTGCGACGGTCTGGTTGGGATCACCGCTTCGTGTGATAGTAATCGAGGCATTCGGAACGCTCTCGTTCACCACGAACGCATTGGTCAGAAACTGGAGGCTGATATCATTGTCCAAGATCGACACCACATGGTTTGTTCTGCTCCCGAGGAAGGCATTTCCAACCACCTGGAACAAGGTCACCACGATGGTCTCGGCCGGTTCGGCCAAGGTATCGTCGATAATGGCCACATCGATGTTCGTGGTCACCAGGCCCGGCGTGAAGTCAAGGGTTCCGGTCCGGGGAGTAAAGTCGATGCTCGGAGTTGCCGTGCCGGTGTTGGTCGTGGCGTAGATCACGTCAACATCATTCGCGACGGCACCGGACCGAGTAACCAGGATCGACGCCGTCCCTGCAGTCTCAGACACGCTGCTCATGTCGATCTGGAACTGAACCACGCCGTCATTATCAACGATATGTGCCGTGGCATTGGAAATGCCCAGCAGCGCCCCGTTCTGAGGATTGCTCAATTGGAACAAAAGAGTTTCCGTCCCTTCCACCAGGCCATCATCCACAAGCGGAACGATGATCTGCTGCGGAGTCACCACCCCATCCGCCCAGCTGAGCGTACCATTGGTCACACCGTGATCGACTCCCGGGGTTGCGTGCCCGATTCCAACCCCGGTGGTTGTCATGGTGAAATCGACGAACACCTGCCCGAGGGAACCGGCCGTCCGTTCGGCGACGACAATCAGATTCGTTCCATCCTCGCTCACCACGAAGTCCGTCGCGGTGAATTGAAGCGTTCCCGGGGCAAAGTCATCGTCGACGATGTTCAGGGACGCCGTGTCATTCGCGCCGAGGACCGCAGTCGAACTTCCCTGACCGCCGGGATTCGCCAGGGCCAGGTCAACCGATTCGGTTCCTTCAACAAAGATGTCGTCGATGATAATCACCTCGAAGCTGACATTCGTCTGCCCATCGGTGAAGGTAATGGTATCGTTCGTCGCGACAAAGTCACTGCCAGCGGTCGCCGTGCCGTTGACCGTGGTTTGAATACCGACGGTCACCACGCCTTCAAGACCGCCGAGTCGCGCTACATGCACCACCCCGGTGGCGGTTGATTCGGCAACGGTGAATTCAGGCGCCCGAAACATCAGCGTAGAATCATTGTCCCTGATGACCTGCGTCGCGGTCGGAATCGTGCCCAATCCTGCTCCGCCTTGCGGGTTGCTCAGGCTGAGATTCACAGTCTCGTTGCCTTCAACCAAAAGATCTTCCAGTTGCGGAACCAACAAGGTCTTCTGGAATTCACCGGACGTAAACACCATCGTCTGGCTGGTGCTGGCATAGTCAGCACCGGCTGTGGCCGTGCCATCGGCGGTATTCACCTGGGCACTCACCGTCCCCTGCAGACCTCCCTCACGTCGGAGAGTGATGGTCGCGTTGATGGATTCCGCATGAATATAGTTCGTCTCTGCGAATGAGATGTTGCCCGGCCCAAGATTGCCTCGTCCGTGCAGGCGGACGAGACGGTCACGCCTGAGTCGGTCAAACTCGGTAAACGCACCACCCACAACAAAGTGATCGTCAAAGAACTGCTGCAGCACTGCATTGACATCGTTGTTCGCTCCGAACCCAAAATTGATGGTCGGGTCGAGAGCCCCATCGGCGCTGAGGCGGGCAATCCGTTCGCGCGGCAGGCTGTCCAGTGTGCTGAACGCACCGCCCACGGTAATGAACCCGTCCGAGTCAACGTGCAACGCATTGATCGCGCCATCAAACATCGGCGCCCAAGCGAGGTCGAACACTCCGTTCGTCATCCGCGCAATGTTGCCGCGGGCATTCGGACCGACACTGGAAAACTGTCCGGCAAATACCACATTCGTCCCGTCCTGGATCGCCACGTCAAACACCGGCCCATTTGGTCCTGTACCGAGTTGGATACCGAAAGCCGTGTCGACAAGACCGTTCGTGGTCAATACGGCGACCCGCGGACTGCTGATGCCAGCCACGGTACCGAAATCACCACCAATCACTATGTCGCCGTTGGGCATCACCTCGATATCCCGAACTGTTCCGTTCGGACCAACACCGGTGTTGAAGCTCAGGTCCAACTGTCCGTTGGGATTCAGTCGTGCGATGAATGGCGCGGGCGTGCCATCAAATTCAGTGAAACTGCCGCCTATGAGAATCTTGCCATCAGGTTGAATGGCCACGGCGTTCAGCGGATTGTTTGGACCATCATTTGCACCGGACCGGAACAACGAATCGACCGTTCCATCCGGCGCCAGGCGCACGATATACGGGCCATCAGCCACATCACTGGAGTAGGTGGTGAATGCCCCACCAACAACAATCTGTCCGTCGTCCTGAATCTTGACCGCGCGGACATCGCCATTGGCGCCACTTCCTCCCGAAAAGGTCAGATCCAGTGAACCGTCCCGGTTCAAACGCACCAGTCCGTTGCGTGTGATGCTATTGACCGTGCCGAACGAACCGCCAACAACCAGTTTTCCAATACGGTTGGTATCCGCCTCATCATGAATATCCAAGGTGAGCACCGATCCATCGAACACGCTGAAGAAGGACGGATCCCGGCTGCCGGCGATCGGGGTCGGGTCATCGTCGTTGATCGTGACCGTGGCGGTATTCGGCGTACCCAACTGGGTCCCGAACGGTCCACCGGGATTCAGGAGGACGACATCGAAGGTGCGCGAACCGCTGGGGATCGTGTTGTTGATCACCGGGATATCAAAGGTGAGCGAACTCACGCCCAATCCGAAGGTCAGCGTATTGCTGGCGCCGATGAAGTGGATGCCATCGATGCCCGTGCCCGACGCAACCGTGGTGATATCGACGGTAACGACCGCATTCGTATCTCCATTGCGATTGACCGTCACCGTGGCGTTGGTGGCGCCCTCGTTTACGTTTACTGCGCCCGCCGCAAAAACCAGTTCGATCTCATTATCCACAAGCACGATCTGTGCGTTTGCCGGACTGTTCGTCGCATCTCCCGAAGGCAGGGATGAAGGCGTGTTCGTGGTGACCTGCAGGTTCACCGTTCGCGTGCCCGAATTGACGACTAGATCGTCCAGCACCGTGAGCGAGAATGACTTGTTGGTCTCACCGGGTCCGAAGGTGAGTGTCCGTCCATTGAAGGCAACATTGCCACCTGGGCCGACTTCCGATTGGCCATTGCGGATCACGCTGAACCGTCCCGTTCCGCCGTCATCCTGAACGGCCACGAGGTCGTCCTTGCCGTCTCCATCGAGGTCTGCGGCGAAGATATCTCCCAGCGACGAGGCGATGGTCGCGAGATCCGTGGCCGTCCACGAGCTGAATGCGGAGATGCCCGTGTTCGGAATTGCCCGCACTTGCGAGGCGTTGTTTCCAAACAGGATGTCCAACAAGGAATCTCCATCCCAATCATCGAACGCCAAGCTGTTGAGTGTGTTCGCCTCAACTTTCGTCACCGGCGCGTCAAACACGTTTGTCGGATTGCCGGCGTAGTAGCG
>PBAL01000086.1 GCA_002715965.1 Verrucomicrobiales bacterium | reverse complement strand
AGTTTGCTTTCCCTTTGACCGTCGCCCACCGCCACCAACTCCTTGCTTCCGTCGGCGCGAGCGCCCACGAGGACCAACAGGCAGGGACGATCGGATGTTAGGCGCAGGTAATTGCCGACTTCAGCTTCAATGGCCTGTTGCAACATCTGCTGAGCACCATTGCGAAGAGTGGTCTCGAGCAAGCTCTGACCGACTTGGCTTGCGTTGAAGTCGATGGATTCGGATGTTTGTCTCGTGGCGGGTGTGTTCATTTGGGAGCCTTTCATTAGGTTGTTTTTGCAAACCCACGGTGGCATGCCCGTCACACCCTCATCCACAACTTCTGGTCATATCTCACGCCATCTGCCTGGACATCGCTCCTCCCAGGTGGAGCCGTTTCTGTACAGAGTGCAGGCAAGTCGCTCACTTTTCGGGAGAGCTCGGCGCTGCAGGAAAGATTCGAGCACCTGCTCGAGCGGAAAAAGTCTTATTCCCTCTCGGAAGCGGAGACAGAGGGTTGCCATGCCATCTGCCAATTGGAAGATACCCTGAGCTGGCTGAATCGTCTGGCGCGGGACGCTTGAAAATCTAAATGGGGATCAGTGCAAAGCCCACGAAGCTCGTACGCGAACGGGTCGAGCGACTGTGGTGTTACTGGATATAAACGATGTCCAACACGAGGAGCACTGCATTCGGGTACGACGACGAGACAAGGCCGACACCCTGCACCCATCACCGGAGGATCGCAGATTCGTGCGGTAGCCGGATTGCCTTCTTGGAACGACACCAGGCAAACGTCCGGTGACCTCAAGTCTATCGTCCTCGCTGTCTGGCGACCAAATTCAGACGTCCAACCCTGTCCATGCCGCATTGTTGCCGGAGGAGGCGACGACGGCTTCGATGAAGGCCATGCCACGGACGCCGTCCTTGATGGTCGGGTAGTCAAGCGCGGGATCGCCCTCGGAAAGCTCCGTGCCGTCGATGTTGGCGCGAATGTGGTTCGCAAAGTTCTTGTAGATGTTTGCGAAGCCTTCGAGATAGCCTTCGGGGTGGGCAGGTGGAGTGCGCGTGGCTGCGGCAGCATTGGCTCCGAGATAGCCGTTGGCAGCACGGTAGACCTGCATGGGTTCCTCAAGCCATTTCACCAGCATGGTGTTGGGCTCTTTCTGGTGCCATTCGATACCACCCTTTTCGCCATAGACACGGATGTTGAGGTTGTTCTCTTCACCGACGGAGATTTGCGAGCTGTGGAGAACGCCCTTGGCGCCGTTGTCGAAGCGGAGCAGAACGTTCACGTCGTCATCGAGGAGGCGTCCATCGACAAAACTGGTGATGTCGGCAGCGAGTTCCTTGATCTGACAACCGGTGATGTATTCCGCGAGGTTTTCGGCGTGGGTCCCGATGTCACCCACGCAGCCGCCGGCTCCGGAGCGTTTGGGGTCGGTGCGCCAGTCGGCCTGTTTCTGGCCGGATTCTTCCAGGCGGGTGGCCAGCCAGCCTTGGGGATATTCGACGACCACCTTGCGGATCTTGCCGAGTTTGCCGGCTGCGACCATGTCGCGGGCTTCCTTGACGAGTGGGTAGCCGGTGTAGTTGTGAGTGAGCCCGTAGAGTTTGCCGGATTTCTCGACGATCTCGGCGAGTTCCTTGGCCTGTGCGAGATCGAAGGTGGCCGGCTTGTCGCTGAGGACATGGAAGCCGTTTTCGAGAGCGAGCTTCGCCGGGGGAAAGTGCATGTGGTTGGGCGTGACGATCGCCACGAAGTCCATGCGTTGGTCTTCGGGCAGGGCGGCTTCGCCTTTCATCATCTCTTCGTAGGTGCCGTAGCAGCGGTCGGCAGGGAGGAAGAGTTCAGCTCCACTGTCCTTGGATCGCTGGGGGTCGGAGGAGAACGCTCCACAAACGAGTTCGATTTGCTGGTCGATCGCTGCGGCGATGCGATGCACTGCTCCGATGAAGGCGCCTTGTCCACCGCCTACCATCCCGTATCTGATCTTTCTGCTCATGGCGCGCGGTTATACGGGGAGGGTTGGGACGTGCCCAGTTTTTTGTGGCGGTTCGTCTATGGCTATCGGACCTATGGGATTTGGTCGGGTTCAAAAACATCGTGGAGCGCCGCGCATTGCTCGGCACCGGTGGCCAGCCCCAAGGTGCTCCCTCAGTCATATTTCGGGACTGTTGGAAGAACTCTCATGTTTCTCAAGGAGGAGTGATCTTGAAAATGCCTGAGCGAGCACCATTGGATTGTATCGGCATGCCGGCCAGTGCCCGGCGCTCCCGTTGTCGAACAGGCCGGATGCTAAAGACGGTTGAGGAAGCTGCCGATGCGTTCGGTGGCTGTTTTGATGTTGTCCATGGACGCTGCGAAGCAACAACGGAGAAAGCCTTCACCCGGCGCGCCGAATGCATCGCCCGGGACGCAGGCGACACTCTCTTCTTCAACGAGACGGGTGGCGAACTGTTGGGAGGTCAGGGCGGTGGGTTTGATCGACGGGAAGGCATAGAACGAACCCCGCGGCAGGTGGCAGGGGAGTCCCATCTTGTTGAAGGCATTGACGATGAGATTTCGGCGCAGTTTGTACTGCTCGCGCATGGCCAACATGTCTGCTTCGCCATTCTCAAGGGCCTCGATCGCGGCCTCCTGGCTGATGATGCTGGCGCAGAGCATGGAATACTGATGGATCTTCATCATCGCGTCGACCAGCGCAGCCGGGCCGCAGGCGTAACCGATTCGGAATCCGGTCATGGCATACGCCTTGGAAAAGCCATGAAGAAAGACCGTGCGACCAGCCATGCCGGGCAGTGAGGCAATGCTGGTGTGTTCGCCTTCGAAGGTGAGTTCGGAATAGATCTCGTCGGTGATGACGACGAGGTTGTGGCGATTGGCGAGGGCCGCAATCTTCTCGAGTTCGGCGCGTTCCATGGTTCCCCCGGTGGGGTTGGTGGGGAAGTTCAGGACCAGAACCTTGCTTCGGGGGGTGATGGCTTTCTCGATGTTCCCAGCGCGAACGGCAAAGTTATCTTCCGCGCTGCATTGCACGGGTACGCCCACTCCGTAGGCCATGGAAATGCCCGGGGCGTAACTGACGTAACAGGGTTCGTGGAAGATGACCTCGTCGCCCGGATTGATGAGAGCGCGGAAAGCAATGTCCATGGCTTCGCTGACGCCGACGGTGATCAGGATCTGTCGTTCGGGGTCGTATTGAAGGCCCAGTTCGCGGTCCAGATGTTTGGAAATGGCCTTGCGGAGCTTAAGGAGTCCGAGATTGGAAGTGTAGCTGGTCTGCCCACGTTCGAGCGCGTAGATGGCGGATTCGCGGATGTGCCAGGGCGTGCTGAAATCCGGCTCGCCGACGCCAAGAGAAATGACGCCCTGCTTGCTCTGGACGAGTTCGAAGAACTCGCGGATTCCGGATCTTGGAATCTGCTTGATCTGTCTGGATACAAAATCCTCTGGCTGAAAGTCGGCCATGGTCGTAATGCGCTGTGCGCAATGATCAGGCTGCCGCCTGACCTGCCTTGCGGGTGATGAGAGGTTGCGCGTCGCCCCGGGCGACGGCACGGGTGATCTTGATGGACTGGATGTCGCCGGCGCTTGGGATCTCGTACATCACGTCGAGCATGAGCTTTTCCAGGAGGGCGCGGAGGGCTCGTGC
Source organism: Verrucomicrobiales bacterium (assembly GCA_002715965.1). Lineage (GTDB taxonomy): Bacteria > Verrucomicrobiota > Verrucomicrobiia > Limisphaerales > JAYPXF01. The sequence continues at coordinate 179,874 of PBAL01000086.1, read as the reverse complement.
GCCCGTGCCCTTCTTGATGGCCTGCGCGGCAAGTTCCTTGAGGGCGTCGCGGGTGAAGTCGAGTTTGACGTTCTCCATCCACATGAGTTTTTCGAACTGCTTGACGAGTCCGTTCTTGGGCTCGGTCATCATGCTGACGAGTTGTTCCTCGGTGAGTTCCTCAAGGACGGTGGTCATCGGAAGACGGCCGATGAATTCAGGGATGAAGCCGTAGGTGAGGAGGTCTTCGGGTTCGACGTTGGCGAGGAGCGCGTGCTTTTCGGAAGCGTTGAGAGTTTCGAAATGCTTGGTGGCTCCAAAGCCGAGGGAGCCCGTGCCACTGCGTTTTTGAATGATCCGATCGAGATCGACAAACGCACCGCCGACGATGAAGAGGATGTTCGTGGTATCGACGCGGATGTATTCCTGTTGGGGATGCTTGCGTCCGCCTTGGGGCGGCACTGAGCAGGTTGTTCCTTCCAGGATTTTCAGGAGCGCCTGTTGAACGCCTTCGCCTGAGACATCGCGGGTGATGGAAACGTTTTCCGTGCGGCGCGCAATCTTGTCGATCTCGTCGATGTAGATGATTCCCATCTGCGCGCGATCGACGTCGTAGTCGCAGGACTGAAGCAGGCGCAGAATGATGTTCTCCACGTCTTCGCCGACGTAACCGGATTCGGTGATCGTGGTAGCATCGGCGATCGCGAAGGGAACGTCCAGGAGCTTGGCGAGGGATTTGGCGAGAAGCGTCTTGCCGGAACCGGTCGGGCCGACCAGCAGAATGTTGGACTTCTCGATCTCGACATCGCTGTGGGGAAACTCATCGCTGGAATCACCGAGGCTCTTCTCATGGAGGAGTCGCTTGTAGTGATTGTGAACGGCGACGGAGAGCGTCTTCTTGGCGTGGTCCTGGCCGATGCAGTATTCGTCGAGATGCGCCTTGATCTCAGCCGGCTTGGGGACGTCGAGTTCGCCGATGACGGCGGTCGGCTCGTCGGACTTGAGTTCTTTGTCGAGGACGCTCTTGCAGATGTTGATGCAGCCGTCGCAAATGTAGACCCCGGGGCCGGCGATGAGCTTGCGCACTTCTGCATGCGATTTGCCGCAGAAGCTGCACATGGTCAATTTGCCGGGTCGGGCCATTACTTGGACTCGGCTTTGATTTCCTTCCGAGTGGAAACGACCTCGTCGATGAGGCCAAATTCTTTCGCCTCATCGGGAACCATGAAATTGTCGCGGTCACAGGCTTTCTCGACGGTCTGGATGTCCTGGTCCGAATGCTTGGCGATAACCTGGTTGAGGGTGGCTTTGAGACGCAGCATCCGTTTGGCCTGGATTTCCACGTCGCTGGCCTGGCCCTGGGCGCCACCAAGGATCTGATGAATCATCACCTCGGAATTGGGGAGGGCGAATCTCTTACCCTTGGTGCCCGCGCAGAGGAGCAGTGCACCCATGCTGGCCGCAATGCCCATGCAGTAGGTATTCACGTCGCAGGTGACGAACTGCATGGTGTCATAGATGGCCATGCCGGCAGTCACGCTGCCCCCGGGTGAATTGATGTAGATGTGGATGTCCTTTTTGGGATCGTCCATCTGCAGAAAGAGCAGTTGAGCGATGATGTTGTTGGACACCATATCGTCGATCGGTGTGCCCAGGAAAATGATCCGGTCGATCAGCAGGCGGGAGTAAATGTCGCGCGTGATTTCACCGCGACCGGTCTGCTCGGTCACGCCGGGGATGATGTAATTGCTTTCTGGCGTCATCTTAAATGGTCGCGCAACGTAACTCCGCAATTCGTGGGGCGTCAAGTGTCGGGGGTGGGTGTTGTTGTTGTTTGTTGGATATCCTTCGCGATTTCAGATGGAACGAACAGGACTGTCAGGACCTATTTGCGTCTGGTGATCAACCGACGACGCACGAGTTTTCGGTTGGCAGGCGGGAGGTTGCGAATTAACACGACGCATGAATTTGATTCGATGTTTCTCCGTTGCGGGGCTGCTTTGTTTCCCGTTGGTTATGCTTGGAGCAGAGTATTCAGCGCCGAGGTGCGAGGTCATTCCGTTGACAAACCACGAGGTGTCCCTGCGGATTGATGGAATGGAGAAGACGAGGTGGCACTATGGAACCAATGCGCCGCGCCCGTTCTTCTTTCCGTTCAATGGACCATCCGGTGCATCGCTGACGCGGATGGGGCATCCGGGTGCGGAAAATCACGATCATCATCGTTCGGTGTGGTTTGCGCACAACTCGGTGAACGACGTCATTTATTGGTCGGATCGGACGAAGGCGCGAATTCGGCAGAAGCATTGGTATGCCTACCTGGACGGGGATGAGGAGGCGATCATGGCCGCTTGCGCAGGTTGGTATAATGAAGAGGGAGTTGAGGTGATGGAGCAGGAAACGGTGGCTGCTTTGAGACCACGATCGTTTGGAGAGCACGCGCTGGAGATTCAAGTTACGTTTCGTCCGGCGAAGAATGCGAAGTCCGTGAAGCTCGGGAAGACCAACTTCGGTTTCCTTGCCGTGCGGGTGGCTAAGTCCGTGTCGGCTTATTTTGGTGGTGGGGTGATCAGCAACAGCGAGGGTCAGGTCGATGAAATAAATATCTTTGGAAAGCCGGCACGATGGATGGATTACAGTGGCCCGGTTGCAGTGGGCGAGGGCAGGTCGCGCAAATCGGTCACCGAGGGAATCACGTTCTTCGATCACCCGTCGAATCCAAGATATCCCACGTCATGGCATGTGCGGGAGGATGGCTGGATGGGCGCGTCATTCTGCATGCATGAGGGATTGGAGGTGACGCATGAGAAGCCGCTGACGTTGAGATATCTGCTGCACGCACATCGAGGCGGACACAATCGCGCGAAGGCCGAAGGCGTGGCTGAAGAATTTGGGAGACGGCGTGGCTTTGAGGTGTACAAGAGCAAGCGGAAGCACCGGCAGTATGAGGTGAAGAGGAAATAGGTTGTATGTTCCTCGTGCTTGGTTCCTCGTGCCTCGTTGTGCGTTGCGTGGACGAAGCGGAGCGGAGATTGATCGGGCTCACGTTCGATTCTATAAAGGTGCAAATCAGTCAGAGACTTCTTCGACGAGCGCGTCGGCCTGCCGTGCTTTACGGCCCCAGGGAATCTCGCGCGCGAGAAGCAGAATGGAGATGATGATGAGGCCCAAGGAAACGAAGCCGAGGTTCTTCATGCCGAGTTCACGGACGAGAAGATAGCCCGCAAAGGGAGCCGCGACTCCGCGAACGCCGGTGAAGAATGTGTGCGTGCTCATGTAGTCTGCAACGCGTTCTGGGGGCGCGAACTTCGTGACCCATAGACTCCAGGCGACATCTCCGCCTCCGCTGGCAATGCCGAAAAGGACAGCCGCGCCGATGAGCCAGAAGAGACTTTCACTGGCGAAGAAGACGCAGATGCCGAGACCGAAGAGGAGATTCAACACCGCGCGGAGTGCGAAGAAGTTCACGTGATCGAACAACCAGCCCCAGATCGCACTGGTCAGGAATCTGGCAAGGTTGGGATAGACTCCGACGATCAGGGCGATCGTTTCTTCTGGAAGCACAAGGTTGTATTCGGGATTGGCGAGGTATTCCACGCGCATGGGAAACATCATGAGGTTGCCGAAGCCCATGAACATCCAGGCAATGAGCGTAAGCCGGAAGAGACGGTCGGTCTTGGCATAGCGAAGGGCGCGCAGCGGATGCTTTCCACCTGAGGCTTTCAACGGGCGGGAGGGCACGCGATAGACGCAGAAGCTGCTCAGCGCAAACGCTCCCGCAAAACCCAGGAGCAGCCAGCGGAAGTTCTCCATGTGACCGTCCAAAGCCCGTCCCGCCAGATAACTGCATCCGGCAGCCGCACCTATACGGATCATCACCGTTCTGGCAAACCGCCGACCGCGTTCGCGCCCCGGATAGTTCTCCTGATACACCTGGGTCATCAACGGAATCGAGGTGGTCGAACACGCCATGGCGAGGATGCAGCAGGGAACATAGACCTCGATTGTGGGGAACTGATGCATGGCCAGGAAACTCAACGCACCAATTGCAAGGATGACCGAAGCCGCACGAGACACCGGCCAACCACTGCTTTCAACCCGCGTTACCACGAGCGGACTGACCAGCAACCCGAAACTCCCTGCCGCAGCAACAAGCGACTTCGCAGTGGATCCCGCCTCGAACCAACGAACAGCGATGAGCAGGAGAAAAGTATGCGCGGCCGCCTCAATCGTACCGGAGGCAACTGCGCGCAGTTTCTCGTAACGGTACGTTGTGATGAGACGCTCATCGGTCATGGGCCGCGGCATGCTAGTGAGCTTGGGTGGATTGGCAAAGAAATTGCCGCCCCGGGGAATAAATCCGGGACGGAAATATTCTGTTGGTTGAGGTGCCTTTCGGCACACCACGTCCCAATGAGGAGTTTAAACGTGGCAAACTGCTTGTTGGAGGAGCAATCCGTCCGGCTATTCCCGACGAATCGTCCGGTGAATCCAAATCATCTGGGCAATTGAATCGTAGCCACCATCGCCAGGTGCTGCGACCCGCGGCCTTTGTCGACCTTGGCGCTGATCGGCCTGAGTTCCTGACTGCAGTAAATGTTGTCGAGCCTCAACCATGGAGGAACCTTGACCGGCCCTTTCTTGGCATCGTCGGGAAAGGTGTATCCGTAGCCATTTCCGGCTTCGGCAAAACATTCGCGCCAGGCTTTCTTGTAGGTGTGGTTCGAACGTCCGAGCGCGTGCACGTTAAAGTCCCCGCAGACGATGTAAGGCAGTCCGATTGCTTGGCGATTTCGAGGAGGCCCTGCGCGAGTTCCAACTGGTGTTTGTAGAAGGCCTAGCCTTCCAGATAGACCTTGTCCGCGTGGCTCCCTTTTTTCACGCGATGGGCGAATGAACCGAGGAGCCCGGACCCCTTGGCCGCCTACAGCTGATCGCGCGGGGTCGGCATGTGGACCGCAAAGAGATAGAGACCCTGATCACCGATCTGCAAGCGGAACCAAGCCGCGCACAAATCCTCATTGTGATCGACGAGGCTGGGCAACGGTCCGCCCTCCAAAATATCGTATTTGCTGAGTACGAGAAACTGGTCGATTCCGTACGTGTGAAGCGTGGGGAACATGTTGATCTACTGTTTCCCTCGATTGCCGGCGTCCTGTAGCACGATGATGTCCGGCTCGTTGCGTTCGGTGAATTCCTCAATTGTTTCCCCGTGGTTCTGGCCGGTGTTGTTGGTGAGCATCGTGATCGTCGGTCCTGATGCCGTCTGCGGCCCTTTCGTGACGTAACCCATGAACCCAAACAACACATACAGGCTGACGATCACCTGAATGATGATCAGGCGCATGTAAATCAGGCTGAGCGGGAGCAGGATGCGCATCCACTTGCGCACCTTCTGCCAAGGCGTCAGCGGTGCCTGATCTTACGGATTGTGTGCCAGACCCGGCGCGACATTGGCACCCTGCGCGGGCGCGCCTGCGGGTGGTTGGTTTCCGCCAGAAAGTTTGATTCCCATGCTGCTTGTTGACTGTGGTTGCTTGGATCGAACCGGTCAAAAAAATGCGTCACACAGCGGGAAATTGCACGGAGAATCAAACGCGGGTTTCGGCACTGCAGGTGAACCGAACAGTCTGTGGGAAGACGGGTTTCGTAGGCAGTCCCGGTCAGAAAACCAGGATCAGGAGCAGTGCGACCACGCTGATTCCAGCCATTAATCCCGCGGGCAACCCAATTGCGACTGACCGCACACGCCCAAACCACCAAGGCTGCATGAATTGAATTGATGCCAGCCCCCGCCTTTTCAACACTCGCTGTCATGAAACAGGTCGCTTTGCCAAACACCGATCTCACCGTTTCCCAGCTCTGCTTCGGCTGCTGGGGTGTCGCGTCTGACTTTCATTGGGGCGACCGCATCGAAGAGGAGTCCATCCAGGCCATGCTCGCCGCGGTGGATTCAGGTGTGAACTTCTTCGACACCGCGCCGGTCTACGGCGACGGCGCGAGCGAGAATCTCCTCGGGCGCGTGATGTCCAACAACAACCTTCGCGAAAAACTCGTCGTCGCCAGCAAAGTCCCGCCTGCGAAGATGAAGCCAGAGGAAGTAGTCGCCGAATGCGAGGCCTCGCTCCAGCGCCTGCAGACGGACTACATCGATCTCTACCAGACCCACTGGGGCAACCAGGAAATCCCGCTCTCGGACAGCTGGGAGGCGATGGTGAAACTGCAGGAGCAGGGCAAGGTAGGCCACATCGGGGTTTGCAATGCCGGCCTCCTGCACATGGATGACGTCACCGACCTGCAAAAGCCGATCACCAACCAACTGCCTTACAATCTCCTATGGCGCATGATCGAGGACATGATCCTCCCTCGCTGCCGTGAAGACGAAATTGGCGTGCTCGTCTACAGCCCGCTCATGCATGGCATGCTGGCCGGCAAATACAAGTCATCAGCCGAAGTGCCCGATGGCCGCGCTCGCTCAAGGCACTTCACCACCGAGCGCCCGCTGGCGCGACATGGCGAACCGGGTTGCGAAGAGGAAACATTCGAGGCTTTGCGTCAGATCGAGGAAATCGCCAATGGCCTCGGACGCGAGATGGCCGATGTGGCATTGGCGTGGACCATCCAGCAGGAAGGCATCACCAGCGTCATTGCCGGAGCCCGAAACGAGGCGCAACTGCGGGACAACGTTGCGCGCATCGGCAATCCACTCTCTGCCGACGCCATGAATGTATTGGATGATGCGACGGAAAAACTAATGGAAGCCCTTGGTCCCAATCCCGACATGTGGGATGGCGGAGAGAATTCACGCTACCGCTGAGCTGACCTGAGTTCGACGCAACGATGTAGCAGCGAGCGTGTGCGAGCAGACCCGCGCAAGCCCAAGCCCTGCTCGCTCACGCTTGTTGCTGCACCTCATTCCAGACGCTTTAACAGCTTCCCCTTGATATCCCAGATGCCGACCCCTCCATGGCTGTCTCCGGTGATGACCTGCTTGTTCGCAGGTGAGTAAGCCAGTGCGGTCAATTCACCTTCGGCTCCCGACCAGGTTCGCATCTTGGCGCCGGTGGATCGTTGTTGCCCGTCGTGGAGGACCAGGTTCGTGTAGGCCCGCGGTTTGCCGTCTTCGCTGATGGCGATGATCCAATTCTCGTCGTCCTTGGGTTTTTCCTTCCCCGGATCGAGCATCCAGAAGATCCCGGTGAGTGCCAGCTCCGTTCCGGAGTTGAACTCGCTGATCTGCTTGCGCGTCTTCACGTCCCAGATTTTCACCTTGGTATCCGCACTCACCGTGGCCAGCCGATCACCTTTCGGACTGAAACCCGCATCAAACACGTATCCGGTATGCCCCTCAAAAGTCCCGGAACGCTCCCAATCTTTCACTCGCCATGTCTTCGCCAATTTGTCCGCGCTCGCGCTCACAACGAAGTTGCCATCGACACTTGTGCTCAATGAGTAGATCGCATCGGCATGCGCCTTGATCGTCTTGATGCGCTTGCGTTCCTTGGTGTCGAATACATGCAGACGCCCGGAACGCGTCGCCAGGCTGTCCGCAGCTACCAGAAACCTGCCCTCTCCAGCGAAGGTCAGCGCGGTTACGCGTCCATTGAAACCCTCGTCAATCGTCCGTCCTTCCTTCCCCGAGTCGACGTTCCACAAAACCAGCCGACGGAATCCACCCGAGGCCAGGTGCTTGCCATCGGGGCTGAAGGCCAGCGACTGGACCACGTCGCGGTGTCCCTTCAATTCTTTGATCCGCTGCGGCTCCTTTTCGCCCGGTTTGAACACCTCCACCACGTTTCCACGCCCGACGGCGAAATGTGTCTTCGACGCGGCAACCGCTGCCACAGGCCGATAGATATCCGGTAGATTTGCCCATATGATCGCCTTGACCGGTGCTTCTTCCAAGACCTTCTTGTCCCACTTCGCGCCTCCCTTGATCCAATCCTTCACTGCCTCAATCTCAGCGTCGCTGAGCTGCTTCTTCGGAGGCATGTGTGGATCGGCGTTCTTGGCCAACAATTTGTAGATCATGCTTTCCGCCGGTGAATCCAGATCGATCACATCGCCGGTATCCCCTCCTTTCATCATCCCCTCGCGGGAGTCCAGCACCAGGTCACCCTTGCGTTTCTCCGCACCGTGGCAACGGAAGCAGTTGTCGCTCAGCACCCTCAATCCATGCAGGTCCGCTGCAGACACGGCGCCGGTCAACGACGCCAGAGTTGCTGCGCAGATGAGTTTTATAATCACGAACTTGATCATGATGCTTGGTAGACGGACTGTGTGAACGGTGACTTCAATTGTTCGCTTTTCAGAAGCCCGCGATGCGCGCAATCATCCCGTGATGAAATTCAACGTGGCAATCGCAATCTGCGGGCTGATCACCGGTCAATCCGGCATGGCCGCCGACTTGGGTTTTGCCACGGACATCCGCCCGATTCTTTCAGACAAGTGCTTCCAATGCCACGGACCGGACAAGGCGACGCAGAAGGGCGGCTTGCGATTGGACATCCGCGACGAGGCCATCCGCCCACGGGATGGTATCATCCCAATCGCCGCGGGTAACTCCACGAAGAGTGAGGTCGTCCGCCGGATTTTTTCCACGGATCCCGATGAAGTCATGCCCCCCCCCGAGAAGAAGAATCCGCTTTCAGTCGCGGATCGGGAAAAGCTGAAGGCATGGATCGATCAAGGCGCGGAATACACGGGACATTGGGCTTTCCAGCGAATCGAGAAACCTGTTGAGCCTGCGGTAAAGAATCGTGCGCGACGACGCAATGCCATCGACGCCTTCGTCCTCGCCCGACTCGAGCAGGAGGGTTATGGCTACGCGAAAGATGCCTCCAAGGAGAAGCTGATCCGGCGCGTCGCGTTCGATATTACGGGTCTGCCACCAACGCTTGAAGAGATCGATGCCTTCCTGAAGGACAAGACGCCCAAGGCATTCGAGAATATTGTCGACGACTACCTCTCGCGAACCACCTATGCCGAACGCATGACCAGCGAGTGGATGGATGTCGCGCGCTACTCGGACACCTACGGCTACCAGGTCGACCGCGATCGCTTCGTCTGGCCCTATCGCGATTGGGTGATCAAGGCCTTTGACAAGAACCTGCCCTATTCGCAATTCATCACCGAACAGGTCGCAGGTGACTTGATTCCGAATGCGACTGAAGATCAGATTCTCGCCACTGCGTTCAATCGTCTCCATCCACAAAAGGTTGAAGGTGGCAGCGTCCCTGAGGAGTTCCGGATCGAGTACGTCTCGGATCGCACGCAGACCTTCGCGACCGCTTTCCTTGGCTTGACGATGGAATGCTCCAAGTGCCACGACCACAAATACGATCCGATCTCGCAGAAGGAGTTTTATGGGCTGACTTCGTTTTTCGACAACATCGATGAGGCTGGCCTTTACTCGTATTTCACTCCCTCGGTCCCGACACCCACGTTGCAACTTCGAACAGACGATCACCGAAAGAAGCTGACCGATTCGAAGGCAGCCGTCCGCTTGGCAGAACAGAAACTCAAGGACGCAACCGAACGTGTCACGAAGACCTTCCCCGCTTGGGCGAAAGAGAAGCGACAGGCCGCCATTGGTGGATTGGTCGGTTCCTTCAGCTTCGACGATCGAATTGGAGGCATCATTCCGAATGCAATCCGCCCTGACCTGCCCGGGAGCGCATCTGGCAACAATCCCACCGTCGAGGGCAGACGTGGCAAGGGAATCAAGCTGTCGGGTGACGATGCCGTGAACCTCAAGGTCGGCAACTTCACGCGCAATCAGGCCTTCAGCATTGCTTGCTGGATCAACAGCCCGGAACAGTTCGAGCGTTCCGTTGTCTTCCACCGCTCACGCGCTTGGACGGACGCGGCCAGTCGCGGATACGAACTCCTCATTCTGGACGGCCGGCTTCAGGCATCACTCATCCATTTCTGGCCGGGCAATTCAATCAGCATCAAGACGACGGAGATCTTACCGACGAACGAGTGGATTCATGTCAGTCTCACTTACGATGGGTCCAGCCGCGCGAGTGGTCTCCAGCTGTGGATCAATGGCAAGCCGGCCAGGCAGGAAACGGTTCGGGACAAGCTGACCAAGAACATCACCGGCGGGGGCGGGGATACAATCGCCATCGGTCAACGCTTCCGCGACGTCGGCTTCAAGAACGGGCTGGTCGACGAGTTCAAGGTCTTCGAACGCGAACTTTCCGAATTCGAGATAAGAGACGTTATGAATCCGGGTTCTCTTGTCGCTGCGCTGGGTTCGCAAAAACTTCGAAATCACCTGCTCGACTATTTCCTCGGAAATCATCCCGAACTCACCGAGTTGCGAGCCGCGCTTCAGGCGGCACGGAAGAAGGCCACCGATATCGTGGACAGAATTCCGGAGATCATGGTCATGCAGGAGATGGTGGAGCGGCAGACCTATCTGCTTCATCGTGGTGCCTATGACGCGCGCCGGGACCAGGTCTCCAGCATCACGCCGGCATCGCTTCACGAATTCCCCGGCAAAGCACCAAAGAATCGCCTCGGACTGGCGGAGTGGCTGACGAGCCGGGACAACCCGCTTACTGCGCGAGTCACGGTGAATCGCTATTGGCAGATGATCTTCGGCCGTGGATTGGTGAAGACCGCGAATGACTTCGGCAGCCAGGGCGCCTTGCCAACTCATCCGGAACTGCTCGACTGGCTTGCTGCGGATTTCATGGAGAACAGCTGGGATCTCAAGCGCCTCATCAAACAGTTCGTCATGTCCACCGCCTACCGCCAGAGCTCGATCGCGACCAAGGAATTGTTGAACAAAGACCCGGAAAACATCCTGCTCGGCCGCGCCCGTCGCTACCGCCTTCCCGCCGAGATGATTCGCGACAACGCGCTCTTCCTCAGCGGCCTGCTGGTTCCCAAAGTGGGCGGCCAATCCGTAAAACCCTACGAAGTGAAAGAGGCCTTCAAGCCGGCCACACCGGATAAAGGCGAGGGCCTCTATCGCAGAAGCCTCTACACCTATTGGAAACGCACAGCCCCCGCGCCGGTAATGATGGCCCTGGATGCCGCGCGTCGTGATGTTTGCAGCGTCACGCGCGAAACGACCGCCACACCTTTGCAGGCCTTCGTGTTCATGAATGATCCCCAATTCGTTGAGGCCGCCCGCAAGCTTGCCGAACGCGCGTTGGATGAATCCGATCCCAATGCCGCTGTCCGATGGATGTTTCGTGTTCTTACCAGCCGCAAACCAAACGCTGCGGAACAACGCGTCATCGACCGGATGTTCGAAGAACAGCTCAAAGATTTCACGTCCAAGGCCGGACGCGCCGGGCAATTTCTGAAGACCGGGAAGGCTGCGACAAAGAAAGGGCTCGACCCGAACCAACTGGCGGCGCTGAACGTGGTCGCCACCGCACTGCTGAGCCACGACGAATGCGTGGTAAAACGTTGAGCTGAATGAGTTTACGAAACTGTATCTTTGGTGGAGATTGATGACATGAGCATTTCGGACCTTGAAACCTCACTGAGCGAACTTTCGACGAATAAGTTGAAAGAAATAGAAGGCTTCATTCACCGCCTCTATCGGGACCGCGGTGAAGGGTTGGTCTATGACGATTTCCACGGAACATGGTCAGAAGACGACCAGATAGCGTTGGCTGGCCGCGTTTGGGACGATGCCGAGTGATCCGACACGTGGAGAGATTTGGTGGGCGGATCTTGGGATCGCGGCCAAGTATCGTCCGGTGTTCATGGTGAGTGGTTCGTTTGGAGATGCGGACTACGCTCTGCCCACTGTTATTCCACACACCACGTCGCCACGAGGCGCGAGTTTTGAGGTGGACGTCAAAGTGCCAGGGCTGAAGCCCGGCGCATTCCATGTTCAGTGCCTTTTCGCAGTGCCTCCCAAAGTCTTCGAGAGGCGAGTCGGGCAGTTGTCTGACGAGCAGATTCAGAAGGTAGATGAAACAATACGGAAATGGCTGAAAGTATGACCTCTCTTTGCACCGGACATGAGTCCAGTTTCGGCCTCAGCCGCCGACAATTGCTCAACCGCTTCGGCATGGGCCTCGGCGGGATCGCCTTGTCAGATCTGCTGGCGCGTTCCGCGGGCGCTTCGAGCGACTCCGGATCACTCCGCGCGCCACACTTCCCCGGCAAGGCCAAGCGCGTGATCTATCTCTTCATGAGCGGTGGGCCGTCGCAGATGGACCTCTATGATTACAAGCCAGTGTTGAACAAAAGGCATGGTGAGGAACTTCCTCCCTCCATTCGGGGCAACCAACGCCTGACCGCGATGTCCGGAAACCAGGCCTCCCTTCCCATGGCCGGATCGCCCTTCAAGTTCGAACAACACGGCCAATCCGGCGCATGGCTGTGTGATCGATTGCCGCACCTCTCCGCGATTGCAGATGACCTCTGCTTTGTGAAGTCGATGTACACCGAGGCGATCAATCACGGTCCGGGCGTCACCTTCATGCAGACCGGTTCGCCATTTCCGGGACGTCCGAGCATAGGTGCCTGGTTACATTACGGGCTCGGCGCGGCAAACGAAGACCTGCCCGCTTTCGTCGTGTTGAAAACGGCGGGCAAAGGCGGTCAACCATTGGGAGCCCGCATGTGGGGAAACGGTTTTCTGCCCTCGCGTTTCCAAGGCGTTCGTTTCCGTTCCGGCAAAGATCCCGTGCTTTATCTGAACAACCCGGCAGGCATCGATGCAGCAGGCCGTCGCAAGATGCTGGATCGTCTCAACGAACTTCATCAGATCCAGCTCGCTGCAACCGGCGATCCGGAGATCGAGACGCGCATTGCCCAATACGAAATGTCCTACCGCATGCAGGCTTCCGTCCCGGAGGTCATGGACATGAAGGGTGAATCATCCGAGATCATGCAGAGCTATGGGCTCGATATTGAGAAGCCCGGGTCCTTTGCCGCCAACTGTCTTCTCGCGAGACGCCTTGCCGAACGCGGTGTGCGCTTCATCCAGCTTTATCACCCGGGTTGGGATCAACATGGTGGATTGCCCGGTCGCATCGGAAGCCAGTGCAAGGAAGTCGATCGACCTGCGGCTGCATTGGTGAAGGATCTGAAACGTCGCGGGCTACTCGATGACACGCTGGTGATTTGGGGCGGTGAATTTGGCCGCACCAGCTACTGCCAAGGCAAGCTCACCGAAAAGAGTTTTGGACGCGATCATCATCCACGTTGCTTCTCCTATTGGATGGCGGGTGGAGGCATCAAGCCGGGCGTCAGCTACGGCAAGACCGACGACTTCTGCTACAACATCGCGGAGAACGGCGTGCACATTCACGACTTCCACGCGACCTTGCTGCATCTGCTTGGAATCGATCACGAACGACTGACCTACCGCTTCCAGGGCCGGCGCTTCCGGCTCACCGATGTCCATGGACATGTGGTGAAACCGATCGTGGCATAGCGACAGACGTCCGCTGCCAGCAATGATCGATGTTGGGAATCAGGCTTCCTTCGGTGATCTGCTGGAAATCGAGCCTTCGAACAGACCCTGGCCAGCCAGTCACAGACGGGCGCCTGTGCCGCGCTGGACTGTTACTTCTGCTTGGATTTCTCGTCGAACTCAGGGCGGCTCTTGAATTCCTTGAGGCTCTTGTTCTCGGGCGGATTGTTGGAGCGGTTGTGTTCCCATTCCATGCGGCGCATCTGTTGTTTGCGCAGGTCCGGTTGCATGTTTTCTCCCTCACCCTCAATCCCTCTCCCGTTGGGAGAGGGAAGTTGTGCTGTCGCAGGATTACTGTCAAACGGGGAATTTCTTGTCGCGTAGTGCTTGATTGCCACCAGCTTTGATCCACACCGCGGGGACATCGCGCGACGTCAGTCTTTTACGTATTCGCCGTCGAGACGTTTCATCTCGATCTGGGTCATTTCCTCGATCATGTCGTGGAAGGAGGTGGAGGGTTCCCAGTTGAGAAGGCGTTTGGCCTTGGTGGGATCGCCGACGAGGCGTTGCGGTTCGGTAGGGCGCATGAAGCGCTGGTCTTGGCGGACGTAATCGCCGGGGTTCAGGTTGACGGTCTTGAACGCGGTGTCCACGACGTCCTGGACACTGTGCAGGTGGCCGGTGGCAAACACGTAATCCTCGGCGGTGGTGTGCTGGAGGGACAACCACATGCCCCGGACGTAATCGCGGGCGTGGCCCCAGTCGCGTTTGGCGGAGGTGTCGCCAAGGAGCAGTTCGTTTTGCTTGCCGAGCTTGATGGCGGCCGCGGCTCGGCAGATCTTCCGGGTCACGAAGTTTTCACCACGGCGTGGCGATTCGTGGTTGAACATGATGCCGTTCACGCCGAACACGCCGAAGGTGTTTCGGTAGATGCTGACCATATTGGTCGCGAATGCCTTGGACGCGCCATAGGGGTTCACGGGCTTGAACGGTGTCTTCTCGTTCTGTGGAAGCTCTGCTGGCTTCCCAAAGATTTCGCTGGAAGCAGCGTGGAAGAAGCGCGGGACTTTTTCCTGATCCTGAATCATTTCCAGCAGGCGAAGCGTCGCCATGCCGGTCATTTTGCAGGTGGATTCGGGGATTTCGAAACTCAGCCCAACGTGGCTTTGTCCGGCCAGGTGATAAATCTCGTCCGGTGAAGCCGTGCCTAGTACGCGCCGGAAGGTGGTCGCGTCATCGAGCTCGGCATAATGCAGGAAGAGGCTTTTGCCGTAAACGTTCGGATCGTGGTAGAGATCGTGCAGACGTGAGCGATCCAGGGAACTGGTGCGCCGGACGACGCCATGGACCTGATATCCTTGTTCCAGCAGGAGTTCGGTCAGGTACGAACCGTCTTGACCCGTGATTCCGGTAATGAGTGCGCGGGGCATGGCGCAACGGATGGACGTTAAGAGCGCTTGACCTGAATGTTGCCGCTCATTTGATCGTTGAGGGTCTTCATGTCCTCATCGACCATGAGTTTGGTGAGATCCTCGAACTTGGTCTTGGGTTCCCAGTTCAGTTTCTCTTTGCACTTGGCCGGGTCGCCGATCAGGAGATCGACTTCGGCAGGACGGAAGTACCGCTGATCGATCTCGACGTAGTCCTGGTAATTCAGGCCGACATGGCCAAAGGCGACTTCGAGGAACTCTCGAACTGTGTGAGTCTCGTTCGTCGCGACCACGTAGTCGTCACCCTGCTCTTGTTGCAGCATGAGCCACATGGCCTCTACATATTCTTTGGCGAATCCCCAGTCGCGTTTCGCATCGAGATTTCCGAGGTAGAGTTTCTTTTGCAGGCCTTTTTTGATGTAGGCAACTGCCCGCGTGATCTTGCGCGTCACGAAGGTTTCACCCCGGCGGGGAGATTCGTGGTTGAAGAGGATGCCGTTGCTGGTGTGCATGCCGTAGGACTCGCGGTAGTTCACTGTGATCCAGTAGGAGAATACCTTCGCGCAGGCGTAGGGGCTGCGGGGATAGAAGGGCGTTTTCTCGGTCTGGGGCACTTCCTGCACTTTGCCATACATTTCACTGGAGGAGGCCTGATAGAACCGGGTATTGATGCCTTCCTCGCGAATGGCTTCTAATAGGCGCAGCGTTCCGGTGGCATCGACGTCAGCCGTGTATTCCGGCGCATCGAAACTCACGCGCACGTGGCTTTGTGCAGCGAGGTTGTAGATTTCGTCCGGTTCCACCTTGGCGATCAGCCGGGCGAGGCCGCTTGCGTCGGAAAGATCCCCATAATGCATATGCATGTTCTCGCTGGGGATGTCGTCGTCGTGGTAGAGGGGTTCCAAACGATGGGTGTTGAAAGTACTGGCACGCCGAATGATGCCGTGAACTTCATACCCCTTGCTCAGCAACAGTTCTGCAAGATAGGAACCATCTTGCCCGGTGATACCAGTGATCAGAGCTTTCTTGGCCATGCGTGTCACAAGATGGGAGATGCGCTATTATTGGGCAAGCCTGAAAGCCAGAATAACGCCAAAAAACAGCAGCTTTATCCTTTTCGGTCGGTTTTTAGCGGCCTGTTCTCCGGCTCCAAGCTCGTGTGGAATGCGCTGATTCATTACGGCACGCTCTACACGATAGGGCATTTCGCATCGATAGTGCTGGCAGCGCTCACGATTATTGCGCTCTGTGTGTTGGTCTGTATCCAGGCGGTCAATCGGCGCAATTCGGTCCGTGACGCGCGGAGGCGAAAAGAACTTTTTGCGGTGGCCCTGGAATACTTGGAGGAACCGGAATTCATTTCTGCGTTCAAGAAGCAGCTGAAAGGCCGGGACGAACGTCTCTTGGTAAGGGTGTTCGTCGATCTCCTGTCCAAGGTGAAAGGTGAGTATGCCGACAGCGTGGTGCACCTGATGAAGGAGCTGGGCATCCAGGAAAAAAGCCTGGCGGATCTGAGATCCAAGAAATGGTGGCGACGTGCCGAAGCGTCCGTTGCGCTGGGCTAATTTCAAGGATCCGACTGTTGTAAACGCCTTGGAAGACGCCCTGGACGATCCTGAGGTGAACGTCCGGCTTGAGGCAGCGCGTTCGCTGGCTCGGCTGGGTTCCGTGGGGTCCGTGCCGGGTTTGGTCGCGGTATTGGAAATCAACGTCGTCGCTGGCAGCGCGGACTTCTCCAGACCATGTGGAAGCATCGGGGCATGATCTTCAATCCCTCTTACGTCCTCGCCCGCGATATCGCCATGTTTACCCTGTATGCAATCGTGGAAAACTTCGGTTATCGCCAGTGGAACAACTGGTGGCGCCTGCAGGGATTTTGGCAGGCCCTGACGAAGAAGACCGATTGGGGCGCAATGCCCCGCAAACAATTCCACAGCGAGGAATAGATTCCAGGAATCTGTTCGGTCACACCGCCCCAGCCAAAAAAAATTCAAACTGCTGTCGGATTTTCCCGCGCGGTGGTTTTTATTCAGGTAGATCATGGGCGACGAAAGAGAATTGCTGAACAGCTTCCGGCGATCCGGTTCCTCCGAGGACTTCGAACCGATCGTCGCGCACTACATCAACCTCGTCTATTCGACCGCGCTTCGGCAACTGCACGGAAAATCGTCTGACATCGAGGACATCTGCCAGACCGTGTTTGCCGATCTTGCCGGCAAGGCGCGTTCCGTACCGGAGCACACGCCGATTGCCGGATGGCTCTATCGGCACACCAGTTTCATCACCTCCAATTTCAACCGCGCGGACCGGCGTCGGCGCGAACGCGGCATGGCGGCTTCGACCACCTCACTCGCATTGATAGCAGGTCACGGCTGCTCCAGCGGCCCTCAACATAAACACCATCGCAACCTCGGCCCTGACCGGTGCCACTTCTGTCGGACTCATCCCCACGTTTCTGAACACCATGAACACACCACTTATCAAGATTACCTCCATCGTTGTCATCGGAGGGGGCATGGCCGCCTCCATCATCCACCAGCACGGCGAGATCGATTCGCTCAGGGAAACGAACGAGAAACTCGAAAAGAGAAGCCAGTCGTTGGCCAGACTAGCAGCCGAAAATGCCATGCTGTCGAAGCAGGCCGTCAATCACGAAGAGTTTACGCGACTGAAAAAAGAAGCAGCGGAAGTTCACCGTCTCCGCGGACTGGTGAATCGCCTGCAATCGGTGGCACAACAAGCACCGGCGCCCAAAGCTCCACAAACAGCTGGCAACAACGCGCAACCCGCCCAGGCCAGACCGATCGCCGGACCAACTTCCTATCTCGTCAACTGCGTGATCTATGAGACTAGGGGTGGGTCGACCTTCGCCGGACTGCCGTCAGTTCCGAGTGCGTCCGGTGCCATCAACGCATTCCTCACCGATGCGCAAAAGCAGACCCTCATGAACGCCCTGAACGAACGGGACGACGTGAATGTTCTCTCCGCTCCAAAGATGATCGTCGCCAACGGCGAGGAAGGATCGATGTTCGTTGGCCGGGAGCTTGCCGTCCCCGCCGGTGGCGCTTCCGGCACTAAACAGTCTGTTCCCCTCGGCCTTTCCGTCAAACTCAAGATCAGCGAATCCAACGGACCAGACGTGTTCGATCTGAAGTCCGAAGTCCGACACTCGAAGCTTCGCGGCTACTCGGAGACAGACATGCCCATCATCGACGAGTCCGAGTCTGCGTCAGCGTTCCGATTGGTCAAAGGTCAAACGGTGATGGCCACCGTGCCGGTGAAAGGCAGTGGGGATAGCCTGCTCATCTTGATCACTCCCCGGCCGATTGACCGTGGTGAGATTGGCGTGTCCAGCACTTCACCGGCAGTTGCCAGAGGAGATGGCGCACCTCCAGCCCCAGCAGCGGAGATCGTCTCGCGGATTCGTGCACAATAACAAGAGCGCAGATCAGCCAGCCGGAGAAGCGCTCGTTTCGACCCACTCCACCAGTTCGGGAAACGGATTGACCGCGTCCCGCACAATATTTCTGACACGGTCATTGGCCAGCCAGGCATCGTCCCTCGTTGCGATCACCCGATCGATCAACGACTGTCGCAATGAAGGATTCTCCATCCACTCCATCTGCGTCCTCGAACGGTGATCTGCCTCAATCGCCATCCCAACCCCGGACAGCGGCCACGCGCAACCCATTCTTTCCATCGACTTGGTCAATGGATCCTCCTTCGAGATCCTCGCAGCACGACGATGGAATTCGGGAAGCCATGCGAAAAACAAATCCACGGAATAGGTCCTGGAATTCACCTCTCCGTCCGGGCACGGCACG
The DNA here is from genome assembly GCA_002715965.1 of Verrucomicrobiales bacterium. GTDB lineage: Bacteria > Verrucomicrobiota > Verrucomicrobiia > Limisphaerales > JAYPXF01. The sequence goes on along the minus strand of PBAL01000086.1, from coordinate 161,245 downwards.
CCCGGGTCCTTGATCACCACATCGGCGTTTACGCTCCGGAACACCAGAAACTGTGCTGCGCGATACATGATGCGCAATGCCCACAACGCCTGCTCTCGATTCAGCGCGGGCGGTTCATGCGCCATTTCCAATCGCCTGCGCGCATCCAATCGTTCGATCGCCAAGGTTGCAGACGCCAGAATTGCCCCACTCTCCTTCGGGGGTTCCGGAGATGGAAAGATCAGTTCCCCATCCGATTCCAGATGATCGACAAACTCCGCGAGGTCCAACCCATCAACCCTTCAGCCCAAACACCTTGTTCATGTTCGCGACCACTTCTTCCAGTCGCTCAGGACCACCCCCACCAACCTCGGCCGCGCACCAGCCGTGGAAGTTGATCTCATAAAGCGCCTTGCTGACGTCCTTCCAGTCGACGTCGCCTTCACCGATCTTCTTGAACTTGCTCTCCTCGCGGGAGAAGCCCTTGATATCCAGCTTCACGATCCGCTTGCCGAGCTTGCGCACCCAGTCGCCGGTTGCGCCGTATTTCCAGTGGTTGCCCAGGTCGAACTGCATGCCCACCCAAGGTGATCCAAACGCATCGACATACTTGACGAACTTTTCCACCGATTGATCGGAATCTCCGCTGTGATCGTAACAGAAGTGATTCCACACATTCTCGATCGCGATCGTCACGCCCAACTCAGCGGCCAACGGAACGGCCTTCGAAATATTCTCGATCGAACGATCCCAGATGTCCTTCTCATCCCCGTCTTTTCCATGACCGACGACGAGCAGCAGCGTGTGCCCGCCGATTTCACGTGTCTGGATCAAACCATCCTTCAAACTCTTGAGCGCGTTGGCCCTCACCGCCTTGTCCGCATCTGTGTGTCGCACCTGCCAGTGACCGGCATTGACCGTTCCGTCAATCGGCAACTGAGCGGCCTTGGAAGCGGCAATCGCGTCCTTCACGTTGATGCCCGGCGCATTCAACTCCACTCCCTCGAAGCCTGCCGCCTTCGCGGCCTTGAACTTGTCCGTCAAAGAACCCTTCACTCGGATCATGCCGATCTTGAGCGTCTTGAAGATCCGTCCATTGAGGTCGGCCTTGGCGGCAAGCAGTTGGTTCGGAAGTGCGGTGACTGCGGCAGTTGCGGCCGCAGCACGAATGAAATCACGACGAGTAGTGGTGCAATGCATGCGCCGAAAGTGGCAAACTCAAATCCCCATCGCAAGCCCATCCTCCCCGGTCGTGCCCGGCTGATGTGCCAGTTTCGTCCCGTTTAGCATCGCTACAAGGCCGGTGGATCTCGACGTGTTGTTTTCGCAGTGTTGGACAGGCAGGGTCCGATGGTCTTTGATTTGACTCTCAAATGAGTAAGAACGCCAAGGCCATACCTCTTTCCCGCCCGCCTTTGGAGCGCATGCTTCAGATCCATCGGGAAATCCTGGGGGGCAAGTTTCCGAACGCCTCAACACTCGCGCGCAAGATGGAGGTGAGCACCAAGACGATTCATCGCGACCTCGATTTCATGCGCGATCGCATGGAACTCCCGATCGACTACGACAGTGCCCGTTTCGGTTATTTCTACTACGAGGAAGTGTCGGCGTTTCCCACCTTGCAGATCACCGAAGGCGAACTTGTCGCCCTGCTCATCGCAGAAAAGGCCTTGGAACAGTATCGCGGAACGAACTTTGAAAAGCCCCTGCTCAGCGCCTTCAGGAAGGTGGAATCGTCGCTGCCCGACACCATTTCACTGAACCTCTCCGACTGGGAACAGACCATCTCTTTTCGCACCACCGCGGAGCCGATCATCAATCTGGAGATCTTCGATCAACTCGCCACCGCGACCGCCAAGCACCGGCAGCTCAAGCTGAAGTACCGCAAGCCCGGCAGCCGGAAGTCGGAAACCCGGACGCTCGATCCCTATCACCTCGCGAACATAAACGGCGAATGGTTTCTCTTCGCCTATGACCATCAGCGCGAGGACATCCGCACCTTCGTCCCCGCCCGCATGTCCGATCTCGAACTGACCGGCAAGAAGGTGTTGTCACCGAAGGAGTTCTCGCTCGAGAAACGGCTTCGAGACAGCTTCGGCGTACATTTCGCGCAAGGTACATTCGACGTTGTCATCCGCTTCAATGCGAACGTCGCCGATTACATCCGGGAAAAACGCTGGCATCCCTCACAGAAGATCAAGGAACGGAAAGACGGCGGTCTCGACCTCGTGTTGAAGCTGTCCAGTCTCAACGAAATTCAACGGTGGATCGTCACTTGGGCCGGCAATGCCCGCGTCATCAGCCCCAAGGAACTTGCCGCCTCGGTCAAGGCCTCCGCACAAGCCACTCTCGACGCATACAACTGAACGCGCTGGTATTGCGTCATTCATGTATCGACGGGTTGTTCTTCATCCTTGTCTCATCCCTCTGAATCCGAGATCAAGACAAGGAGTCAAGACAACGATTGAGAATCAGGCAAACTGCCATTTCATCGCTGACGGAATACTGGAACAATTCTCTGAGAAAGCCCCGAGCTCCGTGTCCACAATCTCATGAAACCCTTCGCCACTCTTGCAGCCGCCCTCTGCGTCCTCGCCAGCCATCCCGTTTACGGATTGGCAACCTCCCGCGTCGGACCCGATAGCAACCACAAACGGCCGACCACCGAACAATCCGATTGGCCCAAAGGCATTGTCGCCCTTCCTCGCCACGAATCCCGCGTCTACTCGGTCTGGGTGAATGGCAGCGAAAATTTCTATTTCAAGGCCAAGTTGGAAGACGTGAATGAAATGATCCGTTTGTTCTCCAAGACGCGCATGCGCGACCATGAAGTGCACGTCAAGAAGGGCTCACCCAAGACCAGGACTTTCGACAAGGACCAATATGCCTTCAACGTGAACCTCCACATTCTCGCCGGAATCGCGCTGGGGTATCGCCGGGACCAGGAGGCGGAGAAGACGCATGAACCGAAACTGACCATCCACGTGTCTGAAAGCGAAACGGTCGAGTGGTTGGACAAATTGGTCTTTCCGGAAAACATCATTCTTACCACCGAATTCGACCAACTGAAGAGTCCGCGCCAGCGCCCCGACCGAAAACTTCGATTCGCGGAGATTCGGTTCGAAAACGGAAAGCCAGCCGCAGACTTCGCCAATGGCGTGCAGACACGCCTGGCCTGGTGGGATAAAGGGAACGAGCTTGAAATTCAGCTGGGGGACGTCAGCTACAAGGGAAAGTTCCATGCGGCTTTCTCTGCAGAGGAAATCGGGCGTCTGACATCGGGTGAGTCTTGGATCACAATGACCACCGGCAACTGGTCGACAGCCAAAAGCGCGGATCATACCAGATTGCCGCTCACCCACCTTTTCGCGGATCGTTCGGATGTCAAAGCCATGACCATCAACGCTCCCGGTTATCATCATGGCCGGATTCTTTTCGAAGACGGCTCGCCTCCGGTTCTCGATCCCAAACCTCTTCACGATCGATGACGCCATCGGAGGTGATCTGCCGCAGAAACCGCAGCATGTCTTGATTCGTCGCGCAGCTCGACGCCACCAATCTCGGTTTTCTTAGATTGAACTACTTTGAAGACATGCCCTAGTGAATTGCTGGCGGAATGCAATCCAGAGAACAGAATTCTTGGGGCTGGACGGGTGTGCCGGTAAAACTCCATCGCGAGTAGAGAAATTTGATGCGAGCCTTGGTCACCATTGCTGGGAACACGTTTATGGAACTGCTGCGGCAGCCGGTGTTCCTGTTGCTGGGGACGGTTTCGCCCTTGTTCATCATGGTCCTCTCGGCTTTGCCTTACTTCGGATTTGGCGAGGACCCGAAACTGGTGCGTGATGGCGCACTGGCAATCACGCTTCTTGCCGGACTCTTTGGCGCCGTGATCAGTGCATCGGATTCGGTCGCGCAGGAGATACGAACGGGAACAGCCCTGGCTGTCCTTTCAAAACCCGTTCAACGGATATCTTTCCTTCTCGGGAAATACCTTGGCATCTCAGGTGCCATCACGCTGCTCACCTACTGCAATCTCCTCGCCACCTTGCTGGCCAGCAGGATGGCTTACGATGCCTATGGCGATATGGATCTGAAGGGAACATCCCTGTTCTTTGCCGGGGTGGCGATGGCTTATGTGATCGGCGCGCTCGCGAACTATTTTCATCAGCGAAACTACGTGTCGGACACGTTCTGGTGGTTGATGGGGTTGATGACCGTGGTGTTCATCTGCCTCGCGTTTTTCATCGAACTCAAGCATCCGATGGACACCGCTCCGCGTGAGGTGGATTGGAGACTGGTGCCTGCGGGATTGCTGGTGCTGTTTGCGATCCTCATCCTGTGTGGCGTTGCGTTGGCCTGTTCGACGCGGCTGGAGATGGTTCCCACCTTGGTGGTTTGTTCGATTTTGTTCCTGCTCGGGTTGATGAGTGATCACCTGTTTCGCAGCGCCGCGGAATCCGGCAACTGGTGGGCAAATATTGGCTACGCGATCACGCCCAATTGGCAGCTCTTCTGGGTGGCCGACGCGATCGAAGGCGAATCTCAATTGAAGGGCGTGTGGACGTATGTGGCGAAATCGCTGGGATACGTGGTCGGGTATCTGGGGGCTTCGTTGATCGTCGCTTACCAGCTCTTTGAGAATCGGGATTTGATCGGGGAATAGGACTGAGATGAAGAAATCCTGAAGCCGCCGACTACGTGCCCGCTTCCACACTCAACGCATGACACTCAACCAAGCTCGGCGGTTCCAGCCTCCGGAATAGTTTTTCAATCATGTTGGCGGGGACGGGTTTTTCACGTTCACGGTTTCGTTTGCGAATCACAGAAAGTGGTGGCTCAAGGTAAACAGTTTCCACCCTCGCATCGTAGTCGGTAAAAAGACTGATCCATTTGTCGCGAGTCTGCCGTGTGATGTTGGTGGCGTTGAACGCGAAGTTGCGCCCTGCGCGCAGGTGTTCCCGGCAGCGCTCGCGGCCAAGTTGCTTGACTTCACCTTGATTCTCGGTGGGTTCGATGTTCAGTTCCACCCGCAGGGCGTCCAGGGTGACGATGGGAAGATCGGGACGATTCAGCGCAAGCCAGGTGTCCTTGCCCACACCGGGCAGGCCGCTCATCAGCGTGACGGTGCAACGGTGCTTTTCGGGAGGGACGTAGTGGATGCTGGAGAGGCGATCGCGAAACCACAGAAACCGCGGGTGATCGTTCGCAAAGGCGAAAGGACGGTCGAAGCAATTGTTTTCTTCAGCCACCAATGGCCACAGGCGCAGATTCTCCTCGGGGCGATCGGTGTCGCGGTTGTCGCGACCGCGCGTGTCCGCCAATGCAAAGAGGTATAGCAAACGGTTGCTCAGGAGCCACGACATGCGGATGAGTTCCGCTTCCGGGGATTCCTTCTCCAACAGAAAACTTGGCCGGCCATGAAAACGAACCAGCATCGCGATGGTTTCGCGCATTTCGAAGTCGCAGCCAAGTTCGGTCAACACCGCGCGGCAGATTTCCAAGCTGCGCAGCGCATGCTTGGGTGAACGGGTTCGCCCCGTCTCTGGATCTGCCACGGTGGTTTCTGGTTTGCCGCTGTCATGCAACAGGGCAGTGAACAGCAGCTTCAGTTGGTCCTAGCGATCAAGCGCGCCCCATTCATCCAGCGAAGCCAGCGCCTCGCAGACCATTCGGGTGTGGGTCCATACATCGCCCTCGGCATGCCACGCAGCATCCTGACCACAGCGCGCCATGGCCTTGGCCCAGATTTGTTCCGCGGCCCATTCCACAATCTCTGCGTCGGTCGCCGATTCGATTTGCCGTTAGCATCTCATGACCACATATCCGCTTCCGGAGCGAGTTCATTCGGAACCATCTGTTGGTGTTTCCAATGTCCGCTCTGCTTGATCTTCTCGACGAACTCCGGCCTCACCATCTTGGCCCGTGCGGTCACGCGTCCTTCCGCTTCCGTTCGCAGGTAGAGTCCTTCCATCAGCTGGTCCTTCTCCCCCGTCAGCGGATTATCGAATCGTGAATCGAAGGCGGATTCCGCGATCAATCCACGCAGGCCGCCTTCGTTGATCGCACCGCGATGAATCACCGGCACGGTGGGAAGACCCGTTCCATCGAGCATTCCCAAGCGTGTCTTCAGATCGAGAAAGCACTCGTCCACCTTGTCGTAGATATCGAACTCAAAGAAATAATGAGGCAGCGCGAGATAGCGAACCGAATGCCGCGCATACAGCTACTCGCCCAAAAGGATAAATCGCCCCTCGAGCATCGCCTTCAACGTATCCCGCTTGAACGCGGCCCATTGCTTGAAGAGATCATACTGCGGATGCATTCCCGGTGTGATTTCGTGACCGCGACACTGCGACACCATGCGACCCTGCGCATTGAAATGAATCCCTACATTCGTGCCGTCCAGCTTCTCCTCCACAATCAAAGAGGGACCACCGGCAAACTCACGGGATTCCTTTGCTCCCATGTGTTTGTCGTCATCCGTCCCCTTCGAGCCAAACAGATGTGGCGTGCGGGGATACTTCACAAAGTCATCTCTACTTTGTTCCATGATCCAAACGTGATTGTGCCGAAGGCCTCATCCGCCCGCGACGTTTCGGTTTGATTGGAGGTTTTGCGTCTCCTGCGGCGCAGAAAGTTCACGCATCATATTCCGGCGATTGTCATCTTGCGCGAATTGCATTTTTCGAGATCATGCGCCAACTCCATGAAGCACCTGATCACATCAGTCCTCTTCGCCCCGTCGGTTGGCGTCAATGACCGGCCACAGGATTCAGATTTGCTACTTACCATGAACTTTTCAGCGATTGGCAGAGTCGCCCCCATCCTTCTCTCACTTTGCTTTGGGGCCACCGTGAAGGCGCAGTGGTTGACGCAACACATCTCCGTCCGTCCGGGGTGGAGCGCGGTCTACCTGCACGTGAATTCCTCTCATCAAACCGTCGCCGAATCGGTGGCGGGAACACCAATTACGGAGTTGTGGTTGTGGAAGCCGGCGGCTTCGCATCCGCAGTTTGCGGATTCGCCGGGCGCGGCGGTGAACACGGGCAGTGATTGGCTGGTGTGGAAGCAGGGGAACGACATTGCTTCTTCGTTGTCCCACCTGATCGGAAACGCGGGTTATCTCGTTTACAATCCCGGCGCCGTCACCGTGGAATGGCAGGTGAAGGGGCAACCCGTGCCGCCTTTCTACAACTGGTCGGTGACCGGTGAGAACCTGATCGGGTTTCCCAGTCGCTTCGATGGATCGGCCACTCTGGCCGCCGGTGCGCCGACCTTCAGAACTTTCCTTTCGCATGCGCCGGCGTTTCAGCAAGCGGCCAAGATCTTTGGGTATCAGGGCGGCAAGACCAGTTCAGACGTCTTCTCGATCTCGCCGAACGGGAACATTCCCGCGCGTCGGGGGGAGGCTTTCTGGATTACGGCGACAAATCTTTACAATCGCTACTTCGCGCCCTTCGAGGTGACGCTGCAGAATCCGAGTGGGATCTTCTTTGGCGACAGCGTTTCGCAATACACCTTGCGGTTGAAGAATCTCACGGAAATTCCGATCACGGTCACGGTGCGGGAGATGGCCTCGGAAACTCCGCCGATCGGTCAGCCAGCCATCGCCGGGCAACCGCCGGTGATCGTGCGGACGGATCTCAACGCCACGAACTTCACCTTTGGAACGACAAATCTGACCGCGGGCAGTCTGAGCTGGAACCTGAGCGCAAACGGCACGACGGGTTCGGTGGCGCAGGTGGTGCTCGGCGTGGATCGTTCGCGGATGATCGGCAATCCGGGGGATGTGTTCGCGAGCGCCCTGCGTTTTTCGGACTCGCTCAACTTTAGCGAAATCGATGTGCCGGTGACGGCGCGCAAGGCGTCGCGAGCGGGTTTGTGGATCGGTCAGGCACGGGTTTCGCAGGTGCGGCACGAATTGGCCGGTGCGACGAACGCGCTGGCCACCAACCTTAACCAAACGATGGGTGCGGTGCCGCAATCGACCTCGCTGCGCCTGATCATTCATGTGGACACCAATGGCACGGCGCGCCTCTTGCAGAAGGTTTACTACGGTTTGGATTCCCAGTTGGCCCAGATCCTCTCCACGACTGAGACGCCTCTGAATCGCGATCACCTTTCGCTGGCCCGCAGGATCACCGCGGTGCATCTGCCTTGGACGTCGAAGAACACGCCTTGGGCCTTTGGCGGAACGTTCGACGACGGTCAGACCATCACGAATTCCGTCGCGGTGTCATTCGGCGATCACGCCGCCAATCCCTTCGTCCACACCTATCACCCGGACCATGACAACTTCAACGCCCTGTTCAACGCGGCCCTCACGCAGGGTGAGGAAAGCTATTCCATCACGCGGAACATCAGCCTGGATCTGCACGCGCCGACTGTTGGTTTCGCTTCACTCAGCCAGGCCAATCGCACGATGAGCGGCGCCTATGGCGAGACCATCTCGCTGCAGGGCAAGGGCGCTGAGTCCCGGCAATACGTCATCGGCGGCACTTTCACCATCAAACGCGTCAGCACCATCGGTCATCTTGTCACTCCTTAATTTCCACACCAAGCCAATGAAAAAGAATTCAACCATGAAGATACACAAAACCACCTCCCGATTGCACGGCGTGCTGGCCGCGGCCGTGGGTTGCCTGTTGAGCCTGAACGCATTCGCGCCGTCGCCGCCGGATTTCATGAATTACCAGGGTTACCTGCTGGATTCCAATGGCGCCCCGCTGGCCAATTCTGCGCCGCAGAACTTCACGATTCAGTTTCGGATTTACGCCGGTTCCTCCGGCGGCAGCGCGTTGTGGGGCGAATCCCAGATCGTCACGGTCAGCCGCGGCAGCTTTAGTGTCGTATTGGGTGAAGGCAGCACCATCAGCGGCACCTCGCATACTTCGCTGGCAAACCTGTTCAACAACTCGACCGACCGCTACATCGGCATCACGGGGGTCGGGCAGGGATCGGAGATCACCCCGCGTTTGCGGCTCCTGCCGTCACCTTTTTCGTTTTACGCTTCGCATGCCGAACGCGCCGCCAACGCGGATGCCGCCATGACCGCGACCACTGCGACGACGGCGAACAACGCGACCCATCTCGGTAGTCACGCCGCCAGCGACTACGTGCGCAAAAGCGCCAGCAGCACGATCACCGACCACGTCACCATCAACGACGGCATCACGGTAAACAAAGGCGGCAGGAACGCGCTGACCTTCGACAATTCCCGCCACGCGACTTTTGGCGCAGGCGTGACGGCAACCTCCTTTTCCGGGCACGGAACGATCCCGATCGGTGGGATCATCATGTGGTCGGGCTCGACGGCCAATGTCCCGGCCGGCTGGGCGCTGTGCAACGGCCAGAGAAGCAATGGGCACCTCACGCCCAATCTGCAAAATCGGTTTGTGGTTGGAGCAGGAAGCACCTATACGCCCCACTATACGGGCGGGTCGAGTACGCGAACGCTGAGCACTTCGAATCTCCCGTCGCACCAACACTCGGTATCCGACGCTTACTTTGCGGAAAACACCACCTTTTCGACCAGGCATCATGCCATCACGACCATGGGTCCTGCGAATTACCCGGGTGCGCGCCGCGGCCACGACAATGACAACAAGCTCGCCATTCGCAGCACTGACACCGGTCAAACCGGCAGCGGACATTCCTTCAGCATCCTCCCGCCGTACTACGCCCTCGCATACATCATGCGGGTTCAATAAGCCACCGCAGCTTCAACGCATTTCCAGCCATGAGACTTTCCATCTGGCAGAAACCACCGCTCCGGCGATGTGCCTTGGCGCTGCTGCTGACGATCGGATTCACCGATGCGCGAGCTGCCGGGCCACTGCAGATCGACGAAGCCGCGGTAAATCACAATCCCGTCTTCATGTCGGGCAGCATTCCGAGCGTCAACGGCGAGACGGCCACGCCGTTTCAGTTCGGTGGCGCGACCATCTACGGTGCTTCGCCGAAGACGCGCACGCGTCATGCCCATCAGACCAATTCACCGCCCGCAACGCCGCAGGGAACCATCACCATGGGAAATGCCATCGTCGGCCTGCCCTTCCTCGGACGCACGGTTGACTTCCTCTACGGCGCGCAAATCCCGCCTCCGGACACGGATGAAAACGAGGCACTTCTCGGCGTGGCGCCGACGGAATATTGGGAAGCGCAACCGCTCAACACCAACGCGGCGACCTTCTATTGGAGCCCACACAAGGGCGCGGTGTTTGCCACGCAACCGGGCCCCATCGAGATCGTCTGGAAAGGACGCGTGCCCTTTGCGGCCGGCAGTGTTCCGGCCGACAACAACAAGGTCTTCGAAGTCGGCGGTAATTTCTTTCCCCGTTTCGCCAAGCAATACGTGATCGGCGCAAGTCCGGTGACGACGTCACGCACGATTTTCTGGACCAGTCCAGAGAACGTCGGCGAACCGGTGAACATCCCCGGCCAACGCATCAGCGATGTGCACATCGAATACAACAGCAGTGTGCCCGAACACGTTTCACAGGCGGAAGCCGCCGTGCTGTTCACCGGTAATTCCACCGGTAATTCCACCAACACGCTCTACGAGACCCGCACGCTCTGGCTTGAACAACACGGCAGTCTCAATCAGCTCCATGCCTTGAACCGTGAAGGCCGGGTCTTTGTCGAGCTGCTCGGCGATCTGGTTTCCGGCGGACCGAACCGCCAACACCTCGGCTTCGAGATCGTCGAGATTGTTCGCGACCCGCTGCCGCATGACATCGTCATCGATCTCGGCGAACGTCTCACCGCCTGGCAGGACGCTCGCGATGACTCGTTCCTCCTTCCCTCCGTGCTCCCGCAATCGGCCGGTAAGGAATTCGTCTATCGCCAAAACGTCGTCGGCAGCGACCAGATCCTGCTCTACGCCACGCACACCACGCTCAACCTGAACGACCTGCTGGTGAACTGGCTGGAAGCCGGTGTCGAAGGCATTCGCTGGCCTCTGCGCTTCACGCGCTACCGCCTCGTCTGGCCCGATGATCCCAGCGCCTACAGTCACTTCCTGCGACCTCCGGCGGCGACCGAGGAAGAGGCTGAGCTCACCTCGGTTTCCATGCCGGGCAACAACGTGCCGATCATCGCCTATCAGGATCCGCTCGATGTCCCGCGCGCCAAGCTCACGGCCGACAATCGTTTCTTCACCTGGCTGATTCCCGCGCAGCCCGCGCATCGCACATTGATGCGATTTACCTCCGGCGAATTCGTCCGCTTCGAACGCGTGTTCTCCTGGCTCGGCAGCGACATCAGCACCAATCAGGACCGCATCGACGGTGGCGGCACGGCCTCCGGTTTCGCCGGCTCGGTCGCGACCAATCTGAATGTCTGGAACGGCGGCACACTCACCTGGGCCAATGCCCTGACCTCACCGCGCGTGGTGAGCGAGACGGTTTCCATCGGCCAACGCATTACCGCGCCGGCCAGTGAATTGGGCGCCGGTCTCGGCGAAGATTACTGGGCCGGTTTCATCAACTATCGGACCAACCAGGCCCGCCCGCGCGGCGACGCGTTCAGTTGGTCGGCCTACGTCAATCCACTCACGCGCGGATTCGACGCTGCGAACACGAGCGCGATCATCCCGGTCAACGCCATTCCCGGGGACAACCAACTGGAAGTCTGGTGGTTCCGCCGCAAGGATGTGAACACCACGCAGGACTTCGAACCGATCTATTGGCCGTCGGTGATCGGACGCTACACCGTGCAATGGCCGACCAGTCCGTTGGAGATCATCCTCGCCAGCAATCACGGCAGCGGTCCGCTCGCCAGTCTGCCGGCCAAGGGCGCGATCTATCAGCAGAACACCAACAGCCTTCCCGGATTCAATCCCAATGAGGAACACGCTTTGATGCGCGCCGGTCAGGCGTTTGCCTTGCGTGATGACCTGAACATCACGAGTAACACCAACAGCGAATATTCGTCCGATCCGTTCGTGTTGCTGGAATACGCCGAGGCCGACGGTCGCCCGGCCATGCAGGTCTATCAGGTCCTGCGCGAGAAAGATGACGTCCGCTTCGACTACGCCACCACGGCCGGACAAATCCTGCAGCCGCCCATGCCGCTGCCGCTGTTGCAAAAGCCGTTGGTGCAACGCACCGCCTTGCCACCAATCAGCCTGAACAAGGAAGTCGAATCCAACTTGGTCGCCAGCAATGACACCTCCGGCGCCTTGGTGACCACGGAATCCCATTTCTTCAACGCGCACTCGCGCCTGGTATTACAGGACACCGGCGCCACCCCGATCCCCACCCGCTGGTATTATGTGACCAACACGGACTTCACGGCGAAGTCCGTCGACGGTGTGCTATCCACTAATCGTCCAGCCTTGCTAACTCCGGACCTGAGCCAGGCGGCTCATGACACGGACTATCGCTTTCTCACCACCGAAGCCGGGGCTCTCAGCGCCAACGACAGCGTGTTGATCGGAAGTCGAATTGCAGCGGCCTATTGGAACGTCACGGTTGTCAGCGTGGAGACGAACGCCCTGACTGTTCGCTTTACCGGCTCAATTCCGGCCGCCGCCACGCTGGCCGCCAATCAACCGGTGCTGGTCATTCCCGCGAGCAGCCCCAGTACGGATGAATTCGCCGGCTGGCGATTGAGCAGCGAAGGCGTGCCCAACGGCTTCACCGACTCCCAACTGCGAGACCGCTACGCTTCCTTCACCTTCCAGGATCGTAAAGGTGACGTTTGGGTTTATCGCGGTCGCCATCACGCCGCGGATGATCCCGTGTTCGCGATTCAGTATTACTACAAGACTCTCGACGGTTTCTTCTTCCCCACGCTGGCGGTCGATCAACAACCGGCAGTCGGCACGATCACGCCCTACCTGCGACCGCGCGAAACCAACGGCTCGTTCAACGACACGCTTTTCCATCCCGTCTTTGGTAACGCGGATCGCGACGCGGTCGGAGACGGGAATTCGCTGCCTGTTCGCTATCGTCCCGTGTGGCCCAGCGACACGCCCGTGTTGCAGATGGCCGAAACGCTGACCTTCCCCAAACGCGGCCTCCCAGCCGTGCGCGGTCAGATCAGCACGGAAATTCTCTACCAACAATCGCAGGTCCTGCTCGGCGCGCAGACGAACCGAAGCGCCGTCCTGCATGACGCCACCCGCGAAAAGGTCTATCTGCTCGGGACCACGGTCGGCGGCCAAACGCTCAGCGCCATTCCCAGCTCGGTGAAGACCCAGCAATACCTCGGCAACACCTTCTTCCCCAATCTTCCGCCGCATCTCGTCGATCGTTTCTTCCTCGACCCCAATCGCGGCGCGAACGGTGGCCTCGTCTTTCGCGGCCAATTCTTCGATGAAGCCGTCGGTGAAGATTACATCCTCGTGAACGTTCTCGGTGAACGCGACCGCGCGACCTTGAAAGCACTCACGATTGTCGGCGACTCCGACAAGAACGCCTGGGACGCCGCCATCGATGCCCTGTCCACCACGGTGGAGACTTTCGAGGAACTGGCAACTCAACCCGGCACCTACGCTCCCAACACCAACCTCTCTCTCGTGATCGGTCCCGGCAGCCTCGCCGAAGTGACCAATGATGACGTGGCCGTGGATTCCTATGCTCTCTCGGCCGTGGGACCCGGCACGGGCTACATCACCCTCATCAACGGCAACGGCCTCGCCTTCACGCCGATCGCTGATCCGGTGAGCATTGAGATCATTCGCGTTGTGAAGGACCTGCACCGCGGCGAGGTGAAGATCGTTCAATCCTCCAATCCACTCGGCGAACTGGTCAGTTTCCAACAAGCTGTCGATCTCGCCGGCAAGACCGAGGGATACGCCTTCCAATGGAAGATCGCTCCGCCCATCGACGGCGTTCCGCCGGCTGTGTTCCAAAACACACTCGTCACGCTCATCAACGCCGGAGAAACCTGGAACCACATCCGCTTTCCATCCACCAACGACACCCCCGGCAGCGCCAACCAAACTCCGACCACGCGTCGCCTACAGGACGTCAACGCCACCGTACAGGCCGTCAGTGAAATCTCGTTTGCGTTAGCCGCCACCAACGACGTCAGCCTCGCCTTCACCTCGATCGGAGCGCATTTCCTCGTGGGCGGCGAACAACTCGTCGTCACCGATCCCGACGGCACGAACGTGAACGCCTCCGTCCTCAGCACGGCGACGAACCTCCTCGTTGCGCCGGATTGGGCCTCCGCCGGCAATCCCGCCAACTTCGATGTCCGCCAACTCAGCGAACGCGTCCTCACCAACCAACCGCAAAGCGTCGTCTATCGCGAGTTCACCGTCAGCGACGACACCAAGTGGACCGGGCTCTGGCTCAGTCTCAACCTCGACGACTTCCTCGGTGCCAAGGTCTATATCGACGGCGGCCTCGTTGCCTCCGCCAACCTCAGCAGCGGCAACACGGCAAACGCCACGGCGCCCGGCAACATCCCCGCCCTGAGCAGAGCCTATCAACTCACTCCGGCCAATCTCATCAGCGGCTTTGAGAACGGCGATGGCACCACCACCCACCTCGTGACCGTCGAACTATTCTCCCAAGCCCGCCCCGGCACGCGACAAGCCTTCGACCTGCGCCTCGACGCCTTTGAATCCGTCGACCTCACCGCCGTTCCCGGATCGCAATGGCTCGACCTCGCGCCCGAGAAATTCTCCGATGGCCTCCGCGCCATCCTCGGCGAATCCGCCGACGTCCAGTCCCTTGCCGACAACTACGTCATCATGCGTTACCAGGCCACCAACTCGACGCACGCCTCCTTCGTCGACGATGGCAACGGCAACAACACCGCCTGGTCGCTCTGGACCGAACCCCAGTTGGCCGAAGGTTGGATCAAGCGTGTCCTCGCCGGCATCAATCCCTTCAACCAACGCGTCACCGATCTCTTCAGCAATCAGGTGAACACCGATGCCAGCATGCTTGCGCTGGCTGGACCGCGTTGGGAAGGCAACGTCGCGCTCAACCTCGACACCATCAATCAATTCGGTCTCATCGAAATCTACGAAACCGTGCTGCGTCGTGGCCGTTCCCTCAGCATCGACGCGGGTATCGACTACCCCCCGGCGAATGACGCGCTCCTCCTTGCCGCCGGTTACCTGAACGACCTCTACATGTTCATCGGCAACGAAGCCTGGGCCGACGCCTCGAATCCCACCATCGGCATCGGCACCTCGGACGAAACCTACGGCGACATCGCCACCTCGCTTTTCGCCTTCCGCGGCCAGGTCGCCTCGCTGCTCGATGAAGAGCTTGGACTCCTGCGCGGCCGCGATGACTTTGCGCAACCCGGCGTGGAAACCGCTCCGGCCTACAACCGCCTCTACTGGAACTACACCCGCGGCATCAACTCAGGTGAAATCATCTACGCGCTCAACTACGACATCCGCGAGGATCAGGGGCAAAACCTCGACGGCAGCATCAGCGCCGCTGACGCGCAACGTCTCTTCCCGCAAGGCCACGGCGACGCCTATGGCCACTATCTCACCGCGACCAAGGGTTACTACTCCCTGCTCATCGATCCCGACTTCACCTGGGTGCCGCGCGTGGAAGCGGTCACCGTCCTCGGCAAACCGGTTCAGGTCGATTACCAGGACGAACGCAAATTCGCCACCGCCGCCGCCGCCCTCGCCCGGACCGGCCGCCAGATCTTCGACCTCACCTGGCGCAAGGATTTCCAACATGGCGATGACATCGGCTGGGAACACTTCTCCACCAACCGCGTCAACACCAGCCGCGCCGGCGTCGTCACCACCCGCTACTGGGGTGTCGATCACTGGGCCTCCCGCGCCGGTCAAGGCGCGCTCCTCAACTGGGTCGTCGGCAACGCCATCCTACCCGCCGAGGACACCGATCCGACGCACGAAGGCATCCAAGTTGTGGACCGCACCACCGTGCCTGAACTCCCCGAGATCGCGCTCACCCTCGAAGGCCTCCAGACCGCCATGGACAACGCCGACGCCCATCTCAATCCGCTCGGTTTCTCCGACGGCAGCCTCATCCTCGACCTTCGCGCTTCCGGCTTCGCCAATGGCACCACCAGTCACTTCGAGCAGGTCTTCGAGCGTGCCAAGGTTGCCTTGAACAACGCTGTGGTCGCCTTTGACGACGCCAAGGACGTCACCCGCCGCATGCGCGCCGACGGTGATTCCCTGAACGACTTCCAAGCACAAGTCGACGAACAGGAACTCGCGTACCGGTACCAGCTCATCGAACTCTACGGTACGCCCTACAGCGACGACATCGGTCCCGGCAAGACCTACGTTCAGGGCTACGACGGCCCCGATCTGCACCACTTCATGTATGTCGACAACGTCGCGCCGCAACTCGAAGTCTCCGGCTTTAATCAACCGCGCAACGACCAGACCTTCACCATTGACATCCAGAACTATCCGGCCGGCACCAACGACTACTTCGCCACCGACAAGCGCACCTTCGACTTCGCCGCGAAAGCCCCGCCGCTCACCTTCTACAATCGCGCCGACGGCAGTTCCTCCGGCCAATACATCGAGAACACCCACTTCGTCAACTACACCCTCAGCTCGCACGGCTTCTTCCGGAAACCCTCGACCTGGACCGGCCGCCGCTACTCTCCCGGCCGCCTGCAAACCGCCATCTCCGATGTCATTCTCGCGCACAACGCGGTGCGTCAGGCCATCGACGTCGAGGCCAACCAGAAGTATCAACTCGATCGCATGATCGAGGTGTACGAAAACCTCTCCGACACCCACGACACCACCCGTGCCGCCAGAGTTGCCAAGGAAGGGATCCAGACCGCCAACGATGTGGTGATGACGGCCAACAGCATCTTCGAGATCCTCACCGACGCCTCGATCGACATCGTCGAATCCCAGAACGTGGCCGTGAAAGACGCCCTCCCGCGCAGCCTCATCGTCGGCCTCGCCAGCGGCGGTGACCTCACCTCGGTCGCCCGTGGGGCCGTCGAGGAAGCCGGCTTCGTCATCACCGAAACCCTCGATGCCGTCGCCGCCGCCCGCAAGATCGCCGTCCTGCTGCTCGACGCCGCCAACGATAAGGCGCAACGGGAAATCGACCTGAATGACATCGGCACGGCCGAATGGCACCAACAGCAACGCGAATCCGTCTTCGAGATCGACATGGTCTTCGGCGATGTCCAGCACAGCATCCTGACCATCCATCAGGCCATCCAGGAACTTGACGAAGCCCAGCGCAACTACCTCGCCCTCGTCGCCGAAGGCAACCGTATCCAGGCCGAACGCGAAGTCTTCCGCAAACGCGCCGCCGTCGTCATCCAGGGCGCCCGCACCCGCGACGCCGCCTTCCGTATCTTCCGCGATGAAAAACTCGAACGCTACAAGACCCTCTTCGACCTCGCCGCCCAATACACCTTCCTCACCGCCCAGACCTACGACTACGAAACCGGCCTGCTCGGTTCCGACACGGGCCGCGGCTTCCTCGAACGCATCATCAACAGCCGCGCTCTGGGCGTCGTCGCCGACGGCGAACCGCAGTTCGCCGGCAGCGACACCGGCGATCCCGGCCTCTCCAGCATCCTCGCCGAGATGAACGACGATTGGCAGGTCATTCGTGGCCGCCTCGGATTCAACAATCCCGACGTTTACCGCACCACCGTCTCGCTCCGCTCGGAGAACTACCGCATCCTCTCCAGCGCCAACGGTCACGACAACTGGAAGAACGTCCTCGAGAACGGCCGCAAGATCGACCTGCTCCAGGACGCCGACGTCCGCCGCTATTGCCTGCAAATCGACCAGGGTGACGGCCTGCCCGTGCCCGGCATCATCCTCGAATTCGGCACTACCATCACCCCTGGCCAAAACCTTTTCGGCCGCGCCCTCGCCGGCGGTGACCATGCCTTCGACGTCAGCAGCTTCGCCAACAAGATCTTCTCCGTCGGCGTCGCTCTCGAAGGCTACCAAGGCATGGATGATCCCACGTCCAACACCTCCGCGATCGATTTCAGCAATCCTCCAGCGGATCCTTCAACCACTTTCCTAGATCAGAATACCCTCGCCGCCACGCCTTACATCTACCTGATTCCGGTCGGCGTCGACTCCCTTCGTATCCCGCCGCTCGGTGACGCCACCGGCATCCGTTCCTGGAAAGTCGACGATGTCACCCTCCCGCTGCCGTTCAACATCGGCAGCTCCGAATTCTCCAATCTCACCGGCTTCCAAAGCGCCGACACCCTCACCGAAAACCTCTTCGGAATCCGCAAACACCAGGCCTTCCGCCCCGTCTCGACCGCGAGCCTCTTCGTCAATGACAACGGCCGACTCTTCCCCTCCAGTTACTCCAACACCCGCCTCATCGGCCGCAGCGTGTGGAACAGCAAATGGAAGTTGGTGATCGTCGGCCGCAGCCTCCTTGCCGATCCCGAAGAAGGCCTCGACCGCTTCATCCGCACCGTGCGCGACATCAAACTCAACTTC
Organism: Verrucomicrobiales bacterium; assembly: GCA_002715965.1. GTDB lineage: Bacteria > Verrucomicrobiota > Verrucomicrobiia > Limisphaerales > JAYPXF01. The sequence continues at coordinate 142,851 of PBAL01000086.1, read as the reverse complement.
GAAACCTACTCCTACGCCGGAAACTAGGGCTTAAGGATGGAGGCATAAGGCTTAATCCCAGAATCCACGCATCATGAAAAAGACATTCATTCTCGCAGTTGCGCTTTCAGCCTTCCTCCTTAAGCCTTCAGCTTTGGTGGTGGCCTTTCCCCCCGCGCCGCACCACCTCTTCTACGGCACCATCCGCGACGAATGGGGACATCCGCTCACCTTCAGCAGCGCCACCGTGATCTTCGAGACCGACACCGGCGTGCAGGTCACCACCCCGCTCACCCCCGACGTCCACCCCGGCATCAACTACAAGATCACGATCCCGATGGACAGCGGCTTCATCGGCGACCCGCACAAGCCGACCGCCCAACGCCATCAGGTTCCCTTCAAAATCAAGGTCCAAATCGGCAGCGAAACTCTGATCCCCATCAGCATGAGCGGAAACTTCTCCACCCTCGGCAGCCCCGGCCATGAAACCCGCATCGACCTTACCCTCGGCCAGGACACCGACAACGACGGTCTCCCCGACGCCTGGGAACGCGAACTCATCCGTCTCAGCGCCGACCCGCTCATCAACTCCCTCAATGACATCACCGCCGAGGGCGACCTCGACGGGGACGGCATGACCAACGCCCGCGAGTATCTGGTCGGCACGCTTGCATTCGACACGACCAGCGGCTTTTCCATTGAGCAGTTCCAGGTCGTCGACGGCAAGCTGAGCATCCAGTTCCTCGCCACGCGTGGTCGCACCTACTCGATCCAAGGCGCGGTCAACCTCAAGCAATGGCAATCATTTGACTTCCGACTCGCCGAGGACGCGGTCGACGCGACGCTCCGGTCACGCTATCACTCCAGCGCCGTGCGCCTCCTCCAACTGGAAGTGCCAATCAGCACCCTGGCCAGCTCCGGATTGAAGTTCTTTCGGCTGCGATTGCACTGAACAGCGACGCAATTCGGCAAGAATTGCCATCCGCACGGCGTCGCTACTCTGCATGCCAATTCGAACACGTAAGAAGGGCTATTGGTCCCGGAGTTGTTCTGTATTCCGTTCGGACTGAAATGTCGGCTTGTCCGAACGGTGCTTTTCGCAATGATGCGCCCATTCCAGTCATGAAGAATCTGCTCCTATCAGTCCTGTTCGCCCTGTCGGTCCTCACTGCCGAGGCCGCCAAGCCAAAGGTTGTGTTCATTTCCGGCAAGCCCAGCCACGGCCCGATGAGCCACGAGCATCGCGCCGGCAACCTGATACTCGCCAAACGCCTCAATGCCTCCGGCCTGGTGAACGCTGTCGTTCTCCCTGACATTGGCTATCCGAAGGATCATTCAGTCCTCGAGGACGCAGCCACCATCGTCATCTTCTGCACTGGGCACGGCGGACACGTTCTCAACCCAAACCTGGAACAATTCGACGCCCTGATGAAGAAAGGCATCGGCGTCGTCATGATCCATTGGGCCACCGAAGCTGTGAAAGGTGAACCCGGTGAAAAATTCCTGCAATGGATGGGCGGCTTCTGCGATCTCGATTGGTCCGTCAACCCACACTGGACTGCCAATTTCAAGCCCCAGAAGCACGAGATCTGGAATGGGGTGAAGCCGTTCAAGGTGAACGACGAATGGTACTACCACATGCGCTTCGTGAAGGACCGCACCGGCCTCACGCCCATCCTGACCGACCTTCCTGGACCCGAAACCCTCAAGCGCCCCAACGGCCCCCGCAGCGGCAACGTCCATGTCCGTCGCTCTGTGGCCGACGGCGAGTCGCAGCACGTCGCCTGGGCCTACCAACGCCCGACCATGAAAGGACGCGGCTTCGGCTTCACCGGAGGACACGTCCACATGAACTGGCAGCACGACGGCTACCGGAAGATCATGCTCAACGCCATCCTCTGGACGGCTGGTCTCGATGTTCCCATGAACGGCTTGGAATCGAACACCCCGAGCGACGAGGAGATGCGCTCCAACCTCGACGACAAAAAGAAACGCGCCCCTCGTCGTAAAAAAGCGAAACCACCCCCAAAGCCCGCCGCCAAGAACGAGTCACCTGCACAACCACCCAGCTTCGACCAACTTCGCAAAGCCTCCATCAAGCGCCTGAATGCCCAACGATCCCTGAACCTTCTCACCCGCTCCCTGAACGCCACCGACAATCCGCGCGTCCAGATCGCGCTCATGCAGGGCATGGTTTCCGGCCTTGCCGGCCAACGAAACGTCCCCGCCCCCGACGGTTGGGAAAAAGCCATGGCCAAGCTCAGCAAGAGCACCGACGCCAATGTCGTCAAACTGAGCCTGCAACTCGGCCAGGTATTCGGCGTCCAGGCCGCCACCCAGCAGGCCATCGACACCGTCAAGAATTCCAAAGCCTCCGCCGACGCCCGCCGCAGCGCCCTGCAATCCCTCGTCACGCAACGCTCCCCCGAGGTGAAAGACCTGCTTCCCTCCCTCCTCAGTGACAAAGATCTCCAAGTCGACGCCATCCGCGCCTACAGCGCCATCGAAGACAACAACGCCCCCAAACTCATTCTCAACCGCTACGCCTCTCTCAATTTCCAAGCCAAACGCGCCACTGTCGAAACGCTCGCTTCCCGCAAGAACTACGCCACGCAGTTGCTCGGCGCGATCAAGAACGAGACCGTCCCCAAGCAGGACATTCCTACCTACCTCGCCCGCAGCCTTTCGCAACTCCTCGGCAAATCTTTCGACCAGGCCTTCGGCGACGTGCAGGCCCTCACCAAGGACAAAGCCGCCCTGATCACCCGTTACCGCAATCTCCTGAACGCCAGGCGCCTCGCCAATGGCAGCGCCCATGAAGGCCGCAAGATGTTCGAACTCGTTTGTGCCTCCTGCCATCAAATCTACGGTAAAGGAGGCAAAATCGGTCCCGACCTTACCGGCTCCAACCGCGGCAACATCGATTACATCCTCCTCAATATGATCGACCCCAGCGCCGACGTCCCGGACGCCTACAAACAGGTCATGATCAACACCAATAACGGTCAATTTCTCGTCGGCACCATCGCCGAAGAAGACGGCCAGCGTGTCGTCCTCAACATGGTCGGCCTCAAGCAGACCGTCCTCAAATCCGACATCAAGACCCGCACCGTCTCCCCCATGTCCATGATGCCCGAAGGCCTGCTCCCCGCTTTGTCCGACACCCAAGTCATCGACCTCGTGAAGTATCTCCAAACCAAAAAGCAAGTCGCTCTCCCCTGATCAAAGATCCGTCCGATTCGACCGATCTGCCCCATCAGTCCGATAAAGAATTTCCTTCCCATGAAAAACCTCATCACCGTCTCCCTGCTTACCCTCGCCGTCAGCACCCACGCCGCTGTCCTCGGCCAGAAACACCGCACCAGCAACGCCCCCTTCCTAAAGCCCCAGGAAGCCTTGGCAAAAATGGCCATCCCGCAGGGATTCGAAGTCAGCATCTTCGCCTCCGAACCCACCATCGGCGAACCCATCGCCTTCACCTTCGACGACAAGGGCCGCATCTGGGTCGTCGAAAACTACAACTACGTCAACCGCCGCGCCCACAAGGAAGGCCAGCAACTCACCCGCATCCAGATCCTCGAAGACACCGACAGCGACGGAGTCTTCGACAAAAAGAAAACCTTCACCGACAAACTCACCTTCAGCTCCGGCATCGCCGTCGGCTTCGGCGGCGTCTACGTCGGCTCCCCGCCCAACTTTACCTTCATCCCCGACAAGAACGGCGACGACAAACCCGACGGCCCTCCCGAAATCCTCCTCGACGGCTGGGGCCACCACGACCGCCACGAAACCCTGAACAGCTTCATCTGGGGCCCCGACGGCTGGCTCTACGGCTGCCACGGCGTCTTCACCCAATCCCACGTCGGCAAACCCGGCACGCCGCAGAAAGACCGCACCTTCATCGACGCCGGCATCTGGCGTTGGCACCCCACCAAGAAGGAATTCGAGATCTGGGCTCGTGGCCTCTCCAATCCCTGGGGCTTCGACTTCAACGACCACGGCCAGGGCTTTGCCACCTGTTGCGTCATCCCGCACCTCTTCCACGTCGTGCAAGGCGGCACCTACCACAAGCAAAGCAAGCCCCACCTCAACCCCTACGTCTACGACTACATCCCCACCATCCGCGACCACACGCACCTGAGCGCCCACGGTGGCGCCCGGTTCTACCTCGCCGACACTTTCCCCGCGAAATACCGCGACCAGCTCTTCATGTGCAACATCCACCAGCACCAGTTGCTCACCGATGTCATGACCCCCAAAGGCTCCAGCTACATCGGCAGCCACGGCGAAGACTTCATCAGCATGAACGACCTCGCCTGGGTCGGCTTCAGCCTCGAGACCGGCCCCGACGGCGGTGTCTACATCCTCGACTGGCACGACACCGATGTCTGCGGCAACGCCATCAACTTCCCCAACAGCGGCCGCATCTACCGCGTCATGCCCAAGAACGCGCCGAAGATCAAACGCCCCAACATCCGCGCCCTCTCCGACTTGGAACTGGTCAAACTCCAGAACCACCCCAACGACTGGTACGTCCGCCACGCCAGACTCCATCTCCAAATGCGCGCCACCGCCGGCAAACTCGACAAGAAAAGCGTCACCGCCGGGCTCACGAAGATGCTCGGCTCCGCCAAGACCACCGGCAAACGCCTCCGCGCCATGTGGTCCCTCCAAGTCATCGGCAGCCTCAACGAATCCCGCCTCCACGAACTGCTGAAAGACAAAGACCAATACCTCCGCGCCTTCGCCATTCAGTTCCTCGCCGAGAGCAAGCAACCTTCGGTTGCTTCACTATCTCGCTTCGCGAGCATGGCCCAGACCGACAAATCCCCCGTGGTCCGTCTCTACCTCGCCTCCGCTCTCCAACGCCTCCCGCACGAACAACGCTGGCCCATCCTCACCGCCCTCGCGCAACACGACGAAGACCTCGAAGACAACAACATCCCCCGCATGCTCTGGTTCGCCCTCGAACCCATGGTCCCGGACAACCCCGACAAAGCCCTGACCCTCGCGCTCGGCAGCAAATTCCCCAAACTCCAGGAATTCACCACCCGCCGCATGGTCAGCGGCGAACTCCCCCCGACACCTCAACGCCGTCGCAAGAAAGACACCCGCCCCACCTTCCCCGGCAAAGCCCCGTCGGCGCAGCAAAAGCGAATCCAAAAAGTGGCCCCCGGCTTCGAAGCCTGGGACCTCGGCCTCCGCGGTGCCATCCCCCACAAGGTCTTCCGGAACGAATTCGCCATCATGACCCACCCCTTCAGCCGCCAAAAACCCGCACGACTCGTGCGCCACGTCGAAATCCCCAAAGGCAAAACAACGAAGCTGAAACTCCGGGTCAGCCATCACCCCCACGCCGATTGGCAACTCCGAGTCCTCGCCGGCAAGAAGGTGTTAAAAGACACCATGGTCAGCTCCAAGACCGTCGGCAAAGACGAATGGCTAAATCTCGAATTCGACCTCTCAGGTTACGCCGGCCAACACCTCGACCTCACCCTCGAATGCAAAGCCAACAACTGGGCCAACGAATGGGCCTATTGGAGCCACGTGAAGGTCGTAAGCAACTAGCAACGCGGGACATAAATAATTGGACATCCAAGATCATGCCGTGAGCGGTTTGTTTCCATGGGTCCATTTGAAGGGGTGGGCCATGACTCGATTGAAGCTTGGAGTTTCTCCGAGGGCACAAATTCAGTGAACCACGCACGCACCAGCCTTCACCTCTGCTACCCAATCGGCTAACATCCAGTCCATGAACGCCTTCGAGGTCTACGAACACCCGAATGGCGAGCTGCGTGCCGGTTCACGTGGCTTCAACTGGATCGCCTTCCTGTTCAGCGGGCTCTGGACACTTTCGCAGGGGCTGATCCTGACTTCCGCGCTCCTGATCGCTGCCGAGGCGCTTCTGGTTTTTCTCTGTGTCGCCGTCTTCTCCACCGTTCCAGCGGCCTTTGCGCTGTCGTTGTTACTGCTTCACTTTGCCTGCGGTTGGGCGGGCAATCGTTGGCGAACCGAACACTGGCAACATCGCGGATTCTTCTTCCAGGGCTACGTCGAGGCGGACCGGGCCGCGCATGCGGTTCGCAACGTGAAAGCGACGCGTTCAGTCATTCAAGTGCACCCGCCTCCCGGCCGACTGGGAATTCTCGATCGTCTCCCGCGCGGATGGCGATCCGTTTTCGCCGTGGCGGATCTGACCATCAAGTCGGCCATTCGGTTTCGCGTTGTGCCGTTTCTCTTCGTGGCGGTGTTGATCCTGATCATCGGACTGCCGCTCGTGCTCAAGCACGACAATACGGCCACCGGGTTCATGCAGATCGTCGTGACCTATACCCTGGGCTCGGTGGTCACGATCCTTGTGTTCAGCACGGTTTGGATGACCATTGGCAACCTTGCCCGCGAGATCGAAGAGGGCCAGATCCAGTTGCTGACGAGCAAGCCCATTGCCCATTGGCGGATACTGTTGGGGAAGTGGATTGGCATCATGGCAATCAATCTCTCGCTGTTGGTTTTCGTGGGAGTGGGGATTCAATTCTTCATCAAATGGCGCGGCGCACAACTGCCCGAGAAGGAACAGGCAGTTCTGAATCGCGACCTGCTCGTCGCGCGCGGGGTCATTTCCGAGCCGTCTCCTGATTTCGCCGAGATTGAAAATCAGCGTTACGCCCGATTCGTGGACGACAATCCCGATCTGGAACACGATGCCTTTGAAGTTCGAGATGAATTCCGAAAGCAGGCCATCGCCGAATACGAGGCCGTGCCTCCTCATCGCGTTCGCACGTGGGTCTTCGAAGCCGGACCGGCGCTTCAAGCCATCCAGGACGGCCAGGCAACGCTGCGCGTGAAATTCCAGGCAGGATACAACCGCCGGCCCAAACCATTCTCAACCATCTGGGAAGTCGGTCCCGATGCCGGCACTCGTCAGCGGCTGGTCACGATCCTGACCACTGATACCCCCCATTTCCTTCCGCTGGAGAATCCAACGCTTGATGAACAGAATCGACTGGCCGTTCACTTTCACAACCTGAACGCCGAGTCCTTCGTGTTCGATGCGCATGAAGGAGTTCAATTGTTGTATCGGGATTCCGGATTCGGCTCGAACCTGGTGCGTGCCTTCGTCATCCTGTATTGCTGGCTGGGCCTGGCAGCCGCCGTCGGAATCACTGCTGCCACCAAGCTGAATTTCAACGTCGCGGCGTTCTTCGCACTCGGATTGATTGGGTCCAGCATGTTCACGGGCACGATCCAGAACGTCGTTGAGCAGGGATCGGTGTGGAGCTACTACGAAGGAGAATTGAATACGCTGCAGACGCTGGCCGGTTACGTGATGTACGCCCTGATTCGTTTCGTGCATCTGTTCACCGGTGTCATCAGCGATTACTCGCCGGTGGAGGCATTGGGGACGGGACGTGTCATTCCCTGGTCACAATTGGGCGCGGCTTTCCTCCATTGCTGGATTCTGTTCGGTTCGATTCTCGCAGCGCTTGGCCTCTTCGCGTTCACCCGCCGGGAACTGGCGGATCCGTTCAACAACTGATTTGGAACCACGAATGAACACGAATGAACACGGATTCTTGATTCGAGCGAATTCCCTCGGTCGTTCGGTTGAATTTGCACAGTCTGGGGAGGAACCACGGTCAGCTGGGCAAGACCTCGAGATTTCGGATGAATCAGCAGCGTCCTTTTCTTCCCCCTCTCCCTGGGGCTGTTCATCACCCAATAATTCTCCGGCTACCGACAAACCACACCCCGAAGGGATGTGCGAGTTTGCGGATAATGGACAGCCCTGGGGAGAGGGCGGGGGCATTGGGAAAACCATTGAGCGCACTCAAAACTATCTGGCGCCTCACCACGTCGAGCGCAGGAGCGTGCGTGGCACTCTTCTGTCATTCGTGTCCATTCGTGTTCATTCGTGGTTCAACAGATTCTGATGGGAGCATTTTCACATCCAATCATCCGGCGCTTCCTCCTACTTGGAGCGATCGCGCTGCTGCTCGGTGTCTCGGCTCTCAGCCAGCGCTCGCTCAACCGCGATCGCGATCGCCTTCATTTTGCGCAGGGGCGGCCGCTCACCAATGCGCCACCGGCACTCGCATTCACCTCCATGGCGATGGGTGGGTTCAGCGGCATTATCGCCAACGGTTTGTGGATGCGCGCGAGTGAACTTCAGGAGCAGGAAAAGTACTTCGAACTCATCCAGCTCGCCGATTGGATCACCAAGCTGCAGCCACGCTTCGCTCCGGTCTGGGATTTTCAATCGTGGAACCTCGCCTACAACGTCTCCGTAAAGTTCAGCGAGCCTGAGGAGCGTTGGAAGTGGATACAGGAGGGCATCACCCTCGTTCGCGATCAGGGCCTGCGATACAACCCGAAGGATCCGCTCCTCTATCACCGACTTGCCTACCTCTATCAGCACAAGGTCGGCGGTCGTGCGGATACCTTTAACCTGCTCTACAAACGATATCTCATCGACGAGATGGAAACCCTGTTCGGGGGCAAGGAAGTGAATTGGGAAACGCTGCTGAACCCAGCCACGGACGAGGAACGCGAGCGCACTCGGAGGATAACTGAGGAATACAAGATGGAGCCCGCTTTCATGAAGGAAGTGGACGAACTCTACGGCCCGCTCGAATGGCGCGCGCCGGAAACCCACGCAGTTTACTGGGCGAGCATGGGGCTGAAGGTCGCGCGCAAGGAACGTCTTATCCGCCTGCGCCGCGTGGTTTATCAGAGCCTTCAGATGTTGGTCCTGCGCGGGCGAATCCTCGAATACGACAACAATGATATCGAATGGATTCCCGATCCGGACCTGATCGAACGGACCAACTACGCATACGAACAGATGCGCCGCGACAATCCCGGTCTCACGGAAAACATGGGTAATGCGCACATGAACTTCCTGGTGACCGCAGTTGCGCAACTTCACCTGAGCGGCCGCGAACGTGAAGCACGCATTTGGTACGACTACGTCCGCAAGAATTATCCCGGCAATGAAAAGACCAGCATGCCGTTCAGGGAATTCGCTGTGGCGCGCGTCGAGGAATACGTGCGCCGCTCCGGACGCAACAAGGCATTGAGTGTGTTGAAGGCTCTTTGGCAACGCCACTTTCGCTACCTGGCGGATGAGGAGGGTAATTCAGCCACGGCTATGGAAGTGTTGATCGACCAGGTCTACGACGTTTATCGAGAACGATTCTCGCAGGCGGACAAGGAACGCGTTCAGCTTCCGGAGCGCGAACGCTTTCGCAACGAGATCTTGAACTTCCTTTTGGTCAATCCCCTCGGCTTCAGTGACAAACGTGCGTACGCGCTTTGCGCCGTATTGGGTATTCCTTTCCCGAAAGAAGAGCGGGCCCTGAACGCAGCGCGCGTTCAGTTGCCTCCACAATTTGTCAGCAAAGACGATCCGGATTTCAATCTGAAGAGCGGGCTCGAGTTCCTCAAGCAGAACGCGGAACGCAAGGTGGTGCAGACCTTCAACAGCGGACTGCAGATGGAGGTGTTGAAGGAAGGTGAAGGCAACTCTCCCGGCCCCACTGACAAAGTGGTCGTTCGTTACCAAGGCCGCCTTCTGGACAACACGATCTTTGACACCACCCACGAGGACGCGGACACCCGAACCTTCTCCGTGGTCGGCGTCATCGACGGATGGAAGGAGGCGCTCATGAACATGAAACCCGGTGGCCAGGTTCTGATCTATATCCCGCCCAATCTCGCGTATGGAGAGGCGGGTAACGCCGACGTCCCTCCCAACTCCGTGCTGAAATTCAACCTGGAACTCGTCGAGATCAAGTGAGCAGGGGAACGCCAATCCTTACTCATCGCAAGGCCTGCGCGGATGATCTGAACCTCCTGGTCGAGTGGAACGAACAACTCATCCAGGACGAAAACCACCGCAACAACATGTCCCGCGCGGAATTGCGTGACCGCATGGTCAACTGGATCGAGCATGAATACCGCGCGACGATCTTTGAACACGACGGTGAACCCGTGGCCTACTCACTTCATCGTGAGGAGGAAACGCAAATCTACCTGCGCCAATTCTATGTCGATCGCCAGCAACGCCGGAAGGGCATCGGTCGAGCAGCAATGAAAATCCTCTTCGCCGAAATCTGGCCGGAAGACCGGACGCTCGCAGTCGAAGTTCTGGCACATAATGCAGCCGCCTATTCGTTCTGGTCCGCTGTGGGCTACCAGCCCTGGTCCATTCGCATGGAGCGTCCGCCAGGTGCGTAGCGGATGGAAGCCCAAGCTTGGAGTCGTGGCTTCACCTTGGAATTCGTATGGCGAAACTTTTTCTCCCGTCATACAACTGCGTCCCCCGAATGAACCAGTCATTCATCACAATCTGCATTTTTTCAGTCCTCGCTTCCCAGGCTTTTGCCGACTCAAAGGATGCAGCGCGCGGTGCGCAGTTTTTCGAGACGGCGATCAGGCCTTTGCTGGTGGAGCATTGTTACGAGTGCCACTCCGAAGCGAGTGGGATGCGGAAGGGCGGACTGTTGCTGGATCGCGAGTCCGGTTGGTTGAAGGGCGGGGATACGGAGAATGCGGTCGTGCCCGGTGAACCCGACTCGTCCCTGTTGATGAAGGCGATTCGCTATTCTGATTCGAAGCTCCAGATGCCTCCGGATTATCAGCTCGAGCCATCTGCGATTGCCGCGATCGAGCGTTGGGTTCGTCTTGGCGCGCCAGGCCCGGTCGATGACATGGGGCAGACCGAGTTCTCCCGCCTCGGTGATCAGGCCTATCTCTTCGGCAAGGCAAAAGACCACTGGGCGTTTCATGCAATCGCCGATCCCACTCCGCCCGAGGTGAACGACTCAATCTGGAACAGGAATCCGATCGATAAGTTTGTTTTCGCGAAGCTGGAAACCAAGGGCCTGACCCCGAGCCGGATGGCAGAAGCGCGAACAATTGTCCGCCGTCTCAGCTGCGATCTCTCCGGGCTTCCGCCCACGCCGGAAGCTGTGCGGGCTTTCGAAGCGGACTTTACCGGCAATCGCATGGTGCCGATTCGCAGTCTGATTGATGATCTGTTGAAGAAGAAATCCTTCGGCGAACACATCGGCCGCATGTGGCTGGATGTTGCCCGTTACGCCGACACGGAAAGCACCTACCGCGCGGATACCAAGACGCCTCACTATCTTCCCTTTGCGTTCAGCTATCGCGATTATGTGATCGATGCATTCAACGAGGACAAGCCGTATGACCGCTTCATCCGCGAACAACTGGCCGCGGATTTGTTGGGACTGTCGGAGGATGCGCCCGAGCTGGCTGCCCTGGGTTTCTTGTCCATCGGCCCGCACCGACGCAATTCCGACAACGCGATCGACGATCATATTGACGTCACGACTCGTGGCTTGATGGGGCTGTCCGTCGCCTGCGCGCGTTGCCATGATCACAAGTTTGAACCGGTTCCGACTGCGGACTACTATTCGTTGCATGGCGTGTTCGCATCGATCATTCGACCGAATCCGTTGAACGAAAAAGCGCAGCCGATCCTCGCCGGTTATCGTCCGCAGGACTCTGTCCAAGCGGACTACGAACGAGCCCGGGCCAAGATCGAAAAGGAGATCGATGCAGTGGGGGACAAGAAGTCGCGCAACAACCGACGGTCGGTTGCGGAGAAGATTCGCGAAACGAAGTTGGCGGAATTGCTCCTGTTTCACGAAGGCGCGCCGGCGCGTGCAATGGTTGTGAATGAGGCACGGACTCCGGCCAGCCCATTCGTTTACATCCGAGGTGAACGCAGCTCGCGTGGGGAGTCCGTTCCGCGCCGATTCTTGAAGGTGTTGGATTCCGAACAATCACCGTTCGCAAGAGCAAACAGCGGCCGGCTGGATTTGGCGGCCAAGATTACGTCGTCGCGGAATCCGCTGACGGCACGGGTGTTCGTAAATCGTGTCTGGGGTTTTCTGATGGGAGATCATCTGGTGGACACGCCTTCTGATTTTGGATTGCAGGGCAAGGCGCCTTCCCATCCTGAATTGCTGGACTGGCTGGCCGGAGATTTCATCGCCAAGAACTGGTCGGTGAAGCGACTCGTCCGCCAGATCGTTACGTCCCGCACCTACCTTCAGGAGAGCGTGAGTCGCGCATCTGCCGCGGAAGTTGACCCCGAGAACCAGCTGTTCTGGCGGGCCAATCGCCGACACCTCTCCATCGAGGCCTTGCGAGACAGCCTATTGTTCACGAGCGGCAGTATTGATCCCAGAATGCATGGACATCCGGTCAGGCTGTGGGGTGAGGACCATTCGATACGTCGTTCGGTTTACGGATACATCAATCGTTTCAATCTCGATCCCACGCTGCGCGCCTTTGACTTTCCCTCCGCGATGCATACGGCGGGGCAACGCGGTGAATCGATCGTTGCTCAGCAGGCATTGTTCACGATGAACTCACCCTTCGTTGTGGCCCGGGCAGAAGCGATTTCGAGTTCCGCGCAGTTCAATGCCTGCGAGACAGACGAACAGCGGGTTGAGCATCTTTTTGCGTGCATCTTTCAACGCGCTCCGTTCAACGGCGAAAAACTTCGCGCAATCCGATTGGTGTCGCAGCAAAAACGATATTACGAAAACCCGTGGCCGCTGGTCGCTCAGGCGCTCTACATGAGCAACGAGTTTCAATACGTTGACTGAAATGAATCCCTTTCTCGAACCGAGTCTCAATCGTCGTTCGTTCCTGCAACAGGCAGGCATCGGCTTTGGCGCCATCGCAGCAAGTGACCTGCTGGTGCAGACTGACGTGGAGCCGACCGCTCCGCTTGTCGTTCGCGAGTCACATTTCCCGGCCAAGGCCAAGCGGGTGATTCATCTCTTCATGAACGGTGGTCCTTCGCAGGTGGATACCTTTGACCCAAAACCATCGCTGAAGGCGCATCACCGGAAGCCGCTTCCTTTCTCGATCAAGAATCGGCTGCAACGGACGCAGAAGGGCCGTGTGGGGAATATCTGGGCGTCACCGTTTGAATTTCAAAAGCACGGACAAAGCGGTCAGGACATCAGCGAGTTGTTTCCCAATATGGCGCGGCATGCGGATGACCTTTGCGTGATTCGGTCGATGGTTGGTGAAGTAGCGAATCACTCGCCGGGCCTGCTGCTCACAAACACCGGCCACTCAACACTTCCGCGGCCAAGTGTCGGTTCGTGGTTGCTCTATGGTCTGGGCAATGAGAGTGAAGACTTGCCTGGTTATGTGGTGCTGATCCCGAACGGCATTCCGACTGCGCAATCACGCAATTGGACCAGCTCGTTCCTCCCCGGGGTTTACCAGGGCACGCATATCGAGACGGCGAATCGGCGGTCCGAACTGATCCCGCATCTGAGGCGGAGAGACATTCGTTCCGGAACGCAGCGCGCGCAGATTGCGCTTACGCAGTTCCTCAACGAACACCATCGACGAAGGCGTGCGGATGACGAACGGTTGAGCAGCCGGATTCATTCGATGGAACTGGCGTTTCGTATGCAGAGTGCCGCGACGGACGCGTTCGACGTGACGAAGGAGCCGGAGTCGATTCGCAAGATGTATGGCGACACCGAACAAGGCCGAAACATGATCATGGCCCGGCGGCTGGCCGAGCGCGGGGTTCGTTATGTGCAGGTCTATTACGGTGCCGGCCAGCCTTGGGACAATCACAGCGGGATCTTCCCGCGCATCAAGAAGCTTTGCGCGGATACGGACAAACCCATTGCAGCGCTGCTCACGGATCTGAAGACCCGGGGTATGCTGGATGACACGCTGGTGATCTGGGGCGGTGAGATGGGGCGCACTTCAACGATTCAAAGCAAGGTGACAGATCCGAATCGGGTGGGACGTGATCATCATATCGACGGCTACACCATCTGGATGGCGGGTGGCGGCATCAATCCGGGAAGTGTCTACGGAGCAACGGACGAGTTCGGCATGGGGGTGGCGTCCCATCCGATTTCCATGCACGACCTTCACGCGACGTTTCTCCATCAACTCGGACTCGATCACAAAAGGCTGACCTACCGCTATTCCGGCCGGGACTTCCGCCTGACGGATGTTCACGGCGAAGTCATTGACGGAATCCTGACATGAGGTTGTTCATTGCGTTGATGGTGATTGCGTTGGGCGTTTCGGCTCTCGCTGAGGACAAGCTTCCGGGACGGCTTGCGAAAAAGGGCAAGCTGCTATTCTCGGATGATTTCGAACGGTCCAGGTTGGGGGATTGGAAGATAATCATTCCCGGATTCAGGGTGCAAGCTGGCGTGTTGGTGGGAACGCAGGACCGAGCGGATCACGGTTCGGTCGGCCGGGTTTATGTGCCGATGAAGGACTTCATCATGCAGTTCCGTTTCAAGCTCGCCGGATCGCCTCGCTTCAACCTGGTCTTTGATGACAAGAAGCACAAAGGCTCGCATGCCGGTCACATCGCAAGGGTGGCATATGCACAGAGACAGATTCGATTGGGGGATGACAAGGAAGGCATCATGCGCAACGACATCTTTGCCATGCGCCGTGATCCGAAGCGCAAGGCCGAGGCCGACAAGTTGATCGAGGGTCGCGGGGTTCATTTGAAGGCGAAGTTGGCGCAGGACCGCTGGTATACCACCACCATTGAAATCGTTGGGGATGCCATGCGGGTAAGCTTGGACGGCAAGCCGATCGGTTTTCTTCGTTCACCGGGCCTGGCTCATCCGACGAAGGAGAGCGCTCACTTTACGGTGAGCGGGAAGGCGACGCATTTCGATAACGTGAGGATCTGGGAAGCGAAGCGATGAGGCATAATGGTGGGGCGAAGCTCCTGCTGAGCCGTGCGTGGCTATGCGTGCCCGGAATGGAACTACCACCGACTTTGCGCCAATCAAAACGGCTGGAAGTGAACCAATAGACCAAGCGGCTCGGCGGGAGCCTCGCCCCACCAGCCGTTCCCGAAGAACCGGTTCTGTCAAGAGGCCTGTCCCTTGTTGTGAAGCGGTCAGGTGACCGGTCCACGACCGGGAGGAAGTTTCATGACTTGGGATCCAATTTTTGCAGCACCTCGCACAGAGATTCCAATCGCGGTGTGTCCACGCCCACTTGCTTCGCGCGTTTGAGGGGTTCGAGGAACAGTGCGTCCAGCTCAAGCGGAAGTCCTCGTTCGAAATCAATCAATGTCGATGCGCGATAGGCTCCCATCACTCGCGTGGCTTCGATGTTCTTCTCGGCGAGCTTTGGATCGATTTCGAATCCGTTGGCTTGACCCGTAGCGATGACTTCATTCATGAGTTCGCGCACGAGGCTCTCCCACTTTTCACTGGCGAGCAAAACGTCCGTGGCAACGGGTTCGCTGACAGAGTTCGCGTCGGTAACTTCACCACTGATGCAGGCTTCGAATCCGGCTGCGCCGGCAACGCCCAGTCCGTTGAAGGGGATGTTCCAGATTAGTTTTTCCCAATGCGCACGCTCCAGTTTGGCGGTGACGATGCAGGGTACGCCGGCGTGTTTTATCGCGGTGCAGATGCCGTGTGTGCGGGGTTCGGGCCAGCCGGCAAATTCGCCCATCACGATTTTGCCATGGGCGATGTGTTGAACCTGTCCCGGTTTGGTGCGGTTCAGGCAGACGAAGCAGAGACCACCGAGGATCTGTTCGCGGGGGAACAGATTTGCCAAGGCATCCTCGTTGCCGAGGCCGTTCTGCAGGGTCATGACCGCGGTCTTGGAATCAACGAGTGGCGGGATCAGTTCTGCAAAGCGATCGTTGGCAGTGGTCTTCAGCCCGATGAGCACCAACTCGCAGGGGCCGATTTGCTCGGGAATTCGGGCGGGTATTGGACGGAAATTGAAATCGCCATTTGGGCTTTTGATGCTGACTCCCCGGCGTTTGACCACATCGAAATCGGATCGCAGGAGGAAATGCACGTCGTGTCCATCGCGCCCGAGCATGGCGCCGTAGTAACAGCCCAACGCGCCGCAACCAACGATTCCGATCTTCATTGCACAAAAAAAGGGCGCCCCGCGTGGAGCGCCCTTTTCGAAAGGATTTGATTACTTCGTCGGAGGAATGATCGCGTCCTTGCACGCTTTGGCGACGCGGAACTTCACAACCTTCTTCGCGGGAATCTGGATAGATTCACCGGTTGCGGGGTTGCGGCCCATGCGAGCTTTGCGTTGCTTCAGTTCAAGTTTGCCGAGCCCGGGAATCGTGAAGCCAAGCTTCGCATTCTGGTATGCGAGGGTGGCGAGGTTCTCGAGCAGACCGGCAACGTCTTTCTTCTGCAGCCCAGACTCTTCCGCGAGGGTGGCGATGAGTTGGGATTTTGTCAGTGGTTTTGCAGCGGCAGCCATAGGTATCTCTCAGTATGTTTGTGTGGTTATGTTCAGGTTTTGTGTCTTTC
Source organism: Verrucomicrobiales bacterium (assembly GCA_002715965.1). Taxonomy (GTDB): domain Bacteria; phylum Verrucomicrobiota; class Verrucomicrobiia; order Limisphaerales; family JAYPXF01. The sequence continues at coordinate 126,529 of PBAL01000086.1, read as the reverse complement.
GACCTGCGGTGATTAAAGCGCCGAGCCGAGAGGTGCGCAAGCAGAATCCTTAGTTTTTACAGGGTTAAAAGGCCCGTAAGAAAACCTCTGACGCCGACAACTGCTTGACTGATTGCGCCTTTTAACCACCATGACCATGTGGTCACACTCGAAAGCATCGAATGTCCGGTCCGTTACAAGATTGTCCGCTCGATCTTTGAAGGCGGGATGGGCATTGTCTACGACGCCGAGCAGCACGGGGCAAATGAGTTTGTAAAGCGGGTTGCCATCAAGGTCATCCGTCAGAGCTTCGCGAATCAGAAACTCTTCATCGAAAACTTCATCGGCGAGGCCAAGCTTGTTGCTGACCTGATCCACACCAACATCGTGCAGACCTATCATCTCGGCAAAACCGAGCGTGGGGAATATTTCATCTGCATGGAGCTGATCAACGGGGCAAACCTCGAACAGTTCGTGACCCGGCTTCAGGAACAGAACAGGCAGTTGCCCAAAGAGCTCGCGGTGTTCATCGCCTCACGTATCGCGCGCGGGCTGGCTTACGCGCACGCGAAGAGGGACGCAACCGGCCGTGCATTGGGCATCGTTCATCGAGACGTGAACCTGAAGAACGTCATGATCGCCTTTGAGGGCGACGTGAAGGTCACTGATTTCGGTATCGCGAAGGCACGCGGTCTTCTGCAGGACCAGGAGGGGGAAGTGGTTGCCGGCAAGGTGGATTACATGAGCCCGGAGCAATGTGACTTTCAGATCACCGACAAGCGTTCCGATATTTTCTCGCTCGGCATCGTGCTCGCGCAGTTGCTCCTTGGTTACAATCTGTTCCATGGCGCCTCGATGAAGGAGTCGCGCGATCGCATCATGAACCTTGAGATTCCAAATTTCACGGAACTTGATGATCGCATCGACGAACCGTTGAACAAGCTTCTGAACAAGGCCTTAAAGCGCGATCCGGATGAGCGCTATCCAAACGCCGACGAATTGCTTCATGATCTGGAGCATTACATCTACCACGCCGGTTACGGTCCCACGAATGAGACGATGGGCCGTTTCATCCGTCAGTTGTTCGGTCAGGTGGACCACCAGCAGGTGCCGCAAAAGCGCGGACATACGGTGAATCTCAACCGTCCGGTTCGCTCGCCCAAGTTCTGATCCTCCGCTGCATGAAGCGCGGCAAATCCAGTGTCACCCTCGGTCTGATCCAGACCCGTTGCCCGGTTGTGCCGAAGGACAATCTGGACAAGACGATCCACCGCATCGAACAAGCCGCGGGGAAGGGCGCCCAGATCATCTGCACACAGGAACTCTTCCGATCGCGATACTTCTGCCAGACCGAGGATCATGAGAATTTCAAGCTGGCGGAAAAGATTCCCGGTCCGACCACGAAGCGGCTGCAATCCGTTGCGAAGAAGTTGAAGGTGGTGATCGTGGCCTCGTTGTTCGAGCAACGAGCGGCCGGCGTCTATCACAACAGCGCGGTGGTCATTGATGCGGATGGGAAACTGCTCGGGCATTATCGCAAGATGCACATTCCGGATGATCCGTCGTTTCAGGAGAAATTTTACTTCACGCCGGGCGATACCGGGTTCAAGGCATGGGATACGCGTTATGCTAGAATTGGCGTGCTCGTGTGTTGGGACCAGTGGTTCCCCGAAGCCGCGCGGCTGACAGCGATGCAGGGCGCGCAGATTCTGCTGTATCCAACGGCCATCGGTTGGTTGCAGGAAGAGAAGGAGGAGTTCGGTGAAATGCAGTTGGAGTCGTGGGAAACGATTCAACGCTCCCATGCGATTGCCAATGGTTGTTACGTCGCTTCAGTGAATCGTGTGGGGCACGAGAAACGAGTGGGTGGTGATGGCATCGAGTTCTGGGGAAACAGTTTTGTAGCCGGGACGTCCGGGGAAGTGCTCGCACGTGCGTCGCGTAATCGTGAACAGGTTCTTATCTCGAAGTTGGATCTGGACGCGATCGATGAGACGCGAACGATCTGGCCGTTCTTTCGCGACCGGCGGATAGATTCGTATGGGGATCTGACGAAGCGGATGTCGGACTGATCGGTCATTCGATGTGAACGAGGAGCCGGTCTTCCGACGGATGCCCCAATTCATTCTCCCTCGTCACGTGGACGATGTATTGTCCGGGTTTCTCATAGCGATGCTTCACAATGGCGTATCCGTCCTTGGCCAATTGCTTTACGTTGCCATCTGACTTCGTCGTGACTTTCGGGCTTCCATCACCGAAGTCCCATGTTTCGTTGCCGTGTGTGTGGTAGAACGCCCGGCCGGTAAAAGTGATTTCCGTACCCGGCTTGAGATTGAAAGTCGGGTGATAGGTGATGTGAAGACGAGGCGGTTGTTTCTCGATGTTCTTGCGCGAGTAGATCTTCGTGCGGGCAAAGTCGTAGTGCACCCGGCCTTGTGCATCCGTGATCTTGAGCGTGGAGAAGTAGGTGCCGGGCTTGTCGTAGCTGATACTGGTCCTGGCGCCGACGGATTTCGTGCCATCCGGATGTGTCCATGCAAACTTCTTGATCGATCCGGCTGCACTCCAGGATTTTGAACCGTCAAAGGTGACGGTTTGATCGGTGAAGGCCACATAACTGGGGCGTGCGACCGCAAGGATCTTGGGCTTATGTTCCTTCAGATAGGATTGCCAGAGAAACGCGTATCCTTCCTGAGTTCCCCAACGGCCGGATGGTTGGCGGGCCTTGATCTCGAAATGCAGATGCGTCCATCCCCCGCTTCCACCTTCCTTGCCCACCAGGCCCAGCCGCGTTCCCATCTTGATGCGGTCGCCGAGCTTGATCCTGGGATCGAAGGAATGCAGATGGCTGTAGCGGTAATACCAGCCACGCGGATCCATGAGATAAATCACATCGTAGCGTTTGTTGATCGGAGTATCCTTCTCGTGTCCCTCCAGTATTTTGGTTCCCAGTGAAACTACCAGTGCATCCGTTGAGGCAATCACCTCAGTGCGCGCTTCGGTTCCGCCGATGTCCAGACCTGCGTGGTAATACAGCTGCCTTCGCGGACGTGGTGCGACCGGTTCGTTGGAGAACGACGTTTGGTTGGCAAACCATTTCTGTTTTACCGGGTAGCGGAACGTTTTCGGTCGGATCCACGGAGACTCGCCGGGCCAGATTCGCAGCCGGGCGTCCTTATCAAGCTGCCAGTGATTGATGTGGCTGTTGTTCTTCAAGCCGCCGGTGATCGGGCAGTCGATCTGAACGCCACCGATTTTCGTCGGAAGATGATAAAGGGCGGATTCAATCGTCTTGCGTTCGCCATTAACCGCCAGCGTTATCTCCGAACGATAGACCTCGCCCCAGACCTTGCCGCGATGTTCCTTCACTTCGATCAACCGGATTTGCACCTCGTCTCCGTCGGGCAATATTGCCTTGGTGGTCTCACCAATATTCAAATCCACCGTGGTGAACAACGGGTTCAGAGCAAAGGCCTGTATGGTGAAGAGCATGGAAAAGAGCGACGCGAATCGGGATCTCATGGCGGGAGACTAGGCGTGGCTTGCTTTTCGATCAACCTGTCGATGTGGATGTCCGTGGCCTGCCGGGCCGAGCTGCTGCTGAATCATTGGTGCATGAACGTGTAACATATGTGACATATTTGTGTGCTGAGACTGTGGTGAGCTAAGCGGAATGAGTTTCGGGAATCGGTGTGACAGAGCTGGGGTTCATCCGGCAAATTAGGGGATGCAACGTTTCATTCAGTTGATCACCATCGGGCTCTTGCTCAGTGGCGTTGGTGTCAAAGCGGATCGGCCGAATATCATCTTCCTTCTCACGGACGATCAGCGATACGACACCTTGGGCTGCAACGGCAATTCGATCATCCACACCCCGAACATCGACGCATTGGCCGAGCGAGGAGTAAACTTTGATCGGGCTTACGTCACCACGTCCATTTGTGCGCCGAATCGGGCGAGCATCCTGACCGGGCAATACGTTTCACGGCATGGGATGTTGGAATTCAACAAGGAGCTTTCACCCGACCAGATGAGCCACACGTATCCGGCATTGCTGAAGAAGTCGGGATATCGCACGGGTTTCATTGGCAAGTACGGCGTCGGCAAACCACCGGGAAAGGACGTGTTTGATTTCAGTCGCGGCTTTGCGGGGCAGGGGCGCTTCATCATGCAGAAGGACGGGAAGACACGGCATCTCACCAGTATCATGTGCGATCAGGCGATCGATTTTCTGAAGGGTTGTAGGAGAGATCAGCCGTTTCACTTGTCGATCAGTTTCAAGGCACCTCATGTGCAGGACAGCGCGAGCGTGAAGTCAGATCAGTTCCCGTTTGATCCTGCTCCGCACATTGCGGATCTCTACTCCGACATCACGATTCCCAGTCCGTTAACTGCCAACCAGGAGTTCTTCACGCGTTGGCCAGACTTTTTGAAGAACTCCGAAAATCGTTCGCGTTGGGCGGTGCGACATTGGGGGCCGGAGCGTAACCAGGTTTCGTTGAAGGGCTACTATCGTTTGGTGAGTGGAGTGGACCACGCAGTGGGACGTATCGTGAAGGAATTGAAGCGTCGCGGCTTCGATGACAATACGATCATCATCTTCTCGTCGGACCACGGGCAGTATCTCGGTGAGTATGGCTTTGCCGGCAAATGGTATCCGCACGAGGCGTCCATTCATATCCCGATGATCATTTTCGATCCGCGCCAGTCGGAATCTGCCCGTGGAATTCGCAATCGTGAGTTTGCGTTGAGCATCGATATCGCTCCGACGATTTTGGACTACGCGGGGATTGATGCGCCGGAACGCATGCAGGGACGCAGTGTTGTTTCAGTAGCGGAAGGGAGAACACCGGAAGATTGGCGGAAGGAGATCTTCTACGAACATCATTTTGTTCCACCATGGGAAGGAATGAGCATTCCTCGAAACGAAGGGATTCGCACGCATCGCTGGAAGTACATTCAGTATCTGGATTCGAAACCGCTGTTCGAGGAGTTGTATGATCTGGAGACCGATCCGCACGAGACGGTGAACCTCGCGTTTAGGGACGAACATACGTCCCGGATGGGTGCGTTCCGGAAGCAACTGGTGGAAATGCGGGAACTCTCGAAGTAGGCGATTTAGCTTGTGCAGAACAGGTCTGGCCGGTTTTTCGCACGACCGCTTCGAACCCCTTCCAATTCAGCAGACAGAGTTTGCCGGGAGTAGCATCGTTCGATTTGGGCGTCGTCAGTTGGAATCGATGCCAACCGAGCTTGAACATTTCCACCTCAGGCCAGGGGACAATTGCTTCCACCTTGGTGCCGCATTTGGAGCGGATGTAGTGAAGGCCTTTCGGGCTAGTTCCGCGCTCCTGGACGATGAATCGGATTACAAGCGTTTGGAGAATTGGCATGATACCAATGAAGCCGACCCCGAGTATCCCGCGTATGAATACACCCTCGTCCCGCGCAGCGTAGAGAAAAATCGAGATGAACGCGTCCGTCTGTATCAGATTGAAAAGATACACGCGAAACCAACTGACCCGGAGGGGCACGTATCCGTGTTCTTCCTTAGCGCTCTCCATGTAGTTTAGATAGTTTTCGATTCTGCGACAATCAAGAACACATTGTCTCCAATTCCATGGAGCAACGCGTCTGCGTGAGTCGGTGTTCCAACAATTTCAGATGAATCCCGCTTGACTCGCTCATTCCCGGTCTTAAAACCCCTCTGAACTTTCAATGATCCGTCATCTGCCATTTGCCATCGTCACGATTTTCTTTGTGGTGATGAACTACAAGCTCTACCAGAAAGACTTCAAGCAGACGGACACGATCGGCACGCCCATCCCTCTCGAGATGGTGTGGAACCGGATGTTGCGTTCGCCGGACGAATCGTTTCTCTACATGTTCCAGGACAAGCGCCGGCGCGGCAGTCTGCGTTGGTCTGCGGAGGCGGTGGAATACGACATCGAAGATGAGCGGGAAAAGGAGTACCTCGCCGAGGGCATGGTCCGGAATCCGGCGAACTACATCGTGGAAATTCGCAGCGGGCATCTCTTGCTGGGACAGGGACACGGCACGGTGAACTTTGACATGTCGGCAAACTTCTCCACGAACAACCAGTGGCATACTTTTGAACTCGGGCTGCATCAAAAGCCAATCAGGCTGCAGTTCGTGGCCAACTCCACCAACGAGACGCTGCGCGTGTCCTGGCTCAATGACGATCATCGGACCGAACACAACTTTACCTTCGACGAGCTCAAGGATCCGTCGATGGTGGTGACGCGGTTGATCGGGCCGTTGCCGTTGGCGCAGTTTGCCGGGGGATTGCTGGCGGGTTTTGGCAGCGGGGACAATCCGCATTTCAATGCGATGCAACTGATGAAGTCGGGCATCAAGGTGGAGGCGTTTGACGACCGATTGAAGATCGGGCACACGAGTCTTCGTTGTTACCGGGTGTCGGTGACGTTGCCCGACCAGAGGGTCGCGAACATTTATGTGAGCCGGATCGGGGAGATTCTCCGGATCACACTTCCGGACAAGATCGAAATTCGCAACGCCCGTCTGTTGTTGCTCTGACCGCGCATGATCGAACTCAAAAACCTTACCAAGAATTTCGGAGATCTCACCGCAGTTGACGACGTGAGCTTGTCGATACCGAAGGGCGAATTCTTTGCCGTGCTCGGACCGAACGCAGCCGGGAAGACCACGACGATCAAGATGATCACCGGGCTCATCAAGCCCACTTCCGGCAAGGTGACCGTCGCTGGGTTTGATGTTCAGGAGGAGCCATTGGAAGTGCGTCGCCGGCTGGCTTACGTGCCGGATTTCCCCTTTCTCTACGAAAAGCTCACTCCCTGGGAATTCTTCCGCTTCATGGGGCAGATGTTCAAGATGCCCGAGGAGAAGATTCAGTCCACCGGGCGTGAATTGATTCCGATGTTCAACCTGGAACCCTTCCTGCGCAAACCGATCGAGGGCTTGTCGCACGGAACGCGCCAGCGCGTGGCCATCGCGTCGGCATTGATGCACGATCCGGAGGTGTTTGTGATCGACGAACCGATGGTGGGCTTGGATCCGCATCATGCACGCGTGGTGAAGGACGTGTTGAAGAAACGTTCGAAGGAGGGAATGACCGTGTTTCTTTCCACGCATCAACTCTCCGTGGCGGAGCAGATCGCCGACCGGATCGGGATCATCAATCTTGGGAAGTTCATGGCGGTGGGCACGCTGGACGAACTGCGCAAGCGGAGCGGTTCGGATGGTCAATTGGAGGACACCTTCCTCGCGATCACGCGCGAGGCGGCCAACCTTTCCGAGGAACGTTCAGCCGAGGCCCTCTCCGAATGAGCGCCGATGCACAGTCGCTGTCACACCTGAGTGAGCGCGAGAGCCTCTTCCTACTGATAAAGGTCAATTTCCTGCAGATCTGGCGCAAGCTGCTTTCGGTGGGCAAGAAGTCGAAGCTGCTGACGCTGATCATCGCAACCTTTCTGGTGGGTTATGGCTTTGTGACCTTCAAGCTCTTTCACATCGGTCTGCGTTTCGTGAAGAACTTTCCGGGCTTGGGCGAGTTGTTGATCGAGCGTCTGTTGTTTCTGTTGTTTGCCGTCCTGTTCCTGCTGCTGCTGTTTAGCAATCTGATCATCAGCTACACCAATCTGTTTCGAAACCGGGAGACGGCGTTCCTCCTGACGGCGCCAATGCCGATGCGGACGATTTATCGCTGGAAGTTCGTGGAGTCAACGATGCTTGCTTCGTGGGCGTTCCTGTTCCTGATCGCCCCGATGTTGGTGGCCTATGGGATGGTGCAGAACGCGCAGTGGGATTTCTATCTGCTCACAACTTTCCTGATTGCGGCATTCATCATCCTGCCGTCGGTGTTTGGTTCCTGGTCTGCCGTGACATTGGCGCGATTCATGGATCGGCGGGCGTTTCAGATCGTGATGTTATGCATCTTCGGCGTCTTTGTGTTTGTGGTCCGGCATTGGCTCCAGCCGGAACAACTGGACGACGATGCAATCGAAGCGCGCGTGTTGGCGGTGCTGGATCGGGTGCTGGCGAAGACGAAGTTTTCACAATTCCCGGGGCTGCCGAGTTATTGGCTCTCGTCGAGCGTGCAGGGCTGGGCGGAAGGACTGAAGTCACTTTCGCTCTTCTACCTCATGGTGCTGGCGAGTTACGTGATGTTCTTCGGTCTGCTGGCCTTCACTCGCATGGGCAACCCGTTTTACAACGCGTCTTCGTCCGTCCACAGCCGGGCGCATGTGCTGGGGCAGTGGGAGTGGTTCCGGGAGTTGCAGGCCCGTCGGGCGATTTTTAATTACCCGCGCGGTTTCATGGAGCGATTGATTGGAATGTTCAAGTGGCTGCAGTCGGACGTGCGGATTTTGATCGTGAAGGACATTCGAATGTTCTGGCGAGACACCACACAATGGGGGCAGACGATCATGTTGTTTGGATTGTTGACGGTATACATCCTGAACCTCCGACACTTCACCCGGCAGTTGAGCAATCCCTATTGGCTGCATCTGATTTCGTTCCTGAATCTCTTTGCCTGTTCGCTCAACCTCGCGACATTGACGACTCGCTTCGTGTTTCCGCAATTCTCGCTGGAAGGCAAACGAGTGTGGATCGTGGGGATGTCTCCGTTGGGATTGGTGAAGGTGGTGAAGACAAAGTTTGCGATGTCAACGGTGGGCTCGCTGATCGTGACGCTCGGATTGATCGGATTGTCGTGTCACTTCCTGAAGATGGACCTGAACCGCACGATGTATTTCATCGGTACGATTGCCGTGATGACGGCGACCTTGAACGGGTTGGCGATGGGCCTGGGCGTGTTGTTTCCGAATTTCCGGGAGGACAATCCGGGCAAGATTGTCAGCGGATTCGGCGGGACGTTTTGCCTGGTCCTGAGCTTCCTGTACATCGTCGGAAGTGTTGCCATGCTGGCGGCCGGAACTCCGTGGGGAAAACGCGAGGGCTTTGTGGCGGATCCGACGCATGTGGCGGCTTCGATAACGTCGTTCGTCGTGCTGTCGTTTGTGTTGGGGTGGGTGCCGTTTCAACTGGCGTTGCGCAAGCTCAAGGACTTTGAGGCCTAGGTGGTCCGTAGTGCGGCTCTCCGACCTGCCGAGCCTGCAAATGAGAGAACGCTTCGATCGTTCACTACGCTATGTAATGGCCATGCACAGTGGATCTGGAGATCCGCGAAACAGCAGGACAGGAGTCCTGCGCTACGGTGATTTCCGATCGCGTGAAAACGTGTTCGATTGCCAATTGGTTCATTAGTGGTTTTCCAAACCCGGCTCTCTTCCTAACAATCGCGCATGCCCAACTATCTTGCTTGTGATCTCGGAGCCGAAAGCGGTCGCGTGATGCTGGGATCGATTGAAGGCGAACACCTCAAGTTGGAGGAGATTCATCGATTTCCCAACGAGCCGATTCGCGACGGGGATTCGATGTATTGGAACGTTCCCGCGCTGCTTGCAGGAATCAACGATGGGCTGCGCAAGGCAGGGGCGCGTGGTCTGGAGATTCGCAGCATCAGCTGTGATTCGTGGGGATTGGATTGCGTCTTGTTGGATGGTGACGATGAGTTGATTGAGCCGGTCTATCATTATCGCGACCCGCGGACAGCAGAAGGTGTGAAGCGGGTTTTTGCGAAGCTGCCTTGGGAGGAGGTCTTTGCTGAGACGGGTATTCAATTCATGCCGATCAATGCTCTCTATCATCTGGCGATGGAGACGCCTGCGCGGTTGGAGCGGGTGCGTCGAATCGTTCCGATCGGTGACGCCTTCAATTTCTTCCTTTGTGGCGTGGCCAAGGCGGAGGTGTCGATGGCGAGCACGACGCAGCTTTACAACCCGACGACGCGTAGCTGGTCGGAGAAGGTGGTCTCGGCGGTGAACCTCGCGCCCGATGTCTTTCCTGAGATTGCGGGTTCGGGCACTCCGTTGGGGCCGTTGCGGAAGGAGGTTGCGGAGGACACGGGTTTGACCGGTGTGTCGGTGGTTGCCTGTTGTACTCACGATACCGGATCGGCAGTGGCTGCCGTGCCGGCGACTGGAGGCGTGTCGGATGAAGCGGACTGGGCGTATCTCAGTTCGGGCACGTGGTCGTTGATGGGTGTCGAGCGCAAGACACCGTTGATCAACGACGCCTGCCGCGAGATGAATCTCACCAATGAAATCGGGTATAACGGTTCGATCCGGCTGTTGAAGAACATTATCGGCTTGTGGCTGGTGCAGGAGTGCAGGCGGACGTGGTCGGAAGCGGGCCGGGAGTTGGGCTATGGCGAACTCGCTTCGATGGCCGCTGATGCCGCGCCATTCAAGAGCCTGATCAATCCGGACGATGAACGCTTCATGGCGCCAGGGGATATGCCTTCGCGCATTGCAGACTTCTGCCGCGAAACCAAACAGCCCGTGCCGGAATCGTCCGGCGAGTTTCTTCGCTGCTGTCTGGAGAGCCTGGCGCTCCTTTACCGTGACACGCTGCGTCGCATTGAGGAACTGACCGGCTCAGCGATCAAGCGCCTGCACATTGTCGGTGGGGGAAGCCAGAATCAGTTGTTGAATCAGTTCACCGCGAATGCCTGTGGAATCCCTGTGATGGCGGGACCGGTGGAGGCCACGGCGTTGGGGAATATCATCGTGCAGGCCATCGCTGCGGGTGACATCGATTCGCTGAAGAACGGCCGGGCGATCATCGGGGCTTCCTATGATCTTGAGGAGTTCCAGCCGGAGTCGGCAGACGAGTGGTTGGATGTGGTGAAACGATTTGAAGGCCTGAGAGGCGCTTGAAGCGGATGGTCAGACTTTCGTCTCTTCTTCAGTCAGGTGTTCGGTTTTGAAGTAGCGGAAAGTGGGTTGCTTTTTGAACATTCGTTTCAGCCAGCCGAGATTCTGCCAGTGCAGGTAGCGATACTTCTCCCGTAGATACTCGCCCTGATGCGGATGCGTGATGCGTTCCTCTTCACCACTTTCCAGATCGGAGATCACTGCTGTCGCATACATGTGTTCATCCAGAATTTTGTTGGCACGATTGACCGCGGCCTGGCGGTTTGCGAACACCGCGCCGTCGTGGGACGAAAGGTTTCCCGGCAGGGCGAGCAGTCTGCCGCTACCACTGTCCACGAGCACGAGTCGATGGGTTTTTTGCGGGGGTTGGACCTAAGTTTGATGTTCTATGGTATGCCGTCAGCACAGGGTCTTGTGAGTTTAACTTCAGACGCCGGTCAAACCCCTTTCGGATTGCGTGGATCATGGACGCATTGAACCGCCAAGGAAACCGTAAATTGGTCGGATAGATTCTTAGATGCGTCCGTATCAACGAGTCTGAACGAGCGGCCGCAGCCGGATATACCCGGTGCTCCGTAGAGAATGGATTCTGCCGTTGGACATCTGCGCGGAATTGTGAATGCTGGTTGGAATGAAGTTGTTCGGAGTTTGTCTTGTGCTGGCGGGTTGTGTGGCGGTTTCGGCTTTGCACGGAGCCGTATTTTCATCGGGGTTCGAGGAGGGGAGTATTTCATCGCCAACGGGCTGGTATTTGAAGGACAAGGGGATGTCGATGGTGACCAGTGAATTGGCGCGGACGGGAGGACGTTCGTTGCGAATCGCGGACCGGGATGGGATCAGCGTTGGCTCAAGCGCCTACACGGAGGTGCTGTTCGTGAAGCGGGGGCAGCGGGTTCGGGCAACGGCCTGGTGTTACCTGGAGAGTGGCGATGAGAATCCGCTGGGGATCTACATTGATTTCTATGATCAGGCGGGCAAGCGAATCGGCAAGCAGCGTGGACACAAGACCCCATTGTCCAGGGGGGAGTGGCGCGTGATGATCACGAGCCGGATTGCTCCGAAGGGTACGGTGGCGGCGCAGGTGTGGTTTCACAGTTTCAATGCCGCGAAGATGATCGGCTACGTGGATGATGTCGTCGTGGAGGTGGAACCGGTGGACCAGCCGTTGGATGTTTCCGGGTGGAGCGGGGCGGTGATGGACCCGTATCGGAAACGAAGCTGGCCGGCGGGGGCGCGGTGGAGTCACGGGAAGACGCACGCGGTGGACAACGTCTTCACGGATCCCGTGGATTGCAGCAGATTCAAGTCGGTTGCGTTCGATGTCTACAGCGAGCGGGTGACGGACTCGACTTTCGTAATGATATTCTCGTCGGAGAATGAAGCCACGGAGGGGCCGGATTATTACAGCGTGAAGGTGCCGGTGGATTTCAAGGGTTGGAAGTCCTTTGAGTATACGTTGAACGAAATGCGAACGTCGCGGAAGCCGAAGGGCTGGCATTTCATCCGGTCAGTGAAGATGCGGGCCAACGGTTACAGTCAGAACCCGGATCCGAGCACCGAGTTGGTGTTCGATGGAATACGGTTCACACGCTGAGGCGAAATACGAATTACGAAATACGAAATACGAATTACGGAGCGCCAAGTTCAAGTTCGCGACGACGGAGGTACGATCACTCTTTTGCGTGGTACACGATCATGACTCCATAATCACTGATGATGTCGCCTCCGGAGTCCTTGTAGCTGTAGCTGAGAGGCGTGATGCTTACGATGTCTTCCTTGGGGACGGTCTTGATGAACTTGGCGACGGTGGCATCGAAGAGGTCTTTGCCCATGTCGATGCAAAGATGGTGCTGGATGGATTTGACGCGCATCCCCGGCCCCTTTTCGTGGTCGTCATGTCCGGCCTTCTTCTGGTTGGGCAGAAGGGCTGCAAGGTCTTTTCCTGATGGGATTTTCGGTTTCGCGTCTTTCTTTTTCTCAGGCTCCTTGGTTTTTTCAGCGGGAGCCGCATCACCAGCCGGTTTAACTCCGGGTTGGGGTGGGGTTGGATTGAGGGGTTTTTGTGCAGGCGCTGCGGGTGCGGCCGGAGCTGCAGCGGCCTCGTCGGCCGCCTTCTCGGTCTTGACCTCTTCCTCGGGACGGCCTTGAGGAATCTGAAATTCGTTGTTGCAGGTGGGGCAGGGGACTGTCTCGCCGACGCCGGCTTCATCGACGGTCATCTGGACGTTGCAGTGGGGGCAGTTGAATACGATGTTCATAGGGCGTGGGGTCAGAGGTGAAAGGCTCGTGAATGAAGGGGGAGCACGGGAGATTGGTAGCACCATGGACGAGCGGAGGCAATTAGAAGTGGGGGTTGGTCAATGGGTTGAAGGGGCGACAACCACATGCCGATCCAGCCCTTCCCTATTCAACCCTTCAACCAAATCACCCTTCATCCTTTAACCTTCCCCACTCACACCCGCTTCCGCTAAAACAGCCGCCCCAGATGGCAGATCAGACCTTTGACATCGAATACGTGGCCAACCTCGCGCGCCTTTCGCTGAGCGATGAGGAGAAGCAGCAGCTTGGTTCGCAGCTTGGACAGATTCTTGACTACATCGATCAGCTGAACGAGGTGGACGTGGAAGGTGTTGAGGCCACGGCTCATCCATTCCCGCTGGTCAATGTGATGCGGGACGACGTGATCGAAGGCTCCCTGCCCCACAATGAGGCGATGCAGAACGCGCCCAAGAAATTGAATGGTCTGTTCCAGGTGCCGAAGATTGTGGAGTAGGCGAGATGTTGAATCAGCTGACCATTTCCGAACTGACCGCGAAGATCGCGTCGAAAGAAGTGTCCGCCCGCGAGGCAACCCAGGCCTGCCTGGATCGGGTCGCTGCGGTCGATGACCGCGTCAAGGCCTTCATCAGCCACAAGAATGAAGACGCGCTCGAACAGGCAGACCTGATTGATGATGCGATTGCCGATGGCGCAACTCACGCAGAACGGCCCCTCCTGGGCGTGCCAATTGCGTTGAAGGATTTGTTGTCCGTGAAAGGGCATCCGTTGAACTGTTGCTCCAAGATTCTCCACGAATATGTCGCCCCCTATGACGCGACGGCGATCGAGCGATTGAAAGCGGCAGGGGCGATTTTGTTTGGCCGCTTGAACATGGATGAATTTGCCATGGGAAGTTCGACCGAGAACTCGGCTTTTCAAACGACGCGCAATCCGTGGGATCTCGATTGCATACCCGGTGGCTCCTCAGGTGGATCAGCGGCTGCGGTTGCTGCAGATGAATGCGTCGGTTCGCTGGGAACGGACACCGGCGGATCGATTCGTCAGCCGGCTGCGTTTTGTGGTGTGGTCGGATTGAAGCCGACCTACGGACGGATCTCGCGTTATGGCCTGGTGGCATTCGCTTCTTCGCTCGATCAAATCGGGCCGTTCACGAAGACGGTCAAGGATTCCGCGACATTGCTGCGGGTAATGAGTGGAGCGGATAAGCGTGACTCGACCTGTGTGCCGGAACTCGTTCCGGACTACCGTGCCGCGCTGACCGGTGACGTCAAGGGGTTGAAGATCGGCATCGCCAAGGAATACATGGTCGAGGGCCTGGACTCCGAAGTGAAAGACGCGGTGGATGCCGCGGTGAAGCAGTATGAGTCGCTGGGCGCTGAGATCGTTGAAGTCTCCCTCCCGCATACCAGTTACGCGATCGCCACCTACTACATCCTGGCGACTGCCGAAGCCAGTTCGAACCTCGCGCGCTTTGACGGCATTCGCTACGGCTTGCGTGTGGATGGCGATTCACCGGCCGATCTTTACAAGAACACGCGCGGTGCGGGCTTTGGACCCGAGGTAAAACGCAGGATCATCCTGGGGACATACGCGTTGAGCAGTGGTTACTACGACGCCTATTATCTGCGCGCCCAGAAGGTGCGGACTCTGATTCGTCAGGATTTCGAGAAGGCTTTTGAAAAGGTTGATGCCATCGTGACGCCGACCACGCCGACTGCTGCTTTCAAGGCGGGGGACAAGGTGAGTGATCCCCTGCAGATGTATCTGTGTGACGTGTTCACCAATCCCTGCAGCCTGGCGGGAATCCCTGGGATCAGCATTCCCTGTGGGTTGACCTCGGCGAAGCTTCCGATCGGTTTGCAGATCCTGGCGAAGCCGTTTGGTGAGGAAACTCTGCTGAAAGTGGCAGACGCCTATGAACGCAGCACCGAGCATCACAAGGCGCGCGCTGAGCTCTGATACGCCCTCCAGTTGTATCTCTCCTGTGAGGCCTATTCTGCCGAAGCCACCTTGCGTTCAGCCAAAGTCTTCGCAATCTCTTCCGGCGAAGGCCCGGTCTTCACGCAACGAAAGCCAGTGTGGGAAATTCCCGTGTCTGGCGAGGTCTTCATCCGCATTGAAGGGCGGTAGCCCGAGCAATATACGTCGTTGCACAGGTAGGATCCGCCTCGATTAACCTTCTTCCATACGCCAGGTTCGTTCGGGTCGTAGCTTTCTTCGGGGCCTTGAGGATTCTTGTTCGGGCTGTTGCGGTAGTAGTCTGGCATGTACCAGTCGTTGCACCATTCCCACACATTGCCGGCCATGTCATAGAGCCCGTGGGCGTTCGGCTTGAACTTGCCGACCGGTGCCGTGCCGGTGAAACCATCCACTGCGGTGTCGCTGTTGGGAAACTTGCCCTGGAAGATGTTGCCATGCCATTTGCCATCGGGCTTGCGCTCTGTTCCCCAGGTGTAGGGATGATTGTTCGGTCCGCGGGAAGCGCGTTCCCATTCGGCCTCGGTTGGCAGGCGCTTGCCGGCCCATTTGCAATAGGCCATCGCATCAAACCAGGCCACGTGAACCACCGGATGATCCATCTTGTCGCTGATGTTTGAGTCGCGACCCTTCGGAGATTTCCAGCTGGCGTAGTGTTCGTAACCCCACCAGGCCATGTGATTGTTCAGCGGAACTTCAAATCCAGGTGGTGCGAATACAATCGATCCGGGTTTGAGATTCTCAGCCGGCACGCCCGGAAAATCCGCAGGGTTCGGTTGTTTTTCCGCGACGGTCACGTGTCCGGTTGCGTCCACGAATTCCTTGAACTTCCGATTGGTGATCTCGTACTTGTCGATCCAGAAACCATCAACTTCAACTTCGTGCAGCGGGACTTCATCTGGTTGGCCGTTGGTGGCGCCCATGACGAACTTGCCCGCCGGGATCCACACCATGTCATTGGTCCACGCAAAATTGTCCGGCTCATCCTTTGGCGTGATGTTCTTCTGTGCGTCGACGACCTCCTGCACCTCCTTCGTGACCCCGGGCATGTTGTGTCCCAAACCGCGCGCGGGCAAATGACGCTGGGCCGCGTCCTGATCGACCTTCTTCAGTGCCAGCATCGATCCGCCGTAAACGCCCACGAGGACGATGGTGAGGGCGATGAAGAATTGTTTTGCTGCGTGCGGGTTTTTCGGTCTGCTCATAAATGCGGTTCGGACGTTAGCCAAAAACGCGCGGAGGGCAAGCGCGCGAGGATTCCGAATTGCTAGCCCGGGGCAGCTGTCTTAACTTGCGGTCGATGACTGCGCTGGATGCCCTGTTGGAACCGATCCGCCATTCGCCCCAATTGTTGGAGGTGGTGGAGCAGTATCGACTGGCCGGTGACGGCTTCGAACTGCTTCAGAAATCCACGACCGGGGAATTGCGCAGCGAAGTGGTCGAAGGATTTGTTGCGCCAATCAGTTCGTTCTTCAGCGAGGAGGAGAATGTGAAGGCGCTCCGAACACTATTGGCCGACCAATGAGCACTCTTGTCACTCGTCGAGGATTTGTGCAGAGCCTGGGTGCGGGGGCATTCTGTGGACTTTCGCTTCAGGGATTGGATGCCAAGCCCAAGGCCACGCGAACGCATCCGTGGATCCCGGGCAAGTTCCGATTAAATATGAGATCCTGTCGCAAGCCCGTTCCCAAGGGCCTGGAGTATTCGCCGGTTCACCAAGTCGCGGAGTGGCACGTCTCGGAGACCGCGATCGTGATTTGTGACATGTGGGCGGAACATCCTTGTCGTATGTCACAGCAACGGGTGGGGGACATGGCGCCCCGGATGAACGAGGCGATCTCGGCAGCTCGCGATCACGGTGCATTCATCGTGCATGCCCCGAGCGGTGGCGTGGACCTCTATGCGGATACTCCCTTCCGCAAAAAGATGAAGGAAGCTGTCTTGGTGAAATCACCGATCCCGATCACGGGGCATTGGGATTGCGACCTCAAGCGGGAGACGGAACTGCCGGTGGAAACCAGGTTGCGTGTGGAAGGAGGCGTTCGCGGTTGTGACGACCCCAAACCACGACCTTATCCCAAGCACGATCGGCACGAACATCCGGCGATTGGAATCGTTGGTTGGGACGGTGTCAGTCACAGCGGGCAGGAGATGTGGAACGTATTTCAGCGCGAGGGTATCAAGAACGTGATCCTCATGGGCGTGCACACCAATATGTGCGTGCTGGGCCGGCCATTCGGCATTCGCATGTGGGCTTACTTGGGGATGAACGTCGCCCTTTGCCGCGATCTTACCGATTCACTCTACGATCCGCGGGACCCGCCATTTGTGAGCCACACGCGCGGGACGGAGCTGATTGTCCAGCATATCGAGAAGTATTGGGCGCCGTCTTTTCTTGCCCGGGACTTGTTCCAAGTTGCACCCGGTTCCAACGATCCGAAGAACTAGTCGGGTCTGCCATCCAGATTCAAACTTCGTGCCAAACCGGCAAGTTTTCCGGGAAAAGCTGCATTCAGGAGTTGTCAAATTTTTCAAATGCTTTAGCAATATCGCCCGCTCGTCATCGGGCTGGTCGGAAAACAACGATAAAACAACGCAATGACTGATCTAACCAAATACCGAAACATCGGTATCTTTGCACACGTGGACGCGGGTAAAACCACGACCACGGAACGTATTCTCAAGCTCACTGGCAAGATCCACAAAATCGGTGAAGTGCACGACGGTGCCGCGACCACCGACTTCATGGATCAGGAGCAGGAACGCGGCATCACGATTCAGTCAGCAGCGACCACTTGTTTCTGGAAGGACCACCAGATGAACATCATCGACACCCCTGGACACGTTGACTTCACCATCGAGGTCTATCGTTCGCTCAAGGTGCTCGACGGCGGTGTGGGTGTGTTCTGCGGGTCTGGAGGTGTGGAGCCCCAGTCCGAAACGAACTGGCGCTATGCCAACGATTCCAAGGTCGCGCGAATCATCTACGTGAACAAACTGGACCGCGTGGGTGCAGATTTCTACCGCGTCGTGGATCAGGTGAAGAATGTCCTCGGCGCCAAGCCGCTGGTGATGGTGCTTCCGATCGGCAATTACGAGAATTTCCAGGGTGTGGTCGATCTTCTGACCCGCAAGGCCTATATCTGGGACGACTCCGGAGATCCGGAGAAGTTCGAGGTCAAGGATGTGCCGGACGACATGAAGGAAGACGTTGAGAAGTTTCGTGCTGAACTTCTGGAAACTGCGGTTGAGCAGGACGACGACGCGATGGAGAAGCTTCTCGAAGGCGAAGAGCCGGACATGGAAACGATCAAGATGTGTATCCGCAAGGGTACCATCGCGCTCGACTTCTTCCCGACCTACTGCGGTTCGTCCTTCAAGAACAAGGGTGTGCAGCAGGTTCTCGATGCGGTCGTTGACTACCTCCCGAACCCGACTGAAGTAGCTCCTCAACCCGAAGTTGATCTGGAGGGGGAAGAGACCGGCGAATTGGCCGAAGTGGATCCCAGCCGCCCGCTGCGCGCATTGGCATTCAAGATCATGGACGATCGTTACGGCGCCCTCACGTTTACCCGCGTTTACTCCGGGACCTTGAACAAGGGCGAGAACGTCCTGAATACCTTTACCGGCAAGGAAGAACGTGTCGGCCGCATCGTGCAGATGCACGCTGATTCGCGCGAAGAGATGGATTCCTGCCAAGCGGGCGACATTGTTGCCCTCGTTGGTTTGAAGACCACCCAGACCGGTCACACGCTATGTGATCCGGACAAGCCCGCGACGCTCGAACCGATGGTCTTCCCGGATCCGGTTATCTCCGTTGCGGTTTCTCCGAAAGAAAAGGGCGCCGTCGAAAAGATGGGCGTCGCGATCGGCAAGATGGTGAAGGAAGACCCGTCCTTCCGCGTTGAAACCGACGAGGAAAGCGGGGAGACAATTCTCAAGGGAATGGGTGAGCTTCACCTGGACATCAAGGTGGACATCCTCAAGCGCACTCACGGCGTCGAAGTCGAGGTTGGCAAGCCGCAGGTCGCCTATCGCGAAACGGTCACCCAGGAAGTCACGGACAGCTACACGCACAAGAAGCAGTCAGGTGGTTCCGGTCAGTTCGGCAAGATCGACTACACAATCACCCCACTCGAACCCGGTTCCGGCTTTGAATTCGAATCCAAGGTCACCGGCGGCAACGTTCCGCGCGAATTCTGGCCCGCCATCGAAAAGGGATTCAAATTCTCCTGTGACAAGGGCGTGCTTGCTGAATACCCCTGTCTGGACTTCAAGGTCACCCTTCTTGATGGAGCCTTCCACGCAGTGGACTCCTCGGCAGTGGCCTTCGAAATCGCTGCCCGTGCCGGTTATCGTCAAACCATCCCGAAAGCGGGTCCGCAGCTCCTTGAGCCCATCATGAAGCTCGACGTCTTTACTCCGGACGACAACGTCGGTGACGTCATCGGTGACTTGAGCCGCCGTCGCGGAATGATCAAGTCGCAGGACGCAGCTCCTTCCGGCGTGCGCATCAAGGCAGAAGCCCCGCTGAGCGACATGTTCGGCTACATCGGCGATCTCCGGACGATTACGAGTGGCCGTGGCCAGTTTTCCATGGAGTTTTCACACTACGCTGCCTGCCCGAACAACGTGAGCGAAGAAATCATCGCTGCGTTCAAGAAGGCCAAGGAAGCGAAGAACAAGTAAGTTCGAAAAGATTCACCAAGGCCCTTCCGGAAACGGGAGGGCTTTTTTATTTTCGATCGCAGGCTTGGATTTGGTGAAACGAAATGAGAGTTTCCTGAATCGGCACTTGGAACACTACGAAGGATAGACCACTTGAACAGCGGAGTTAAGAATAAGGGGTGAATTGGAATGAGGCTGCGAGTGGTGAATCTCCCGTCTGGGTGCTTAAAGAGTTCTTTTTCTCTGTCGCAAGCGGGAGCTTGGGAAAGACACGGGTAGGAGGGAGACGGCGGGATGGCGAATTTCCCGGTCTGGCGCTTTACACAGATTCCCGATTTGTGCCAAGCTGTGCGTCTTTCGTCTGCTGATTTCAGCCCGGTTTTCGGGGCTGAAATCGGGGGTGAATAAAAAATCCAAAAAAAATTAAGTTTTTGTTGCGGGTGGAACGCCATTTGCCTATGGTCCCGCTCCCTTTCCCAGAAATGTGGGAAATGGGTGTTTATTGCACAGGTTTTTAAACGATGCCGACGATTAATCAGCTCGTCCGAAAAGGGCGCAAGAAGATCACGAAGAAGTCGAAGTCTCCGGCTCTTCAGAAGTGTCCTTTCCGCCGTGGCGTGTGTGTGCAGGTCATGACCCGCACGCCCAAGAAGCCAAACTCCGCGATGCGGAAGGTGGCGAAGGTGCGCCTGACGAATGGTTACGAGGTCATTGCCTACATCCCGGACGAGGGGCACAACCTCCAGGAGCACAGCATTGTGCTTGTGCGCGGTGGTCGTGTTTCTGACTTGCCGGGTGTTCGTTACCACATCGTTCGTGGTGCGCTGGACGCCAACGGTGTTGAGAAACGCCGGGTGAGTCGCTCCAAATACGGAGTCAAGCGTCCCAAGAAGGAAGCGAAGAAGTAATTTTAGAAGTTTTTTATGTCACGTCGTCGCAGAGCTGTAAAACGTCCGGTTCATCCGGATGCGAAGTATGAGAGCGTTCTGGTTACCCGCCTCGTCCACATGGTGATGGAGGATGGGAAGAAGAGCGTCGCTCAGGGAGTGGTTTACGGCGCGTTCGATATTCTTTCTGCCAAGCAGAAGGATACGAGCCCGCTGGAGATCCTGCAGCGCGCGGTCGACAATGCGAAACCTCGCCTGGAAGTGAAGCCTCGCCGTGTCGGCGGTGCGACCTATCAGGTGCCACTGGAAGTCACCTCCGAACGGAGTGCTTCCTTGGCGGTTCGCTGGTTGGTCAAGTTCGCATCAGCCAAAAAAGGGCAACCGATGAAGAATGCCCTCGCCAACGAAATAATGGATGCCTACCAGGGACAGGGTTCCTCGATTCGCCGACGCGACGAGGTTCACAAGATGGCCCAGTCCAACAAGGCATTCGCCCATTTTCGCTGGTAACACAATTTAACTATAGCGCGCCCCGATCGCTGAGATTCATCGGGGAATTTTTATCGCCTGACTTGGTTGGCGGTAGATGGCTGGGCTGTCCTCACCCAAGCGGGTGGCAGCCAGACGCTGGCGCGAAAGATCAATTTAGTGAATGTAGTCGCTGACATAGTGGACGCAGATACGTCTAAGAAGAACTCGCCGAATCGGCCTTACCGGCTCGAGCGGACGCGCAATATTGGTATTGCCGCCCATATCGATGCTGGAAAGACGACCACGACGGAGCGGATTCTTTTTTACACCGGTCTGGTTCACAAGGTGGGTGAAGTTCACGACGGCAACACGGTCACCGATTGGATGGCTCAGGAGCGTGAACGTGGGATCACCATTACTTCAGCTGCCACCACCTGCTACTGGAAGCAGGAAGGGGATGACTGCACGAAGCTTTTCGCTGGAGAGAAATTCCGCATCAACATCATTGATACTCCCGGGCACGTTGATTTCACGGCTGAAGTCGAACGTTCCATGCGGGTTTTGGATGGCGCAGTTGCGGTTTTCTGCGGTGTTGCCGGTGTTCAGCCCCAGTCCGAAACGGTCTGGCGGCAGGCGACCAAATACAACGTTCCGCGCATCGCATTCGTGAACAAGATGGATCGAGTCGGCGCCGACTTTGATGCGGCACTGAACGACATGCGATCCAAGTTGGGTGCCTACGCTTACCCGGTCGGCATTCCGATTGGCTCCGAGGATCAGCTCCAGGGCATGATCGACGTGGTCAATCAGAAGGCCGTCATCTACACGGACGAGATGGGATCGAATTACGAGATTCGCGATCTCGATGGTGACGAAGTCGAGCTTGCTGGACGCGCCTTTGCGGAACTCGTTGATGCGGTTTCCAACAAGGATGATGAGATCGCTGATTTGGTGCTCGAAGATAAACCCGTCGATGCGGTGAGCCTGAAGCACGCGATTCGTCGTTTGACCGTTGCCTTGGAATTTGTGCCGGTGATCGGCGGTTCTGCGTTCAAGAACAAGAACGTTCAACTCCTGGTCGATGCGGTTGTCGATTACCTCCCGTCTCCGCTGGATATTCCGGCTGCGGACGGTCACATCGAGAAGCGTGACGGTTCCGTTGAAGATTGTCTGGTTGAGACCGACGACAACGGGAAATTCACCGCCTTGGCGTTCAAATTGTGGAACGACCCGGTTATCAAGAAGATGGTGTTTTTCCGGGTCTATCGCGGCCAGCTTTCCAAGGGTGACACGATTTACAATCCGCGAACACGCAAGAAGGAACGCGCTTCGCGGATTTTGATGATTCAGGCCGACAAGCGCGAGGATGTTGACACGGTTTATGCCGGTGACATTGCCGCGCTTGTCGGCCCGAGGTTCCTTTCCACGGGCGACACCATGAACGAACTCGGCGACGAGATGACTCTCGAACCGCCGACCTTCCCCGAGCCCGTGATCAAGATGGCGATCGAGCCGCAAAGCAGCGCCGATCGCGACAAGCTTTCAACCGGGTTGGCCCTTCTTTCCGAGGAAGATCCAACCTTCCAGGTGAGCACGGATGAAGAAACCGGGCAGACGATCATCGCGGGCATGGGCGAGCTGCACTTGGAAATCATCCACGATCGCCTGAAGCGTGAATTCAAGTGCGAAGCGCGTGCTGGCAAACCTCAGATTGCGTATCGCGAAGCGATCACCGCTCCGGCGCAGGCTGAAGGCAAGTTGATCCGTCAATCGGGTGGCCGCGGTCAGTATGGGCACGCGGTGGTGAAGATTCAGCCTGCTGAACGCGGCAAGGGAATTGAAGTTGAAGACCAGATTGTTGGCGGTGTGATTCCAAAGGAATTCATCGCGCCGACGATCGAAGGAATCAAGGAATCCATCCAGACGGGTGTGATCGCCAATTACGAATTGGTGGATCTGAAAGTCCAGCTCGTGGACGGCACCTTCCACGATGTGGATTCCAGTGAACACGCTTTTAAGATGGCCGGAATCTTTGCCCTGCGCGAAGCGGTCAAGAAGGCTTCTCCGGTTCTGCTTGAGCCGGTGATGAAAGTGGAAGTGACCACGCCGGACGAGTATCAGGGTGATGTGCTCGGCGACATCAATCGTCGTCGCGGGCAGGTCTCCGGTATCAATTCCCGCGCGGGCATGGCGATCCTGAATTGTCAGGTTCCGCTTTCCGAAATGTTTGGCTACTCGACGGCCGTTCGTTCGCTCAGCAAAGGGCGCGCGAGCTTCTCGATGGAGCCTTTGAAGTTTGAAGAAGTTCCGCCTCAGATCGCGGATGGAATCATTGATGCAGCCGGTCGTCCGGCAGGGTTTTAAAATTTCGAAATCAGACAGTCATGGCACAACAACGTATTAGAATTCGACTGAAGGCTTACGACCATCGTGTGATCGATACGTCGGCCGCGGATATCGTTGAAACGGTCAAGCGCAGTGGCGCTCGCGTTGCGGGTCCGATCCCCCTGCCGACCCGCACGGAACGATTCACGGTCACGCGCTCTCCGCACGTGGACAAGAAGTCTCAGGAAACCTTTGAGCAACGCACTCACAAGCGCCTGCTCGATATCATTGAACCGACGGCCAAGACGGTGGACGAGCTGAAGAAGCTCAACCTCCCCGCCGGTGTGGACATTCAAATCAAGATCTAGAGCGATGATTGGCTTGCTAGGAAAAAAGATTGGGCAAACGCGCGTTTACGACGAGACCGGTGCGGTCATCTCCGTGACGGTCGTGTTGGCCGGCCCGAACCGGGTGCTGCAAAAGAAGACCGAAGAAACCGACGGTTACAACGCAGTTCAACTCGGCTTCGATGACCAGAAGGAAAACCGCGTGAACAAGCCGCAGGCCGGTCACTTCGTGAAGCATGGCAAGTCGGCTCCGGTCAAGCGCATCAAGGAATTCCGCGATTTCTCACTGGATGTGAATCCGGGTGACACCGTGGGTCCGGATGTCTTCGCCGTGGGTGATTACATCGACGCGATTGGCACGACCAAGGGACGTGGTTTCCAAGGTGTAGTGAAGCGTTGGAATTTCGCCGGTGGTCCGGGTTCGCACGGTCAAAAAGGTTTCCGTCGTCGTCCGGGTTCCATTGCTGCTGGCTCAACTCCCGGTTGGGTTGACAAGGGCAAGAAGATGCCGGGTCACATGGGACAGCGCCGTCGCACGGTGCAGAACCTCCAGATTGTTCAGGTCCGCAAGGACGACAACGTGCTCTTGATCAAGGGCGCGGTTCCTGGTGCGAATGGCGATTACGTCGTGATTCGCGAATCAAAGAAGAAACCCAAGAAGGCATAGGTAGAAAATGAATGTCTCTGTCAAGGATTTGAAAGGCGCCGCGCAAGGCGAAGTGGAAGTTGGCTTCGAGTTGATCGAAGACGAAGTGAAAGGCCAACAGGCGGTTCATGACGCGGTGGTCGCGCACATGGCTGCGGTTCGCACGGGCACGGCTTGCGCCAAGACCCGCGGTGAAGTGGCTGCCACGAAGAAGAAGCCCTGGCGTCAGAAGGGCACCGGCCGCGCTCGCGCCGGTTCAACGGTTTCCCCGATCTGGGTCGGTGGCGGTGTGGTTCACGGACCGCGTCCCCGCGACTTCTCGAAGAAGATCAACAAGTCCACCAAGAAGCTGGCTCTGCGCAAGGCGTTGAGTGAACGGCTCAAGATGGAAGACGTGATCGTGATTGACGACATGAAGCTTGAGTCGCCCAAGACGAAGGAATTTGTCGGCGCGCTCGAGGCTCTCGACATCAACGATCAAACGGTGCTCGTTGTCGCGGAGACGGAACGCAACCTCGCGTTGGCAGTCCGCAACATTCCTTACGTTGGTTTGACCACCGGAGACGAGTTGGACACCTACAACACGCTCAAGTTTGACAAACTGCTGATCAGCAAGGGCGCGTTGGAAACAGTTGGCAAGAGACTTTCGAAGTAAGCGATCCGATCGGATCAGAAAGAGTTTGGCGATGAACGCATTTGACATAATCAAGACAGTTCGCATCACGGAAAAAGCGACGCTGCTCCAGGACAAGGAGAAGCCCGTGCGCGGATCGACAGCGGAAAAGGGATCGGCTCGTCCGACCGAGCCGTTGAATCAATACACTCTCGTGGCCGATCGCCGCGCGACCAAGACCCAGATCAAGTCTGCGGTTGAAGAGATTTTCAAAGTGAAGGTGACCTCCGTGAACACCATGCAGGTCAGCGGCAAACTGCGCCGCAAACGCACGAAACACATGGGCCGCGACGCAGCTTGGAAGAAAGCCGTCGTGACGTTGAAGAAAGGTGACAAGATCAACCTGATGTAGAGCCATGCCAGTCAAGTCTTTCAAACCATTTACCCCGTCCCGCCGTTTCTTCACCGTCTCGGATTATTCCGACATCACGAAGAAGAAGCCGGAGAAGAAACTGACCTACACCCGCAAGAAAACGGGTGGACGCAACAATACCGGGCGCATTACTGCCTGGGGCATTGGTGGCGGTCACAAGCAGAAGGTCCGCAACATCGATTTCCGTCGCAAGGCCGTTGGCGATGTCACGGTGGAAGCCATCGAGTATGATCCGATTCGCTCCGCCCGCATCGCGCTGGTCAAGAATGCCGACGGCAAGAAGAGCTACATCATCGCGCACAACGGTTGCTCGGTCGGTGACGTTCTTTCCAGCGGTCCGGGAAGCGCTCCCAAGCCGGGCAATTGCCTGCCGCTCAGCGAAATTCCCGCCGGCATGGCAATTCACAACATCGAGCTGACTCCGGGCAAGGGCGGACAGATTGTTCGCGCTGCGGGTGGTTCGGCCACCTTGATGGCAAACGACGGGGGCTATGCCCAGGTCAAGCTGCCCTCCGGTGAAATTCGCAAGATCAATGGCAAGTGTCGCGCGACGATCGGTCAGGTTTCCAATCCTGATCACGAAAAGATCATCCTCGGTAAAGCCGGCCGCAATCGCAACCTCGGCAAGCGTCCGCAGGTTCGTGGTGTGGCAATGAACCCGGTCGATCACCCGATGGGTGGTGGCGGTGGCCGCACCAGTGGTGGTGGTCATCCGGTCACGCCTTGGGGTGTGATCACGAAGGGTTACAAGACACGCAAACGCAAGAAATACTCGAACCGTTTCATCGTGCAACGTCGCGATGGCCGCCTGTTCAAACGTAAGTAAGGAATTTGACCTATGCCACGTTCAGTCAAAAAAGGTCCGTTCGTTGACCACAAGTTGCAGAAGAAAATCGACAAGGCGAAGGAGGCCGGTTCGCGCGCTCCGATCAAGACCTGGTCGCGCAAGTCGACCGTCACGCCTGACTTCGTGGGTCTGAACTTCAATATCCACGACGGCCGTAAATTTGTGCAGGTGTTTATCACGGAAAACATGGTGGGACACAAACTCGGTGAGTTCGCTCCGACGCGGACCTTCCGAGGTCACAGCGGTAGCATCAACAAGAAGTAATCATGGAAGTCAAAGCCATCTACAACGGTTTCCGGATGTCGCCCCAGAAGGTGCGCGAGGTGGTCCGCCAGATCCAGGGCCTACCCGCCGTGGAAGCCGAGGCCAAGCTGATGTTTGTGCCGCGCAAATCGGCCAAGGCGGTTGCCAAGACGCTGAAGAGCGCGATTGCCAATGCTGAAAACAATCACGACCTGCGCCGCGAAGATCTGATCGTTCGCGAAGCAACCGCCGGTCATGGACGGGTGATGAAGCGTTTCCGTCCGCGCGCTCGAGGTTCCGCATCGCCGATCCTGAAGCGCAGCTCGAACATCCGTATCGTCTTGACCGACGAGAAACCTGCAGCAGCCGCAGCCCCGGCCGCCGAAGAAACCGAATAACGATTTAAGCAGTCATGGGACAAAAGACACATCCTACCGGATTTCGCCTCGCGGTTAAGCGTGATTGGCGATCCAAGTGGTACGCACCGAAGCACGAGTTCGGACGCCTCCTGGCCGAAGACACCAAGATCCGCGAGATCCTCAAGAAAAAACTCGAATCCGCGGCCGTGCCGACCATTCAAATCGAGCGCGCTGCCAACCGTTGCCGCATCACGATCTACACCGCTCGTCCGGGCGTGGTGATCGGGCGCAAGGGCCAGGAAATCGACAACATCAAGGAGCAGCTCTCCAAGATGACCGGCAAGGAAATCTACGTCGACATTATGGAAGTGAAGAGTCCGGAAGCCACGGCTCAGCTCGTGGCCGAGAACATCGCGCTCCAGCTCGAACGTCGTGTTGCCTTCCGTCGCGCCATGAAGAAGGCGCTCCAGACCTCGATGGGTCTGCCGCAGGTCAAAGGGATTCGCATTCGTTGCGCCGGTCGTCTCGGTGGTGCCGAGTTGGCCCGCGTTGAGCAATACCGTGATGGTTCCGTGCCCCTGCACACTTTGCGTGAAAACGTTCAGTACGGCTTTGCCGAAGCCAAGACGCTCTACGGCGTGCTCGGTGTGAAGTGCTGGATGTGCGTCGAAGAAGACGAGAAGAAGCCCGCTGCGACCAAGGTCGGTTAAGGGCCATTGAGAAGTTAATTTAGAAAGAAAGATTTGCCGCCATGCCATTGATGCCAGCCAGAGTGAAGCACCGCAAGATGATGCGGGGTAACCGCAAGGGGATTGCTTCACGCGACAACACGATTGCCTTTGGCCAATACGCGCTGCAGTCCACCGAGCGTTGCTGGTTGGACACCAAGACGATTGAAGCCTGCCGTATTGCCATCACGCGTCACATGAAGCGCAAAGGCAAACTTTGGATCCGCGTGTTCCCGCACAAGAGTTTTTCCAAGAAGCCTTTGGAAGTTCGTCAAGGTGGCGGCAAGGGCGGGGTGGAAAGCTGGGTCGCCGTGGTCCGGCCCGCGACGATTTTGTTCGAACTGGACGGTGTGCCCGAGTCCGTGGCGCGCGACGCGATGCGTCTCGCCGCGAACAAACTGCCAATCCGCACGAAGTTCATCGTCCGTCACTGATTTAGAAATTGGGTACGCATATGAAAACCTCGGAATTGAAAGATATGACGCTCGTCGAGTTGGCCGCCAAAGGCCGGGATCTGCGTCAGGAATTGTTCAATCTGAAGCTGCAGCAGGTGAGCGCGCAGCTGGAGAAGACCTCGCGCCTGCGCACCTTGAAGAAAGACATCGCCCGCGTCGAAACGGCGATGAGCACGTTGCGGAACCAGAAAGCGGCCGCTTAATAACTGAATTTGTATATGTCTGAAGAAGCGAAAAAGAGAAAGCGTGAGGTCGTCGGTGAAGTCGTCTCTACCAAGATGGACAAGACGATCGTGGTGAAGGTCAAACGCCGTTTCCCACACCCGCAATTCCGCAAGACCGTGACGTCGTTCAAGAAGTACTACGCGCACGATGAGAACAACGACGCCGGAATCGGCGACACCGTTCGCCTCGCGGAAAGCCGTCCGCTCTCGCGTCTCAAGCGCTGGACATTGGTGAAGGTTGAATCACGAAATCCTGACGCGGTCAGCGCGTAGGATCCATTGAAAGGCAAGACAGTATGTTGCAATTACGATCCTTACTTGATGTGGCTGACAACACCGGCGCGCGCCGGGTGTCCGTCATCCACGCCCTCGGACAGACCAAGCGCTATGGATTCATCGGCGACGTGGTGAAGGTGCATGTCAAGGAAGCTACGCCGGACGGAAACGTGAAGAAGGGTGATGTTTGCGACGCAGTTGTCGTTCGCACCAAGAAGGCCATTCGTCGCCAGGACGGTTCCATTCTCCGCTTTGACAACAATGCCTGCGTGATTGTCGACAAGGATCGCAATCCCCGCGGCACGCGCATCTTCGGCCCGGTGGCCCGCGAGTTGCGCGAAAAGAAGTATATGAAAATTGTATCCCTCGCTCCCGAGGTGCTGTGAAGAGATGAAGAAGACGCATGTAAAAACTGACGACGAAGTGGTGGTCCTCGCTGGTGCCGACAAAGGTAAGCGCGGCAAGGTTATCCAGGTTCTGCGCAACGAAGATCGGGTGATCGTGGAAGGCATTCGCGTGCAGAAAAAGCATGAGAAGAAAAGCCAGTTGAACCCGCAGGGCGCAATTGTTGAGCGCGAAGGCCCGATCCATATTTCCAACGTGATGTTGGCCGAGAAATACGACGCCAAGCATGGTGGCGCAGAAGCACCGGCAGAAGAAGCACCGGCAGAAGAAGCGGTCGCTGAGAACGCAGAAGGTTAAAGATGAACGCCAGACTTTATAAGAAGTACACGGAAGAAGTTGTCCCGGCTCTCAAAGAGAAGCACGGCTACTCCAATCCGCACACCATCCCGGCGATCGAGAAGATCGTGGTGAACATGGGTGTGAGTTCGCTCCTCGAAAAATCCGCGCTCGATGATGCGGCCAAGGACTTGACCACCATCACGGGGCGCAAGCCGGTGATCGCGAAGGCCAAGAAGAGCGTTGCCAACTTCAAGCTCCGTCAGGGTTACCCGATCGGTTGTTACGTCACGCTGCGCCGCGAGGTGATGTATGAGTTCTTCGATCGTTTGGTTGCAGCCGCTCTGCCTCGCATTCGTGACTTCCGTGGAATTTCCCCGAAGTCCTTCGACGGACGTGGAAACTATTCCATGGGTATCAACGACCAGAGCATCTTCCCGGAGATCGATCTGGACAAGGTGAGCCGCCAGCAGGGCATGGATGTCACCATCGTGACCTCTGCCAACACCGATGACGAAGCCTATGATCTCCTGAAGTTGATGGGCATGCCCTTCGCTGCCGGTCGCAAGCAGAAGGAAGAGAAGAAAGAAGAAGAAGCGACCGCTGAATAAGAATTTGCAGTCTACGGACTGCGCAACACGAAGACAAAACTATGGCAAAGAAAGCCTGGGTAGAACGAAACAAGAAGAAGCAGCGCGTTGTCGCCCGCTACGCCGAGAAGCGTGCCGAGCTCAAGGCGAACCACGAATACGAAGAGCTGGCCAAGTTGCCGCGCAACGCCAGCCCGACCCGCGTCGTGAACCGTTGCTCCGTCAGTGGCCGTCGTCACGCCTACTTCCGCAAGTTCGGCGTGTCCCGTCTCACTTTCCGCGAACTGGCACTGTCCGGAATGATCCCGGGTGTGACCAAAGCCTCCTGGTAAGCACTATGATGTCTGATTCTGTAGCCGATATGTTGACCCGCATTCGCAATGCGGCGAGCGCCGAGCTGGCGGCCGTTTCCATGCCGCACTCGAAGCTCAAGGAGAACATTGCGAAGATCCTCAAACAGGAGGGTTATATCGAAGGCCATGCCACTGAAGGCGACAAGGTCACCAAATCTTTGAAGATCACGCTGAAATACAACGGTCGCCGTTCGGTGATCGAAGGCCTCAAGCGCGTGAGCCGTCCCGGTCTCCGCCAATACGTGCCCGCGGGAGAGATTCCCCGTGTGCGCAACGGCCTGGGAACGGCCATCATCTCCACCTCGCGTGGTGTCCTGACCGGACGCGACGCCCAACGTCAGAACGTCGGTGGCGAACTCCTCGCCCACGTTTGGTAATTCAACTTTAGCAGCACTATGTCACGTATTGGAAAACTGCCCGTCGCCATTCCCGACAAGGTCAAGGTCGAGATCAAGGATGGCGCCGTATTTGTCGAAGGCCCGAAGGGCAAGCTCGACTGGACCTATCCCTCGCGCATCTCCGTGAAGGTTGAGGAGAACAAGGTTGTGTGCGAACGCCCGGACGACAACAAGGAGTCCAAGGCAATGCATGGCTTGGTCCGTGCGTTGATCAACAACATGTGCATCGGCTGCGGAACCGGATTTGAGAAGAAGCTTGAGATTCACGGCGTAGGTTTCAAAGCCGCGGTAAAAGGCGACGTGGTGGACCTCGCGCTCGGTTACTCCCACCCGATTAACTACAAGCTGCCCGCAGGTGTGAAGGCGGTGGTGGAAGACCAGACCAAGATCACTATCAGCGGACCTGACAAACAGGCCGTCGGTGCGGCTGCCTCCGAAATTCGCGGCTTCTATCCTGCCGAACCCTACAAGGGCAAGGGCGTGCGTTACGCCGGTGAGCAGATCATTCGGAAGGAAGGCAAGAAAGTTTAACCATGTAATTGACCACGTTTGGAAAGCGTGGCGACCGAAACATGAGACCGGAAAAGAAACGAAAACTGTTGCAACGCCGACGCTGGCGTATCCGCAAACACATCAACGGCACTGCCGAACGTCCGCGCATGAGTGTGCGCATGACCGGCAAGAATATCTACGTGCAGTTCATCGACGACGACAAGGGCGTGACCCTCGTCTCGGCTTCGAGCATGCACAAGGACGCCCCCGACCGCGACGCCCTGCGGGCGAATGTGGAAAGCGCCACCAAACTCGGCGCTCAGGCTGCCGAGAAGGCCAAGGCCGCTGGAATCAGCAAGGTGGTGTTTGATCGCAGCGGTGCTCAATACCACGGCAAGGTCAAAGCCCTCGCCGATGCTGCACGTGAAGGTGGGCTCGACTTTTAATACATCAATCGGAGAAACAACAAGTGGCTGAAGAAGAAAACAAGACTCCCGAAGCAGCACCGGCCGAAGCATCTGCTCCCGCGCCCGCTGCCGAAGCCCCCAAGACCGCTGCGCCTGCCGCTGCAGCTCCTGTAGCATCTGCTCCCTCCGGTGGAAACGGTGGATCCGGTGGCGGAAACAACGCCGGTGGTCCTGGTGGAAACAATTTTCGCGGTGGCGGACGTGGCGGAGATCGCCGTGGCCCTGGTGGCGATCGCCGTGGTCCGCGTCAGCGCAAAGAGCGCGAACCATTGCTTGGCCCTGATGGCGAAGAACTCACCGAGAAGGTGCTCTACATCAACCGATCGTCCAAGGTTGTGAAGGGTGGTCGACGCTTCAGTTTCAGTGCGTTGGTCGTCACCGGTAACAAGCAGGGCAAGGTCGGAATCGGACTTGGTAAGGCAAACGAGGTTGCGGATTGCATTCGCAAGGGCGGTGAAAACAGCCGCGCAGCGATGAAGAAAGTAAGTATCGCTGGAAACACCATCCCTCACGAAGTATACTCCGTCTACGATGGCGCCCGAGTCATCCTTCGCCCCGCCTCGAAGGGAACCGGGATTATCGCCGGCAAGACAGTCCGCGCAGTTCTTGAATCCGTCGGACTGACTGACGTTCTCAGCAAATCGCTTGGTTCAAACAATGCGGCCAACCTGGCCAAGGCCACGTTGCAGGCCTTGCACGAATGCAAGACCCGCGACGACATCCGCGAATTGCGCGGACAGGATCCCATTGCGAATCCATCGCCGAAAACCGAAGACAAACCGGCTGAAGAAACAGCCGCTGCATAACCTCAACAAATTAGTCAGCAATGCGTCTACACAATCTCAAGCCACGTCCTGGTGCGAAGCACCGCAGGAAGCGTCTCGGCTCCGGTGAAGCCAGCGGACTCGGCAAGACCTCCGGTCGCGGTCATAAGGGACAACGCTCCCGCGCCGGTTCCGGCATTCGTCCCGGTTTCGAAGGCGGCCAGATGCCCCTCTACCGGCGACTGCCCAAGCGCGGTTTCAGCAACGCGCAGCACACCACGATTTATCATCCGATCAACCTCGACACCCTGAACGCCTTCGAAGACGGAGACACGGTTGATCCGGAAGCCATCAAGGCAGCCGGGCTTGCCAACGGCAAAGCCAATGGCGGGATCAAGGTTCTCGGACGCGGCAAGCTGGAAAAGAAGCTTACCGTGAAAGCAAACGCCTTCAGCAAATCTGCCCAGGCCGCCATTGAGGCCGCCGGTGGTAGTTGCGAAGTCATCGGGGGAAAAGCACCGGAAGCCGAGGCTGAAGAGCCGGCCAAGGAAGAAGCTGCCGAATAACAGAACGCATAGAACGGACAACGACGCCCGGCCATGCTCAAGGGATTTTTCACAACCTTCGCCAACTGCTTCAAGATACCGGAACTGAAGTCCCGGATCTTCTTCACGATACTCATCCTGTGTGTCTGTCGGTTGATTGCGATGATTCCCGTCCCGGGTCTTGACGGCGCAGCATTGTCGGAGTTTTTCAAAGAGCTGTCTGAGAAGCAGGAAGGCGGATCGTTGCTGTCCATGTATGGGCTGTTCACCGGTGGCGCGCTGCAGCGTTGCGGTATTGGTTCGCTGGGCATCATGCCTTACATCTCCGCGACCATTATCATTCAGTTGATGAGCGCGGTCGTTCCGGCGCTTTCCAAGCTTGCCCGCGAAGAAGGCGGTCGGACGAAGATCATCCAGTACGGACGCTATCTCACTTTGGTTCTTTGTTTGTTCCAAGGCGCGGTGATGGCACTCGCTTGGGAGAATCCCGGCAAGGCGTTCCAAGGATTTCAGGGTGACTTGATCGTCAACAAGGACTGGATCTGGATGTATCGAATCCAGACCGTGATCATCCTGACCACGGGCACGATGCTTCTGATGTGGTTGGGTGAACAAATTACCGAACGTGGTATCGGCAACGGTATTTCGTTGGTGATTACCATTGGTATTTTGGCGCAGCTGCCGCAAGCCTGTCAGATGTTGCTGGAGCTGTTCTTCCCAGGCGAAGAGGTCGTCAAGAAGTTCAACCTTTTCCACGCGGTCGCCTTGATCGGGTTGTTGCTGGCAGTCACTGCCGCGACGATCGCGGTGACGCAGGCGCAACGGAAGATTCCGGTTCAATACGCCCAGCGCCAGGTGGGGCGCAAGATGGTTCAGGGTAGCAGTTCCTTTATGCCGCTTCGCGTGAACTATGCCGGTGTGATGCCCATCATTTTTGCCCAGGCATTGCTGATGTTCCCGGAGATGCTGCTCAGTTGGACGGGACGTGTTCTCGAAATCAAATTGCTACAGGATTTGTCCGTCTACTTTGGACAAGGCCAGCCGGTCTACGTCATCACATACGCGTTGATGATCATTTTCTTCACCTACTTCTGGACCGCGACGCAATTCAACGAATTGCAGATCTCGGATGACCTGAAGAAAAATGGTGGTTACATCCCGGGTGTGCGGCCCGGCCAGGCGACCTGTGATTTCCTGCACCACACCATGAGCCGCATCACGCTGGCCGGTGCATTCTTCCTCACCATCATCGCGGTGATCCCGATGATGATGGCGGACAAGGCGGGGATTCCTTACCTCGTCTCCCAATATTTCGGTGGCACGAGCCTGCTCATTTCGGTGGGCGTGGTTCTCGACACCATGCGACAGATGGAATCACACCTCCTGATGCGGCACTACGATGGTTTCTTGCAGGGCAAGAAGGGTCGCAAAGGTCCGCGTTTGCGCGGCCGATTCTGACGTTTGAAATTTGGGCGCATTGCGCCAACGCCCGGTGTTTATCGCCGGACGGTTTGTTCATTGAATAGATGAGCTGACCACTCGAGAGGGTGGCGACTCGA
The DNA here is from genome assembly GCA_002715965.1 of Verrucomicrobiales bacterium. Taxonomy (GTDB): domain Bacteria; phylum Verrucomicrobiota; class Verrucomicrobiia; order Limisphaerales; family JAYPXF01. The sequence continues at coordinate 92,141 of PBAL01000086.1, read as the reverse complement.
AACTGAACGACCGGCAGACCGCAAAATGATCAAGATCAAGAACGACAAAGAGATTGCGTCGATGCGGATTGCCGGTTCGGTTGCCAACACGGTGTTGAAGGAAGCTGCGGCTTTCATAGCACCGGGCATGACGACGAAGGAAATCGACGATTATGCCGGCGAACGCATTAAGGCCTACCAGGCCAAGAGCGCGTTTCTCGGATACCGCGATTATCCCTGCAACATCTGCATCTCGGTAAACGAGGAAGTCGTTCATGGCCTTGCCGGTCCACGCCGGGTTCAGTTCGGGGACATCATCAGCCTGGATGTGGGCATTCGTTATGAAGGTTTCATCGGCGACAATGCACTCACGGTTGCAGTCGGTGGATGCGATCCGCTTTCGCAAAAGTTGATGGATGTCACCGAGGCCAGTCTTTACGAAGGCATAGCTGCGGCAAAGGCGGGCAATCGGGTGAAGGACATTTCACGTGCAATTCAAAAGTACGTGGAAGCAAACCACTTCAGCGTCGTGCGCGAATTCGTTGGCCACGGAGTTGGAAAGACGGTTCACGAAGACCCACAGATTCCCAACTTTGTCGAGAAAGGCCGCCCGTCGCCAAAGCTGAAAGCCGGGATGACCATCGCGATCGAACCGATGGTGAACGCCGGAGTGGCCCAGGTGAAAGTCCTCAGCGACGGTTGGACGGTCCTCACGAAGGACGGCAAGCCCTCAGCTCATTTTGAACACACGGTTTTGGTGACCAATGGTGAACCGGAGATCCTGACATGTTCGGAGAAGATTCCATCTTCGCTGAAGGTGTCGTGATCGACGTTCGGTCGGATCGAGTTTACGAGATCGAGCTGGCCAATGGTCACCGAATGATCGCCTTTGTGACCCGCAAAGATCGCGGACACAAAAAAGCGATTGAAACAGGAATGCGGATACACGTAAGGTGTTCGCCTTTCGACTTGTCCAAAGGGCAGGTCGTTTTTTGACAGTTTAACAATACGAAACATGAAAGTTCGTCCGTCAGTAAAAAGATTGTGTGAGCACTGCAAAGTGGTCAAACGCGCCGGTGTGGTGCGGATCGTTTGCAAGAACCCGCGGCACAAGCAACGGCAAGGCTAAGGCTTTATGGCACGCATACTCGGCATCGACATCCCCAGCGAAAAGCGCATCGACATTGCGCTGCGCTACATCTACGGCATTGGCCCCAAGCTCGCCGGCGAGATCCTGGAGAAGACTGAAATTGACGGAGCGGTTCGTGCAAAGAACCTCACTGAGGAACAACTCGCCAAGATTGTTCATGTGATTCAGGAGGACGGATACATCGTGGAAGGTGACCTTCGTCGTGAAATCACGATGAACCTCAAGCGCCTCAAGAGCATCCGCGCCTATCGCGGTATCCGCCACGAACGCGGTCTTCCGGTTCGCGGCCAGCGCACCTCCACCAATGCCCGCACGCGCAAGGGGCCCAAGAAGACGGTGGGCGCCAAGCGGAATCCGAACGCCAAGACCGGTATTCACTAAGAACATTTTCTGACCTATGGCTGACGAAAAAGACAAACCAGAAGCAGCAGCGCCCGAAGCGGCTGCACCTGCAGCAGAAGAAAAGAAGCCTGCCAAGGCTGAAAAGCCTGCTGCCAAGAAAGACGACGCCAAGAAGGATGATTCGGCAGGTGCCGCGGCACCGACCGCCGCACAACTGCTCGGTGAAGACGACAAGGGTCCCGCCAAGATCATCAAGGCCAAGGGGTCCAAAAACGTGACCAACGGCGTGGTTACCATCGTCGCCACTTTCAACAACACACTCGTTTCCATCACCGACATGCGAGGGAACGTGATCTCCTGGTCCACTGCCGGCCGTGTTGGTTTCCGTGGTTCCCGCAAGAGCACGGCTTACGCTGCCCAACAGGTTGCCCAGGACGCTGCCCGCCAGGCCATGTCCCACGGTCTGAAGGAAGTCGAAGTCCGCGTGAAGGGTCCCGGTTCCGGTCGTGAATCCGCCATTCGTGCATTGCAGGCCATCGGTCTGGAAATCAACTCCATCAAGGACACCACACCGGTTCCGCATAACGGTTGCCGTCCGCGCAAGAAGCGCCGCGTCTAAAACATTTAACACGATCAACAGATGTCACGTTACACAGGTCCCCGCACACGTCTGAGCCGCCGATTCGGTACGCCTCTTTTTGGGCCGTCCAAATATCTTGAGCGCCGAGGTTATGGCCCCGGCCAGCACGGCCCCAAGGGTGGTCGTCGCAAGGCAACCGATTACGCCATGGCCTTGGCCGAGAAGCAGAAGGTTCGTTTCTTCTATGGCTTGCAGGAGAAACAGTTCCGACGCGCTTACGCCGAAGCCGCTTCCAAGCGCGGTGTTACCGGTGAGATCATGCTACAGATTCTCGAGAGCCGTCTCGACAGCGTTGTCTTCGGTCTCGGTTTGGCAACGACCCGCGCAGCTGCCCGCCAGATGGTGAGCCATGGCCACATCCTCGTGAATGGCACGAAGGTCAGCGCATCCAGTTTTCACGTAAAGGTGAACGACGTGGTGGAAGTGAAGGACAAGAGTGGTTCCCGCCAGTTGGCGACCCGCAACATGGAATTGTCCGCCAGCCGGCCCATCCCGGACTGGTTGCAGCTCCAGAAGGACAGCTTCAAAGGCTCGCTCCTTCGCCTCCCGACCTTGGACGAACTCCAGCCGGTCGGAAACATCCAGACCATCGTCGAATTTTATTCCCGTTAAACCAGTGCTCCCGGGTGGGAGTATGGTGCAATTATATGGGCCTGCGGCAGACGGGAATGTAGCCGCTATGGCCAGGTTAAAATTGCATAAACAGAAAGATAGATAATGCCAATCCGTTTAGGTCGCTTCGAAATGCCGAAGCAGTTGAAGAAGGAAGAATCAACTGCCTCGGACAACTATGCCAAGTTCTACGCCGAGCCGTTTGAAACCGGTTACGGTCACACGATCGGTAACTCCCTTCGCCGTGTGCTTCTCAGCTCACTCGAAGGCGCCAGCATCACCTCCGTCAAGATTGACGGCGCGATGCACGAATTCGCCACCATCCCCGGAGTGGTCGAAGACGTCACCGAGATCGTGCTCAACCTGAAGAACGTTCTTTTCAAGTGCGACACGCACGATCCCCAACACCTCCTGCTGAACGTCAACAAGGACGGCGCCGTCGTTGCCGGTGACATTGAAGTCAACCAGCACGTGGAGGTCGTCAACCCAGACCAGGTCATCTGCACCCTGGACAAGAAGAAGAAGTTCAGCATGGAGATGGAAGTCCGTGTCGGACGCGGATTCTGTCCGGGCGACGCCAACAAGGTGCCCGATCAGCCCATCGGCGTGATCCCCATCGACTCCATTTTCTCCCCCGTCAAGCGAGTGCGCTATGGCGTGGAAGACGCGCGTGTCGGACAACGCACCGACTACGATCGCCTTGTGCTTGAAGTCTGGACCGACGGTCGCCTCACTCCGGACGACGCCCTGACCCAGGCATCCGCAATTCTCCGCCATCACCTCGACGTCTTCGTCAACTACGATGAGAACGCCATCCAATTCGAGGAAGTGGTCGACAAGCAGGACGAGGAAAAGGTGAAGCTCAAGAAGCTTCTCAACATGAGCGTCAACGAGATCGAGCTCAGCGTCCGTGCCGCGAACTGTCTGAACAACGCCAACATCACGACCGTTGGTCAGTTGGCCATAAAGACCGAGAGCGACATGCTCAAGTACCGCAACTTCGGCAAGAAGTCGCTCAACGAAATCAAGGACAAGCTCGTGCAGCTCGGCCTTGGTCTCGGCATGTCCATCGATCAGTCCCTTTTGGATCCGCCGAAGGAAGAAAAAGTCTTCGGCGTCTGAGTTGATTAACGCGGCAAGGCCGCAGAAAGAAAGAACGACCCATGCGTCACCTGAAACGAAACGCCAAACTTGGCCGCAAAGGCGATCACCGGAACGCGATGCTCGCGAACATGGTCTGCAGCCTGATCAAGAAGAAGCGGATCACCACCACGCTGGCGAAGGCGAAAGCAGCCAAACCAGTCGCTGAAAAGATGATCACGCTTGGCAAGAAGAACACCATTCACGCCCGCCGACTCGCAGCCGCCCGCCTCAAGACCAGCGCCCGGACCTACTTCCGTGGCAAGCCGACCTTGAAAGGCAAGGACGTCCGTGAGAAGTGGCGCAACGAAGAAGACGTGGTTCACATCCTCTTCGATGAAATCGCGCCCGGATTCAAGGATCGCAAGGGTGGCTACACCCGTATCATCAAGCTCGGCCGGCGTCGTGGCGATGCTGCCGAAACCGCCATCCTCGAATGGGTCGAAGCCGACGGCCAAGAGCCCGAGGACGCTGAATAACCGACTCCGTCGGAACAATATGATTCACGAAAGCCCGCTCAATGAGCGGGCTTTTTCGTTCAGGGGGAAGAATGCAAAGTGGTCACGTCTCAACATCCTAAACGTCCAGAAATAGAGTCAATTACACTGGGTTGGACCCTAGTTTGATGTTCTATGGTATGCCGTCAGCACAGGGTCTTGTGAGTTGAACTTCGGACACATCTCCGGTCAAACCCATCTGATGTGCCGTCTGCCGGGGTCTATTTTTGACTGTTTGGCTCTCGGTTGTCCGGAATAATTCCCTTTTAGCTGACTCAGCTGACTTGAAACGGCGCACTCTGAGAACGTAAGCGAATCCAGGTAGGCGGTTGGGAGTGGGCTGGCAATCGAAACTGGAATCACAGAAATCTGAGCCTTTTCACGTCGGCTGCTACGAGACTCAATTGAAATTATGGAACAGCTCGTGAGCTGTCTTGATGATGCGTTCTTCCAGATCGGGCTTCCACGGCCTGCTCCTCGCTTCATAGCCACCTTCCAATAACACACGTTTGCTGGGGATGTAACCGGAGTAGACGTTTGAGTATCCGGCGACCCAGATTACGGGTTTGCCTTCGCCACCCAGCTCCCGCTTCAGGCGCAGGGAGTAGTCTACGGTGACCTCGTTCCCGAGCGTGACGAAGGTTAGATCGTTTCCGAATTGGATGACCTGGACGGGGTAGGGGAAGGGATCACGCTTTTCGGTGGTGAATTCCAGATTTACGTGTTTCAGGGCTGTCTGGATTCCCCCTTTCAGGCGGTTTTGGTGATAGAAGTATCGTTGAGTTACCTCAAGTGCGGCTTCAACTGCGGTGGCAAGTGAACGCCCATGCTTGGCTGCCCACTCTGCTGTGCCACGTGGATAGGGATTTTGATCGCCCCCACAATTCATCATGAACATCGCCGTCACCCCCGGGTGGTCTTCCTCGAAATACTGTTGAGCAAAACCGGCGTAGTCCCCCAACCAGCGAAGGTATCCCACGCTCGTGTTGTGGCAGGAGTAACCAAACATCACGGCGAAGAGCTTTCCTTCCGTATCATCCACTCGCAGAACGGGCACGGTGTGATCGACCGGTCCATTTGGGTTGGGGTGATTTCGGAAGCCCTTGTCCGTGGGCGTACGCCGATTCATCGCGAACGCGCATTTCGCATGGGCATAACTTAGTTTTGCCGGCTGCATGCCCTTGATGGCCTTCGTGGTCGCGGCGCGAAGCTTCTTTACAATCGAATCAAAGTAATCCTTCAACTCCGGACGACCGTAAGCGGGGCCGCAATGCGTGTGGGAGGCGTTCATCACCAATGCATGTGCAGGAAGTTTATGATCCTCGGCCAGTCCGTTCTCAACGGCTGTCCGCAATTCCGAGATCACGCCGATGAGATCGAGCGTGATGAAGACCACACGATTTCCTTTTTGATCTTCGATCGCCAGCACCTTGCCATACAGATCCTGGTCTTTGCCTTCCGCCGGTTTCTTGCGGGCGCCATATCCTGCCATGGGCATCGGCCGATCGGGCGTAATCACTGCGGTTGCGACACCGGCTTTGTAGAGATAGCCGGGATTTTCCGCTGATCTGGCTGTAAATGAAACGGCGATGGCGAGGAATATGATTCTCAGCTTGTGCATGTGGTGATGGAAGCGTTCGATGTCCCAGACGTCGAGGAAGGAGTTGTCGGATTCACATTGCCGGGCATCTCAATTTCCATGCTTGATTTGTGCCCGGCTCTGACCGGTTGGTTTTCCAAGTGTCCACGAGGAGTTGATAGAAATCGTGGTCGCGCCCGCGCATTGTTGAGACCCAGAGATGGAATGAGAAATCCTCGGTGTCGACTCCGATGAGCGTGTTGTCAAAGAAGGACTCGGATCACTCAGGTGTGATCTCTTGTATTTCGGGATAGGTTGTGAATCGATCTCCAGGTCATGGTCCTCGTTCGTCCAAGAGACCACCCGTTTGTCCGTGATCATGTTTCCGTCTTCGACCACCGACCAAATACCTTCCGAGTAGAAGTAGAGCACAACTTCGTTGCTCTGCAGGAGGCCTTGTCGGCGCATCACCTGTTTCAATGAATCGGATACTTCATCACCGGGTTGAGCGTAAGTCTCAGGTACGTGCAGCTCATATTGGGCGTAGAAGAACATCACCAAGGCGATGAGTGCGCCACCGACGGCGACCGCGAATATCGTGATGGCGTTCATGCCCTGCTCGCGTTTGGGAAGAGGTGGGGGAGTGGCCGCCATGGCTCGTGGCGCGGTCTTATGGACGAATGTCGGTCCTGGTGATCCGGGCGGGATTCAGTTCTCGCTTTTCTTAATCACGCGGATGAAATGGTCGACCAGTTCGGGATAGACAACATTGCCATCTTTCTCGATGGCGATATCCAGCAGGGGCATGCGTTCCATGTGGCATGACGCGCAGTTGGTGGCGAATTGTTCGCGTCGCGCGGGTTTGAAATCTCCACAATCCTCGACTTGGTGGCATGTCTGGCAACGTTCGGCGAAGAGCTTCTGGTTGCCGCGTTCGAGTTGGTGCGGGTTGTGGCAGTCGGTGCAGCGCATGCCCCCGCTCTTGGTGAAGCAGGCGCTCTTGGCCAGGCGCTGAATCTGGTTGTTGGAATGTACGCCAGGCTTTTCATCGGTTTCATCGCCAAGTCCGCCGTGGCATTCGGAGCAGAGTTGATTGAGTTGGCTGCGTTCGAGTTTGCCGGGATGCCGGATGAATTTTGAGTCGGAGGCATCCGGGTTCGTGCGGTGGTAGGCCACGTGTTTGCGACCGTCGCCGTGGCAGCGTTCGCAGGTGATTCCAGCAACGATCATTCGCTGCTTGAAACGGAAGCTCTGCGGATCGTCGGTGAACGCGGACGCGTGGGTGGCGTGACAGGTGAGGCAATCCTGGATGATGGGGCGCGAGTAAAGAGCCGTGCCGTCGGGATAACCCGGACTGTTCACCCAGGAATCCGATGCGGTCAGATAAGACACGGGTAGTTCGAAGAGTTCCTCGCCCTGCCAGTAGGAAAACGTGAATCCGAGTTTGCCGGAACCGAAGATCAGATCGATCGGTGCCCGGTGAACTTCCTCGTCTTTCCAGAGAACGGCCTGGTAGTGGCGGCCATTTTCCTTGTACATCCGGAACGTCAGTCCCGGTTGCTTTGTCTGCATCGTGGCTCGGTCCGCCTCGAACATGCGTGAGAGGATGCCATTGGTGAGAACCTGGCTGGTGTGGAAATGACTGGTCGCGCTGGCTCCCTTGAGTTTGTCGGCATGGCATTCACCGCAGGTTGCCGCGCCGGTGCCGAAGGGTTCGGGTGCTTCGAGGGTCGCTGCCAGGTTGGTTCTTGGAAGGGTGATGTATCCAGGTCGGACGATGCCCTTGAAATAGTCGTTTGGGTCCTCGATCTTGATGGTGAAGTTAGCTGCCATCTTGCCGATCTTGGTTTCGGGAGGCTTGTTGGTGTTTTCCGGAATGATCACCTCGGCAGGTTTGAATGTGATCCAGACGGCGCCACCGGCGCAGATGAGGGCGATCAACCAGGGCAGCCACCTGCCACTTTGTTGCCCTTCGCTCAATTGCTGCCTCCTGCGGGAGCGGATTCACTCTCCGCGTCATCCCGCCTCCAACGGACTAGATGGCTCTTCAATCGTTCGAGCACGGCGCTGTGTTCTTCCACCACATTCGTCGCCTCGCCAAGGTCATGTTCGAGGTTGAAGAGAGTCCAGGTGTTGGTCTCGTAAATGGCTTTCCACGCGCTTTCGCGGATGGCAACGCCATTGGTTCCTTCCCAGACGAATGACTCATGCAGATTGGTCTGCTTTCGACTGAAGACCGCATTGGCGAATGAAATGCCATCGAGTCCTTTCGGCGGCTTGGCGCCGGCGAGTTCCAGGGTGGTGGGCATCAGGTCTGCGTGCGTGAACATGAGATGATTGGTTTGGCTGGGATTGACCTTGGTCACCCAGCGCACAAGGAGCGGCACGCGCAGTCCGCCTTCGGTGAGGTCGCCTGACCTGCCGCGCAACGGACCATTGCTCTTGAAGAAATCCGCCTTCGCCTTGTTTCGCTCGAAGGCACCGCCATCGCTGGTCAGGAAGACGACAGTGTTCGTCACCTGCTTGTGAGACTCCAAGGTGCGAAAGAGGTTGCCCACGTACTGGTCGAGCTGTGTTACCGCGGCTGCGCGTTGCTTGTGTGGCTTGGGCCAGGTTTTGTTGCCATAGCGGCCATCAGTCGGAACAGCGCGAAAATCGTTGGTGTGGCCGGGATGAAGATCAAGCGGGTTGGGCAGGGCGAAGGAAACGACGAGAAAAAACGGTGTGAATTTGTTGTATGGATCCGGGGGGTGGATTCGCACGTAGTTTGTCAGGCCGCGCATGTAGAACTCATTGGCGGAGGTGTATTTCCCGGGCCACTGCGGAATGCTGATCAGCCGATCGACATTCGCCAGCGGATCGGTCCGCCACATGGTGCGTGGATAGAGCACGAGTTTTTTCTGGGGCACCAGCGTGCCGGCCCAGTCGATGAATCCCTTCCGCTGGGGCTGACTGTAATGATGAGGCTCACCCAGCGCCCAGTTGCCGAGGTAGCCAGTGCGATAACCGGATTCCTTGAGAATCTGCGACACGGTGGGAATGCCCGGTTCGATGGCAACAGGTGCGTTGGTATAGAGATCGAGGTGACGCGGATCGCGGCCGGTGAGCATGCTGGCCCGGGTGACGAGGTTTTCGGGACTGGGCGCGGTGAAACTGGTGAAGCGCATTCCTTCCCGGGCCATCCGATCGAGATGGACGGTCTTGATTTCCTTCTGGCCGTAGCTGCCGAGGTCGCCGTATCCGAGATCGTTGGCGATGATCCAGATGATATTCGGACGCAGCGGATTCGGTGGCGTGTAATTGATTGGAGCAGCCCACAGATTCGCCGACACCAGCACGAATGCCGCGAGGAGGAATTGAGGGCTGGGCCGAGCTTGCATACCGGATATTGACCGCGGACGAATTCTTCCGCAACTCCCTTGAAACCCCGATCGGGAGTCACGGTGGATTGCCCGATCATGAAGATGTTGTCGAGAGGGTGAGCGTTCAATATTCAGGACCAAGACTTCCAGTTGCCCACCAGCCAGCTGGCAGATCGAACCAATGGATGAAAGATTGAGTTCGCGATTTCTTCGCGGCGGGCGTTAGCCTGCAGCTCAGTAAAGGGCACTTAGAAACAGACGACCATGGCCATCAAGATTGACAACCGCATCACCGCGAAGCGACTGGAGAAGAAGGTCGAACGAGTTTTCGAACTCTCGGCGAAGAAGATTTCGAGCATTCAACGCTCTTGGAAATCGGCAAAAGGGACGCCGGTTTTCACCGAGAAGGGCAAATACACGACGCGCGGCTGGACGGAGTGGACGCAGGGATTTCAGTTCGGTTGTGCGATCCTGCAATTCGACGCGACGGATGAGGAGAAGTTCCTGGAGCTGGGCCGCAAAAACACGGTGAAGTATATGGCCAGCCATGTTTCCCACATCGGCGTGCACGATCATGGTTTCAACAATGTGTCGACCTACGGGAATCTCCTGCGCCTGATGAATGAGGGGCGGATTCCGAAAGATCCGGGGACGAAGGATTTTTGCGAATTGGCGCTGAAAGTGTCCGGCGCTGTGCAGGCCGCACGTTGGACGGAGACGGAGGATGGATCGGGCTTTATTCACTCGTTCAACGGCCCGCACTCGTTGTTTGTGGACACCATTCGTTCTTGCCGGGCATTGGGTGCTGCCCATGCCCTGGGGCATGTCTTGATGGGGGAACAGGATCAAGCGATTTCCTTGTTGAACCGGCTGGCAGAACACGCGGTGAACACTGCCCGTTATTCCGTTTACTACGGGGACGGCCGGGATGACTACGACGTGCGTGGGCGTACGGTGCACGAGGCGGTGTTCAACACCAACAACGGCGTCTTTCGATGTCCGAGCACGCAGCAGGGGTATTCCCCGTTCTCCACCTGGACTCGCGGGCTCGCCTGGGCGATCTGCGGGTTCGCCGAGCAGTTGGAATTCCTGGGCAGTCGGCATTGGAAGGAAAAGGCCGGGCGCAAGAAGGGGCGCTACAGCACTGGCTTTCTGGAAGGAAGTTTCCTCAAAGCTGCAATGGCGACAGCGGACTTTTACCTCGAGAACTCGTGTCGCGATGGGATTCCCATGTGGGACACCGGCGCTCCGAATCTTCATCGCATGCCGGGGCATCTGGATCGGAAATCGAATCCGTACAATCGTTGGGAGCCGGTGGACAGTTCAGCCGCGGCAATTGCCGCGCAGGGATTGCTGCGCCTGGGACGCTGGCTGAGCAAGCACGGACGAAAGGTGGTCAATCCGCAGCGTTACACTCGCGCCGCGCTGACAATTGCAGACACGCTGTTTTCCGCACCATACCTCTCAGAGGATTCAAAACATCAGGGTTTGATCCTGCACTCGATTTATCACCGACCCAACGGTTGGGATTACACTGCGCCGGGGCAGAAGATTCCCAATGGAGAAAGTTCGATGTGGGGTGATTACCACGCGATGGAGCTGGCCTTGATGATTCATCGGGAGGCGAAAGGCCTGCCATACGTCACGTACTTCAGTGGTTTGAAGTAGGGAGCTTCTGCTCGCTCACGCTCGCTGCTACGGTGGTGATTACGCGGTCGGATAAACGGCAACGCTACCAGCAATCCCAGGCAATCCGGAATTCGGGTAATCACATGAATTGGGTCCCGGACGTAAATGTGGGAGATCCCAGCCAATGACCGGGATTGCCAGTCCTATGGCCGACCGTCGGCACATGGACGCCTACACCCATCCGGGCGCAGCTGCATGGCCGGAAGGAGGAGAGGAAGATGTATCATTTCTGTGCGCGACACCGGGTCCACCACCTACTTCGAAGTAGTCTCCCCCCTTCAAACCGGGGTCGTTTGTACCCCAGTGAATCTCCTTTTTGACTTTGCGCAACAACGGCACATGCTTGGAGCAATGGATGTATGCTTCTTCGACATCGACCTTCACCCAGCACGCCGTGGGCGGCTGGCCACGCCGGGAATCTTCGCGATGAATTTCTCCGGACTGGGCGCCGTCATCGGCGATCTCCAGATCGGAAACAATGCGCCCGCGCCCGTTCACATGGAGACCGATTGTGGTCACGAAAAAATCCATGAACAACAAGCTTAGCTTCGGGTTTTGCAAAATGTTGCCCACGCTGCCCAGGACCCCGTTGCCGAGATATTCGGGATAGGCAATCTGCCCTTCATTCAATACACAGACAAATCCCGGTGGCCCCGCTCTAAAGGAACCATCACAGGCCCCTTCATCATCTGCCGTGGAAAGGAAGAACATCTCCTGCCGGGCGATGAAATCGCGCATGATCGGATTCAGGTAATCAAGTCTCTGACGACGATAAAACTTTTTGGCCTGCGACTCCGAGCCAAGCAGGCTTTGGGCGCGGCGTTCGCCGGATGATCCTTGGTATTCCATTCGTGCCTTCGTCTCGTTTATCCTTGGGGGGTGATTGGCATCACCATCCTTGCCGTCTGGCGCGGGATGATCAGCTGCTGTGGGTTTGGTCATTTAGTTGCTGTCGTCGAGGAGATTTCAATATCCGTTTCCGAGCCAGATTCCAATTGAAATTCTCCGGGCAGTTCCGGTAACGAACGTTTTACTTGAGTTTCTTCTTTCGCGAAACGGGCCGCAGGATTCTTCGAGCAATTTGCCCTGCACCCATTCTTTGCCGGCATTGGGAACACCAAGCTTCAATAATCGTTCCCCGCTGGGACGCACGGAGCGTTCGTAGCTGCCAACGGCCTCGTTGTAAGCCTTGGTCGCACGGTCTAATCCGGCGCGGATATTGTCAAAATGCTTGGTGAAGGTCGCCACGCGGCTGAAGAGGTCTTTGGCCATTTCGGCAATGCGTCGGGCATAGATGGTCTGCTCGTGCTGCTGCCAGCTGACGGCGACCGAGCGGAGCAGTGCGATCAATGACGCCGGCGTGGCGAGAAGAATGCGTTTCGGGGCAGCCCAGACGATCAGGGCCCGATCGCCCTCCAAGGCTGCGCTGAAGAGCGACTCGGCAGGGAGAAAGAACACCACGTAGCCGAGCGAGTTTGGAAACTGGCTTGGATAATCCCGGTCGGCAAGCGCTTTGATGGTGGATTTCATCTTTGCAGCATGCGCGGCCATCGCGTCCTTGCGCTTCACATCGTCCGCTTCGTCCAGCGTGCTGAGGAAATTGAGATCCGGCACTTTGGAATCGGCGAGGATGACGCGGTCGCCCGGCAGTTGAACGACCAGATCGGGTTTGCCTTCCTCGGCGCGGACCTGCTCGCTGGACTCACAAGACCCCGTGCTGACGGCATACCATAGAACATCAAACTTAGGTCCCCAAAAAAACGAGTGTGAGCACGGCCATAGCTGTATACGAGGATCCTCCAACGTTCTTGGGTGTCATTTACTTATGAGGCAACAAGTAACCTCATCAAGGTGTGGAATTGAGTGATTCCTCCGGTCGTCGCTCGCGCTGGTTGTGGAACGGCCGCCTCACCGCTCCACCCACATGACTGAAGGTCTCCAGTCCGTTTGAGGGAGACTTTCGGTCAACGGAGTGAATGGGTCGGGAGACCTGTTCACAACAGTCCTGCAGCAGACTGTTCGTTAAATGGTGAGTCTTCGCTCCCTGGCAACGATGTCCCATTCGCCGGTGCGTCGGCTGTTCTCGATGACTTGTGCCTTCGAATACAGTGCCACCGTGGGACAGATGTGTTTCGGAACGCCGTAGAGAATATCGCCCACTTGAAGATCGTCATTGTCCACGTGGAGCACGAGATGTTCTTCGCTCTGCATAATGGCTTCCTCATCAGGAAGGTTTAGAAAGCGTACGCGTGGATGTGGGTTCTCAGCGGCAACGGCCTTGTGGCCAAGATCAACGCAGACGCGGTTCTTCGCGGGCTTGCTGATGACACGGGTGAGCAACACAGCAGCGACGAGGTAATCCATGTCGGGAATGTTGGTTCCGTAGCCGTAGTCCCATAGGAACACCGTGCCGGGGCTGCAGATCACATCGTCTTGCTGGGCGTGAATCGGGAAGGTCGGCGTGCCTCCGGCCACTAGTTCGGGGACTTCCATACCCTCGTCCTTCAGTTCTTCAACGAGTGAACGGACGATTTCGAATTCCACTTCGCATTGTTCGGTGCGTTCGTCCAGGTCCGATTGATGGAGGTGGCCGTCGTAGGCGTGGATTCCACCAGCGTTGAGGTTTGTTGCGTCCGAGATGGCTCGATAAACATCAATTGCCCTGCCACCCGCCACAATTCCGGTCCGGTGCATGCCGCAATCCAGATCGAGGTATGCGTGAAGTTTTCCAGGTGCGTCGGCAAATGCTTCGTTCAATCGACTGACGGACTGGGTGCAATCCACGACGGCGCCGAAACGAACGTCCTGAAACCGATCCGCCAATTGCCGAAGCCGGCCGATATTTGGGCCGACAGGCTGATAGGCCAGCAGGATGTCCTTCCCGCCGGCACTGGCCACCATTTCCACTTCGGCAATCGTCGCGGCTTTGAATTTGTTCAAACCTGCCGCCAGCTGCCGCCGAATCACCTCCGGCATCTTGTGTGTTTTTACATGGGGGCGAAGGCGATCAACCGTGCCAGTGGTGGCAATCGTGCGCTTGATGTTTTCCTCCACCCGATCCGGGTAAACCAGCAGCGCCGGGGAGGGGACCTCATCGACGTTTTCAACCTTGTACCAATCTTCTGCGCTCATGTGTGGGAAGTGGATACGCGACCGAGGCGAAGGCGTCACTCCGAAATCTCAGTCGAAGTGGAGGTAAATGCATTTGAGATACTCTGCCTCAGGAAAACTCGCCGGGTGATCCGGTGCATGCAGCGTCCGATCCAATTCTTTGAAAGCTCGTCCGCTGGCTTGAGCCGTGGATGGGATTGCGCTGAAAAACTCGTCAGCTCGGACATGGGCTGAACAAGAGGCCGACACCAGAATGCCGTCGCTGGCGAGTATGCCTATCGCGACCCGGGTGAGTTGTTGGTATGCGCAAATCGCGCCTTTGCGCTCGGATTTCTTTTTTGCGAGTGAGGGCGGATCCATGATGATCATGTCGAATCGTCGATCCGGGTTATCCTTCAACCAATCGAATGCATTCGCCTTGATCTGTTCTCGGGGGCAGCTTGATACCCTGGTGTCATCTTCATTCAACGAGAAATTCCGACTCGCTGATTCCAGCGCGTGCTGACTGATGTCGAGATCCGCAACTGACGTTGCGTCACCTCGCGCGGCATAGAGAGAGAAGCCGCCGGAGAAGCTGAAGCAGTTCAACACTGTGCGTCCTTCGGCAAGTTGCTCGACGCGCTGCCGATTCTCGCGCTGGTCGAGGAAGAAGCCGGTCTTTTGCCCTGCGCGAACGTGTGACTCGAAACAGATGCCATTCTCGGAAAATAAAACCGGATCAGAAACGTCGCCGATCAGCATTTGTCCATCGCTGTGATTAGATTGCTCTGCGGCAAGGGCCTGAATGTTCCGACTCATTCTCAGAACGAGATGATCGGGTTTGAGCAAATCGACGATCGTTGCGCTCAATTCATCGAGTAGTGTCAGCCAATACGTGGAGTAAATCTTCAGCACCAATGTATCGTCATAGCGATCGAGCACGAGGGCCGGCCAGCCGTCGCTTTCGCCGTTGATCAATCGATATCCGTTGGTATCCGAGCCGAACAGATGGTTCCGGCGATTGATTGATTTCAAGAATCGCTGTCTGCGGAACGCGGCGTCAATTTGGACAGGTTTGCCCTTGTGCAGGATGCGTATGCGAATCGGCGACTCCGGCTCGTATATGCCGATGGCGAGGAACTTGTCGTTGCGATCGTAGATGGTCGCCAGATCGCCGAGTTGTCCCTGTCGGCTCTCGGACTTTACGCTGTCGCTGAAAACCCACGGATGTCCACCACGCACTGCGCGTTCGGCAGCAGGCTTCAGTCGGATTTTCACGGGGCGAGGTCCGGACACGCGAATAGTTTATGAGGTTCCGAGGTTGAACCCCATCTCCTATCTTCCAACTCCCAACTTCCCCCAACTCTCCCGCACTCAGCACTCAGCACTTGGATTTTGCTCAAGTTCTCCCAATCCTCGGTAGCGCGTGACCAAGCCAGAAATGCAGCCAGGCCCGGGAGAGCGACTCGTTCGCTTTGTGGGGGATTTTATCGAGTTTTCATTGAGCTCACTGGAAGCAGCGTCTTGGCATGAGAAAAACTGGCAGGCGCGCCTTCGAACCAACCTCGGGAGGGCAGACGCCCAGCGTCGCGAGATCATTGAGGCAAATTTTGAGAAAGTCTCGCTGGCCGGAGCTTCGTGGCGAGACGTGCCGATGCGTTGGGACGGAGATCGCTGGGTTCTGGCTTTGCCATTGACCGAAGTCGGTTACTTCAATGCGAAGCCATACGTGCTCGATCCGGACGGGCGTCAGCATTGGCCGGAAGGTGATGACGTTGGAGTTTCCATACATCCCGAAGGCTACCGGACGGCGAACACTATTTATTGCGCGTTCACGCGCATGTTTGGCCCGAACAAGGACAAGGCTGAGACGATCGATGAAGAGGAGGAGGCGCAGTTTCAGGCGATGGAGGAGGAAGACGGGCTGACGGTCATTCCAGAGTCAGGAACCTTGCGTGATCTGAAGGAAGAATTGCCGTTTATCATCGGCGAACTGGGTTGCCGAATTGTGCATCTCCTGCCGGTGAATCCCACGCCGACCACGATGGCGAAGATGGGCCGCTTCGGAAGCCCTTACGCTGCACAGAACCTGATGGCCATCGATCCCGCGCTGGTCGACTTTGACAAGAAATTGACCGGAGTGGAGCAATTCCGCGAACTGACTTTTGAAGCGCATCGCCTGGGCGGGCGAGTGTTCCTTGACTTGGTGATCAATCACACCGGTTGGGGTTCGGATATTTTTGAGGATCATCCCGAATGGTTCCTGCGGGAAGAGGACGGCGAGTTCATCAGCCCTGGTGCCTGGGGTGTGAAATGGGGCGATCTGGTGGAGCTTGCGCACAAGCACGCGGACTTGTGGGAGTATCTCGCGGAAGTCTTCCTTACGTGGTGCCGTCGAGGTGTGGATGGTTTTCGCTGTGATGCGGGTTACAAGGTTCCCGCCCCTGCCTGGCAACACATCATTGCGCGAGTGCGGCAAGAGTTCCCTGATGCATTGTTTCTGCTCGAAGGACTCGGTGGAGGCTGGGTAGACACCGAAACACTGTTGACGGACGGAGGCATGCAATGGGCCTATTCCGAGTTGTTTCAGGAGTTTGAGGGCTTTCAGGTCGCGGGCTATCTCGACCACGCCTACAAGCAATCTGACCGGGTTGGTTTGCTCGTCCACTACAGCGAAACCCATGACAACAATCGTCTGGCGGACAAGGGGCGGGAATGGTCGCTCTTGCGGAATCGCCTTTGTGGGTTGACGAGTCCGAATGGTGGATTCGGATTCACCTGTGGGGTGGAATGGCTTGCCCCAGAGAAGATCAAGGTTCACGCAGCACGCGGACTCAACTGGGGCGCAGAGCCGAACATCGTTGAGGAACTCAAGGCGCTGAACAAGTTGATCTCCAATCACCCTTGCTTCTTCGATGGAGCGAAAGTCGAGCGGGTCAGTGAAACCGGTTCCAAGGTCTATGGCATTCGTCGAACTTCGGCTGATGACGAACATTCCGTGCTCGTGTTAGCCAACACCAATACGGAGGAAACTGAGGCGGTCACATTGCCAGCCGCCAAATTGAACTTTCTTGGTGACGATCCGGTTGAGCTGCTTGGACAGGATTTGCCAGAGCTTAAGCAGGATGGTGGCGTCCGAATCGAACTGTCTGCGTCCGCGTGTCATTGCATTGGCGCAAGTGAACTGCCCGCGTCGATGGGCGAAACTTACCGGGAGAAACGATCTGTTGCGTCGCATGCGCTCTCAGCAATAACGGCCGTGCACCGGCCTCGCCATGTCGGCAAGGGGGAATGGGTAGCGCTTAGTGAATATGTTGCGGCAAGTCCCGCACGTTTCCTGGCCGCTGTCTCGGCCTTGGATTCGGAGGCCTATCATGCAGACATCCTGGCCGGCCTGATGGAGGTGGATGACGGGGCATTTCCAAATGTCATTGAGTGGTCCCTCGAAGATCGCAGGCATATCACGGTTGTGCCGGACGGACATTGGCTGCTGTTGGAAGATGATGTTCCGTTTCGCTGTCGGCTGGATGTTGAGGGAGAGAAACTCCCGCTTCGTGCCGAGTCATTCCGAATCGGGGAGAAACACTATGCGTGGTTCAGGCCGCGCAAGGGTATTACCGCGAGGGCAGAGATTTCGTTTGAGCGTTATGCGCAAGAAATGCCGAGGCTCAAAGCGGACCTGCTCTTTCAAGCTTCCGAACCGGGGCAGGGCAGGCAATCGGGATTGCCCGCGAAGGACGATGTCATCCTGCTGACCAATGGTTGCGGGGCGATGTCGCGGATGTGCGTGGATATCGGTCGGGTGAAGTCCAAATACGATTGCGTCCTGGGAGCGAATCTGGACGCCCATCTGCCGGTCGACCGGCATGTCTTCGTGAAGCGAGTGCGCGTCTGGGCGGATGCGGATGGATTCATTACTCCTCTTGATCAATCAAACCTCGTGACTTTGCACGCAGGCGCTCCTGCACGGTGGGAATTCGTGGCGAGTGCCGGTGACGGTCGCAGCCTGGCGATTCACTTGTTTGCGACCATGATCGAAGGGGAAAACACGGTTGTGTTCCGATTCGAACGACCCACGGGGGCACCTCCGTTTGGACGAGAACTTCCGGCGGACTGCAAGGTTCGCCTGACGGTTCGATTCGACATCGAAGACCGAAACTTTCACTGGGAAACCAAACGCAACAGCGGCTCGGAATTGCACTTCGCGTCGAATGTCGAGACGCTTCAAGGTCGGGCAGGGTTTTCGTTTCGCCCCGAGGGCCGTCACTTGGAGATCAGCTCTTCATCCGGCCGTTATCACGCGGCGCCGGAATGGTCGGAGAATCTGCCCCACCCGATTGAAGCCAGCCGCGGCATGACCGGATCGGGTGATGGTTTCAGTCCGGGTTGGTTTGAACTGCCGCTCGAATCCGGAAGTGCGTGTGATGTTGTGATCTCCGCGGACCGGAGCGAGCCATTCACGATCGATGAATCTCTTTTCAACGCTCCGAAAGCTGCCGACGATTTCTTTGCCGAATCATTGATTGAGGCTTCAAAGAGTTTTCTCGTTCGACGTGATGGCGGGAAAACCGTTATTGCGGGCTACCCGTGGTTCCTCGATTGGGGACGCGATACGTTGATCTGTGCGCGGGGGTTGTTGGCTGCCGGATTGGTGGACGAGGTTTGTGACATCTTGATCGTGTTCGCGCGCTTCGAGGATCGCGGGACCTTGCCGAACACCATCCATGGTTCCAATGCGAGCAATCGAGATACGTCTGATGCGCCTCTCTGGTTCGGAGTTGTCTGCGAAGATCTCGCGGCCATTGCGGGTGATGAGATTTACCAACTCAAGATCAATGAGGACGGACGCACCATTACGGAAGTATTGCAGAGCATCGGTGAGCATCATCTCCGCGGGACGCCGAATCGCATCCATGTCGATCACGAATCAGGGCTGGTATGGAGCCCCAGTCATTTCACCTGGATGGATACGAACTACCCGGCTGGTACGCCGCGCGAAGGATATCCGGTAGAGATTCAGGCCCTCTGGATTCGTCTCTTGCGCCAGCTCTCCAAGCTGGGTGGTGAATCGCATGGGGTTTCCTGGGAAGTGCATGCCGAACGGGCTGCTGATTCTTTCAATCAACACTTCTGGCTGGAGCACAAGGGTTGGTTTGCCGATTTGCTGATCGCCAAGGAACACCAAGCCGCGTGTGAAGCCACGCCAGACGAGGCTTTGCGTTCGAATTGTCTCAAGGCGATCAGTCTTGGTTTGGTGAAAGGCGAGCAGGCCCGACGAACAGTCGATGCCGCGCGTCGACATCTCGTCATCCCAGGAGCGATCCGTTCGCTCGCACCGCTTCCCGTCACTCCGCCCTTGGAGGTGCGTAAGGATGGGAAGTTGTTGAACAACCCGAAGATGCCGTATTGGGGCAAATACGAGGGCGACGAGGATACGCGTCGCAAACCGGCGTACCACAATGGCACCGCCTGGACCTGGCCGTTCCCGGTTTTTTGTGAGGCCTTGTTCGAAGCCTGGGGGCATTCGCCACAAGCTGTCCAAGCCGCGAAGTCATACCTCGCCAGCATGGAGCACATTTTGAGGGACGGATGCGTCGGCCAGATCCCTGAAGTTCTCGACGGCGATGCTCCGCACACTCAACGCGGTTGCGATGCCCAAGCCTGGGGCGCAACCGAGGCGATACGCGTGTGGAAGCGACTTCAGGAATAGATTCCTGAGTCGTGCGTTGAGTTGTCTTGGGGGCAGTCAGCCGTCGGGCTGAGGATCGTCCTTTTGATTTGGCTTCAGCCAGCGTTCGAATGGGCACACAAGTCGGGATGCGACTTGAGGTTTTCCAGCACGAGCTGGGTCTCAAGCACTACCGGCCACTTGACGTGCAGGAGGATCTGCGCAGCGCCCGTGGCCAACGTTCCCGTCAGGCTCGGTTTCCGCGTCTCCTTCGTTTTGTCGTCAATTATCTTCACTATCTTTTTTTCTTTCCAGCAACCTTGTTGCCAATAAGTGATTGGACCCAAAACCACTGAAAATATTCAATTTATGTTCAGAGTTAGGTTAAAGCTCTCCATCATGGGCTTAATGTAATCCATTTGGTTTATTCGTCAAATGGGGATATTGCGCGAAGGCTGGCGCACATTTGATCCCCGACTGGGTTCAAGTTCCAAATCCGTTTTAGTTAACCCCGGAGGATGGAGGGAGTTGCGAGAATCCCCTATGGCGCGAGGAGTGGAGGGGGCCGAATCCCAGAATTTGCCGTGGCGAGTCAATCGCCAAACAGACGTTTTAACTCCTCGCGCGCTTTTGCGGCACGGTTGTCTTCAGGTTTCTCCCCGCTGAACTCCCTTCGGGGCATTTCGAACCACTCACAGAACGTCCCGACGTGCTTCTCGTAGACCGGATCGGCCCGTCGATCACGGCATTGCTGCGCAGCGTTCTTGTCATAGCTGACGCAATTGAGGCAGACACGTAGATCGTTGCGACAAGTTGCGCATTGTTCGCTGCGACCAGGTTGGCCGCTCAAGGTCCACTCCGTTCCGCACTTCCAGCAGTGCCGTGTCATGTCAAAAGCATAACGGAGTCGTGGGAATTTGCCATCCAGTTGGATGGTTTTGTTCTGAACAACTTTTGCTTCCTGCCTCATTCCGCACTGAGCACAATCCCGCATGGACTACTCGGAACTTCTGGATGCCACGATCGATCATCTGGAGGAACGACATGCGCGCGGTCAACGCTTCGTCGAGGTGTCGGCAGAATCGCTCGCAGCATTGGAACAACCGTTGCCGTCTGCGCAGTCCATAAGTCGTCCAGCAGCAGCTCCTTCACAGAATCGTCAACCGGGGCGCCCCACTTCCGATCAACCCGTTCAAGAGCAAGTGCCGGCTCAGAGACAAGCTCCTCGTACGGAACGACCACGCGAACTGATTGGTCAAGACCGTTCCAGACCGCTGTCGCGGGACGATAAAGATTCGGTCATGGCGGATCTATGCGATCGTGCAATGCAGTGCGTAAAGTGTGGTCACCTTGTAAAATCGAGAAAGAACGTGGTCTTCGGTGTTGGCGACATTCACTCGGAACTGATGTTTGTGGGCGAAGCGCCGGGGATGGATGAGGATCGGAAAGGGGAGCCCTTTGTTGGGAAGGCCGGACAGCTTCTCAGCAAAATCATCCAGACAATGGGTTTGGAACGGGACGCAATTTATATCTGCAATGTCGTCAAGTGTCGGCCGGATACCCCGGGACAGCGTCACGGCAATCGCAAGCCGACTCCGACCGAGATGATGACCTGTCTTCCGTATCTCCAGGCGCAGATCGAAATCATTCGGCCCAAGGTCATTGTTTGTCTGGGTGGGACGGCGGTTGAAGGCCTGTTCGGAAAAGCGCAGATGGGGATCATGCGTCTGCGTGGAACCTGGATGACTTTTCGGGAAATCCCCGTCATGCCGACCTATCATCCTGCCTACCTCCTGCGCAACCAAGCCATCACGGAAAAGCGCAAGCTGTGGGAAGATATGCTCCAGGTTCTGGAGCGCCTCGAACATCCAATCAGCGACAAACAACGGGGCTACTTCCTCAACGGTTGATCAAATCCGATCCGGCGCGCGTCGGATATCTCCAAACATCCGCTCAATTCCTCGGCACTCCACCCTTGAACGGAGTGTCGCAGACACTTTGAATCTTGCCCATGACACCCAGGCAACTACTGGTCTTATTGTTGGCAGCCGTCGTTTTTCAAAATGACGCGATTTCGGCGGGGGTTCGCACTGATTACCCACTGAAGCCGATTCCCTACTACAAGGTCGATATGACCTCAGACTTCTGGCGTCCGCGAATGGTGACGCAGCGAAAGACATTGGTTCCCTGGGCATTCGAGCGTACTGAAACCGGCGTGGCTCACCTGCAGGCTGCCGCGGACAAACTCAAGGGCAGAGACGTCAAGGACCACCGCGCGCATCGCTTCATCGATTCCGATCTTTACAAGGTGATGGAAGGCGCGGCTTATCTGCTGCAACTCAAGCGCGATCCGGAGCTGGAAAAGAAGATGGATGAAATCATCGAGGTGATCGGCAAAGCACAGGAAGCCGATGGTTACCTATATCCCTCACACACGACCGGAGCCGGTTCGTCTAAGCACATGATGGGCGACAAACCCTACACCTTCGTCGTTCACAGCCACGAGCTCTACAACATGGGCCACATGTATGAAGCCGCTGTGGCCTACTACGAAACCACCGGCAAAGACGCGCTCCTGAAGATCGCTGAGAAAAACGCCCAACACATCAACAAGGTCTTCTTCGAAGGCGATCCGAAATACAACAACGGCAAACCCGTCAATCAGGCGCCCGGTCACCAGGAACCGGAACTTGCCCTGGTGAAACTCTACCGTGTGACCGGCAAGAAGCTCTATCTGGACATGGCGCGCAAGTTCCTTGAGATCCGTGGCATCTCCTACGTTCCCGATGGCGAGGGCGTCATGGCGCCGACTTATGCCCAGCAACACAAGCCCGTGAAGGAGCAGAGCGAAGCGGTCGGACACGCAGTGCGCGCAACCTACCTCTACGCGTCCATGGCCGACGTCGGCACGCTCACCGGGGACAAAGGTTACGCCAAGGCGCTGGATCGGATCTGGGCGAACATCACCGATACCCGCATGCACATCACCGGTGGACTCGGTGCCGTTCATGGAATCGAAGGATTTGGCCCCAAATATCTCCTGCCCAACGCGCACGCCTTCAACGAAACCTGCGCTGCGGTCGGCAACGTATTGTTCAACCATCGCATGTTTCTCCTCCACAAAGACGCGAAGTACATCGATGTCGCCGAAGTTGCCTTGCTCAACAACGTCCTCGCTGCGGTCAATCTCGAGGGGAACAAATTCTTCTACGTCAATCCACTCGATGCCGATGGCAAGTATCCGTTCAACCACGGTACAGCCGGACGCGCTCCGTGGTTCGGAACTGCCTGCTGCCCATCGAACATGGCCCGCTTGATCCCTCAAGTGCCCGGTATGATCTACGCGTTCGATGACGAGAACCTCTACGTCATCTTCTACGCGGAAAGCGGAACCGAAGCCCTGATCGATGGAAACAAGGTCAAGATCTCGCAGAGCACGCAGTATCCCAATCCAGGCAAGACGGTCCTGACGATCGATCCCGCGAAGACAGCCAGGTTTGCGCTGCACCTCCGCATTCCCACCTGGGCACAGGGCAAGCAGTTCGTTCCGGGCGATCTGTACAGCTTCTCCGACAAGAACAAACAATCATGGTCTGTCTCCATCAATGGCAAGAAGGACAAGGTGGGGAAACCGAAGAAGGGCTTTGCCGTGATTAATCGCGAGTGGAAGAAAGGCGACAAGATCGAACTGAGCCTTCCAATGCCCGTTCGTGTCAATCGCAGCCACGAAGCTGTCGAGGACAACCACAACCGCGTCGCCCTCACTCGCGGCCCACTCGTGCTTTGTGCGGAGGGCATCGACAATGGCGGAGCCACCCAACGTTTCTTCATCAGCAAGAGTTCGACGAGTTCGAAGACCTCCACCGCCATCACCAAATTTGGAAGCTTCGTTCAATCCACGGTGCTCGCGTCGGCAATAACGAAGAACAAAAAGACGAAGAACCAGGAACTGAAGCTGACGCCCTATTACGCATGGAACAATCGCGGCATTGATTCCATGACCGTCTGGTTTCCCACCAAGAAGGACATGGCGATCTTTGATCCGCACGCCCTGCCCAAGGAGAGCGTGTTCACTGAGATTACCGCCTCACACACTGCGGATGAGGACACCATCAACGCAATCGGCGACGGCAAAATCGACAAGTGGTCGAGTGGAAACAAGATCCCGCGTTGGACGAGCCGCGGCCAACCCGGCAAGGACCAATGGGTCGTCGGCCGATTCAAAAAGACCAGGAACATCCGCAGCGTCGGCGTGTTCTGGATGGATCGTTGGCAGGGCGATGTGAGGCTCCCCAAGGAATGGTCGCTTGAAGTCGGGCAGAACGGCAAATGGAAACCCTTTCAACTCTACACAACCGACCGCTACGACTGGCGCGCCAATCAGTTCAACGTCGTGCACCCCGCGGCACCGACGATGGCGGATGCAATTCGCATCAACGTCAAGGCACGTGAGAATACTGCGGTCGGAATTTTAGAAGTGCAGGTGCAGTTCGAGAAATAGGACCCATCCGACTTATTCGTAATATCGAGATCATGAAACGTTTACTCACCCTTCTGTGCTTCCTCACAGCGCTCGCAGTCCACGCCAAACGCCCGAACTTCATCATTATCTATGTCGATGACCTTGGCTGGGCTGACACTTCGGTCAAGATGATGGACAGCGATCCGGAATCCCGCAGTGATTTCAACCGGACGCCTAACCTGGAACAACTCGCCAAGCGCGGCACGAAATTCTCCAATGCCTACGCGCCTGCGCCTACCTGCACGCCTTCGCGCAAGAGCATTCAATTCGGCAAGACACCGGGGAGGATCGGCTACACCTTCGTCCACGATGTGCTCGCTCTGCAGCGAAAGCTCAAGTGGTCAGACGAAGTCTCGCTCGCCGATGTGGTGAAATCCGCCGATTCCGATTACATCACCGCGCACTTCGGCAAGGGCATGGGCAACGAGAAGATGAAGACCATTGGCTACGACGTCACTGATGAACTCGAAGAGTTCGCGGACAACGGGAATTTCCACGGCGAATACGTCGGCCTGAAGGACCGCACTCCACTGCCTCCGGATAATCCCAAGCGCATGGCTTCGCTGAAGAAAAGCTCGATGGACTTCATCAACGAACACAGTGGCAAGTGCCCTTTCTTCATGATGGTTTCGCACTACGCAGTTCACGTTCCTCACGCAGCGCGTCCCGACCTGATCGAGAAATACCGCAAACTCCCCCGCGGGAAGTATTTGAAGGACACCGATTACCTGCCGGTCGAAGACATGCCCAAGGGATACACCATACACTCATGGCGGCTGCAATACGCGGCCATGCTCGAGGAGATTGATGAAGGATTGGGAGCGATCATCGATGCCGTCAAAAAGACCGGCGAACTCGACAACACTTTCATCATCTACACCTCCGACAACGGCGGTGGTCTCGGTCCCAACGGCACACTGCGAGGCGGGAAGGCGAATCTCTACGAAGGCGGCTTGAGAGTTCCACTCATCGTCGCCGGTCCCGGAGTAAAGGCGGGAGCGCAATGTGATGTGGCGATCAACCAATGGGACCTGCTGCCAACGATTCACGACTACGCGAACAGCTCCAAACCGCTTCCGAAGAACCTCGATGGCGGCAGTTTGCGCGACGTGCTCGAGAACGGGAACGACGGCAAGGTGGACCGTCCGGTCGAGGGCTTTGTCTATCACTACCCATGTTACTTTGCCGCGCCCCTCAGCGTCATCCGACTCGGTGACTACAAGCTCATGGAGCACATCCGGACCGGCGAGATGAAGCTCTTCAATGTCGCCACTGACTACCGGGAAAAGAACAACCTCATCGAAACCGAGCCGGAGAAGGCATCGCAACTACGCGCGGTCATGCACGACTACCTTGAGTCGATCGACGCCGAAGACGTGCAGGATGTTTACGCAGCGCGCTTCGCCGAGCTGGATCGCTTCGAGAAGATGGCGCGTGAGGTCCACGAAAAGACCGTGAATCAGGCAAACAGTGACGAGGAGATCATCGCGAAGGCCAAGGAACGCCTTGAAAAAGACCTCGCGCGATTCGAAGCCAACCGCAAGCACTGCACTGAAAAAATGCAGGAAACGAAGTTCTGATTCACCTTCCCCCGATCATTTCCATCAGCCTAAACTCCGCGCCCCATGAGACATCTGATTGCCCTCATAATTATCGCATCTTCCATCGCTGCAAACGCAGCGCAAAAGCGCCCGAACATCGTGTTCATTTTTTCCGACGACCACGCCGTGCAGGCGATCAGTGCGCTCGGATCGAAGATCAACCAGACTCCCCACATCGATCGCCTGGCGAAGGAAGGTGCGATCTATCGAAATTCATTCTGCGCCAACTCCATCTGCGGTCCGTCGCGGGCGTGCATTCTCACCGGCAAGCACAGCCACATCAACGGCTTCCGGCGCAACGGTGATTTCTTTGACGGGTCACAAGGGACGTTTCCGAAGATGGTGCAGAACGCCGGTTATCAAACCGCGCTCGTGGGCAAGTGGCACCTGCGGAGCAATCCCACCGGATTCAACTACTGGGAGATCCTTCCGGGGCAGGGCAACTACTACAACCCGGACTTCATCCAGATGGACAAAAAGCGCAAACGCTACGAGGGCTACTGCACGGATGTCATCACGGATCTCGCACTAAACTGGCTGAAGAACGATCGCAGCACGGACAAGCCCTTCATCCTGATGTGCCAGCACAAGGCGCCTCATCGCAACTGGTCACCACATCCGCGCCACTTCGATCTCTTCAAGGGCAAGCCCGTTTCGGAACCAGACTCGCTCTTCGACAGCTACGCCGATCGTACGAAGCTGTTGAAGGAAAACGAAATGTCCATCAGCGAGCACATGTTCTGGGGACACGACATGAAGTTCCGTGGCGAGAATCAACACCCGGAAGTCTTCGGCAGCCTGCCCAATCGCGAATATCAGCGCATGACTGATGAACAGAAAAAGACCTGGGACGAATGGTATGAACCTCGCAACCAATTGTTCTTGAAAGATCTCAAGTCCGGCAAGCTCAGTGAGAAGGAAATCATCCAGTGGAAATACCAACGCTACATCACCGACTACCTGAAGAGCGTGCAGGCGGTTGACGACGGCGTCGGTCGTATTCTGGATTATCTCGACAAGGCCGGCCTCGCGGAAAACACGATTGTCATCTACTCCTCAGACCAAGGCTTCTACCTCGGCGAGCACGGTTGGTACGACAAGCGCTGGATGTATGAGGAGTCATTGAAGATGCCCTTCCTCATCCGCTGGCCCGGTGTGATCATGCCCGGCTCCGACTCACCCGCGCTGATCCAGAACATCGACTACGCACCCACCTTCCTCGAACTCGCCGGTGCACCGATTCCCTCGGATATCCAAGGCCGCAGCCTCGTTCCCCTCTTCCGCAATGGCGGCGCCAAGACTTCAGATTGGCGCGATGCGATCTACTACGCCTACTACGAAAACGCAGCCGTCCACAACGTCCCGGTCCACGACGGTGTCCGCACGGAAACGCATAAGCTGATGTGGTTCCCGCGCACCCGCGAGTGGCAGATGCACGACTTGGGGAAAGATCCGAGCGAGATGAAGAGCGTGCACAACGATCCTGCCTACGCGCCGACGTTTGCCGCACTGCAGAAGCGCTATCGTGACCTTCGTAATCACTACGGCGTAAACAGCGCCA
Organism: Verrucomicrobiales bacterium; assembly: GCA_002715965.1. Taxonomy (GTDB): domain Bacteria; phylum Verrucomicrobiota; class Verrucomicrobiia; order Limisphaerales; family JAYPXF01. The sequence continues at coordinate 64,709 of PBAL01000086.1, read as the reverse complement.
CTATTCCTGCCACTCGCGGCAATCAGAAGGGCTGGCGTGAGCGCAACAGTCAACTCACCAAGAATTCCCGAAAAGGTCCCTTCGACATTGTCTTCGTCGGCGACTCCATCACCCAAGGCTGGGAAGGCCGCGGCAAGGAAGTCTGGGAGAAATACTATGGTGACAAACGAGCGCTCAATCTCGGCATTGGTGGTGACCGCACCGAACACGTCATCTGGCGCCTGACGAAAGACAAGCAATTGAGCCGGCGCGCCAAGATTGCGGTTGTGATGATCGGCACTAACAACACCGGTCATTTCGATCAGGATCCCGAAGAAGTGGCGGCTGGCGTCGAAGACATTCTTGGTCTCATCAAGAAGAACGTTCCCAAGACCAAGATTCTCCTCCTCGGGATCTTTCCTCGCGGCCAATCCCCACAAGATCTCAAGCGCCTCAACAACGTTATGATCAACCAGAAGATTCGTCGCTTTGCCGATGGCGAACGCGTGCACTACATGGACCTCAGCAATGAGTTCCTCGAACCCGACGGAACCATCGACAAAAAGATCATGCCGGACTACCTCCACCTCAGCGAAGCCGGCTACGAACGTTGGGCCAGGGCCATTCAACCGAAGCTCGAAGAATTGGGACTATAGAATGATTCGGACGACATCCGGATCTGCGCTGGCGTTCGCGCTCGCTCTGCTCATTTATTCCGGTTGCTCGGAAGAAGCCGCATCTGTTCCCAAGAAAGTTCCTCTCGTCCCCACCGGAGACAAGCCGGAGTTCACCGACTATTGCCGTAGGCTCGAACACGAGGTTCAGGGACGCAAGCACGGTTTCCTCGCCGGCAATGTTACCTATTACGTGGGTGGCTTTCATGCGAGTTGGAAGCTCTACGAAGACGAGACTATTGGTCTGACGCATCCCTTTCATCACGACCTTCGCAGCCGTGGCGTGGGCCTGCTTGAGAGCGAGATTCGCGGAACGGAGCACACGGGGACTGGCAACGACTACAACGGTTGGGAGTTCTACAAGGACACCCGCGTTCTTTACGGAAGCGTCGTAGTTGATGGAGAGACCTACGAAAATCCGAAGCCGAAAAGCATGCGGTGGCGGCCGGACAAGATGATCTGCGAATACGAGCTTGGCGGGGTGACGATCAAGGAAGAGAAGTTCATCGCAGCCAATGATGCGGCTGCGTCGATCATCACCGCTTCCAAACCGGTAACACTGGAGTTCTCCGGTCACAGCTTTTACCATCGCAAGAGCGTCTCTTCCACCGCGTCGATCAAGCATGACCGAGGACACAACGCGTTGGTGATCACCGAAGGGGGAACGGTGAAATCGCGCCCGGACCCAGACCAGGGTGAACGAATCGGGCCCTGCGTTTACGAAGACATGATCACGGTGTTGAGTGCCTCGCGGGATCTGGAGCGGGTCACCATCGAACGCGACGATAAGGGTGTGCAGCAGTACAACTTCACCGTTCCTTGTGACAGCGAAGGCACCACCGTTTCCTGGGCGATGCACGACGAACGCAAAGTCGCAATCAAGTCCGCCCGCGACATCATTCTGCACAATCACACCCGGCTCGCCGAAAAGACCAGCGAGATGAACCGGCAACTGAACGAGGAGATTCCCTGGTTCCGTTGCCCGGATGAAAAGTTCGTCGATATCTACTACTACCTCTGGTCGATCTACCTCATGTATTACATCCACGTGGGAGAAGGTTGGGAGCAGGAGAATCACACGCAAACAGCCGTGAATAATTTCCTCGGCATGCATCGATTCGACGCGGCCTTCCAGATCAAGGTCGGCGCGTGGACGACCGACAAACGCAGATTCGCCTACGGCAACGTCCTTACGTGGAAACACCTCACCAAAAACGATCAATATCGCAAACGTTGGAATGGCCTGCTCATGCTTTCCGACAACAAGGGCACGACCTGGCACAGTGGGGCGTATGGTCCGGAAACTGCCGAACACGTGCTGGGCGCCTGGCAGATCTACGAGCACACCGGAGACGTGGAGTTCCTCAAGGAATGTTACGAGGATCATTTCGAAAAACTGTTTCGCGAGAAGCTCGTAGGGTTCGCGCTGAACGATTTCGAGGTTGCCAATGCACTTGAACGAATCGCCCGCCTTACCGGTCACGAAGCGGACGTCGCTCGCTGGCAAAAGTTGGTGCGCCGCGACCCAAAACATGTCCGCCTGATGTATGACCAACGCTGGGAAGCGAATGGAGTGAAGCACTACTTCAGCGCACCATCCAATGGCAGAATCGGGACGCCCGGCTTCTGGGCCATGCGCTATCCGCAGTTTCCCGATGAGTATGTCAGGCCAATGGTCGAATCCTGGGCGATTGACAAGGACAAGGGTTTCTTCGGCGAATTCTTCCCGCTGGCCTTGTCCAAGCAGTCGATGAAGAAGTTTGCCACGCCGGTGGATCACTCCTTTGGTTACACGCCCGATACCGCCTACTTCACGCTCGATGGCATGTTTCGCCAGGAAGTGAAAGAGGCAGCCGACCTCACCCTGAACCACCTTGCCAACTACAACTACCATGACGAATGGCAGGCGGCCGTCGCCCCGGAAGCCTACGAGCGCGATCTCAAGTTGTTCGGCGACCAATACTCAAACTTCAATGCCGGCAAGATCCTGCTCTACCTCGAAGGATTGGCCGGATTGAAATACTCCATCCCGGACAAGCAACTCACCGTCAAGCCCGCCATGCCCGACGCCTGGGATTGGATGGAAATCCGGCTTCCAATCGACGGACATTGGACGCAGATCCGAATCACGAAGGAGAACGTAAATGTGAGTGGCTGCCCGCTTGGGGTGGTGAAGTAGCCGGCGTTTGGTCAGGTAAGTGATCGGATCAGGAGACCCGATCACAACCGAGGTGAAGATACGTTGGTTCAGCAGGAGCTTCGATCCGCCACGTTTACGATTTCGTCGCCTTTGACCTTTTTATTGGCTGTTGGAAATGGAGCATTATAAGGGACGCACACAGCCGACATGGGAGACAATCTGTTGCGTATGCTCTGTCCGGAATGCGACCGCCGGATCAAATACCCACCGGAAGACGTGGGAACGGATGCACTTTGCCCGCATTGCGATGCACGCGTATTGCTTGAGCAACCGACGCTCGCACCTGAATCCCCCGCGGGTTTTGCACCAGGTCCAGCACCACCACCGACACCAGCACGGCGGGTGTGTCTGCCAAGGACGCGCGGATTCAGAAAGCGGTTCAGTGGTTGCGGACAAATCAACGCGAGTCGGGTCGTTGGTGGACGAAGTCGCTGAACACGACTTCACGCTTTCATTATGTTTCGTTTAGTGGGACGGCTTATGCGGCATTGGCCCTGTCCAAGTGCGATGCACTTGAGCCGACTCGGCATTGAGAGCTTTATTGTCAGCCCCTGAATACCGATGCACCCAATCCGATCAAGGTCGTCGCGAGAATCAACCGGGCGATGGTGAGCATGCGGAAGCGTGCGTCATCAGCGATGTTCCAGGCGAACCAATCACGTGCGCGCCACGGAGACACGGTCCACCACATGCCGGCGCAGATCCAAATGTAGGCCCAGGTGATCACGATCAGGCGAAGAGGGGATTCCACCCAACGCCCGGTATCACACACGAGCTTTCCGAGGAGCAGAAGCAGGACCGCAAGCCCGCGAACGGGGAGGAAGTCCTTCAAGTAGATGCACGAGCAGACGCCCAACGCGCCGAAGCCGAAGAGCATGAGTTTCTTGTAGGGGGCAAAGTCCGCGATGTTCTCCTGGTTGACGTTGTAAAGGAACCAGGCAGTGGCGCCGATCATGAGCACCCAGCCGATTTCGGTCGCGCGCGGAAAGCTCTTTAGCCGGGCCTTGAACGCATCGGGTTGCATCAGTGCGTAGAGCTGAAGGAATCCGTAGCCCACTCCGAGGCCAATGCAGATGTTTGCGAAGTTCATTCGGTCAGGTTCACGATCGCGGGATCGCCGTAAAGGGTGGTTGGACTGGCGGAGGTGACGCGGACGTTCATCAACTGGCCGATGTGGCGTTGTCCGCCGTCGAATATGACAATCTTGTTGCAGCGCGTGCGGCCTTCGAGACGCTCCGCATTCTTGCGGCTCGGACCTTCTACCAGGATTTCAACTTCCTGCCCGACGTAATCCTGATACATGCCACCGCGGAGTTCATCCACGGCATTCAGCAATCGCGCATGACGTTCCTCAATCAACTCTTCGGGAAGCTGATCGGGCATCTTGGCGGCTGGCGTATTTTTTCGGGGGGAGTATTTGAAGATGAAGGCGTTCTGAAATTGGAGTTCCTGGCAAAGGCTCATCGTTTCCTGGAAGTCCTCCTCGGTCTCGCCGGGGAACCCAACGATGATGTCCGTGCCGATTCCCATGTGAGGCTTCACGGCACGGAGTTTTTGAATGATCTCGGCGAAGCGTTCCCGCGTGTAGCCACGATGCATAAGCTTGAGCATTCTATTGCTCCCGCTCTGCAGGGGAAGGTGTGCGCTTTCAACCAGCTTGGGCAGATCAACGAAGGCTTGCACGAGGTCATCGCCGTAACCTTTGGGATGCGGTGAAGTAAAGCGGATGCGATCAAGGCCTTCGATTTCGTGAACCGCCTCAATCAGTTGAACGAAGGCTGACTTGTCGTCCTTGGAGCCGATTTCGCGCCTGCCAAAACTGGTGACGATCTGTCCGAGGAGGGTGATCTCTTTCACCCCTTGATCCACGAGTTGGCGGCATTCCTTGACTATGTCTTCGATTGTGCGGCTGCGTTCCTTGCCGCGGGTATAAGGCACGATGCAGAAGGTGCAGTATTGGTTGCAGCCCTGCATGATACTGACGAAGGCCGTGACTGCCTTCTTGGCGGATTGTCCGTCGTTGATGTGCTCGCGGATGGCTGCTTCGCTCCCTTTCTCCGCTTCCGTGTCCACAACCTGCTTGCTGTTGCCGGCTAGGAGGGCGTCAATGTATTCGCCCGCGCGATGAAATTTCTGCGTGCCAAGGACGAGATCCACGTCCGGGAGACGGTCGATCAATTCCTTGCCGCGGCTTTGCGCCATACAGCCCATGAACCCGAATTTCTGGTTCGTCTTCCGCTTGCGCGCGTTGCCGATCAAAGCGCCCATTTTGTTGATCGCCTTCTGCTCGGCCATGTCCCGGACGCTGCAGGTATTGAGCAAAACCACGTCGGCCAGATCCTCCGAACCCGCCAGCGAATAACCCTTGGCCACGAGCTGCGCAGCGACCGCCTCGCTGTCGCGCTCGTTCATCTGACAACCGTAGGTTTTGATAAATACGCTTGGCATTGCCAAAGGAGCGGGAACTTATGACAGAACGGGATTGGGACCAAGGAGCAATTCTGGGTGTTCAATGTCTCGTTAAATCCCCGGCTGTAGAAACTTTAAACTCCGTCCCCACCCGCAGTATCAATCGCTCAATGAGTGTGGAGCTGTCGCCCATGCAGATCATTGGTTGGACCCCGCGATTTAGCCCAAAGCAAATGAGACAGTTTCCGTTGGTTTCGGTTTGTCTTTGCTCTGCTTTCTCTTCCCAAGGTTCTGCCGGAGGGAGGGCGTAGCCCGACCGCAGGCTGAACCTTGGGTCGCCGCTTTTTTGGCGAACTCTTCGGGTGTTTGCAAGTCCAACGACCGGTGTGGTCGCTCGCGGTTGTAGTAGTGCCGCCAGTCCTCGAAGACCACCCGGCTCTCGCTCAGCGTGTAGAGCAGCTCACGGTTCAGACACTCGGCCCGAAACCGGCTATTGAAGCTCTCCACGTAGCCGTTCTGCCACGGGCAGCCCGGATCGATATAGATCGTCTTGATCTCGTTCTCCCGGAGCCATTTCTGGATCGCCTTGGCGATGAACTCCGGTCCGTTGTCACTGCGGATATATTCTGGGGCGCCGTGCTGCTCGATCACCTCCTGCAACAACGCCAGGACATCGGTCGCTCGGATTCGGCGGTCGGCATGAATGCAATGGCACTCCCGCGTGTATTCGTCCACTAGGTTGAACGTCCGCAGCGCCCCGCCGCGCTGCGTGTAGTCGCTCACGAAGTCCCACGCCCACACATGATTGCGATGCCCGGCCTGCTGCGGAAGGCCTGTAGTCAGGCCTCGACGACGGATTCGCGGCTTGGGCGGTGGCACCTGCATACCTTCCTCCCGGCGCACCCGCTGCACCTGCTTCTTGTTCACCGCGAAGCCCTGCTCGCGCAGTTTGCCGGCAATCTTCTTGTACCCCAGGGTTGGGTGCGCTTGCGACATGCGAACGATCTCCGCTTCCAGCTTCTCTTTGCGGTCCGGCTTTGGCTTGGGGCGGTAGCGCAGCGTGCTGCGGTGGATCCCCAGCCAGCGACAGAGCGCCCGCCCGGAACACGACAACTGCGCCTTGATCCGATCGGCCAGGCGACGCTGCCGCTCCGGGCTCAGAGGTTTTTTTCCAGTGCCATCTCCAACGCCTTCGTCTTGAGCAGCTGGTCGGCCAACAGCTTCTTGAGTTCACCGTTCTCCCGCTCCAGCTCCCGCAGGCGCTGGGCCTCCTTGAGGTCCATGCCGCCATACTTGCTCTTCCAACGGTAGTAGGTCTGCGGACTGATGCTGTGCTTGCGGCAGACCTCCTCCGCCTTCATCTGGCTGCCTTCAGCTTCCCGCAAGATGCGGATGATCTGCTCGGTCGTGTGATGCTTCTTCTTCATCGATGGTTTCCTTTCTTTGGCCGAAAACCATCTCATTCTCAATGGACCAGTTCTTGGGGGCCCAACCAGATGGCTAATATCCTGACCAATCGATGGCACTTGAACCGACGCACGATGTTGCAGGGCATGGGCGCCTCGATCGCTCTCCCGTTTCTTGATGCGATGGTCCCTCGTGCTGCGGCCGCAGTGAATCGTCCCACGCGACTCGCCTTCGTTTACGTTCCCAACGGGATGAACATGAGCCAGTGGTATCCCGATGCAACCGGACCCGGTTTTCGTTTTTCCAAAACGCTGAAGCCGCTCGAGAAGCACCGTGATGACATTCTGGTTCTGAGCGGTCTCGCACAGCGAGCTGGCACGCCCGGGCGGGACGGAGCAGGGGATCATGCTCGTGCCAATGCGACCTACCTCACTGGTGTGCGTGCACGGAAGACGGCTGGCTCGGATATTCGCTTGGGGATTTCAATCGATCAGGTGGCCGCAAACAAGATCGGGCATCTGACGCGTCTGCCGTCCCTGGAGTTGAGCTGCGATCGCGCTCGTCAGTCGGGGCGATGTGACTCCGGGTACAGTTGCGCCTATCAGTACAATCTCTCATGGGCGTCAGCGACGACCCCGATGGCGCCCGAATCCAGCCCTCGGCTGGCCTTTGATAGGCTCTTCGGCAGTGGCGACGAATCCAAGGATCCAAAGAAACGCGCGCGCGATCATGCGTATACCGGAAGCATTCTCGACTTTGTCATGGAGGATGCCAAACGGCTCCAGAAGAATCTGGGCGCCACCGATCGCCGGAAGTTGGAGGAATATTTGACAGCGGTGCGTGACGTGGAGGTGAGAATCGAGAACAGCAGCAAGTTTGATCAATCCCTGTCGGTTGCAGATCGACGCAAGGCCATCAGCGAAGGTGAAGATTTTGCCGATCATGTTCGGATGATGTTCGAACTGATGACGCTCGCCTTTCAGACGGACACCACGCGCATTGCCACGTTCCTGATGGCTCACGACGGCAGCGACCGGAGCTATCCGATTATTGGTGTCCGCGATGCGCATCACCGAATCTCGCACCACGGACGCGACCGGGAGAAGTTAGGACGAATTGCGAAGATCGATCATTACCACGTGGGTTTGTTCGCGGAGTTTGTGGAGAAACTGAAATCCACGCCGGACGGCAATGACCGTCTCATCGACAACTGCATGATTTCCTACGGATCGGGCCTGGCCGATGGAGATCGCCACGATCACCATAACCTTCCACTGATCCTTGCCGGGCGGGGAGGTGGCAGCATTCGTACGGGGCAGCATGTGAAGGTATCGGCGCATACCCCCATGTCCAATCTGCACCTCTCGATGCTGGATCGCTTGGGGGTGAAGGAACAGCGTTTTGCGGACAGCACAGGCAGGTTGGAAGTTATCGGATCAACACAACCGAAACGGCAGCTCCGGATTTGATCGCGGCTCGGCGGATCATGTCCGCGCAGATTGATTCGCATCCGCTTTCTCGACTGGTTTTCCGAGCAGTTCGATTACCAAGGCCGTTCCAAGAAACGAGATCGCAGTTCCGATGATGATCTGAAGCGAAAGCGTTTCACCTAGTGCCAGATAACCCCACAGAATTGCGGACACGGGGATGAGGAATGTCACGGTTGAGGTCGCCATTGCGCTCGCGCTGCTGATGATCTTGAAGAACAGCAGGTAAGCGATCGCCGTGCATAGGATCGCCAGTGTCACCGCACAGATCCACGCTTTGGGAGACGGATTGGTGTGTGGCCAGGTCAGCAGCCCGAGGGGAAGCATGAGGAGTGAACCGGCAACCGTTGATCCAGCCGCGACGATTCGCGGGGGCAGATCCTGCATCTTGTGTCGGGTGAAGTTTCCTCCGAGGCCGTAAGCCGCTGAGGCCAGTAACGCGGCAATGATCGCCCAACCATCCCCGCCTTCCTTGAACGAGAGCCTGTCCCAAGACAGGACTGCCACTCCCAGGAGGCCAATGAGCAATCCAAGGTACTGAATCCGGGTGAACTTTGATTGATACCAAAGCACGCCGATGATCGCGGTGAAGATCGGCGTCGTCGCATTCAGCAATGAAGTGAATCCTGCCTCGAGACTGAGAGTCGAGTAGGCCAACAGGCTGAATGGCAGCGAGGACGCAAGCACGCCCAGCACGAGAAAGTGCGGCAATCGTTTGACGAATGTCTTGCCGAAGCCGCCGATCAAAAGAATCGGTCCGAGCAGTAGAGCGGCTCCGAATATCCGCACGAAGATCAACGCCATCGGTCCAAACTCCGGGGCCGCAATCCGCATGAAGAGGAACGAACCTCCCCAGATCATGGATAGCACAATCAGACGGATGAGGTCCGTCAGTTTCATTCGCCCGTCAGCGTGCGTTTGTTCAATTCGGTTTGCACGGAGGGAGAGTCGCATCCAACCCATCCGTTTCTTGCTGTTGCTGTATCGACCGGAATCAGTGTCGAGTCTTGAAACAAAAAATGCCCGATTCCTCGACACTGACGAATCGGGCGATGAAGACAGGGGAATCAGCCCTTCGCCTTCAGGGCGGCTTCGGAAGCGATATCCAGACACTTCTTGATGTCCTCGATCGGGTCTTCCGGATTCTCTTCGTATTCCAACGAAAGCGCACCATCGGCGGGGAACTTCACTTTCTTCAAGGCCTTCATCACTCCAAGCACATCCAAGTGCCCCGTGCCCAACACGACACTCTTTCCACGACGTTGACCGATGTTCACGTCGTCTTTCAGGTGCATTCCGTAAAGCCGTTCACCGAGCAGATGAACCACTTCCACGGGATCATCACCTGAGCGAATGTAGTGGCCGAGATCGGCGCAGAATCCGATGCGCTTGTCCCACTTCTGCACCGCTTTGTGCACGTCTTTGGCCTTGTCATACAGATGCGTGGGGCCGTGGTTATGAATGGCGATGCGGATGTCGTATGCCTTTACCAATTTGTCGAGGCTCTCAAATGAATCCGGTTGGGGATTGGCGCTGATGTTTCGGATGCCCGCCAGTTTGGCGAACTTGAAGAAGGCCTCGTTCTTCGAGTGATCCTTCGTAAAGCTCTGCACACCGTGTGCGGAGATGGAGATATCGAACTTCTTCAGCAAGGCGTTCATCTCGTTGACCTTCTTGCGATCGCCGGTTTGCGGGTAGTGTGCGCGGAAAAACTCCACCCAATGCAGTCCAAGATCCGCGATCTTCTCCACCGCACCTTCCACGCCAAACGCACGGAGTGAGTAGCTCTGGATGCCCATTTGGAATCCGCCAAACTTCTTGATGGACTCCGCCCGGGTGGTTGCGTTTTTGGCGAGAATGTCCGGAACGTCAAACCAGGTGGCGCCGGCTGCTGCGGCCGCGGTCAGGGTGCGGTTGATGAATGCGCGTCGTGAAATGGTGGATTGCATGGGCGGATTAAGGCGTGAGGTGATGATGGGTTCAAGGGGTTTCTGGGGTGCCGAACGCGGATCTGGATTGATAAGAAACGCCGAAGTGAGCGACGAGCGTGGCGAGGTCAGCGAGGAGTTGATGAAAGAAGTTTGGGCACAACGAGCGCGGTGTGCGATAAACTTGCCAACCATGCGTCACCAGCCGATTCCATCCAGTCTCTTTGTTGCGAACCGACAACGTCTCGCCGCGAAACTCGCGCCGAATTCAGTGGCCGTCGTCAATGCCAACGATACCCCGCCGACAAACGCCGACGGCACGCTGGTGATGTGGCCCAACTCCGACCTGTTTTACCTGAGTGGAATCGAGCAGGAGGAATCCATTCTTCTGATCGTGCCAAATGCACAGGACGAGAAGCTGCGCGAGATCCTCTTTCTCCGTGAACCGAACGAGCATCTCGCCTTGTGGGAAGGCCACAAGCATTCCAAGGAGGAAGCGCGCAAGATCAGCGGCATCCAGGAGATCAAGTGGTTGTCTGACTTTCCGGTGTTCTTCCGCATGCTGATGTGCGAATCGGACACCGCCTACCTGAACAGCAACGAACACCGGCGCGCGGTCGTGGATGTTCAAAGCCGGGACGCGCGTTTCGTGGAGGATTGCCAGAAACAGTATCCGCTGCATCGCTATGAACGCCTGGCACGCGTTCTTCATGAGTTGCGTCCGGTGAAGTCGAAGGCGGAAGTCGATCTGATCAAGAAAGGTTGTGACATCACGCGGAAAGGTTTTCTGCGGGCGCTGAAGAAGACCAAGCCCGGTGTTTACGAACATGAGGTCGAAGCCGAATTCGCCTACGAGTTTGTGCGCAATCGTGCGAAGTTTGCCTACTCGCCGATCGTTGCCGGTGGCGCCAATTCGTGCTGTCTGCATTACCTGGTGAACGACCAGAAAGTAAAGAAAGGTGATGTGCTGCTGCTGGACGTCGGCGCGATGTACGGAAACTACGCATCGGACATGACCCGCACCATTCCCGTCAGTGGCAAGTTCACGCGCCGGCAGAAGCAGGTCTACAATGCAGTCCTCCGTGTCTTTCGTGCGATGTGCGACGCGGCCGTTCCGGGGAAACTGCCGAAGGACTGGCAGCGCGAGTGCGAGGAGATGATGGTCGAAGAGCAACTCAAACTCGGCCTGATCACGCAGAAGGACGTGCGAAAGGCCAAGCCACGACATCTCGCCAGCAAGAAGTATTTTCCGCACGGACTGGGGCACCCAATCGGTCTCGACGTGCACGACGTCGCTTGCGTTCCGTCTGCCTTTGCTGAGGGCTGGGTGATGACTGTGGAACCCGGGATCTATATTCCTGAAGAGGGATTCGGGATCCGATTGGAAAACGACATCTTGATCAAGAAGAACGGCAATGTGGACCTGATGTCACACATCCCGATCGAGGCGGATGAGATTGAGGATCGGATGAAGCGGAAATAGGCGAAGGGTGAATCTCTGGCGATGCGTCATTCGTGATTTGGTGGGTTGTTCTCAATCATTGTCTCGATTTCCATCACGAATCTGAGATTGAGATGAGTTGGGACAATGATTAGGAACGAGGCAACCAGTCAATTCATCGCTGACCGGGTAGTGGTTGACTACGGAGGAAACCCAAAACTGAGCTTCACTGCGGAATACTCAGGATGTACTGAGCCGTCGTTGCAACGGATGGTGAGTGGCGGCTCCTCCCAGGTCTGGCCGCGTGATTCTTCCGGGAGATCTGCCGAACGAATCATCGCGAACAACCCCAGCAGCGGCGCCTCGCCTTCTCGAAGAATGACCTCACGTTTGCGAACGATGGTCAGATCTGCATCTTGAGCTGCGTCGGCAATGCGTTCGGCCTGGGCGAGCGGATTGACCGGGAACACGCAGGCGAACATGCCCCCGTTGTTGAGATGTGCTGACGCGGTCTGGCAATAGTCGTGAATCGTTCCTCGCATCTCGAAGCGGCAGGCAATCTTCTGCGGGTGATCTCCTTCCACACCGCTTCCGGGCGGAAAATATGGCGGGCTGCCGAGCACCAGGTCGAAACGTTCATCCTCGCCCAGTATCGCAGGATCTCGCAGATCACCTTCGCGTATATCGAATCGCCCAGACAATCCGTTCCAATCCGCCGACTTGCGGGCGAGTGTGACGCTCTCGGGTTGGGCCTCGATGGTGACGACCTTCGCACCCGGACAACGCCAGGCTGCGACGATAGCCACCGTGCCGATGCCGGATCCTAGGTCGAGGATGCTTGAGACAGTCGGGCACCACGACGTTCCATACCAAGCTGTGAGAATGTCGTCTGTGGAATATCGATGTCCTTTGCGAAGCTGAATGATTCGAAAGTGTCCGCAAAGAGCGTCGAGTGTTTCACCTTCAGGGACGTCCAGATCTCCGCTCGTTGAGATCTGCGGAACGGTTGGGCCAGGAATGGCGTAACCACGAAAGTGTGTCTTCTGTGCGGTATTGTGGTGTCGCTTCGGCACGTTCCTCATGGACGTAGCAGCGAACGTGAATTCGCTCAAACTCCAACTCCCATGGACGTGATGGACCAAACAACCTTTGCGGCTACTCGTTTGGAATCAGCACGATCTCCTTGATCGCAATCTGCACATTGGTCGCGCTGTGCCTGAGCGTGATGGTCGTCTTTGATTGTGGTGCGTCCAAACGGATATTCCCGAATTTCCGGCTGCGGAAGCGATGGAGGCCACCGGTGGATTCGAATGTTCCATCCGCCGTTCGAGTTCCTACCTGCAGATGAAACGGTTTCCCCCAGTAGGTCCTATCCACTGCCGAGAAAGCCATGATGTCGTAGCCACCGGCAGGCATCTGCTCCACCTGCCAACTGACTTTGTCGTTGGTGGTGATTCCGGTAAACGCGCCGTCACCCCGGATTTCAGGACGTGATGCGGAACCATTCGATACCATGAGTCGAATCGATCCGTCCGATTCCGCGCTGATGTACTGAGGCGTGCCAATGCCCTTGAGATACGCAAGAAGGTCCGCCATTTGCCGGTGGTTGAAGGCTGATTCCAGCCCCTCGGGCATAAGAGACATGCCGGAACTGTTCATCGTCTTGATCTGGTCTCGCGCGATCGAATGCGATGAGCCGGTGGCATCGACCAGTCGAACCGCCGTGCTCGATTCCTCAGCCAGGAGTCCCGCGATTTCCGCTCCAGTGGAGGTGGCGATTGTGTAGCTGAGGTACTTGTCTTCGACTGCGCGATTGGGATCGATGATGGCCGCGAGCATCGCTGGTTTGGATCGGTCGGTTAACGCGGTCAGATCGGGGCCGACAGCGTTCCCAATATCACCAATCTTGTGGCAGACCGAGCAGGCGAGGGCGAACAGTGCCCGGCCGTTTTCCGCACTACCCCTCAGATTCAATGCGGGTTGAAACTGGGCGATGAGATCTGATCGGGCAGAGGTTGAGGTGAGGCCGAATAGCGTCCGCGCTGCTTCGCGAAGTGTCTGACTGCGGTGATTCTTCAACTGAATTTGCTGAGGCGGACTGATGCTTCGGCGAACGGCAGGATTGTCTCGAGCTTCTTCAATCAATCGCGTGGACCAATCTGATCTGCGCACGAGGTGGGAAATGCCCGCCCGGCGGGTCGATGGCGATAGTCCATTCCATCGGCTGAACAAGGCGTCCGGCAAGACGCGGCCTCGGGCGTGTGTCAACGCGGTGAGGACTTCCGTATGCATGCGATCGGAGTTGCGGGGTGTGAGGAGCGCCGTCAGTTGTGCGGAAACATCGAATGGCGGATTGGCCATGCCGAGGATGCGAATCGCATTGGACCGTCGCTCATCAGATTGAGACGGATCTTCAGCGACTTTTAAGGCCTTGAACAGTGCTTCGCGAAAGGTTTTCGAGACACCGGGATCAGTATCCAATCCGAGTTTCTTCATCGAGGTGTTCCTGCGTTTCAATTCCTCAAAGAAGATCTTCATGTGATTGTAATTGTCGTCCTTGTAAGGAGTGCAGAGATTTGCAGCTTGGCGGAGTGCCTTAATGTTTCCTTCCCCGATTGCCGTGCCCAGGAACCCGGCAAAGAGTAGATTCCCGCCGTGTCGTGGGAGTGGGACAAGATAGGTGGGGTCCCATGAACTTGTCATGGAAGACAGGAATGCAGCGGCAATGAAATCATCGGTTGCGCCTGCGAATGCGATAGACCCAAGCCAGTCCAGGTCATCTATTCCCGACTCTCGAAGTGCGTAGGCACCCTGGATCGCGATCTGCAGATTCCTGGTGCGCGCCAGTCGGAATACGTTTCGTTCGTCATTGAGGAAGCCGGGGAAACGTGAAGTCAGGCGAGCGGTGATTCTTCGGACGCGCCAGTCATCATCTTCGACGCCGGATTCCAGGTGCGATCTGGCGAGCGCGTTCTGTCCGTCGAGAATGCTGAGCGCGTGCATTCGCGCCAATGCGTTGGTGGATTCCTTGAGCAATGTCGCAAGAGCTTTCGATGATTCGGCATGTTTTTGCCAGAGCAGTAATTGGTGAGCCATGTCACGTTGCCAGCCGTTGGGAGTTTCCAGTGACTTCACCAATTGCCTGGTGTTCATCTTGTCCAGGCGCGTAAAGGGTCGGGGGCGTTTGCCATCGGGGTACACCCGGTAGATGCGGCCTTTGTCGTGACCGTCGCGGAGCTTGAGTTTGCGCTGCCAGTCGGCGGGAACCCATTGCGGGTGCTCGATGAGAAAACGATACATGTCCACGACATAAAGTGCGCCGTCGGGGCCGGTGCGGACGGAGGTGGGGCGCGACCAATTGTCGGTGGAGGCGAAGAACTCCTTGCCCTTTTCATCGTCAGGTTGGCGGCTGCTGAAGGTCGCGCCTTTCGGTGTCAGGATCTCGCGGCGCACAAGATTGTGGACCGGTTCGCAGACGAAGGAATTTCCCTGGAAATTGGTGCCGAGGAAATCGTCACGGTAGATGACGAATCCACAGGCTGAGGTGAAACGATTGGCCTTGGAGTAATCGTTGAGGCGATTGAGCGTGCGGCTGACGGGATACACGGGACCGGCGCTTGGCGGTGTTTGCAGGTAGACCTTGGGGGACGGATAGCGGACGTGTGGATTGCGTTTCAGGAAGCGGTCTTCCAGGGCGAAATGCCAGCCGGGCCAGGAGTTGTTACAGCCGAACCAATTGCCCACGTCGTCGCGGCTCTTGCCATGTTGGGTGCGGCCGAACTCGGTTTCGATTTCGCCGGTGTCGGGCTTGATGCGGAAGTCCATTCCGTTGATATCGACGACCTTGCCGGTCTTGTGCGACTTGATCTTGCCGTTGCTGTCGCCATTGGCGCAGTGAATCCAGTTGTCCAGGCCCCATTGGAGTCCATTTACTCGGTGTTGCTGATTGCCTTCGCCAAAACCGGAGAAGAGTTTCTCAACCGAGTCGGCTCGGCCATCACCGTTCGTATCACGGGCGAAGAGAATGTCTGGCGCGGCCGTGATCAAGACGCCATCCCGCCAGGGTGCGACACTGCTGGGGAAATTGAGCTTGTCGAGGAACAGTGTGGAGCGATCGTAGATTCCATCCCCGTTATCGTCTTCGAGAAATCGCACGCGTCCTCCTGACGCGCCCATGTCATCAATGCCGTTGGGATAATCGGCCATTTCGACGACCCACATTCTTCCATCCGGTCCCCAGGCAACGTCGATGGGATCCATGGTGAGCGGTTCGGCTGCGACCAGTTCGACCTTCATGCCGGGCCGAACCTTGATCGTTTCGGCCGCAGCTTCCTTGGAAACTGGGGCAGGCATTTGGCGCAGCGTTCCGGGAGAGTAGAATTCGTGCGGCAGTTGTCGGGTCACTTCGTCGAGAACAAGTTCTTCGGTGTCCTTGGAAAGACGACGCCCCTGATCGTAGTACCACATCGATTTATCGACTTCGTAGCCGCCTTCGTCGTAGAGGCGACGTGAGGCGATGTAGCATGGGATGTCATTGGCGTAGGCGTTGATCCAGATGCGCTTGGAATCGAAGATCTTCTTGAGACGCAGGCTGTAGTCGACCACGACTTCGCCGGGAAGGAACACCATGGCGAGGTCGTCGCCGAAGGTCCAGGTCTGAATGGGATAGGAGAGCGGCTCCCGGATCTTCGTGCCGGATTCGATCCGCTTGACCATCTTTTTGGCGTAGTAGGAAAGTCGGCTGTTCTCATCGGCCCGTTTCTGCCACACGCCCTTCGAGGGCATGGGATCGAAGGGGAGTTCGATCCGGTGAAGATCCGTATTTGGAGTTTGCGAGATGGGTTTGAGCTGGGTCTTTAGAAGCCGTTCGACTTCTGCGGCCAGTGATTGAGCGTGTGGTTCGATGGATTCGAATTTGCCGCGTGCCTTGGGATTGGCATCGGCTCCACAGCCAATTGCGATGAGGGCGCTTGCGCCAGGATGGTTCTGTTCGATCAACTCGGCAGCCCGGCCCGCCCAGTCGCCGTGGATCTGGTTGAAGTTTCCACCCAAGGTCGTGCAGTGGCATGCGTAGTTGACGAGCAGCGCCCTGGTTTTTCCATCGATTGCGATCCGCATCAGTGGAAGAGAGTGATCCACCGGACCATCGGGAACTTCGCCAAAGCCGCTCCACACGCCGTTCTTCAATGTGCGACGATTGATTGCGAAATCCACCTTGCCCTGTCCCCATTCGATCACGGCAGGTTTGCGATTGCGCAATGCTTCCAACGCGATCTTGGCGAGTTGGCCGACGAGCGCGTTTGAGTAATCGGTGATCACCTTCATCTGATCTGCGGGAATGTCGCTCATGAAGATGTTTTCCAGCACGCCTTTGATCGTTGGGCCGGTATGGGTGTGCGTTGCGCAGATCGCGAGTCGAGATGGATCAAAACGGATTTCTTTGGAAATGCGTTTTGCGACCTCCGTGGTGATCCAGTCCGGCACTCCGATCAGGTCTGCGGTGATGATGACCACTGGTTGGTCTTCACCAATTGCGAGCGCCTTGGCCCAGAGGTCTTGAGCGACTCCTTCTGAAGGCTTGTTGCGGCCACCATAGCCGTTCAATCGAATGGGTTCGGTGGGAGTGATGTCTGTGCGCGCGACACCGGCGTGGATTGGGTTGGCTGCTTTGGACTGCGCAACCGAGAGAATGACCAGCAGGACTGCGAGTGCTCTTCTTGGGAAATCCATTGGTGGATTATCTGCCGCTGGGGTTTGAATGCAAGCGAGTGAGCGTGCGACTTCTCGCAGAATGCGCTTCGCATGCATCGACTGGCAGTCGATGCTGCTTCTATTGCCTGCCGGTCATGCGGAAGACGAATTCGCCGAAGGACTTCCGCACGACGAAGAGCGCGTAGAACCCCAGTGACGCGGTCACCGCTGCGCCGACTATGAAGATCTGAGTCGGGGAAAGACCGAGCAGCGATTTGAGCACCCAGAAGACACCGGCGGCTGCGAAGACGCCGGCTGAGGTGAGCCATCCATTGGTGGCCATGATGGAGCCTTTGTCCTTCGGATCAGGGCGGTGCTGTAGCAGGGCGTTGATCGGGATGTCGTAGAATCCACCGAAGAAGCCGAGCACGAAGAGTGCGATCGCGATGGATTTGAAATCGTGTCCTGGCAGTCCCATGTAGAGCGCTGCGCCGGCCATTCCCAGAGCACCAATGGGGATGAGGGCGTATTCGATCTTTCCGAGGGATAGATAGCCGGCTGCAGCACAACCAATTGCGATTCCGATCGCGAGGAAGGCCCGGAGGAGAGCGATCTTCGTGTCTTCAAGATCGAGGATGTCCTCACCGTAGACGAGGATGGCGGGTTCACCGAAGAGCGCGCCTAGGAACCAGAAGTAGACACTGCCCAGAAGGGCGAGTTTGAGGATCCGATCCTTGCGGGATGCCTGGAGATTTACCCAGAGTTCGGCGAGGAAATTGATCCGAAGTTTCTTTTCCGGATTTGCAGGTTTCATGGTTGGAATACCTTTGCAGGCAAACAGGCCGACGAAGGAAAGCCCGATCAGAACAAACCCGGCGATCCAGGCACGTTCTCCGCCGAGTTGATCGGAGAGGACACCCGCCAGCACGCCACCGGTGATGATGGCCATGAAGGTTCCCAAGCCAAGGAAGCCGTTGCCCCAGACCAATCGCGATTCCGGCAGGAGTTCGGGAAGTATGCCGTATTTCGACGGTCCAAAGAACGCGCTTTGAACACCCATGAAGAACAAGACCGTTGCGAGCACGATAGGATTCTGGAAGAAGAGCCCGATAGTGCCGGTGCACATAATGCCGACCTCCAACCACTTCGTCCCAATAATCACCCTTGGTTTCGGATAGCGGTCGGCGAGGTAACCGGCGGCCATTGAGAAAAGGAGGAATGGCAGCGAGAACAGCGCGAGGATGAGCGGGATGTATTGATCGCGAACTTCCGGCGCGAGTGAGGCGCTGACCAGGAACACGACCAGGAATTTGAAGACGTTGTCGCTGAACGCGCCTTGAAACTGCACGATGAACAAACTCCAGAATCCGCGTTTCCAATTTGTCGGCGGGGTGTTGGAAGCGTCGGCGGTCATGTCGGCATGGGGTGAGTGTGCGTGTGTGGGGTTCAAGTGCAATGCGTGATTGTGTGAACGGCTGGTAGGAAACGAATAGCCCGCTGCGCGGAAATTGCTGAATCGATAGTCCGGATGGGGTTATTGAGTGGGACGATAATTGGCAGAAGTGGAGGGTAGGAATTGTGGAGCGCCGAACACTGGTCGGCATGGCCACTAACATTCAATGGTGCTCGCTTAGGCATTTTGTCGAAGTCGTTCCGTCCACTCATTGAGGATGAACTGTGTTGCGTCGTGCAGTTGCGTGACGCTGCTCGCCGGACAATTTCTGTGTGAGCGCGACGGGCGACAATTGTGCACGATGCAGAATCTCGTCTGAGTAGGCGCTTCCGATTCCGCTGAAAAGTTGCGGATCCGTAAGCGCGTGCTTGAGTGTGTGATTGCGGAGGGTGAGTCGTTGGTGAAAGGCCGTGAGATCGGCATCTCAATCGGCCCGCCCGCGGAAACGATTCATGAGGGCGATGATGTCCTCGCGCAATTGAAAGAGTTCCTTGCGCACACGAGTCACAATTTCGTCCGGCAGGGAGGAGGTCACCGCCGGGGTTTCCAAAGCTTCCTGGGTCTTGTGGAGGACATTCAAGGCACGCTTGAGGCAGGCGACCGTGAACGCGCTGTCGTCGTCGTGGATGCCATAGGCAAGACTGTTCAGCGCGCCGGCGAGCTTGGCGCTGAGGATCTGGTATCCGGTGATCAGGTCGGAGAACTGATCGTTAGATTCTGCATCGTCCGCCTCGTCCCAGAGCCTCATGGCGTCCTTGAAACAACGGTGTTGCAGTGGATGAACGACGTGTCCTTCGTCGTTGCGAATCCAATCGACGCCTTCGGTTTCTGCCATCGGCTCCAGCTCATGAGCTTCGTCCTCGTCAAAATCGAAAACGGCATCGGTTGCTTCAGCTTCCTCTTCGCTGTCCCAGTTCATTTCCTTGGCGATGATCTTTTCGCCTTCCTCGGAGTCGCCATATTTGTCGAGCAGCTCCATGTATTTGTCCGTGCGGGCGTCGGATTCCTGCATGAACTTCTCGTAGTCGAACTCGTCCCAATCATCCTTCTCGTAATTCACCTTGGATTGCGCGTGTTCAAGGGCATCGGTCAGTTGTCCCATGAAGTTGGACATCCCTTCGCTTGCGGCCTGGGCACGCTCCTCATTTTCCTTCTCGGTCAGGCGCCATTCGGGTGCGGAAATCTCAAGCTCGTAGTCAGCGCTCTCAACCACCACGCGCCCGTTGAAATCACTGAACCACTCCAGGTAGAGCGAGTTGGCCATGTGTTCGGGGGGAGCTTCCCCGCGCTTGGCCATGATATAGGCTTCCTCGACCGGGATGTCGAAGACACGGACCTTTCGCGAAGCAGTCATGTCGCCGGCCGTGCCCTTCTGAATTGGCGCGACGCCATCCTCAGGGTGCACTCGAACGGGTTCACTGGAGTTGGAAAACTTAAGGAGGCAACCGGCGAGATCGGGGTGCGCATTGCCCACGAGATCCAGTTCCACCGGGTCGTCGTAACCCTCAATCCACAGCTTGCCGACCACGCGATCTTTTTCGCGATTGTCGATCTCTCCGCGGATCACGGATTCATGGATTCGCCACGCCACGCGGAATCGGTAGCATCGCGGTTTCGGAAAGGGAAGGGTTGTTTGCGGTCTTTATGGAGATAGGAGCGGGCCGATTTCTGATCGAATTTCCGCCTGGATCTCATCGACGGATTTCGTCGCATCGATGGTGCGAATTCGTTCCGGCTCGCTCGCGGCAATTTGATCGTAGCCAGCCTCCACCCGTTCGAAGAATTCGCGGTCGGCTTCTTCGAATCGGTCGCGTTGCGTCGGCTCACTTTCTTCGCGGGCGCGCCTTCGTTCTTCACTGACAGATACCGGTACTCGCAGAAGCAACGTGATGTCTGGCTGGGTTTCGCCAACAGCGTGATGAATGACGGCGCGAACGGACTCAAGGTCGAGTTGCCGGCCGTAGCCTTGGTAAACCACCGTGGAATCGTGGAAACGATCGCAGAGAACGACGCACCCTTGCTCGAGCCTGGGACGAATCACTTCGCGTACGAGCTGGGCGCGGCTGGCGTTCATCAACAAAAGCTCCGCCTCGGGGGTCATGTTGACGTTGGCGTCGCTGTGCTTCAGGAGGTGTCGGATCTCTTCACCGATGGGCGTTCCGCCTGGCTCGCGATGAACGACGACTTCGTGGCCATGTTCTCGCAGCCAATTCGCGAGCAGTTCGATCTGCGTCGATTTCCCACCCCCTTCCGTGCCCTCGAAGCTGATGAAGAGGCCGGTCATGATCAGGCTTTCTTGACGCGCGGACCCTTGGGCGTGTCTTCAATCACCCAGCCTTGAGCCGCGAGCTGGTCACGGATTTCGTCGGAGCGTTGGAAGTCCTTTGCCTTGCGCGCGGCCTGTCGTTCTTCCGCGAGGGATTGGATTTCAGGAGGCACGGGAGCTTCGACGTTCTCGATGCCAAACACGGAGTTGATCTTTTCCCAGGTCGCCAGCGCATTGGCAGCAGATTCAGCGGTGACAGACTCGTCTGCCAATTCCTTGTTGCGGTCTCTGATCCAATCGAACACGACCCGCCAGGCACCGGCGACGTTGAAGTCGTCATCCAGTTCTCTCTCAAATGCCGAAATGACATCGGAGTCCGCTGTGCCTTCTCCGGCGGCCGTCTCACCAAGTTTCAGCAGGCAGTCGTCCAACCGGCCCAGCGCAGAGCGGGCTCCGTCGAGCCCGTCGAATGTGAAGTTGAATTGCTCGCGATAATGCGCACTCAACATCAGGTAGCGGATTTCGCGTGGCTGATAGCCCTTTGATGTCAGATCGCGAAGGGTGAAAAAGTTGCCCAGTCGTTTCTGCATCTTCTTGCCTTCCACGAGGAGGTGCGAACCGTGCATCCAAAACTTCACGAAGTGCTCTCCGTCACCGTATTCGAAAGCTCCTTCGCTTTGCGCAATTTCATCTTCGTGATGAGGGAACTTGAGGTCCTCTCCACCCAGGTGCAGGTCGAAACTCTTGCCCAGCAATTCCGTGCTCATGGCGCTGCACTCAATGTGCCAGCCGGGGCGGCCTTCACCCCAAGGGCTTTTCCAGAACACCTCGCCGTCTTCCGGAACGCGCGCCTTCCAGAGCGCAAAGTCCGCAAGGGACTCCTTTTCGTATTCGTCATCGGCGACGCGTTCACCCGTCCGCATCTCGCCGAAGTTGAGATTGACCAATTGCCCGTAGTGGCAACCGCAACCGCGATACTTCTCGATGCTGAAATAGACCGAACCGTCGCTCGCTTGGTATGCGACCCCGCGATCCACGAGCTTTTTGATGAGCTTGATAATGGGACCGATGTATTCGGTCGCACGGGGCTTTTTCGTGGGAGCCTTGCAGCCGAGCGCATCCATGTCTTCCAAGAAGGCCTTTTCGAAGCGCCGGGTAAATTCCTTGAGCGAAGTATCCGATTCGCGAACAGTGCGGATGATCTTGTCTTCCACGTCCGTAATGTTCATCACGTGGGTCACGTCGAATTCCTTGAAATCGAGATAACGGCGGACGAGGTCGGTGAAAACGAATGTCCGGAAATTGCCGATGTGCGCGAAGTCATAGACCGTCGGGCCACAGCAATACATGCCGACTTTCTTGCCGGCCGGGTCCAGCGGGACGAACTCCACGACTTCGCGTTCGAGGGTGTTGAAGATCTTCAAGCCCATGTTTCTTGCGCGGGGAAACTAGGAATTGCAGCGAATTGCGGGAAGTCAATTCTGGGTAAAACCATAGATGGACACAGATAGACACAGATTTCAGAGTCAATCACATTGCCGGTGCTCGAAGGTGACTCCCGGCTCAACGAATTGGCAAATATCACCTGAAGCGCAGATTCCACTTTGAACATCTGTGTCTATCCGTGTCCATCCGTGGTTGAATTCAGAGCGGAATGTTTTCCGCGTCATATAAGCCGGACTGCCGTTCCATCAATCTCCTTAAGCATGAACTCTGATGCCGAAATCAAAGATGCGTTCCGCCAACTACGGCAGGCGGACTTGGAATCGCAGCCGAATTACCGGGGCATGACGTCGGGAATGTTTGTCTCCGCCAGATCCACGCAAGTGGTGAATCTGCTCAGGATCGGCCTGGCATTCACTGCGGTGGCCGTTCTGTTTTTCGTTCGGACACCCGATCGGCGGGCACTTGCTGCGGAGACCAAACGCGTGATTCCTCAGTTGAACGAAACGGAGGTGGTCCTCGCCTCCAGTTGGGATGCGCCAAGTGATTTTCTTTTGACCGACATTGCACCGAGCCTGGATGCCTTCGGTGATCTTGACTTCAAACCCGCTAACAAACAGAAACCACTTAAACCATGAAGACGAAAGCCACCCTCCTCGCATTCCTCCTCGCCGCACCGTTGTGGTGCATCGCTGCCAGTTCGTATCCGGAACAGGTCTTCCAGCCGGAAATCGTCATTTACTTCGGCGACAAGATCGGCCTTACCGATGAGCAACGGGAATTCATCGTGTCAGAAGTCACGACGGCCAAGGATTCGGCGAGGGAAGACAAGTATCGGCTGAATGTTGAGATGGCGAAATTGCGACGACTCCTGGACAAAACCATCACCGGTGAGGAAGAAGCGGAGAAGCAGATCAAGCGGCTCTTCGAAGTCGAAAACGCGTTGAAGATGGCGAACCTGAAATTGCTGATCCGGGTCAAGAACCAGCTGAGCGTCGAGCAACGAAAGCAGCTTCGTGAATTGATGAAGGACTTTAATCCCAAAAAGATCGGTCCGTCGGAAGAGGTCGAGAAGCGTCTCCAGGCCAAGATCGAGAAACTGAAGAAGGGGATGCGGGAGATGGTCGAGATCGGCGTCAATCCGGAGAATATTTCCAAGGTTACTGCCAAATTTCAGCCCTTGATCAATGCTGCCAAATACAAGGAAGCCGAAGAGGTCCTCGATCAGGCGATCAAGATGCTGGACGATCCGTTTTAAGGTCTGGAGTATTCGCGGATACATGATCCGTCTTAGTCTGTTCATTGCTGTAGCTTCCGTTGCGTCCGGCGCTGAGTATCGTGTCGCCACCATCGAAGCAGATGTAACCCCGCCGATCGGACATCCGCTTCTGGCCAGCAGCATGCCGCCGGCCCGGTCTATCGAGGCGAAGCTTTGGGCAAAGGGAATCGTGCTCACGGGTGATAAGCAGCCGATCGTCGTTGTGTCTGTCGACTGGTGTGAGATTCGCAACGATGCCTATGACCAATGGCGGGATGGACTCGCCGAGGCTGCCGGCACGACTCGCGAACGGGTTTTGCTCAGTTGCGTTCACCAGCACGACACCCCTCTTACGGATTTGCGGGCACAAGAGATCCTCGAGGAGCATGGCATCATGAGCAACATCGTCGACGCCACGTTTCATAACCGGGTCGTCGCGGATGTAGGCCAGGCCGTTCGCAGAGCTATGGCAAGCACCCAGCCGATCACTCACCTCGGCATGGGACAGGCGAAGGTGGAGAAAATCGCCTCGAACCGACGTTACATCGGTCCCAACGGCAAGCCGCGTTATGACCGCGGCAGCGCAACGAAGAACGTCTTTGCGCGGCAAGCTCCCGAAGGAGTCATTGATCCGTTCGTGAAAGCGTTGAGTTTCTGGAACGGGGACAAGGCGATTGCCGTGCTCTATTCCTACGCGACGCATCCGATGAGTTTCTACCGAACGGGCAAGGTGAATCCGGACTTCCCCGGCTACGCTCGCGCGGAACTTCAGAAGGAAGTGCCGGATTCGACGCAGATCTATTTCTCCGGTGCGGCCGGCAATGTGACCGCTGGAAAGTACAACAAAGGCGACCCTCCAAATCGTCCTGTGCTGATGCGCCGGCTGCTGGCTGGCATGGTGGCCGCCTGGAAAGACACCAAACGATCACCCTTGACCGAAATGGAATTTCGATCCGTGCCATTGGTGTTAAAGCCACGCGAATCGGATGGATATTCCCGGGAGGATCAGTTGCGCAAACTGAAGACAGTGAACGATCGGAAGTACCAGAGCCGGGCGGCTCTAGGCCTCAGTTGGCTGGAACGCATGAAAGTCAGAAAGCAGCCCATCGATTTGCCGGTGATCGATTTTGGCAAGGCCGCGTTCCTGCTGCTCCCAGGGGAGTCTTACGTTGAGTATCAGCTCTATGCGCAGTCCCTCCGCCCGAACAATTTCTTGATGGTTGCGGGTTATGGCGAATCGGGAACGGGTTACATTCCCTTGGAAATGCACTGGGAAGAGAACGACTCAAACCTGAACGGGTGGTGCTGGGTTGCCCGCGGTTCGGAGGAGCCGTTCAAAGCTGCCATTCGGAAAGTGTTGTCGGAGTGAGTCGGGCGCTACGTGTGTTTCCACACACACACCACGAACTCACCCTTCGCCGACCTCCCTTCGAACGCCTCGACAACCTCAGCGGCACTCCCGCGGATGGTTTCCTCGAATTTCTTCGTCAGTTCGCGCGAAACAGCAACCATTGCTCCCGGATAAAGCTCCGCGACATCGGCAAGCAGCTTCTGAATAC
This sequence comes from Verrucomicrobiales bacterium, assembly GCA_002715965.1. Taxonomy (GTDB): domain Bacteria; phylum Verrucomicrobiota; class Verrucomicrobiia; order Limisphaerales; family JAYPXF01. Next base: position 39,514 of record PBAL01000086.1, on the reverse strand, counting down.
GATAAGGCGATTCGTAGAAAACCCAGGTGCCGGGAACATGGCGCAGCGATTCGAGCCTTTTTCGACGCTGACCTGACTTGTTCGGCAGGAAGCCAACGAAGTGGATTTCACCGGTCGGAAGTCCGCTGGTGGTCAGAGCTGATATCAACGCGCACGGACCGGGAATGGATTCAACCCGAAGGCCGGCTTGGACGACTTCCCGCACTACCCTTTCGCCCGGATCACTGATGCCAGGCGTACCCGCGTCGGTTACCAGGGCAATCGTTTCTTCATTTTGCAGATATTGAACGATCTCCTGGCTGCGCTTGGCCTCGTTGTGTTGGAAATAACTGAATTGCGGCTTCTTGATCTCGAAGTGTTTCAGAAGTTGTCCGGTCCTACGTGTGTCCTCAGCAGCGATCCGGTCGCACTCCTCCAACACGCGGAGTGCGCGCAGTGTGATGTCCTCGAGGTTGCCGATGGGGGTTGCCACGAGATAGAGCGTTCCGGGTCTGAGCGGACTTGGCTCACTTGACATGGATGGATGCTGCCAGAGCGGGTGGCGGAAAAAAACACATTTGCTCCGACGAACGAATGATATGATTTTCCCAATGACGGACGGCTGATTCCGATTTACTCTGCTTGCATTACATGAAATTTGCCGAACATGAAGCTGCGGTAAAACAGGCATTGGCTCAACCGCAGAGCCGGCGCGATATGTTGCGTCGTCTGGGAGCCGGATTCGGATCGATCGGATTGGCGGCTGCGACCCAAGGTGCGCGGGGGAGCGATCCCTTGGCTCCAAAGCTTGGCCACTTTGCTCCCAAGGCGAGGCATGTCATCCAGCTCTTTCAACCGGGCGGCCCCTCGCAGGTGGATACGTTCGATCACAAGCCCGATCTGAAGAAATACGAAGGCCAGCGTCCGCAATTGGTCGATCGTAAAACGCTGCGAAACACCAAGATGGGATTGATGCCTTCCCCCTTCGAATTCCGGCAATACGGCCAGACCGGCAAGTGGGTGAGTGACATCTTCCCTCACACGGCGCAATGCGTGGATGACATCGCGTTCATTCACTCAATGCATACGGACATTCCCGAGCATGCCGGCGCTATCATGATGATGAATGTCGGGCATCTGCAGCCGAATCGTCCGAGCATGGGCGCCTGGCTTTGCTATGGCTTGGGCACGGAGAACAAGGATCTTCCCGGATTTGTCGCAATGTCTCCGCGCGCACAACCCCGCAACAAGTTGGCGAACTGGGGGAATTCATTCCTGCCCGGGGCATATGCGGGAACCTACGTCAACGTTGCGCAGATGAAACCGGACGCGGTCATTCCAAATCTGCGCAACGCATCGCTCAAGCGGGAGGAACAGCGTCGCGAAGCGGACTTGCTGACGATGTTGAACCAGCGTTATTTGGATCGTCGCGTTCAGGATCAAAACGTTGAAGCCGGCATTGAGGCGATGGAGATGGCCTTTCGGATGCAGTTTTCCGTGCCGGACGTCTTTGATACCTCGAAGGAGCCGGCATACGTGAAGGAGTTGTATGGGGACAGTGAATACGGAAAAGGCTGTCTTCTCGCGCGTCGACTCGTGGAACGTGGCGTGCGTTGCGTTCAGCTTTCCCACTCGATCAACGGTTACGACATTTCCTGGGACACAGGGCACAATAACATTCCCACCGGGCACAAGGTATTGGCCGAGGCAAGCGACCAGGGGATTGCTGCGTTGATCCGTGATTTGAAGCAGCGCGGATTGCTGGATGAAACACTGGTGATCTGGGGTGGTGAGTTTGGTCGCGCGCCAACCTCTGAAGGCAAGCTTGGCCGCGATCACGATCACTATGGGTTTACAATCTTCATGGCGGGCGGGGGGGTGAAGCCCGGTACCAGTTACGGCGCGACGGATCGTTTTGGTTGCAGTGCGGTCGAGAACCGCGTGCACGTGCATGATCTACACGCGACCATTCTGCATCTTATGGGGCTCGATCACGAGAAGCTCACCTATCGCTACTCAGGACGCGATTATCGGCTGACCGATGTTCACGGCCATGTGGTGCATGATGTGATTGGGTGATTGTTGAGGGCTTTGCTTTCCGCCCTGCACGCCAAATGCACTGTGGAGCGCCCAGCAATGCTCGGCATAGGTGGCCTTGCCAATGGTGCTCGCTCAGTCCTATTCAGGAGCTCTTGGAAGCTCCGATATTGGCTTAGAGCCGAATTCCTTGAAAACTCCGGAGCGAGCACCATTGGATTGTAGTGGCATGCCGACCAGTGCCCGGCGCTCCAGAATTCGAACAGAGCCTATCTATTAGCTGGAGCTGGAAGCTCTCTGCACTGGTTGGTGGTATCCCTCGAACAGCCGTCAGGCTCGCTTTAATTCGTGTCTTTCGTGTGTTTAGTGGGCAGCTCCACTGAATTCCCTTGAATTCCCGCATCCAGCCCTTACACCACTCGCACTCCAAATGAAAAAACTCGCTTCTCTTCTCGGACTCTTTTGTGCGCTCGCGTTCGTAGGCTGTGGAAATCAGGACAAGGGCACAACTCCAACGACCAGCACCGGTGGATCGGATCCGGCGCTCGCGGACGCGGATCCCAAGCAACAGGCGCGCGGAACCATCGGAGTTTCCCTGCTGACGCTCGACAATCCGTTCTTCAAGGTCATTGGCGACAACATCAAGGCCAAGGGGGAGGACTTCGGTTACAAGACGGTCGTCGTGAGTGCGGACAAGGACGTCGCCAAGCAGAGCAATCAGGTGAAGGATTTTATCGCGCAAGAGGTTGCCGCGATCGTGCTGAGCCCCTGTGAATCCAAGGCGATCGTTCCGGTGATTCAGGAGGCGAACAAGGCTGGCATCCCGGTCTTCACCGTGGATATTCCCTGTAACGAGGAAGGCGTGGAAATTGTGACCCAAATCGCAACGGACAACTACGGTGGTGGCAAGGAAGCCGGCCATGCGATGATTGAGGCCCTGGGCGAGGCGGGTGGCAAGGTGGCCGTGTTGCACTTCCCCCAGGCCGAGTCGTGCATCCTGCGTGTGAAGGGATTCATGGAAGTGATCACGGAACACAACAAGAAGGCTGCGGGCAAAGGTGTGATCCAGGTGGTGGCCACCTTGGAGAGCGGTGGTGCGAAGGACGTTGGTTATAAGGCGGCTGAGGACGTCATGCAGTCACATCCAGATCTTCGCGGAATCTTTGCCATCAATGATCCAGCCGCGCTCGGCGCACGCGCAGCACTTGAGAAGGCGGAGAAGGCCGACCAGGTCATGATCGTTGGATTCGACGGCCAACCGGAGGGCAAGCAGGCGATCAAGGAAGGCAAGATCTACGCCGACCCGATTCAGTTTCCCGATGTGATGGGCATCAAGATGGTGGAGGCCCTCGTGGCTCATTCCATGGGTGAAGAAGTTCCGGCTCAAACGCTGATTCCAACCAAGCTCTACAAGAAGGAAGACGCGATGAAAGACCCCGAGCTGAAGTAGCTCGGCTCGTCAGGTTTATGCTCCCTGACCCGCTCACTCGAAGTTCTGCAACCACGGTGAAGTGGAAGGGCAGGGAGTGGCTCTACTTTGGCGGGTGCGATTATCTGGGGATGTCGTGGAACAAGCGGGTTCGCTCGACCTTGATTCGCGGATTGAACGCGGGTGGGGCAAGTGCATCTGCCTCCCGCACGACCACGGGGAACAATCCGGCGTATCCCCGCTTGGAAGAGAAACTCGCAGATTTCTTTCAGGTCCAGTCAGCGACGTTGGTTCCAACCGGCTACCTGACGAACCTGGCCGCCATGCAGGCTCTGGATGTTCCTCGTGTGGCGCTTGATGAACGCGCGCATCCTTCCTTGGTCGACGCGACCCGGGTGCTGGGAGTGCCGACAGTTCGCTTCAAGTCCGCAGATGTTACGGGTCTCGAACGAAAACTCCGCGGACGTCCGGCGCTCGTCGCCACTGATGGCGTATTTGCCCCAGACGGTGCGATTTCTCCCATCGCCAAGTACCTGCAGGTGATGCCCGGGGGAAGTTGGCTGCTCGTGGATGATGCGCACGGCGCGGGTGTGCTTGGTGCCAATGGCCGGGGCACCGTTGAATACGCAGGCGCGAAGATGAACCGGGTGATCCAGACCATCACGTTCAGCAAGGCTTTCGGAGTGGCCGGCGGTGCAGTGTTGGCAGCGAGGAAAGTGCGAAAGAATATGATGGAGCGGACCGGGGTTGTAATTGCGAGCACGCCCATTGCCCCTTATCAGGCAAAGGCGATTGAGGTTTCCGTAGATTTGATCCGACGCGGGGCGTGTCGTCGAAAATTGAAGCGCAATTGCGAATTCCTAGGATCATTGATCGGCGAGGAACTTCCGTTTCCGATCATCAATCGTTCATTTGAATCTCTCCATGAAGTAAATCGATTGAAAGAATCGCTACAAAAAAACGGGATTCACCCTCCGTTCATCAACTACCCCGGCGGTGCAAGAGGTGGCTTCTTTCGCTTCGCAATCTCCGCCGAACACACGCGGGTGGATCTGAAAGCACTGGCAAATAGCCTGAATTGCAGCGCACCCGAAGAATAGTTCGAGGCGCTTCCATTTTTGTTGAAGTATTCCGGGGCTTGAGGCGTTCGAAACACCGTGCCGAAGTCCACGATTCAACGGGCGGTTCGATATCTTGAAATCTGTCGCATACCTGAGGGTGGCATTCGATACTCCTACAGTTCGGGCGGCAGTGCGCGCCTCGCGCAAGGACAGCCCGGCCGCCCCGGACTTCGTGAAGCGCCTGGTGCTTTGGGGCATCGGTCCCCGTGGCGGTCAGTCGCTCATCCAGGCTTCCAAGGCGCGTGCCGCTTTGAACGGTCGTCAGGAGGTTGCCTTGGAAGACGTCCAGGCGCGCGCTACTCCGGTCCTTCGCCATCGCCTGGTCTTGAATTACACGATAGAGGCTGAAGGCGAAGATTCGGATTCCATCATCGCGAAGCTGATTGATCACGTCCCCGCCCACAAGTCCAAGTCGGCTCGCAACAAGGATGTCCAAAGGGTATTTGCAGCCTGAGCTGCTGGCGCAGATCCGCAGTCTCGGACTGCGAACCGTGCGGGTGATGCAGGGGGCCATTTCCGGCCTGCATCGCACTCCCTGCATGGACTTTCTCCCGAGTTCTCGGGTTATCGCGAGCAGACGGCAGGTGATGACATCAAAAACCTCGACTGGCGCGTGTACGCCCGGTTGGATCGCTTCTACATCAAGCGCTTTGAAGACGAGAGCAACCTGCGTGCGAACATTGCCATGGGTGCGTCGCGGTCGATTCGTCTGGTCTTACCAGATCAAGCCCGTCGGTTCCTTGCGATACAAGCAGCCGTTCCATCACCTGCACCTGCCGGATACCAAAACTGGCAGTTTCGCCGATGGCATGACCGTGGATCGCAGCGGTCGTCTGTATGTCGCGACGGAGGTTGGGCTACAGGTCTGTGATCAACCGGGGCGCGTGAACGTGATCATCAACAAGCCGCAGCGCGGACCTCTGTCCAATGTGGTGTTTGCCGGACCGAATCTCGGCGAGTCAGTCGTGACTTGTGGTGAAAAGGTCTTCAAGCGCAAGGTTAACGCGTGCGGCGTTCGTCCCTGCGCGGAGGTGGGCAAGCCACCCAAGCCGAGGCTGTAGATCGTTGAGACGTGCACCGTTTCACGAGAACTGAAGGCCGTCTGGGTCTGCGTCGATGCGAATGGAGTCTCCAGTGTTGAACTCACCTGCAAGCAATCTCGAGGCGAGCGGATCGAGAATGCGTTCCTGAAGCGTTCTCTTGAGCGGCCGCGCTCCGAACTGGGGATCATAGCCTTCGCGGGCAAGGTGTTCGCGAGCGTCATCGGTGACTTCGATCCGCAGATTCTGATCAGCCAGCCGCGATTCGATGAGTCGCAATTGGATTCCCGCAATCTCCTCCAAGTGCCCTTCATTGAGGCTGTGGAAGATGATGTTGTCGTCGATGCGATTGATGAACTCGGGGCGAAAGCTCTGCCGTAGTTCCTCGCTTACACGGGCTTCCAACTCTGCGAGAAGCTTCCCGGTTGGTTCGCCGTTGGCGTAGAAGTTCTGGATGACAGGTGAGCCGATGTTGCTGGTCATGATCACGATGGTGTTTCGGAAATCCACCGTGCGGCCTTGGCCGTCGGTGAGGCGCCCATCGTCGAGGAGTTGCAGCAGGATATTGAACACGTCCGGGTGTGCTTTCTCGATTTCATCGAACAGCACGACCGAGTACGGGCGACGACGAACGGATTCGCTGAGTTGTCCGCCTTCTTCGTAGCCGACATATCCGGGAGGGGCGCCGACCAGGCGCGCGACGGAGTGTTTCTCCATGTATTCGCTCATGTCGATGCGAACCACGGCCTGCTCGTCGTCGAAGAGGAATTCAGCGAGGGCGCGTGCGAGTTCGGTTTTTCCAACACCGGTTGGGCCGAGGAAAATGAACGAACCGATGGGCCGGTCGGGATCCTGCAATCCGCTCCGCGCACGCCGGACGGCGTTTGAAACTGCGGTGATGGCTTCAGACTGGCCAACCACACGTTCCTGAAGGCGATTCTCCATGCGGACGAGCTTTTCGCGTTCGCCCTCGAGCATCTTGTTGGCTGGGATGCCGGTCCACGAAGCAACAACTCGCGCGATATCCTCGTCGGTAACCTCCTGCGAGAGCAGGCGGGAGTTTTGCGGCTCGGCTTCGAGGGCGGCTTCAGCGGACTCGACCTTCTTCTGCAGCTCTGGGATCTGTCCGTACTGGATCTCAGCGGCCAGTTGAAGATCCCCATCGCGCTGGGCGTTTTCCATCTCCTGCTTCGCCTGTTCCAGTCGCTCATTCAGGATGCCGATGGCGTTCAATCCGGCTTTTTCGTTTTGCCATTGGGCCTTCAGACGAGTCGCAGTTTCCTTCAAGTCAGCCAAGTCCTTTTCGAGCAGATCCAGTCGCTTTCTGGAGGCGTCGTCCTTCTCTTTCTTCAATGCAGTCCGCTCGATCTCAAGCTGCATGATCTGGCGCTCTAGTTGGTCCACTTCGGTAGGCATGGAATCCATTTCCATGCGTAATCGGGATGCGGCTTCGTCCATCAGATCGACGGCCTTGTCCGGGAGAAATCGATCGGAAATATAGCGGTTGGACAGTGTGGCAGCGCTGACGATGGCCGCGTCCTGGATACGAACACCGTGATGGACCTCGTAGCGTTCTTTCAGGCCGCGGAGAATCGCGATGGTGGACTCAACGTTTGGTTCGGCCACATGAACGGGTTGGAAGCGGCGCTCCAGGGCGGGGTCCTTTTCAATGTGTTGTCGGTATTCGTCGAGCGTGCTTGCTCCGACACAGCGCAGTTCTCCACGCGCCAGTTGTGGTTTGAGAAGGTTGCCTGCATCGACCGCTCCTTCAGATTTCCCTGCGCCGACGATGGTGTGCAACTCGTCGATGAAGAGGATGATGCGGCCTTCGCTCGAGGTCACCTCCTTCAGAAACGCCTTCAAACGATCTTCGAATTCACCGCGATACTTCGCACCGGCAATCATTGCACCCAGATCCATCGCAACGAGACGTTTGTTTTTCAAAGATTCAGGAACGTCTCCGCTGACGATGCGCCGAGCCAGGCCTTCTACAATTGCGGTCTTCCCGACACCAGGTTCGCCGATGAGCACCGGATTGTTTTTGGTGCGTCGTGTCAGTACCTGCATCAATCGCCGGATCTCATCGTCACGACCGATGACCGGATCAATCTTGCCTGACTGGGCGAGAGCGGTGAGATCCTGGCCATATTTCTCAAGTGTTTGGAACTTGGATTCAGGGTCCTGATCGGTGACCCGTTGACCGGCTCGAAGTTCGGTCAGCACGGGCATGATTGCTTCGCGGGTGATTCGGGAATTGCCCAGGAGAGAGGAAGTCTTGTCGTCGCTCGACGCTACGATTCCAAGAAGCAGATGCTCGTTGCTGAGGTATTCGTCTTGGAGTTGTTTTGCCTCCTTTTCAGCTGCAGCAAATGCCTCCCTGAGATTGTTGCTGATGTAGGTGTCGTTGCTGCCTTGGACTCTTGGGCGTTGATCCAACAGCGTTCTCAGGTCGCTCAACAGTGAATCGGTATCCGTGCCCAGGCGCTTGAGTAGAACAGAGGTGAGGCTCTCAGGTTGTTGAAGAAGGGTGATGAGTAGGTGGGGACAGTCCAGTTCCTGATGTTGGAGTTCGTTGGATAGGGACTGTGCGTCACGCACGGCCGTTTGGGCATTGTTCGTCAGTTTTTCGATAGTCATGGGAAACTTCAATGCAGAGGATGTACCACCTAGAATCTGGTGTTTTATGGTTTTTTTGGGATGATTGTTGGAAGCAATCGTCTGGGAAAGCGACAATTTGACACACAATGCGTCGATTCGACTGGGCGTAGTGGCATCGTTCAATACGTTGCGATTGCGAGCCCTCGGAAGGTCAATGCGCAGACAGATTTCAAATCTTTCATCCGATGCTCCGTCGGCAATAAATGCTCATCCCATGAAAGCTCCTTTGATTCATCGCCGGACATTCCTGCGCGGTCTGAGTGTATCTGATGGCGCTGCCTTTGTTGGAACGTGATGTGACCGCGCGGTCGGCGGCTGATGCTCGCCCGCTACCTGAAGGGTTCCGATCGATATCTCAGGCATGCAGTTCATCCGAGCAGGCAGCCGGGAAGGGGAAAGCTGCTGTTCAACGCACCGTTCTGCCGGATCGGCAACCGGCTCGATGGATTGGATAAACCGGGTCACTGCCAGCACTTGCGCAAGAATCACCATGATCAGGGAGGGTTTCTTGGTATCAGCCGCTTCAGAAACGGTGTCCCTGACAAAGGAAAATACCGGATACGCATCAGTGCGACGGCGATTGGTCGAAACTACCCGTATCCTGAGAAGCGTATAAAGGTGCCCAAGGAAGATCACTGCGACTGGGCGTGGTCGCGACGAGGGCAGGCATGTCTGACCTGACTGCGTTGCATAATTCAGACGTGAAACTGGCTGAGTTCGAAGTGGAGGACGACGTGCAACGTTGGTACGAATTTACCGCTTGGCTGGACAAGGGTTATCATCTGCGAACGTTCTTCCCCAATGGACCGTTCCGGTGAAGAGCGAACGCTCCGAGCTGGTTCGTTACTACCCCGAAAAGTTTAAGGGCTACATCACGAAACACGTGCCCAAGTTCAACGTGATACACCCTGAATACGATCCAACGAAGAAGGATAAACTGATTGCGGAATTCTTCGCAGCGCAGGAGGAACGCAGCAAGCGGGATGGCAGTCATAAATACAGCATAATCAAATCAATGCATTCCCTGATGGCTGCCCATCACAACCGCTCATCCATAACTTTCGGACATATCTCATGCCGAGCCGGCGGTCCGGACTGTTCGCAAGACCCGGGTCTTCGCTCATGCGTATTCCTTCACTCCAATATACTCGTTATATTGGGCGCGTTCGTCCTCCGGTAGCATTGAGCGATAGTAGCGGAGCGAATAACCGCCATGCAGCACACCACCGTCGTTGAACGACCAATCCGGGAGATCTTCTTCGGCAATTTCCAGATCGTCTCCGACCAGGTATTGTTTGAAGGCCTCTAAGATTTCAACGAACGTGCCGACGAAGTTCTTGCCCGAGATGCGGGCATTGAAGAGCCACATAAAGGCTTTGTGTTCGCCTTCAATCACCGTCGTTTTGACCATGGCCCCCCATACCGGGACTTCCATCGGCTGGGAGCATCTTGCGGAACCGATCCAGCGTGGCGTGGGCATCTTCAATGGACTTTTGGTAAGCCGGATCAGTGCTGCGAATCTGGTTGAAATTCGGGCCGGGATCGAGGCCGGGTTTGCGGCTCAGTTCACGGCGCAATAGCTGCCATTCGTACCAGATGTTTTAGGGTTCGATGTCACGGCTCCGGCTTTCCTCCATTTTTCGAGCTCGGGCAGGCGCCATCATGATGCAGTGAGAATTGCCCCGAAGTTCGATCACTTCGTCGGGGTGAGCGGTTCGCCCTTGTCGTCTTCGGCCTTGATTAACAGGCCCGCAAGTGCGGGAACAAAGGCTGGAATGGGATCTCCTTCATCACGTTTCATGACACGGTTTTCGAAGGATTTTCGATCGGCAATTGTTGGCAAGTTGTTTTGCCTTCGGTAATTTCGATAACTTCGCTTAAATCCGCGCATGGAAAAACGCTCCAGGCATTTTGCCAGCGACAACTACTCGGGGGTTTGTCCCGAAGCTTGGGCGGCGCTTGAGAAGGCCAATCCGGAACATGCCGTTTCTTACGGCGACGATCAATGGACGGCCAAGGCTGCCGATCTGCTGCGCGAGACTTTCGAGATGGAATGCGAGGTGTTCTTCGTGTTCAACGGAACTGCGGCCAATTCGCTTTCACTCGCTTCGACCGGACAGAGTTACAACAGTATCCTCTGTCACGAAACCGCCCACGTTGAAACCGATGAATGCGGTGCGCCGGAATTCTTTTCCAACGGGATGAAAGTCCTGCTCATTGAAGGCGAGCGAGGGAAAATCGATCCGGCCGGGATTGAGAAGATGGTGAAGAAGCGGACGGATATTCACTATCCGAAACCGAGGGCCGTGAGCGTGACTCAGGCGACTGAACTGGGTACGGTTTATACGCCCGATGACCTGAAGGCGATCTGGACGAAGACCAAGCAATTCAACTTGAAGCTTCACATGGACGGTGCGCGCTTCGCCAATGCGGTTGCTTCACTCGGATGCAAGCCGAAGGAAGTCACTTGGCAGGTTGGTGTTGATGTTCTCTGCTTTGGGGGAACGAAGGCCGGAACCGCTGTTGGTGATGCGGTTGTTTTCTTCAATCGCGAACTTGCGGAAGATTTTGATTACCGTTGCAAACAAAGCGGACAACTTGCTTCCAAGATGCGCTACTTGTCCGCGCCTTGGGTGGGGATGTTGCAGGACGGCGCATGGATCCGGCGGGCGGGGCATGCCAACGCGATGGCCAAAGCGCTTCATGACGGTTTGGCAGCGATTGAAGAGTTGAAGATCATGTGGCCCACTCAGGCCAATGCCGTTTTTGTCGAGATGCCCCCTTGGCTGGTGCATGCGATGCGTTCGGCGGGATGGAAGTTTTACACCTTCATCGGACAAGGCGGTGCGCGGCTGATGTGCTCGTGGGACACGACAGAAGATGATGTGAGCGAGTTCATTGCGGACGCGAAACGCCTGCTGGTTGAGGCACCTCGTGATATCGATTTGAGCGACGTTGATCCGAGGAAGCTGTGATTGCTGGCCGCGCGTCGAATCAAAATGAAGCTTCGACCAGTAACCGATGCAGACTCTGCAGCAGTCGTTGAGCTGATCGACTCATGCCTCCGCGAGATTGGTGACCGGGTATTCCCGGAGGGAGAAGGCCAGGATCTTATGAACCCTGAGGCGTCTTATGCCGGCCGAGGTGGCGCATTTGTTTTCATGGAGGACGATACGGGAATCACCGGCACTCATGCCGTGCTTCCCACATCGGAAAACGGGACGGCAACGTTTCGTCGGCTTTATGTGCGCAAAGACATGCGGGGTCATGGCGTTGGAAAACGCCTGATGCAATGGGCGATCGATGAAGCGATCGCGAAGGGATTCGAACGCGTGGTCTTTTGGTCGGATACCCGATTCGCTCACGCGCATGAATTCTTCCGCCGTTTCGGATTTGTGAAAGGTGAGACGCGCGACATGGATGACGGCGCAGTGCCTTACTCGGAATTTCGTTTTGAACGCGCCTTGTAGTCTTCCAAGATTCGTTGGATCTTCTGACTAATGAGCGGAGTGATTGGTCACACCATGTATGCGATTCTGGCCGTGGATTCAGCCAGGAAACGCAAGCTCCCAATTGTAGCGCTCATCGAGCGCAATCAACCGAGCTATCACTGTGGTGCTTACCTGGGTTGCGATGTCCAGACCATGCCGGAAGCGATCTGTGTCGATACTGGCAGCGAAGTGGGATACGGGACTGCCAGCATGGAGAAGAGTCCGATTACCGGGGGCGTGATTCGTCTCTGGTCGCTGGAGCACGGAGGAAAGGGGTATCGTCCACGTGAAATTCACCGGCTCTTCTATGGTCGCGCGCATCTGGTTTTTGGTTGGCGAAGTGAAGATCGCGAACACACCGTCCCTTGGGATCACCTTGCCGATTATTGTGCGGCAGTGGTGAAGGATTGCCGGCGAATGCATCCCGGCAACGAAAGAGCGCTCGCATATCTGCTTGGCTGGATCGCGCACATTGTTGGCGATAGCCTGATCAAGTCCGTTCAACCGGGAGTCGATCTTCAGCTGCACGGGGGCAAATACACGCCGGCCAATCGGCCGATTCAGGATATGATTGCCTTTCATGAAGTGGGCCGAAGGGAATTAAAGCTGGATTGGAACAAGATCCTCATGGAAGCAGCGCGCACACCTGTTGAGGATATTCAACTTCACTATATGCGTGCGGTCGCGCCAAGTGGAGCACTCGCAGAGGAATTCACCAACGCATGGAATCCCAACCATGAAGACCTGGCGCGAGCCGTCTTGAAGGAGAACCGGAGGTATCAGGTGATTCGAACTCCTCGTATCATCAAGCAGCTTGAACTGATTGAGACCAGGCATGGATGGGACTGTCATCCTGAACTGACGCGACGTTCACTGGGATTGCACTATCCCGATATGCAGAAGCTGGCGAAGCAGGCAAATTTTCGACATGCGCTCTGGCAAATCAGTGAAGCGATTGCGAAGCTGTTCGCGGAGGTGTTGGAGAGAGTTCCCGATCTCGAGAGACCGTCGGCGCGTTAGCTGTGCTGTCTTCATTTGAGGTCCGTGAAGAACCGGTCCCAGCGCGGGCTCCACGAATTCTCGCGGTCGAATGAAAGCACGATCGTCGTCGCCCGGCCGACAATGTGATCCTCCGGGACGAATCCGAAGTATCTGGAGTCCGCGCTGAGATCCCGATTGTCACCGAGCATGAGATAGTGTCCGTCAGGGACTTTCACCGGTTGGAAGGTGTGGTGGGCTTTGGTCCTCGGAGTGGCCATGACGACGCGCTCATTGTTGAAGATTGTCTCCACCGCAAATTCACGCCAGTGGTTCTGCTTGTTCGGGGGCAGGGGGGATTCGTTCGGAGGCACTCGTTTGTAGGTGGCGCGTTCGCCGTTGATGACGAGCGTGTTGTGAAACAGTGCGATCTCGTCACCAGGCAATCCGATGACGCGCTTGATCATGCGTGTGCCATCTTCCGGGGAAAAGAACACCACCACGTCTCCCCGACGCGGGGAATCCCATGTGGCGATTTGAACCTTGGTGAAGGGAATTTTGAGATCGTAGGCAAGCTTGTTCACCCACACCCGGTCGCCTTCGAAAATCGCGGGATTCATCGATCCGGTCGGAACATCGTTCCAATCCGCCACGGCGGAGCGCACGACGCACATGATCGCAAAGAACCACAGCAATGGTTTGCCCCATTCGTTCCAGACCTGCCTAGTCGAGCGAGGTTGTTTCTTCTCATTGTTCTCTTGCTGGGATTCTTCTGAACTCACTGGTCTTGTTGGATAGAGGAACGCCTGAAACGTTCAAAGTCACGTCCGAAGGAGTTGGCTGGATCTGTGCCTCCAACCAAAGTTGGCATTGTTTCTGAACAGCATCGGACAGGCCACGGTTGGTGATTGACGCGAAATTATAACAACTATTTTCGCGCTGGTAACCTTGATGGAGTTCCGCTCCTGTGATTACCTCTTCTCTTGTGTGGTCGGAGTTTCCTCCGCCACGAACTGAGTCGAACAATGCATACCGCAACCGTTCCCGCTCCGAGCAGGCCAAAGAACTTCTCGGCACAGCAGACCATCGATCCGATACACTTCACCTGCGACGCTCCCGACGCGAAAACCGTATTTCTGTGCGGTGATTTCAATGATTGGGATCCAGATGCGCATCCCATGAAACGAATGCCCGACGGAACCTGGCAGAGCAAGGTGCAGCTCAACCCCGGCGAACACCACTACTGGTTTCTCGTCGACGGAAAACCGAAACTTGATCCCCACGCCCATGGGAAGGCGCACGATATTGAAAATCATCGCGTCTCCCGGGTGACCGTGGATTACGTTTGAAACGAATTAACCTGAAGGACGGCGCGCGAAGGAATTCGCGCGTCGTTTTTTGTGCGATGGAAAACGGAGTGAGGCGGTTCAGCGTAGGGAGATTTCTCAACCGTTCTCGATGCAGGCGTAAGCATTGTGGTTGTGAATGCTTTCGAAATTCTCGGCTTCCACCTTGTACCAAACCACGTGCGGATGATTGTTCAACCGTGTGGCGACGTTTCGAACGAGGTCTTCCACGAAGACAGGATTTTCGTAGGCGCGTTCGGTGACGTGTTTTTCATCGGGCCGTTTCAAAAGCGAGTAAAGTTCGCTGCTGGCCGATTGTTCGACCAGGTCGATCACCTCTTCGATCCACACTGTCTCATTGCTGCGCAACTGGACTGTGACGTGGCCACGCTGATTGTGGGCTCCATGTTCAGAGATTGCCTTCGAACAAGGACATAGTGTGGTTACGGGAACGATCACCGTGAGGACAAAATCGGCCTCCTTGCCAATGGCATTCGCCTCAAATCGCGCGGTGTAGTCGAGCACGCCTTCCATACCGGTTACCGGAGCTTTCTTCGTGAGGAAGAACGGAAACTCCATTTCCATATGAGCGGTGTCCGCCTTAAGCCGTTGCTGCATCGCGCTCAGGATATCAGGGATGTTTTCAACGTGAACAATCTCTCCGTGCGCATTTAGCACTTCGACAAAGCGGCTCATGTGCGTCCCCTTGCATTCCTTGGGCAGGTCTACATACATGCCGATGGTGGCCACGGTGTTCTGAACAAGATGGGCCTTGTCCCGGATCTGGATGGGAAAGCGCATACCGCGCACGCCGACCTTGTCGATGCGCAGTTCGCGATGGTCGCGTCCGCTTTGCACATCGTGCAGCGCAGTTGTGGCAGCAGTCTGTTCTGCTTCTGAAAGCATCCGGCGAGCATAGCGGCTTCTCGTCAAGAATGCAAAGCAGTGGCACAATGACTTCTGTGAAAACCTTAATCTGTGGAGGAATTCCATGATCACTCTGCATCAAATCCGTCGTGTGGCCGGGGAACTTCCTGGCAGTGTGGAAGGGACTGCGTATGGGACGCCGGCGTTTCGGGTCGCCCGGAAGATCTTTCTGAGGGTGCACGACAAAGAAGATGCAGTGGTGGTTTTTCTGGATTCCGTTGAACAGCAGGAAAAGTTGATTTCGGAAGATCCTGACACCTATTACATCACGCCTCACTACGAGGGATACGCTGCGGTCCTGGTGAGGAGATCGATTGCCATGTCGGACTTTCGGGAGATCGTGTTAACCGAGTGGAAACGGGTGGCTCGGAAGAAGGATTTGGCTGAATTTGAATCGCGATGAATTCGAATTGTGCGGAAGGCCCGCTGAACAAGCTGTCGGCCTGGTATCTGGCGCAGTGCGACGGTGAACGGGAACATGACATGGGGATTCGATCGGAGACTCTCGGCAATCCGGGGTGGCTGCTTACGGGTGATCTGCAAGGAACAGATCTCGACGGCAAATCAATGCATCCGTTATCTGAAGGTTGCGCACCATCTGGCAATCCGGTGTCACCGAACTGGATTCATTGCGAAATCGAGAGCCAGAAATTCCGGGGCGCCTGCGATCCCAGACGACTTCCGCGCTTGATTGACGCTTTTCTTAGAGTGGCAAACGGGGCCGCATGAATTACGGCGTGGTAATGCTCCTGCTGGGAGGATCGTTTGTCCATCAAGGCTTGGGGGTGGGGAATGGCAGCAGTTGCTTGGCTGGCTGGGCTTGAACTTTGGCGTGTTGGGCGTTGGGAGCGCCAAAACTCTTCGGCAATCGCCTCGACGGAACGCTGCCGGCGTGGAGTTGGATATTCTTTCTTCCGCTTCATCTTTGCACGCATCTGCTCTGGCATTTGACTTGTAGGCTGAGCAGCGAATCCAAGCAGGACACTGTGACTGACAATCTCGTGATCGGTCGTCGCCTGATGGGCGGAGAAGTTTGCCGGGAATTCGACACCGTGATCGATCTCACGTTCGAGTTCATGGAACCTCGCGCAGTTCGAAAAACTGGAGGATACCGATGCTATCCACTCCCCGACCGAAGCGCACCCTCGGCAGCTGAACTGTTGGAAATGGTCAGGAGTGTAGCAGTCGGACGTATCTGCGTTCATTGTGCCCAAGGACCTGGCCGGACCGGGCTGTTCGCGATCGCTATGTTACTGCATCGCGGGGTCGTTCCCTCGGTGGAGGAAGGATTGAAGAAACTACAATCGGACAGACCGCGTCTCCAAATGAGCGCAGTTCAGCATCGGTGCCTGGAGGAGTTTGCCCTGCTGATAAAGCGGGCATGACGCAGAATGCTACTTCTTGGTCGCGGGTTTCTTTGCTGCTGCTTTCTTCTTTTTCTCTGCGTCGCGCGCACGCTGCATCGGGTTCTTGCCCTTGCTGCTGCGCTTGAGCTGAATGCGGGATTTCACCGGCAGTCGCGGGAAGTGGTTGTTCTCCAGATCGCAGTCGGCCGTTTCAAGATGTGGGTCAAGCGTGATGCTCTTGATCTCCTTCTTGGTGAGCATGACTTTTGACGTATTCTCGCCGTTCTTCACCCAGATCTCCGCCGGATAGCGAAGTTCTTCCCTTGATCCATCGACGTATTCTACTTCGAGAATGATGGGCATGACCAATCCGCCATGATTCTTGAAGTCCACGACGTAGAAATGGCGGCCGGATTTGAGAAGATCTTTTTCACGATCGCTGAGGTCCTTCAGCAGCCGTTCGTAGCGATCACGGTCTGCCTGGGTGACGTCGAGCTCATCGTAGGTGTTGTAGAAGTCCTTCAGGTGCGGAAAACGATCCACGCGCTTGTGCAGTTCCTTGTTGCGGGTGGAGGAGACGGTCTTGGGATGTTCATCGCGGTCCTGCTTGCGGTTGCGCTTGTCCACGACCGGATCACCGGTGTCGACCTGGTAAAGGCTGACCTTCTCGATCGACAGGTCCACGTGGTCGGTGGTGAAAAACCAGCCACGCCAGAACCAGTCCAGATCGATGCCGCTGGCGTCTTCCATCGTTCGAAAGAGGTCGGCCGGATTAGGACGTTTGAATCGCCAGCGTTGTGAATACTCCTTGAACGCGAAATCGAAGAGCTCCCGGCCCATCACGGTTTCACGCAGGATATTCAGTGCGGTGGCTGGTTTGGCGTAGGCATTGGGGCCGAACTGCAAAATGGATTCGCTGTTCATCATGATCGGCACTTGGAATTCGCTCTTCATGTAGTTGGTGATCTTTTCGGGATCGCCTGAGCGGGACGGGTAGTCCTCCTCCCATTCCTGTTCAGCGAGGTATTGCAGGAAGGTGTTGATGCCCTCGTCCATCCAAGTCCATTGCCGTTCGTCCGAGTTGACGATCATGGGGAACCAGTTGTGTCCGACCTCATGAATGACGACGGTGATGAGGAAATACTTTGTACGAGCGTCATAGGTGCCGTCCTCCTCCGGTCGCGGTTTGTTGAAGGACAACATCGGATACTCCATCCCGCCTCCCACCGGACCGTTGACAGAGATCGCAACGGGGTAGGGATAGTCAAAGGTGAAATTTGAATACACGTCGAGCGTGTGAACGATCGAGTGGGTTGAGTATTTGCTCCAGAGCGGTTCTGCCTCGTTTGGATAAAAGGACATGGCCATCACAGTTTTTCCACCAACCTTATGTCCCTGCGCGTCCCAGATAAATTTGCGCGAAGATGCGAACGCAAAATCACGCACGTCCTCAGCTTTGAATCTCCAGGTCTTCTTGTCCTTCCCGCGTTTCGATTCGTTCGCCTTGGCTTCCTTTGGCGTGATGATGAACACCGGTTCATCCGCGTCTTTGGATTTCTTCAGGCGTTCCAACTGAGTCTTCGATAGAACATCCTTCTCGTTTTGAAGCACGCCCGTCGCTGTAACGACATGGTCTTCCGGTGCGGTGATGTTCACTTCGTAGTCGCCGAACTCGAGCGTGAACTCGCCGCGCCCGAGAAACTGTTTGTGCTGCCAGCCGGTGTAATCCGTGTAGGACGCCATGCGCGGAAACCACTGCGCAATCTCATAGATGTAGTTGTCATCCTTCTTAAAATACTCATAGCCCGTGCGCGCCCAGATCACCGTCGCGTCGTTAATGTTGTATTCCCAATCGATGAAGAAGCTTGTGGTGCCCCCCGGTTTCAGAGGCTTGGGCAGATCGATGCGCATCATCGTCTTCACGACCTGGTGCTTCAGCGGCTTCCCTGCGGAATCCTTTACCGATTTGATCTTCACCCCGCCGTCGAACTCCTCCTGTGTCAGCCAGCGATCCACCGTCTTGTATGAGAGATTCTTCATGTCCGGCGCGGTGGACATTGACACGTGTTCCGAGTCGGGGCGCATCAGGTTGGGATCCAATTGGACCCAAAGGTAGCGAAGCGTGTCCGGTGAGTTGTTGCGGTAGGTGATCTTTTCGCTGCCGACAATGCGCTGTTTCTCGTCGTCGAGTTCGACGTTGATTTGGTAATCAGCGCGTTGCTGCCAATACCGATGTCCGGGCGCGCCTGAAGCGGTGCGGGTTTCATTCGGGGAAGGGAGAATTTCCTCCAGTTGCCGAAACTTGTCCTTGGAGAAATCCTGCGCGTGGGCAGGGGAGATCGCGATTAACGTGGCGATCGTCAGCAGCATTAGGACGGACTTCATGGGGGAATCAGAAACTGAGGGGAGGAAAACTCCAAGCTCCAAAACTCAAGCCTCGATCAGAGCGTAGAAGTCTATTCGAACGCGTGGCTACAGGCTATCG
Source organism: Verrucomicrobiales bacterium (assembly GCA_002715965.1). GTDB lineage: Bacteria > Verrucomicrobiota > Verrucomicrobiia > Limisphaerales > JAYPXF01. Next base: position 20,677 of record PBAL01000086.1, on the reverse strand, counting down.
GTTGCTGGATTGATTGTGACTTGGCGTTTGAGGCTCGTATCGAGCTTGGAGCTTCATCCGCCTACGGCGAACCCGGCGGCAAGCCTCCTCCGAGGATGGAAGGCGTGCTTCGCTTGGCAGTCCAGAGAATCCTTGAGGGGGAGCCGTTCGGTGTCAGCCACGCAGCACCATCGGGGTTCCATGCCACGGTGTTGTCGATCTGAACCGCGGAGTCCTTGATGGTGATTCCATTTCCATCAACCATGGCCACACCGGTGATGTGGGCAGCAGGTCCTTTGGCGATCGCCCCGATGCGATCGGCTGGGAGTCCGATCGCGCCATTGGCGGTCAGGCAGGTGGGATCATTGGGGGCGATTGGCTTGGCTTCAGCTGAGGTGCCGAAAACGGCGGCCAGCTTTTGTGCGGGAGTTCCCTGGGTGGTGACCACTGGTCCTTCCCTTTGAAAAGTAATTGCCGCGCGATCAGCCGGCTGTTCCTGCCCGACGAGAATGGCTTCGTCGTTTCCAGGCCCGTAGAGCCCTACGCCGGACAGGGTTGTCTTTCCGGTGGCCTCGCCGTCGGTCTTGGGTGCGGAAAGCGCGACGTTGCGGGAGATGTTCACCGCGAAACTGAGGTGGTCTTTCTGAGTGTCGTAGTCGGTGCTGAGTCCGGTCCATTGGTCGGAACCGTCGGCTGGACCGAGTCCGATTCGCCTGCTTGACTTGGCGTCGTATGAACGCCTGCCGAGTTGCCCCCTTGATCCGGTGATGATCAGCAGCAGGGTCGCCACAAGGCAGACGATCAACATGATGACAGATTTGCGATTCATCGTTTCAAGGGATTGTTTGGTCAAATCTGACGTGTATGGCGACCAAGACAGTCCGGTGAAGAATTTGATTTTCCACTTCGGGTTGCCATGCCAAAACTCCGCCGATGAGTTCAACGTCAGCTTCGGCGCTGCCAACATTTGAGAAGATTGAGACTGCGTTCGAGGTTTTCGATGATTGGGAAGACCGGTATCGCTTCCTCATCGATATCGGGAAGAAGCTCCCGGAACTCCCGGAGGACGTGAAGACTGAGGCGAATCGGGTGCAGGGCTGCACGTCGCGTGTGTGGTTGATTTTTACGCAGGACGCAGAAGAACGCTTCGTGTTCCAAGGCGACAGCGACTCTGCGATTGTGAAGGGGTTGGTCACCGTCCTGTTGTCTCTTTACTCAAACAAGACCGCACCAGAAATCCTCGACGTCGACATCAAGGGTGCGCTGGAGAAGCTGGACTTGGCGAATCACCTGAGCACCAGCCGGAGGAACGGTCTGTTTTCCATGTCGGAACGCATTCGTTCGTTGGCCGGCGGGTGAGTCAAAACGCTTGCGTCGGGGAGAGGTAGGAACTAGTTTCGCGCCCCGCTTGGATGCGCGGTTAGCTCAGTGGTAGAGCACTTCGTTCACACCGAAGGGGTCGCTGGTTCGAACCCAGCATCGCGCACCATTACTTCGCAATTCTCTTCTCTGCAGCCAGGTGGGCCGATTCGGACAAAACGACGAAGTCTTTCAAGATGGCAACTGCTTCGCGCAGGTGAATGTCGCGCATGATGGCAGGAACGGTTGGCTCAATTTCCTCTTCGTCGTCTGCCTTTTCAGGCTTCTTGGATTCCTTGGGCTTGTCGTCCTTCTTGTCTTTCTCAGTTTTGACCTCGAACTTGGCGTCCTTGTCTTCAGACTCTTCTTCCTCTTCGTCCGGAGCGCGCAGATAGGGATCGGCACCGGGCTTGGTGATCACCTCGATGGTCTCCTTTTCGTCCTGTTTCTTCCATTTGAGGAGCGTCACTTTTTCCTCGATAGGATTGCGGGTGCGGCGTTCGGCGATTCGCTTGTCGATGCTGTCCTTCCGTTGCTTGCTCTCGGCACGGCGTTCGGCCTCATTCAGAGACACTGTTTTGTCCGCCTGTTGTGCTTTTACCTGCTCGATGTCCTCGTCGATGTATTTGAAATCCTTGTCCTCGAGGCGTCGTTCCTCGGACATGACGCGGAGGCGGTTCAGGTAAGGTGAGATGCGGTGTTGGTTCTCGTATTTGGCGGCCTTGATGGAATCGGATTCCATGACGTTGGGGAGAAAGGCTTCACCGGATTCGAGGTGATTTAGTACATTGGGAAGAATGATGTCAGGTGTGACACCATCTTTCTGTGTGGAGTTGCCGGCGATTCGGTAAAACTTCTGAACGGTGAATTTCAGCTTGCCCGGGTCGCTTATGATTCTGCGGTCGATCGCCCCGCTGAGTGGGTAAAGTGTTTGGACCGTCCCTTTGCCGTGCGTGTGAATGTCACCTACTATCAACGCCCGTCCGTAATCCTGCAGCGCACCGGCCACAATCTCAGATGCAGAAGCGCTATGCTTGCCGACTAGTACCAGCAATGGGCCGTCGTAGGCGACGGATTTGTCGGTGTCATGGAGTCGCCGTGTTTGGCCTGTGTAGGCCCGAACTTGCACCACGGGACCTTGTTCGATGAAAAGTCCTGCGAGTTCCACGGCTTGGTCCAGAAGTCCACCTCCATTTCGGCGAAGGTCCAGAACGAGACCGCCGATATTTTCTTTCTTCATCCGCGCGATCAGGCGGGCGACATCGCGGCCGGCGTGTTCGTAGAAGCTGGGGAGATCCACGATGCCCAGCTTGCGGGCACGTCCAGATTGATCCGGGTTTTCGATGATAAATCCACGTGCAAGGCCTTCCTGGATTTTGATGACGTCACGAATGATTTTCACGATTTTGGTGTCCGCTTCATCGCCGGCTGCGGGAATCACCGTCAATCGGACTTCGGCTCCCTTCGGGCCGCGGATGAGTTGCACGACATCGCTCAATTTCATGTCGACCACGTCCACCGGTTCGCTGTTCGTCTGTCCGACGGCGATGATCCGGTCTTCGGGTTTCAGCTGTTTGCTCTTCAGCGCGGGACCGCCCGGGGAAAGACTGACGATGCGGGTGTAGCCGTCTTCTTCACGCAGCACCGCACCAATGCCGGTGAGTTGCATTTTCACGTTGTGGATGTCGAAGTTCTCCGCGTCGGCCGGTGCCATGTAGATGCTGTGCGGATCGAAGGTTCGGCCCAAGGCTGAGAGATAGTTTTGAAGGACTTCCGATGTGTCCCATTTCTCATACATGCGCACGAGTCTCTGGTAGCGTTTTCCAATTCGTTCCTTGGCTTTCTCAATCGCCTCGGTGCGCTTTTCGTCGCCTGCGTCTTTCTTGACACGGAGCACATCGCCCAATAGCTCCCACTTGATGCGTTTGCGCCAGAGATCTTCAGCCGCAGTTTCATCCTTCGGCCAGCCGAGTTCGTGGCGGTTTGGTTGGAAACGTTCTTCCTCCGTAAAATCAAATTCCGTTTCCAGCAGCTCAGTGATCCGGCCGTTGGCTTCCTTCAAACGCTGGAGGAAGCGCTTGAAAATGACCTTGCTCGGCGAGACGTCCCCGCTGAGGGTCTTTTCGTCGAGAACCTTGCCGTACCGGCTCCGAAATTCGTCGATATCCGGCTGGATGAAGAACATGTGAAAGTAGTCGAAGGAATCGATGTAGAAATCCAGGTGCATGCGGCTGGTTTCATCGTCGATGGACCGATCCGCGTAGTGCGCGCCGTCGAGAATCTGGCTGACCTTCTGCGAAATCGCTTCCAGCTGGCGCTCGTTGAATTTTACACCCGACGCGGTCTGACTAATCAGCGCCAGACAGAGAAACCCGATCAATTTCTTAGGATTCATAGTATTTTTGAAAGTTTGGAGTCATTTAGGTCGCAGGCAACCATTAACTCTCTTGTTCTGACGTGATTTCCCGCAATTTCGTTTTAAGAATCTTGCCCGTGGCGCTGCGGGGGAGGGCGTCCATCAGGCGGACCTCTCGAGGAACCTTGTAGTCGGCCATGCGCTCCTTCACGAATGTCCGGAGTTCTTTCGGGTCGATTTCCGTGTCTTCCAAGGGCGCGACGTACGCGATCGGTTGCTCGCCTTTTCGACGATCCTTGATGCCGATGACCGCGGCTTCCTTCACTCCGGGAAACTGATGGATCACTTCCTCAATCTCGCGCGGGTAGACGTTGATGCCGTTGACCAGCAGCATGTCTTTCTTGCGGTCGGTGATGAAGAAATACCCGTCAGCGTCCTGATGGCCGATGTCTCCGGAATACAACCAGCCGTCGCGGATGGCCTTGGCCGTCTCTTCCGGTTGTTTCCAATAACCCTGCATGACATTTCCACCACGAATGCAAATCTCACCAGTTTCACCAATCGGCAGTTCTTCGCCCGCGTCATTGCGCACGCTCAAGTCGACTCGAGGTAAGGCGAGGCCGATTGAACCGGGACGCTTCTCTCCACGAACGGGATTTACCGAAGCAACGGGGCTGGATTCGGTCGGGCCGTATCCTTCGAGCAGCGTGTAAGGAAACTTCTCCTGGAACTCCTTCAGAACCTCCACCGGTAATGGCGCGCCTCCGCTGATGCAAACTCGTAAGGGCAGGGGAGGCACTTCCGGCGCCTGCGTCAATGAGCGCCATAGCGCTGGAACAGCCGGCATGATCGTCCCCTTGTGCTTGATCACCTCGATGAGGACGTTTTTGAAGGGGTTCAATGATTTCAATAGTATGATTCCAATTCCCGCCAACATGGGCGCCAAAGTTCCCACCGTGAACATGAAGCTGTGGAACTGCGGCAGGATTACCACCATGCGATCTTCCGAACCGATCTCAAGTGCTTCAACGCAGCTGGATACGTTGTGAAGGAAGTTTCCGTGCGTGAGCATTGCGCCCTTCGGTTTGCCCGTTGTGCCTGAGGTGTAGAGCAGTGCGGCCAGTTCATCCTCTGCACGCTCAGCTGGTGGAAACTCCTCGCTCGTGGCCAAGCCGTTGTATTCCTCCACCTGGATGAAGGTCCATCCCTTGCCGCGTGATTCCAGATCCTTGCGCGCTTCCTCCAGGCTGGAGTCGGTGATGACCACCTTGGCCTCGGAATCGGAGAGGATGAAATCAACTTCGTCCGGCTTGAGGAAATTGTTCACCATCACCACAACTCCGCCCGCCTGCCAGACGCCGAACAAGGTCGCGTTGAACTCAGGTTGGTTCTTCAACCAGACCGCCACCCGATCACCGGGCTGAATGCAGAAATCTTCAACCAGTTTCTTCGCCAGGCCGTTCGTCCGTTCGCGAACCCAACCGTAGGTCAAAAGCTCGTCTCCCCAGCAAATCGAGGTTTCATCCAGACGCGATTCAGCCGTCTCGGCAAACTTGGTGAAGAGATTCATGGGCGGGATGATGCGTACCAGTCTGCAACGGGGAAGTTTTAACCTACGCGGTTCGTGTCCGGTTCTCAGGGTCTGCTTGGACGTGTGTCGGACAGGTCTGACTGCTTAATTCTCGAATGTGTGTAGTCCATGGCTCCGAACTGTGTTGACTCCCCAACTACCTTCCTCGAACCTCCAAACATCATGAATTCATCCGCCTCTCGACGTTCCTTCATCAAGAACTCAACGCTCGCGACCAGCGCCATGGCCATGTCCGCCAAGAGCTACGCATCAATTCCGGGCGCGAACAATCGGGTGCGAACTGGTGTCGTCGGTGTTCGCGGCATGGGATTTGGCCACGTTCGCGGATACGCCAAGCTCGCCGATGTGGAAGTTGCGGCCATTTGCGATGTTGACGATGCGATCATCCGCCGACGCGTCGCGGACATGGAAAAGTTGAAGATCAAGAAGCCTGACACCTACGTGGATGTGCGCCGCATGTTGGAAGACAAGAACATCGACGCCATTAGTGTGGCTACGCCGAACCACTGGCATGCCCTGGCAGGCTATTGGGCCGTCCAAGCCGGGAAACATGCCACGCTTGAGAAACCCGGCACGCACAACGTTTACGAGGGACAACAACTCATCAAGGCCGCCAAACGCTACGGGAAGTTGATACAACATCATGCTGAGCGTCGTTGTTTCACCGGTTGCCAATCCGCGATCAAATTCCTGAAAGAGGGCGGACTGGGCGAGGTCTACATGGCCAAGGGGCTTTGCTACAAATGGCGCGATACCATTGGCCGCAAACTCGAATCCACTCCGCCCACCGGCGTGAACTACGATCTCTGGCTTGGCCCGGCTCCCGGACGTCCCTTCACCGACAATCGTTTTCACTACAACTGGCATTGGCACTGGGATTACGGGAATGGCGACCTGGGCAACCAAGGTGCCCACCAGATGGACATCGCGCGATGGGGGCTCGGTGTGGGCCTGCCCACCAGAGTCTCATCAATGGGCGGTCACTACATGTTCGATGATGATCAGGAAACACCGAACACGCAAACCGCGCTTTATGAGTTTCCGAATCCCAATGGGGGCGGAGACAAGAAAAAGCTCATGCAATTTGAAGTCCGCCACTGGATGACCAACTACGAAGGCGACTTGGGCAAAGCCCCCGGAAACAACATCGGCAACATCTTTTACGGCTCCGAGGGTTACATGACGATGGACGGCAATGGTGCGTGGAAGACCTTCATGGGCAAAAAACGCGAACCCGGTCCCAGCGGTGAAGGAATGGGTGACATGTGGGCAAACTTCGTGGACTCAATCCGCGCTGACGACCGTTCCATGCTCGAAGGTGATATCACCGAAGGCCATCTCACCTGCGCTCTGATTCACTACGCAAACATCTCCTACCGGCTTGGCCGCACGCTCGACATCGACACCAAGACCCAGCGCGTCATCGATGACAAGCAGGCCAACGCGATGCTGGGCCGAGACTATCGGAATCCGTTCGTCATCCCCAAGAACGTGTAATCAAAACACGTCGGCGGCTGTCCGAGCACGTTATTCCTCCGAACCAAGCAGATCCAATGGTGCCACCTGTGCGCCTCTGGGGAGTTGCTTTACCAACTCGAACACCTCCTCGTTCCGAACATCCATCGACACGATCTCCTCGATTGAGAACCAACCCGCTTCGAGCGAATTATCATCTGGCTCTGATTTCGGTGCGGCATCATCGACAGGAATGCCGGTGAACACCAGTCTTACCCGCTTCCCATCGCGAGATGGCGTGTGTTACATCCGTGAGACACCGTTCACTTCAATCGGCACACCACTCACCTCCAGGGTCTCGAGCAGAGCAGCTTCCACCAGCGTCTCTCCCGATTCGACGCGTCCCGCTGGCAGATGCCACTTCTGTCCGTGTTTCCGCTCATGCACGAGAAGATAGCGATCCCCTTTCTTCACCAGAACAAGGACAAAGAACCAAGTTGGAATCGGTCCGCGTGGCATCGATGAGGCTAGGATACAGCAGGTGAGGTGAAGGACAATCCGCGTCAGGGTGGAGAAGTGATTTCTGCACAAATCTCCTAGGCAAATCCAACAATCTGAGTAACTTACGCGCGCTATGTTTGACGACGTCAAGACCGCCATCGCCAAAGCAGTGGACAAACTCGCCCACCTGCGGAGGTATCTTTGACGTCCCCAAGCTGACCAAGCGGCTGGCGGAACTCGAAGTCGCCATGTCGCAGGAGACCTTCTGGAACGACCAGGCTTCCGCCCAGAAAACCGTCGAGGAATCCAATTCCATCAAACGCCGACTCGAACCGCTCGCTGCGGCCGAACAACGTGTGGAAGACCTCAAGGTCTTGGTGGAACTTGGCGAGGCTGAGGAAGAAGCGGATCAACCGCCCGTTCTGGAAGAAGCCAAGGCCGAGGCCGAAGCGATTGCAACCGCCCTCGACGATCTCGAACTGCAGCTCTGGTTGAACGGCGCACACGACAAGGCCAACTGTATTCTCAGCATCAACGCCGGTGCGGGAGGAACGGAGTCTTGCGATTGGGCGGACATGCTTCTCCGCATGTATCAACGGTGGGCCGAGAAACGCGGCTGGTCGATCGAGGTCTCGGAAATGACCGAAGGGGAAGTCGCTGGTATCAAGAGCGCAACTCTGATCATCAAGGGCGAGATGGCCTTTGGTTACACCAAGGCCGAGCGCGGGGTGCATCGCCTCGTCCGTATATCACCGTTTGATTCAAACGCCCGTCGCCACACCAGTTTCGCCAGCGTCGATGTCATCGCGGAGATCGAGGACGAAGATCTGGACATCGAGATTCCGAAGAACGAATTGCGCGAAGACACCTATCGCTCGGGCGGCAAAGGCGGACAGAATGTGAACAAGGTGGAGACTGCCGTTCGCTACACTCACCTTCCCACCGGAGTCGTGGCTGCGTGCCAGACCGAACGTTCCCAGCACCAGAATCGTGCTAACGCGATGAAGCTTCTCAAGGCCAAACTCTACGCCATGCGCGAAGATGAAAAGAAAGCCGAGATGGATCGCTTCTACAGTGAAAAAGGCGCGGTCGCTTGGGGGAACCAAATTCGGAGTTACGTCTTTCAACCCTATCAGATGGTGAAAGACCTGCGCTCCGGTGTTCAGAATGGAAATGTCCAGGGAATCATGGACGGCGACCTGGATCAGTTCGTAAACGGCTGGTTGCGGGCGGGGTGTCCGACCAAGCGCAGCGATGCTGTTACTGACGAGGAGTAGTCGAACTTTCGCCAGAGCGATTCGCTGCTCGTTCAGCAAGAAGGCACGCAAATTCTTCGACCCGGACTCGGACCAAGATTCTACCGGGAAACTGAGAGACGCCACCCTTGGATGGACAGCATAGCCCTGGCCTGCTGGTGGCCCCTATCTCACCCCGCCAAAGATCCCGCTCATCACCGTCTCTTTGATCTTCCAGATCAGGGACATCGTCATGGCAATGGGCAGCAGCACCAGGAAGATCGCCGACCATCTTCCGGATTCTTCGATCAGTTCGAGAATGTAGATCACGAAGATGGGAAGGGTTTCAATTTCCTGAAGAAAGCGATAAACCGCGATCGACACCAGCAATACAACAATCAACAGGATGTTCATTCCGGTGAATAATTCGGTGTCTTCTCGTAAGGTCTGGTCCGGAAGCATTCGAGCGAGGTAGCGAAGGCAGAGGTTCAGATGATAGATGAAGAGCACGGTGGAAACGATCATCATCACCATGATTGAGCGGTAGTAATCATCGTGTGGAAATCGACTCCAGAAGAACACGAATGGCGCGAGACCGAAGTTCACCGTCGCGAAAATGCGGGCTCGGTTGAGTGTTTCCTGCCAGACGCGTTCCTGCGGATGGAAGTGGCGCGATTCAAGAATCCCGAACAACACCAGGCCGGTGGCCAGCAGAGGAGGGGTGGCTCCGAGCGGACGCAGCCAGTCGGTGACCAGGCTTTGCACGCAGACGAGGAGCGCGATGGGCACACCCCAGAAAAGAGCAGAGAGGCCGCGGACGAGTCGACGCAGGGGCGCCAGGAGATTCGCCTGATCCGGCGGAAGCGGAGGGGTAGGGCGGAGTGGGGCAACCCCTTGAGGATTGTCGTCAGCTTGCTTCTCCAAAATCCAGGTAGGTGTAGGTGCCCAGTCCGTTTTCGTATTCGCCGAGCAGTTGCATGCCTTCCGAAGGCCGGAGTCGATTCGCTTTCACCGCCCGGTCGACCTGCAGTTTCATCTGCCGCTTAAGTTCACGCGGATCATATTGCACGTATTCCAGGGCGCGACCGATAGTCGTGCCCTGAATGACTTCTTCGATGTAGTAACCTTTCGATTCTTCCGGATCGACAAATACGTGGATTTCGTTCACCCGTCCGAACAAGTTGTGAAGGTCGCCCATGATGTCCTGATAGGCGCCGATAAGAAACAGGCCGAGGTGGTATTGGGAGCCGTTCTTGCCGTCCGCGACTCCATTGAGGTGATGCAGAAGGAGCGTGTCACTCACGTCTTCAAGATCGATGAACTTGTTGATGGTCCCGTCGGAATCACAGGTGATGTCCACGAGAGTGGTTTCGCGGTCGGGGCGTTCGTTCAGACGTTGAATCGGCAGAATCGGAAACAGATGTTCGAGCGCCCAATGATCCAGGAGTGATTGAAAAACGGAGAAGTTGCAGAGGTATTGATCGCCGAGGCTGTGACCCAGTTCGCGGATTTCTTCCGGGATGTATTTCTGGCCCCGGTAAGAGCGCACAACTGCCTGGCTGATCTGCCAGTAAAGCGTTTCGATCTTCGCCTTCTCTTCGAGACCAAGTACGCCGACCATGAACATCTGGAACGCGTCGTCCTTGCGTTCCTTTGCGTCGTGGAAGGCTTCAAGCTTGTTCAAGGACTCGATGTTGTCGCGAATCTCCAGCAGTTCCTTGGTGATGTGCGAATCATCCGCGCCAAATTCCAGATGCGAGGTGTCTTGATTCTTTTCAATCGAGCCGAATACCTCCACCAGCAACACCGCATGATGCGCGACAATCGCCCGCCCACTCTCGGTGATGATGTCCGGATGCGGAACTTCCTCCGCGTTGCACACATCGGCGATGTAATAAACGATGTCGTTTGCGTACTCCTGGAGCGTGTAGTTCACCGAACTTTCGAAAACCGCGCGGCTTCCATCGTAATCCACGCCCAATCCGCCTCCGCAATCCATGTATTGGATCGGGAAATTCATCTTTCGCAGCTTGGCATAGATGCGGGTGGCTTCCTGGACAGCCTTCTTCACAGTGAGAATGTCGGGCACTTGCGAACCAATGTGGAAGTGGAGCAACTGGAAACAGTCCGCCATGCCTTCCTCCGTCAAAATGTCAGCGGCTGCGACCATGTCTGCCGTTGAAAGACCAAACTTGGCGTCTTCCCCCGCACTGTCCGCCCATTTGCCGACCCCCTTGCACAAGAGCCGCGCGCGGATTCCGATCTTGGGTCGCACGCCAACCTCTTTGGAAACCCGGATGATCTGCCTCAACTCCTCCAATTTCTCCACGACCATGATCACTTCCCGGCCGAGTTTCACGCCCATCAACGCAATGTGGATGAAGGACGGATCCTTGTAGCCATTGCACACCACCAGGCAGTTCTCGGATTCAGGCAGCGCCAGCCCGGCAAAGAGTTCGGGTTTGCTGCCAACCTCCAGGCCGAAGTCGAACTCGTGACCCGCATCAAGGATCTCTTCCACCACTTCACGCAACTGGTTCACCTTCACCGGGAAGACTCCACGGTAGATCCCGGTGTATTCGTACTCCTTGATCGCCTGCCGAAACGCCAGGTTCAACGAATGCACACGGTGCCGAAGAACGTCCTGGAACCGAACCAGCAGGGGGAATTTCAGTCCGCGTTGCCTGGCTTCGGCAACGATATCAGTCAGGTCAACTTCACTCTCCTGCTTCTGCTCCGGGCGGCAAACGACATGGCCTGCGTCATTGATCTCGAAGTAATCGGATCCCCAGCGCCGGATGTTGTAAACATTCCGCGCATCATCGATCGACCATTCGCCATTGCCTGCATGCCCGTTCATTCGTGGTGCCAGAAACGCGCGCACTATAAGAACCGTAACAAGGAATTCAATACGGCGGGAAAGAAAAAGACGAGTTTGTTGGAACCATTCGCAGTCGTTTCCCGTCCAACATTGCATGCACCACACGCAATCGGTTTGCCTTTGCCTCCTACTGCTCTTCAGCACCCGGATGTCTGCAGTTGATGTCGGCCAGAAGATCGTGGACGCGGCTAAAACGCAAATTGGGAAGACCACAAGTTACGATTCGAGTTACCGTTCGTTGAGTTATCCAAACGGAGATCCCCCGATTGAAGTCGGTGTGTGCACCGATGTGGTTGTTCGGGCCCTGCGCAAAGGGATGTCGATTGATTTGCAGAAGCAGGTGCACGAGGACATGAAGCAAAACTTTTCAGTCTACCCGCCCAACTGGGGTTTAAGTCGACCGGACAAGAATATCGATCACCGGCGTGTTCCCAATCTGAAAGCGTATTTCGAACGGAAGGGTTACCGGCTAAACATCAACACAAACGTCGCCAGTTTTCTGCCGGGGGATATTGTGACCTGTACTGTCGCAAGGAAACTGCCGCATATCATGATCGTGAGTGATCGAAAGACGGACAAAGGCGTTCCATTGATCATTCACAACATCGGGTTTGGAACGGAAGAGGAGGACCGTCTGTATTGGTTTCCGCTGACGGGGCACTATCGATTGAGTGATACGCCAGAAAGGGTTGCTCCTCCATCCAACAATGCAGTGCGGATCTACCAAGTCGGATCACGTAATGATGGAGGAACACTATCGGGAATCGCCAAGCTGTTTTACGGAAAATCCAGCCAGTGGCGTCGCATACACGAGGCCAATCGCGATCTGATTCCGAATCCGGATGTGATTCGCAAAGGAATGACGCTGACTATTCCCGATTGACAGGGACGAGGAAATTCATTGGAGCGCCAAGCATTGCTTGGCATTGGATTGGAGGGCGATGCCGGCCAGTGTCCGGCGCTCCCAATAGAAATGAGCCGAGCGCGGTTTGCTACTTTAGGTATCCCTGGTTCAACTTCTTGCACGACCAAAGCAGTCCCCGCGTCACCAAATCCAGATAACGCCCATCTTCAACGGTCTCGTTGTAGTGTCCCACTGAGGTGCTGAATACTCGTGTTCCCTTGTATTCGTTCACCCAAACGACAACCGCCTCGGCGCGCTTGGCCTTCGCTGCTGCTGCCGGTGTCTTTGCCTTGCCTTTCTTGTTTCTCTTCACGCGCGGTTTCTGCATCTGCACCGCACTGGCCAGTGCCTTGGTGCCCGGAAGCACCTGCACGTTGTTGTAGAGTTCCTCCGGGCCGGTGGTCCACGGTTTCATTCCGGCGGTGATCGGATGATCCTGGGCGGTGAATGTGATCTCCATTGCTGCCTTGGGGCCGTGGCCGCTGGACTGCAATCCAAGATAGTCAAACCACATGCTGTCCTCGCTCCCCGGCTTCGTCGGCGCGCGATGATCTCCCACACGATAACTGTGCATCGCACAATGGAGGTTCACCCCGGGGATGCCGTTCTTGTGCGGAGTGAGCACGCCTTGAACGATTTTCTTGTCCGCCTGCTTTGCGGCGCATTCATCATGGATGATGACGTCGTAACCCTTGCCGTAGTCGGGATTGCCGAGAATTGGCAAGGGTGGAGAGGTGCTTTTGTCAGGCGAATGAGCGTGCGTGACCTTTACGTGGGCGCGCGCTTCCAATCCCTTCTTCAAGATGTCCTTCTGCTTTGTGTAGTCATGGCAACAGCCGCCGGTGATGAGCAGAACACGAAGGGGTTTCACAGCTGCATGCGAGGAAATGGACATCGTCAGCGCGAGCACAGCTGCGACACAGAGGAACAACTTGGAGAGTTTCATGCGCCGGATTGGACGTGAGGCGTCGATGAATCGTCAAATTTATTCGCTTGTCTCCTCGCGCGAATACCTGATGGCCGAAGCCGGTCAAATGACCTACTGTTCGAACGGCCATGAACTTCCGTCGCATTTTTTTGGTTCTCCCCGTCTTGGTGATGGCGGGATGCGCGGATCGTTCTGAAACCAATGTCTCAGCACCGGAGACGAATCAAGTTCACGCAGCCGCCCCAGCAGAACAACCTGCGTCGCGTCCTCCACTGCGCGAACCGCTCGAAGCAATTGTCGCGATGACTGAATCGGGTTTGGCGCAAGGTGTCATCGAATCCCACATTGCCCTGGCCACCAATCGCTTCAATATTCTGACGGAAGAGATTCTCGTCATGAAGGAAGCCGGTGTTTCCCAAGCCATCATCTTTGCGATCCTCCAGCGCGACACGCAGTTGCGCAGCCGCAGCAATCAAGTGACGCGTCAACAGGCCGTGGCGAACGCCGAGGCGCGTGCGCGCATCCGGGCGCAATCGCGCGAGCTTGCACTGACTCGAGCGTTGCTGACTGCGCAATCAAATCAATTCGCAGCGGAACTGGCCGAGCAACGCGCACGGACCGCCTTGCAGAATCAACCGCGGAACCGTCCGGCTCCGGCTGTGAATCTTCCGCCACAGGTTCAACCGTTTCACACTGCGTTGAACCCGCACGGCAGCTGGCTGCAACACGCGACACTCGGCTGGATCTGGCAACCAAACGTGTTGGCGCAAATTCGTGACTGGCGGCCCTACGCACACAATGGCCGGTGGCTGTCCACGGACCAGGGCTGGTATTGGCATTCCGATGAACCCTGGGGTTGGGCGGTGTTTCACTACGGTCGCTGGGGGCACGATCTTAAGCTCGGCTGGTATTGGGTTCCGGACACGACTTGGGGGCCGAGTTGGGTGACCTTTCGTTCCGAAGCACGTCATCTGGGCTGGGCTCCATTGCCGCCCGGAGCCAACTTCACACGTGCTGGCCTTTCCTTCCGCGGACAACTGGTCGGATTGAATTACGCCTTCGGGCTTGGCTTGGCGCATTACAGCTTCGTTCCTTATCGCCGCGTCTTTCATCCGCAACTTTTCGGTCACATTCTCGCCCCCAATCTGGTCCGTCCGTTTTTTCAACGGACCACCGTCATCAACAATGTCATCAACACGGGGAACAGCATCAGTAACCCCGGTTTCTCCATTCAGCGTGTCAGGCAACTTTCTCTCCAGCCGATCACGCTCGGCGTCATCCGTATCTCCCCGGTCAATTCGTTTCGGCAATTCGGTCTCAGTCGGCAGGAGGGGGGGGCACACCGTCGTCTTTCGCCCTAGCATCCAGCATATCGCTCCGGTGAAACCTGCTGTTATCACGCAGAATGGAACGAACCGAACAGTGCTCGTTCCAGCCAGCACACCGGATGGAACGGTTATCGCCGGTCGTCCGGTTGTTGATCACAGCACGGGTCGTCCGGTCGTAACGGGTTACACCACCCGACCACAACGCACCGCGCCGATCATCATCAATAACATCATTAACGGAACAAACGTGAGCGCGGCTACTCAACCCGTTCGCAACCCAAGCACTCCACGAAATGGCGGGCCCATTCCACAAAACATCGCCCTTCAACAGGCACGATCGAGCGGCTTCTTTCTTCCCAATCAGGCGAGAAGCGGCCCTCGGCCGATGTCGCCTCCGAGGCCGATCACTTCCGTCCCGCAGCCCTTGGGTCCGCCCCAACCGGTTGGGTATCGACAGCCGGCAACCAACTCGACGTTCCGCTACAACCCCGGGTCTTCGTCTTACTACAATCGGCGCTGAGCCGTTTTGCCTTCCCCTGCTGGTTCTTCAGGCTCGCCCCAAGGACTCCCGGAAGCAACGTATCGGCTTCACTCTGTTCATGATCTTCTTTGTGGGCATGTCTTGCGTCATTGTGTTGATGCCCCAGCACCCAGCTGTGACCAAACCGGAAGTCAGGTTGCCAGACGGGCGGACCATCCGGGTGGAGATGGTCACCTTCGGCAATGAAACATGGCTAAGTGGCTCTTCCACGCGCAAAAGGATCCAGGACATCGCGCCCCGAATTCTGCGCAAATACCTCGATGATCCGTTGGAGCACCAGTTCCAGCGGGGGTGTGACCACCATGAAGATCTCGTGCGAGACGCCGTTCCTGATGGTTTTCACCTCGGGCATTGGAGAGACCGATCGACTGGCGGTCAATATCCGCGACCAACGCGGGCAGAAGGTACGTATTTCGCGGAGTGGAGGCAGCAACATGGGACCGATCAATTGTCGTAGTCACACTTTCGCTGATGGCACGGAAGGCAGACTGAAGTTCTTCATCATGTACGAGAAGCAGCGACACTTCCGCACGTTCATTGCCACCAAGGATATGGTGTTCAAGGAATGGAAGCCGCGGCTGAGGAAACAGCGGAAGAAGTAGTGGCGCATTGGGAAATTCCAAGCCGCAAACTTCAAGCCTCAGAAAAGCCTCAAACTCAAAGCTACAACCGCATCTGATCGTCGAGAGGAAAGGCATGCCTTCAACCGGAGTTTGGATTTTGAGGCTTCGAGCTTGCTCTCCTCCCTTGCCTCTCGTTCTTTCATCCCTATTCTCCTGCGCGATGAAATTCACGAGAGTTTTCACTTTGATTGGCGCATTGGCGTTTGGATTGGCTGTCACCCACTCTTATGCTGGAGCCGGAACCGGCAAGAGTTTCAAAGGACCGGTTGGCTTGCAGCTCTACAGTCTGCGCGGTGATTTCACCGCGCGTGGCGTTCCCGCGACGCTGGACAAAGTCGCAGCTTACGGAATCAAGAACGTCGAGCTTTACAGCACCTTCAATCACAAGCCCGCCGTCTTCCGCAAATTGCTGAAAAAACGCGGGTTGACCGCAACCAGCAGCCACTTCCCCTTCAATCGCCTTCGTGATGACGTGAAAGGCGTGGTCGCCGAAGCCAAGGCACTTGGAATCAAATACGCCGGTTGTGCCTGGGCTGCTCACCAAGACGACTGGGACATGGCGGAAACCAAGGAAGCCGCGCGCGTCTTCAACAACGTGGGCAAGGCCTTGGCAATGGAAGGCATCATGTTCTTCTATCACCTGCACGGATTCGAGTTTCAGCCGCACAAGAAGGAGACGCTGGCAGACGTGCTGATTCGCGAATGCGAAAAGGAATACGTCAGCTTTCAGATGGACGTGCTGTGGATACTTTTCCCGGGACAGGATCCCGCCAAGCTTCTCCGAAAATACCCCGATCGTTGGAAACTCATGCACGTCAAGGATCTCAAGAACGGCGTCGCGACCGGTTCGCTCAAGGGAAAGACCGATGTGAAGAACAATGTTGTGATTGGCAAAGGCCAGGTGAACTGGCCGGAAGTTCTGAAAGCCGCAAAGGAGGTTGGTGTCGAGCAATACTACCTCGAAGACGAGTCTCCATGGGCCGGTGATCAGATTGCCAAGTCCTTGAAGTATCTCGAAAAAGTGAAGTTCTGATCATACATCCATCCATCATGAAAAGAATCCTCCTACTCTCCTTGCTTCTAGTCGCAGGCCTCACCCACGCCAAACAACCTAACGTGATCATCGTGATCACCGACGATCAGGGTTACGGCGATCTCTCGTGCCACGGCAACCCCGTGCTCAAGACACCCCATCTCGACAAGCTCCACGGCGAGAGCGTCCGCCTGACTGACTACCACGTCGCTCCAACTTGTTCCCCAACGCGCGCCGCACTTATTACGGGACGTTGGACCAATCGCACGGGCGTCTGGCACACGATCATGGGACGCTCCATGATCCGCGTCAACGAAGTCACCATCGGCCAGATATTCAAGGACGGCGGCTACGCGACCGCGATGATCGGCAAATGGCACCTCGGCGACAATTACCCCTATCGCCCGGAAGACCGCGGCTTTCAATGGGTCTACCGCCACGGCGGGGGTGGGGTGGGGCAGACTCCGGATTACTGGGACAACGCCTACTTCGATGGCTCGTACTGGTTCAACGGCACGCCTGTTCCAGCCAAGGGATTCTGCACGGACGTGTTCTTCAGGCAGGCGATGAAGTTCATGCGTGAACAGAAAAAGAAGGACAACCCATTCCTTGTCTACCTCTGCATGAACGCGCCGCATGGCCCCATGCATTCGCCGGTGAAATACAGCCTCCCGTACAAGGGTCTCGGTGTGGGCACTGCGAACTTCTTCGGCATGATCGCAAACATCGATGACAACGTCGGCAAGCTCCGCAGCTTCCTCAAGAAGACCGGGCTGGAGGAGGACACGATTCTTATCTTCACCACCGACAACGGAACATCCAGCGGTTCGAAGGTTTTCAACGACGGCATGCGCGGCAAGAAAGGCAGCGAGTACGACGGTGGTCATCGGGTTCCATTCTTCATCAGCTGGCCAAAGGGCAAACTTGGTGGCGGACGCGATGTCGACATGATCACCTCTTACGTCGATGTGGTTCCGACCTTGGTGGACATGTGTGATGTCCCGGCGCCCAAGGGCGTGAAGTTCGACGGTGTGAGCATCAAGCCCCTGCTGTACGGCAAGGACGAGAACTGGCCGGATCGAATCCTTGTCACTGATTCCCAACGCGTGCGCGATCCGATCAAGTGGCGAAAGAGCGCGGTAATGACCGATCAATGGCGCCTCAACAACGGCAAGGAGCTCTACGACATCAAGGCCGATCCCGGTCAAAAGCATGATGTCTTCGCCAAACACCCGAAAGTTGTCGAGCGCCTGACGAAGTTTTACGACGGATGGTGGGCCGACCTCGAACCCTCATTCAAGCTGACCACTGAGATCTACCTTGGTCATCCGGACGCCAATCCAGTGCGTCTCACGTCCCATGACTGGATCACCGACGGCAGCACACCTTGGAATCAACGTCATATTCGTGATCTGGTGACCAATCCTCGTTCAACCGGTTTCTGGGCGGTGAAAGTCATCGAAGCCGGCGAATACGAAATCGAATTGCGTCGCTGGCCGAAGACACTCAACAAGTCGATCGTTGCGGCCATTGAAGCCGGGGACGACGTGCCTGGCCAACAGGCATTCCGTGCGCGTCCGGGCAAGTCCTTCGCTGCGGTCAAAGCCCACTTGAACGTGGGAGGTCAGAAGCTCACCAAGAACATCAAGAAAGGCGCCACCAACGTGAAATTCCGGCTCAAGCTCAAGCCCGGTAATGATGAACTCTGGGCCAAGTTCTCCGACAAAGACGGCAAGGAGTGCGGTGCGTATTACGCCTACGTGAATAAACTCTGAACGACAATTCGTTCGAAAAGGCAACCCTCGCCTCCATCCGGAGGCGAGGGTTGTATCGTTTCCATCTCCAGTCATTTCGAGCCGCCCAGACTTGCCCCTGTCAATCTCGGCGACTCCGGCTTGACTTCACTCCTCCCCGTCCTCGGGCATGCCTTCAAAGTAGTTCAACCGAAGAAAACCGAGATTGGTGGCGTCGAACTGCACGACGAATCAAATATGAAGGCCAACCGCTTTTCGCTCTCGGACTCGCTTTGGAAGCGGGTAAAAAAAATGATTTGATGAGGTCTCAACTCCGTTAACGTTTGCGTCGGGCAAACGTTGGGGTCGCCCGCCAATTGACGATCGCCTGATGCTCGATGCCATGGTGGATATCATTGGCAAAGGTATGCGCTGGTGATTTGCCAGAGGCGTTCGTCGGCTGGGAAGACTGTTTTGCGCGTCCAATGAAGCGTTGCTGCGCCTGCTGCGAATCGGATTAGGAAGAGGAGGACTCCTGAGAGCCAGAGGATGCCCAGCCAAAAGAACCACTGGATCTGCGATGACGAACTGAGTTCGGTGAACCGGGGGAGCACTCGCCACTTGGGCAAATAGCCGGTGAAGAGCGGCATGCATGCAAGAAGGATCAGGCCGGCGACAATGGCCAGGTGCCGATAGCTGGCGGGGAGTTTACGACGGGCGAGGAGGTAGACCAGCAACATCAAACCGGTTGTCGCGGGGAGCGGTTCGCTGAACCGGATGAAAAGATCCTCCATGGGGAGGTTACTTGCGTCGGGCGCGTTCGATGATTTCGGTGAGTTCTTTCAGGTCTGCTTCGGAATAGTCGGCGGGTTCCTCGGCCAGATGTGTTGCCAGGGCATTCTTCAGAGAGCCGCCAAAAAAATTGTCGATCACGTTGCGAAACATGCTCTTTGCGGCCGTGTCACGGTCGAGGGAGGGGTGATAGACGAACTCGCGTCCGGACTTGGTGTGACCGACGTAACCCTTTCTCTCCATGATGCTCATGAGCGCGCGAACTGCTGCACGTGTCGGAGGGGATTCCATGTCCTGGATGATTTCGGTGACGGTGGCCTGATGTCGCCGGTGAATTATTTCCAGGATTTCTCGCTCCCTCCGGCTGAGCTTCTTGTAGGGATCATCTGTGCTAGGTGCCGTCATTAAGGCTAAATTTTTAACCCTATTCAGCATCTTGTCAATGGAGGATCTTGCGGAAGCATTCGAATGCAAAACCGGGGCCGTTCTCAAGGAACGACGCGTGTTTTTTTCAGTTTCAAGCTGAGATTGAACCCAACCGCTTGAGGGATGGCCTGCATCCCTTCACAAGCCGGACAGCTGTGCTAGCTTGTTGGGTAATGGGCAGTGTTGGAAAGGCTTACATATGTTGGCGTCCGCACACATCACGACAGTTTACTTCATTACGAAGAACTGCCGCATTCACTCCATCGGCGGGGATTGGAACGCTCATGCCGAGGAGAATCACGCATTTCAGCTTTCGGCTGACAGCGTGGTGAATACGCTTCTCTGGGAGTATTTCACCGAACCCTTCCTCATTCACACGTATCACACCATGGTGGATCATGTGTTCAAAACCGGTGAGCCAGTGACAGTTCCGTTTCGGGGTGATTCCCCTGGATGGCGCAGAACCATGAAGCTGCGGATTCTTCGGTCCAACCACGACCTGTGTGAATTCATATGCAGCACCCAAGACGCCGAGCCCCGCGAGTGGGTGCGCCTGCTGGACGTCACGGCCGAACGCTCCAGCTACTGGTTGCCGATGTGCAGCTGGTGCAAGCAGGTCGGGGTGGACGAAACGCGATGGTTGGAGGTGGAGGAGGCTCAGTTTGAGTTGGAGGAATCCGAATGCGTCCCTTATCCGAATCTGGTCCACGCCGTCTGTCCGGATTGCCAAGTCGCAATCGGCGAACTGATTCCTGGGAACGAGAAACGCAGCCGGCACAACACTCGTCATTGGTCCGGCGGGAAGGTCCGAATGGGGGTCTGAGCGACTCGCGCGGTATTGGAACCACGTAGGTCATAGTATTGCGCGAGAGCATGACCCTGTGCATTCTGGTGGGCCAATGCGGGCTGTGGGACATTTACCGGATGAGAAGACGGCAAAGAGATTCAGCGATTATCTTTGGTCGAAGTCCGTGGAGAATGAAATCGAGGAGGACGGCGCGGAATGGCTGGT
>PBAL01000085.1 GCA_002715965.1 Verrucomicrobiales bacterium | reverse complement strand
CGTGACGAACCAGATCAACGGCTTGGGCTTTGAATTCTTTGGTGTATCGCTTGCGAGGCATTAACATGACTGTCGATTGTCTCCTATCTGGTGGTCCAGAAATCTAGCGCACCTCACGTTGAAGTCATTGCTAGTATTTCACTTTCTTGCCGCGTTTCTTTCTCCCAGCCTTTTTCTTGGGTGCGGTTGGTGAAGCATCGCCTTTGAGGTGGCGCTTCAGTTCGTTGATTTGGTCGCGGAACAGCGCGGCTTTCTCGAATTCGAGGTTGTTTGCTGCTTCGAGCATGGAGGCTTCGAGTTCCTGAATGGTTTCAGTGACGTCGAAATCGCCGGCGGTTTCCTGAAGGATTGAGTTGGCCTGATCGCGTTCGGCCCGATTTGCAGAGAGACTGTCCTCCACTGCGCGGGAAACGCTGCGCGGAGTGATGTTGTGTTCCTTGTTGTAGGCGAGTTGGCGTTTGCGTCGATAGCCGGTGATCTTCAGGAATTTCTTGATGCTCTCGGTTTCCTGGTCCGCGTAGAGGATCACCGTGCCGCTGAGGTGACGCGCGGCGCGCCCGGAGGTTTGGATCAGGCTGGTGGTGCTTCGGAGATAGCCTTCTTTGTCGGCATCGAGAATCGCGACCAGCGACACTTCGGGAAGATCGAGACCTTCACGCAAGAGGTTAATTCCGACCAGCACGTCGAAATCACCTTTCCTAAGGGAGCGCAGGATTTCGACTCGTTCGATGGCGTCGATTTCGCTGTGGAGGTAGCGGACGTTGATGCCGATATCGCGGAGGTAGTCGGTGAGTTCTTCCGCGGAACGCTTTGTAAGTGTAACGACGAGGCTGCGCTCTTTACGATCCACGCGTTGGCGGACTTCCTCGATCAGGTCGTCGATCTGCCCCTTGAGCGGTCTCATGGTCACTGGCGGATCAACCAGGCCGGTCGGGCGGACAATGAGTTCGATCGGTTGGCCACGTGACCATTCCAACTCGCGCATTGCCGGAGTCGCACTGACGTAAACAGATTGGTTTTGCAGAGACTGAAACTCTTTGAATTCCAGCGGGCGATTGTCCAGGGCGCTGGGAAGACGGAAGCCGTGATCCACCAATACGGTTTTACGCGAGCGATCGCCTTCATACATCCCTCCAACCTGCGGGACGGTCGCGTGGGATTCATCGACGATGAGCAGGTAGTCGTCTGGAAAAAAGTCGATGATGGTGTGTGGCCGCGAACCTTTCGGCCGATTGGCAATGTGGCGCGAGTAATTCTCAATGCCGGAGCAGAAGCCCATCTCTTCCATCATCTCTAGATCGTACTCGGTGCGCATCTTGATGCGTTGGGCTTCGAGTAGTTTGCCGTGTTTCTCGAACCACGCGACGCGTTCGCCCAGTTCCTCACGAATGGAAAGAATGGCTCGCTTCAACTTGTCGCCCGGCGTGACGAACTGTTTCCCTGGATAAACCGTGATGGCTTGTAAGGCTTCAATGTTGTCGCCGGTCAATGGATCGAAACGGGTGATGCGATCAATTTCGTCGCCGAAGAATTCCACCCGCAGACCGTCTTCCGCGTAGCCCGGTCTCACTTCGACCGTGTCTCCACGCACGCGAAATTGTCCTCGCTCGAACGCGATGTCATTGCGGCTGTATTGAATATCGACGAGCCGAGAAAGGAACGTGTCGCGACCGATCTCATCACCGACGCGGATCGGAATGACCATCGCCTCGTAGTCTTCCTTGCTGCCAATGCCGTAGATGCACGACACACTCGCGACGACGACCACGTCCCGCCGGGCAAACAAAGAACTCATCGTGCTGAGGCGCAGTCGCTCAATCTCATCGTTCACGCTGGAGTCCTTCTCGATGAAGGTGTCTGTGCGTGGGATGTAGGCTTCGGGTTGGAAGTAGTCGAAGTAGCTGACGAAATACTCAACGGCGTTCCGCGGAAAGAAGCCCTTGAACTCCGCATAGAGTTGCGCGGCGAGCGTCTTGTTGTGCGAGATAATCAGAGTGGGGCGTTGGACCTTGGCGATGACGTTGGCCATCGTGAAGGTCTTCCCCGAACCGGTGACGCCCAGCAGCGTCAGGTGCTTCTTCCCGGCCTGGATTCCCTCGGTGAGTTTTTCGATTGCGACCGGTTGATCGCCGGCCGGTGCGTATGGGGACTCCAGTTCGAACATCGACTTAGCCGGCGAGCAATTCTTCGACGCCCCCGATGATGTCGTCAGCCTTGAGGGGTTTCGGGATGAACTTGTCCGGTTGGACGGGGTGTTTGGCCAGAACTTCGCGATCGACCGTTCCGCTGACGAGGAGAGGCTTAATGCCGGGGATGTTTTGGCGGGTTGTGTTGATGAGATCGAAGCCCACCAGTTTACCAAGATCAAAATCTGTCACCAGCACTTGGGGCTTGGGTTCACCTTTCTCCAGCGCTCCGTTCGCCTCGATCGGGTTGGTGAACATCCGTGTCTGGTATCCTGCAGTATTGATGATCTGTGCAGTCACCTCACCCAAGAGGGGATTGTCGTCAACGACGTAGATCAAGATTGAGTTCTTTGCGCTATCGGCGGGCATGATAAGTCGGGATCGGGACGCTGGCGGCTGTGAGCGCGCGAGCATAGGCGCTGAGGGTCCCAGTGTCAAAACCGCAGAAGTATGGACCAGGCAATTCCCGACCCTCCGGGATTGCCTCCCAAGCGGGGTTTACTACACTCCGGGCCCGTGAGTATTCCCTTGAGAATCCTGGTAGTGCTTTTGATCGGCCTGAGTTTCGTGATATCCGTCCCGGCCGCTGAATCCATTTCGCTAAACCTCCGCAAAGCCAAGCCCAACATCATCCTGATTATTGCCGACGACATGGCATGGGATGATTGTGGCGCTTACGGGCATCCGTCGCTCCCGACTCCTAATATTGATCGGATCGCATCGGAGGGGATTCGCTTTGGCCGGGCCTTCCTGACGACCAGTTCCTGCAGCCCGAGCCGTGCGAGCATCATCACCTCGCGCTATCCACACTCCACGGGTGCGGAGCAACTACACTGGCCACTGCCGCAAGGACAGGTGACCTGGGTGGATTGGTTACGCCGTTCGGGTTACTATACCGTTGCCGCCGGCAAGTGGCATCTTGGGCCCCACGCGAAGCAGAGCTTCAATCGCGTCTACGAGGCACGCGGCCGCACCAATCCCAGCGGCTGTGCGGAGTGGCTACGGGCCTTGCGTGCCGTTCCCAAAGGCAAGCCGTATTTCCTGTGGCTCGCGTCATTTGATCCACATCGCGCTTACAAGGAAGGGATCATCCCGACACCCACGCCTCCCGGCGATGTTGTGCTGCCTCCCTACATTCCGGATACCTTGGAGGTTCGGAAGGACTACGCGCGTTATTACGACGAGGTGCGTCGCTTGGACAGTTACGTGGGATCAATCATGTCCGAATTGGATGAACGCAAGGAAGCCGACAATACCTTCATCCTGTTCATGAGCGACAACGGACGCCCTTTTCCGCGGGACAAGACAACGGTTTACGACAGTGGTATTCGCACACCGTTCGTCATGCGTTGGCCGGGCAAAATTGCCCCAGGTGGAACCAGTTCCAGCCTGGTCAGCAGCATCGACATCGGACCGACCCTGCTTGAAGTCGCCGGTGTTCGCGGCAAGCCATCAGGTGTTCAAGGCACGTCATTCATGCCCATCCTCAAGGATCCTGGCGCGGAGATTCGCGAATACATTTTCGCCGAACGCAATTGGCATGACTTCGACGCCTACGGCCGCGCGGTTCGCGATGGCCGATTCAAGTACATCCGCAATTATTACTTCGACAAACCGCTCACTCCCCCGGCAGACGCGGTTGGCAGTCCAACGTTTCAGGAAATCCGTCGCCTCCGTGAAGCGAAGATGATTCCCAAATCCAAAATGGTTTATTTCCAGACCCCCCGGCCTTACGAGGAACTGTACGATCTGGAGGCCGACCCGCATGAGATGAACAACCTCGCCAAGCGATCGGTCCATCTGTCCACGATGCGACGCCTGCGCGCCGTACTCGATGAGTGGCGCGCCTCGACTGAAGACAAGATGCCCAAGACGCGTACAGCGGATGAGTTTGACCGCAACACCGGCGAATCACTGCCCACCCGTGTCTGGCCACGTGTGCCACCTGCCCGATAACTTGCTGAACGATTCTTCTACAACCAAAGTCCACTGATGCAACATTCATGAAAACCACCACACTCAAAACCGCTGCGGTGATATTCGCGGGTGCGCTTTGTGCCCACGCTGTTTCGCCCGGAGAAGTGCAAAAGGCCATTGCGGCCATCAAGGCTGTCGGCCCTGAAGGAGAAGGCAATGCCAAGGCTTCAGACGCCTGGCTGACGCTTTCGAAAGGCGGAGACGATATGCTTATTCCTTTGCTGACAGCCATGAACGGCGCATCCCCCATGGCGGCCAACTGGTTACGAGGGGCTGTTCACACGGTTGCTGACAAGGGGATCAACTCAGGCCATGGATTGCCGACCGGCGCCATCGAGGAATGGCTCCGGGATACCAGGAACGATCCGCGCGCCCGTCGGCTGGCATATGACCTGATCAAGCAGGTTCAACCCCAACGTGCGGAGTGGTTGATCAAGGGAATGCTCAACGATCCAAGCGTGGAACTGCGACGCGACGCCGTGCGAAACGTGCTGAACGACGCGAAGGCCAGGTCATCAACGAAGCTCTACCAGAAGGCGCTGGATCACGCGCGGGACGTGGACCAGATCCAGACGGCTGTCGCGGAGTTGCGTAAGGCCGGCAAAACGGTGGATGTGCCCAAGCAGTTCGGCTTTCTCATGGATTGGCAGGTGGTTGGGCCTTTCGACAACGCCGAGAAGGAAGGCTTTGCCCGCAAATACGCCCCGGAATCCAAGGTGAACCTCAAAACCGCATATGACGGCAAGAAGGACAAAGTGAAGTGGGAGGCATTCACCTCCGAAGACCAATACGGGATGGTGGATATCAACACCGTCTACGGAATGGAGAAAGGCGTGACAGCCTACGCATTCACCGAGTACGAAGCCAAAGAGGCGCGTAAGGCTGAACTTCGTTTGGGGTCGAAGAACGCCTGGAAGATCTGGGTGAACGGTAAGTTCATCTTCGGTCGCGACGAATATCACCGTGGCATGCGGATTGATCAGTACCGGCTGCCGATTCAGCTTCAGAAGGGCAAGAACACGATCCTCGTGAAACTCTGCCAGGACGAGCAGGAGAAGCCCTGGACCAAAGAATGGCAGTTCCAACTCCGCGTCAGTGATGCCACCGGCGCAGCAATCCTTGCCCAGAACCGCAAACCCACACCGGCCGCAGCGCTCAAGCCGAAACCCAGGAAGAAGCGCTGATCAAAATCTACCGAAGGATATTTTCATCATGAAGACACGTTCAACACTTGCCTTGAGCCTGGCCTTGTCGCTTTCCATCCAGGCCGATAATTGGACCCAGTTTCGTGGATTGGATGGCGCCTCTGTCAGTGGCGACAAGCTCCCCACCAAACTAGACAAGAAGAACATCAGCTGGTCGGTCGATCTGCCCGGACGCGGACTTTCCAGCCCCATCGTCTATGGCAACAAGGTTTTCCTCAGTGCGGCAAGCGGACCGGACCAAAGACGCCTGCACGTAATCTGCCTGAATGCCGATACCGGCAAGCAGATCTGGGAACGCCAATTCTGGGCGACCGGCCGAACAATGACTCATCCGAAGACCTGTGTGGCAGCTCCCACACCGGTATGTGACGGCGAACGGGTCTACGTGCTCTATAGCTCGAACGACCTGATCTGCCTCGACCACGACGGGAACGTGAAATGGCTCCGTGGCCTGACGCTCGATTACCCCAACGCGAGCAACAGCCTCGGTATGTCGAGTTCGCCCATCGTCATCGGCGACACGCTCGTGGTTCAGGTTGAGAACGACAGTGAGTCCTTTGCCGCGGGTATCAACGTCCAGACGGGCGTGAACCGCTGGAAGCTCGATCGCCCCAAAGCCGCGAATTGGACCTCGCCCACCGTCGCAAAATCCGATGGCAAATACGTTGCGATTCTCCAATCCAGCAAAGGAATCCACGCCCTGAATCCGCGCAGTGGTGAAGAGGTATGGTACTTCGGTGGTGGTGCATCGACCATTCCGTCCAGCACCTTCGCTGGTGACGGTGTCCTCTACGTCCCCGCCAACGGCATCACCGCATTGAAGCCTGGCAGCAAGACCAAGGACGTGAAAGAGCTGTGGGTTTCCGGTCAGCTCAAGCCAGGCACCTCCAGCCCGGTCGTCATGGGACAGAACATATTTACCGTAAACAGCATCGGCGTTCTCACCTGTGGCGATATAAACGGCGGCAAGCGTCTCTGGCAGATCCGCATGAAAGGCAAGAAGTTCAGCGCCACCCCGGTGGCTGCCGGCGGATTCCTCTACGCGGTCAATGAAGAGGGCCTTGTGCAGGTGATCGACGTCAAGGGTGAGGAAGGCGAAGTGATCAGCACGCTGGATCTCGGCGAGACTGTCTTGGGCACGCCGTCCGTCGCGCGGAATTCCTTGTTCATTCGCAGCGATGGCCGGGTATGGAAGATCGGAAGCTGAGAAGAATCAAACTCCAAGCCACAAGCTCCAAAGAAGCTTAATTATCCAAGCCCCAGTCTGAGCCCCGTGTTTCGGATTGGGGCTTTTTCATGAGTTGTCCGGGACGACCCCGCCGTTTGCCTGCTTGATTATCCGACCGACCTGACCTATTGGTATCCGCGCTCTGGGGGCCCATAGCTCAGCGGTTAGAGCAGGCGACTCATAATCGCTTGGTCGCGGGTTCAAATCCTGCTGGGCCCACCATCTTCTTTTTCTCCCCTCGAATTTTTCAATTCTTTATGTAATCGACTTCTTCTGCCGGTGTTTGCTTGAGCTTTCGCTCACTGCAGAACAGGCGGAAGGAATTCGCCCGCTGATCGAGAAGCGTCAGAATCTGATCACCAGCGGTTTCCTGGTGCAACCACAGGACGTGCGTGGGATTCAGTCGCCCAATCTTCTACGACCCGGTGAAGAAATCGATTTCCGCCCGGTCGCACAGGATTCCTTTGCGGTCGGGCGGTCGGATCGATTAACTTTTCGTCTGTGCAAGGCAATCACTCGATTGGAAGCGATTGCCGGTAAAGTCATGGACGATATCGAGCGCCTCAAACACGACCACGTATTTGGTCAGGACGCCACGCGCCAAGGGGAGCGACGAACGCTTTGGGTCATCGTAATCACCGCTGCCATGATGGTGGTGGAGGTTGTTGCCGGGATTGCGTATGGATCGATCGCCCTCTTGGCGGACGGTCTGCACATGGCTTCCCACGCTGCTGCGCTGGGCATTTCACTTTTCGCCTACATCTACGCCCGCAAACATTCCCGCGATCCGCGCTACAGTTTTGGCACGGGCAAAGTGAATTCACTCGGAGGATTTACCGGGGCGGTTCTGCTCGCGCTTTTTGCGCTGCTGATGGTCTACGAAAGTGTGGAACGTCTGGTTCATCCGGTTGAAATTGCGTTTAATCAGGCCATCGCCGTTGCCGTGATCGGCTTGATTGTGAATGCGCTTTCGGCATTGATTCTGGGCGGTGGGGGCGGTGATGGACACGGTCACTCACATTCGCACAGCCATTCGCATTCTCATGGTCATTCCCACGATGGCGACTCATCAGATCACAACCTGCGTGCGGCTTATCTCCATGTGATTGCCGATGCATTGACATCCTTGCTCGCAATCTTTGCCCTCCTGGCTGCGAAGTACTATGGCATTATCTGGATGGATCCGTTGATGGGGATCATCGGCGCAATCTTGGTCAGCCGCTGGTCCATCGGGCTGATGAAAACGACCGCGGCCGTATTGCTCGATGAGCAAACGTCTGCGAACAAGATTGACGCCATCATCAAGACCATCGAATCGAAAACGAGCGCGCGCGTCACGGACCTGCACCTCTGGCAAATCGGTCCCGACCTGTATGCCGCGGAATTGGTGGTTCTTGCCGAGCATCCGAAGTCTGCGGACTACTACAAGCAGTTTGTTTCGGCCGGGTTGAACGTGGTTCATTGCGCCTGTGAAATTCACCAGGTTGGGGAAGGCGCCGAAGGTGAGTGCTCAACTCATAATCATTCGTACGATCACAGTTGATCGGCGATTCATTGTGCCTTCGCGGCCTGCGTTAATTCACGCTTGCGATTGACGGTCGTGAAAAAGGGTTTCAGGCAGAGGTAAGCAAGGCCGACTAGGATTGGCGCCGTTACCGTCCAAGCCAGTATTCCATGCATCACCGCCGTGCCGAATCTGGCGATAATGCCGGAGATGGAGTTCTTGAACTGCGAGACCAGTTCGATCGGGGAGAACGGTGTCTGCTCTGCGCCCAGCATGAATTCACCGACGCGGACCTACACCAGCATCATCGGCACCTACAACCCGACCACCGCCCAGTTCGCAGCTTGAATGACGATTTGTTTCAAGCCCATGGCAGTCCCGACGATCAGTCCGATACCGCAGTTGACACCGAGAATCGGAAACAAACCGATCGTGATTCCGAGCGCGCAAGTCAGGGCCAATTCGTGTGTGGAGGTGCCTTGCGTCATCTGTTTCCGCAAGGGACGCCAGATGCGCAGATGGAGAAACCTCCGGATGGCTCTTCAACTTGGCACGAGATCAGGGTGCGGAGAGTCAGGTGGAATTCAAGAATTGATGACTGAAAACTCAACTTTATGCGAAAGCGAATTACGCTTTCAATTTCGCTTCGGGGAAGCGTGAATGAGGTGCAATGTCACTCGATTGGAAAGCGCAGCAATCTGATATCCGAACCCGATTTGATCGCGACGGGTTTGTTCAGCTTTCGTCATTTTTTTCGGAGTCGGAAGTCGGTGAAGTTCTCGAAAACCTCGAACGATTCATTCGCGATCGAGTTCCTTCGCTGCCACCCGAACATGCCTTTTACGAAGACAAAGCGGATCGTCGCACGCTGAAGCAGTTACAGAACCTCCATGGCTACGATTCGTTCTTTGGCAAGCTGACGGTGGGAGGTGGCTTTGAAGATCTTGCCACCGCGCTTCTCGGCGACAGGGCTGTTGCGCAGAATCTCCAATACTTCAATAAACCGGCGGGCATCGGCAAAGGCACTCCGGCGCATCAGGACGGATACTACTTCATGCTGGAACCCTGTCTCGCGGTGACGATGTGGCTGGCCCTTGAGGAGGTGGACGCCGAGAATGGATGTGTTCGATACATCCCCGGCTCACACAAACGCTGCATTCGCCCCCATCAACGCACGACCACGCTTGGATTCAGTCAGGGTATCGCAGATTGGTCGGATGCGGACGAAGCGGCAACCGTCTCCTGTCCCGCGAATCCCGGCGACCTCCTCGTTCATCACGCAATGACCATTCATCGTGCGGATGGGAACCAATCCAAGACACGGTCACGCCAGGCCTTGGGCTTCGTTTACTTCGGCGAATCCGCGAAGGCCGATGAGAAAGCGAAGGCGGCCTACGTGCAAAAGCTTACCCGAGAAATGAAAGCCGCTGGTAAGATTTGAAGCAATGGAACTGACGCCGGAAATCCGCACTGCGGCCCAGGTCATCTGGGACTTTCATCACGTAAACCATTCGCTTGATTCCGCTGATGCAATCTGGGTTCTGTGCAGTCACGACCTGCGCGTGGCGGATCGGGCGGTAGAACTTCTTGAGCAGAAACTCGCATCACGAATCATCTTTTCCGGGGGATTTGGAAATTTCACCGACGGAGTCTTCGACAAGCCAGAGGCGGATCTCTTTGCTGAACGTGCGTTGGAATTGGGCGTGCCTGAAACGGCGATCATTCGGGAGAATCAGTCGACCAATTGCGGAGAGAACGTCATCTGCACGCAACGCATTATTCGCGAACTGGATCTTCGGATAGAATCCGTGATTGCCGTCCAAAAGCCCTACATGGAGCGACGCACCTTCGCCACGATCCGCAAGCAATGGCCGGAGATGAAACTCTGCGTGACCTCTCCGCAGCTTTCGTTTGGAGACTATTGCACCGACGAAATTCCGATGGAGAAAGTCATCGGGATCATGGTGGGGGATTTTCAGCGGGTAGTGGAGTATCCGAGGCTGGGTTTTCAGATCGAGCAGGAGGTTTCAGCAGATGCTGAGAGGGCGTATGAGTTCCTTGTAAACGAGGGTTTTGCGTGGCATTTGATGAAGGGGTAATTGTCCGACGAGTCTGACTGGTCGGACGTGTCGAACCTCACCGAATTACCACGAAATCGTTGTGGTTCAACAGCGCGTGCACCAAACGCACCCGTTTTTTGTCAACGTCGACTTGACCGAGCTCACGAAGAAACGATTCACACTCTGCAATCTCGTAGTGATCCGGTTCGCGAGAGAGCACGAGTTCGAATACAGACTTGATGAATTCATCCTTTGTTTCCAACCGCTCAGCGACCTGCTCCGCGGCCGTCAATGCATCTGCACTGTTTGAGAGCGCCAAGGCTTGTTGGGGCACCACGCTTTCAGATCGCCGATAGCATTGCAGGAAATCGGCGTCGTCGAACATCGACAGGAATTTCTGCATATCGTCGCGGCTATGCCTGAAGTAGATGCTTCGGCGCGTGCTCTTGGTGTTTACGGCGATCGCCATGCCTCCGATCGTCCGATCGAGCGATCCGCTGAGATGGAGCAGGTTGTCACGAACGAGTTGTGATTCCATTCGGCGCGGATTCATCCGCCAGTAGTAGTTGTTGGCGGAATCTGTCGTGCGGGTTCGTTCGTCTGCGCCGAGGTTTGATGAAGATCGACGCCAGGCATCGGACATCACGATCAACTTGTGGATGTGTTTCATGCTCCAATCGCTGTTGATCAACTCGGCGGCCAGCCAGTCGAGTAGATCTCGATGCACCGGTTGCTTTGCACGGAAGCCAAAATCGAAAACTGATTCCACCAAGGGCGTTCCAAAGTGGCGCATCCAGATATGATTCACCGCCACTCGGGCAGTGAGTGGATTGCGTTTATCGGTGATCCAATTTGCCAGGGCCAGGCGACGTCCGGTGCTTTTGCTGGAGTAGAACTCCGCATAGTCGCCAAACTTATGTTCAGGCGTTTCCAAGGCCTTCAAGCTTCCCGCCAGAGATGTGTAGTTCGTTCCGCCCGCACTGATCCGCTTCTTCGCGTCCGCAATGGCCTTCTTGTAGCCGGCCACCTTCTTGGGATCTGCCTTCCCGCCGGATTTCTGCAACAGGTATCGGTTTTCGAATTGCTCCGCTTCGGCCTCCAGTCGGTATGCTTCTTCGAACGCTGCGATTCGGTCAGAGGCTGAGGTCACTCGCGCGGAGTCCGCGGCTATGCGGGCTTCGATCGCGCGCTGTTTGCGTTCGAAACGCTCCACGTCCATTTGCGCGAACTCGATTGCAGTGTTGAGTTCTTCGCGTGTCTTCGGGACGTCAGGTCCGGTCTTCGCACCAGGCTTTGCCAGGGTCACGAAGTCGGGTAGTTCGCGGACGGTAAAGGCATCAAATTCACTGGTGGCATCGAAGGAGCTGAGCTCAATGACACCGTTCTCGTGGCGACGCGGCAGCTCGTAGGCCAACATGAATTCGCCGTCGAGGAACACATTGATCAATCGATCGCGGACCAGGATCCGCATTTCGTAAAGATGGCCGATCTCGATCTTTCGGAATACCCGGGCGGATGGATAAGACGTTCTCCCGTCCAATTGATACGAGATCTGCAACTTGGGCTGCGGAGCATGCGCGCTGGTGTATACTTGGTTGTAGTTTTTTTCATCCTTGCTCAGGTCAAATCTCACTCCAATCGATTTGTAGGTCGTTCCTCCGGTTGTGCGATAGCGAAACACAATCTCCATGTCGCGCGGGTGGGTGATTTTTCCCCTGAGATTGCGGGAGCGGTTTGGAGTGTGGCGAATCAGTTTGCCATCCTCGAACTTCCAGTCGTTCCCTGGCGAATCCCACAGGTCTTCGCGCATCGCATTGAAATCGTCCTCCAAGAAGGTGGTGGCTTTTGGCCCACCAAGAATGAATTGTGCCAATGCCTGCTCGGATTTCGCCAATCTCTCTTTGGCCTCGCGGACATCGGATTCGGCCTTTTCAAGTGCGCGACGGGTTACGTATGTTCGCGTTCCCGGTGCGTAGGCAAATGCCGGCAGGGTGATGGATTTTGGGCGAAACCCTGTACCGGTGAACAGGGAAGGGACACCGGGCATAATCTGTCGCGACTTATCTGGTGTCTTTGTGTCGCCCTGCAAGTGCACGTATGTCAGCGCATCAGGGTGATCGTCGAATACGCGGGGGAGACCGTCTTTCTCGAAATCGGCTCCTCCGTCAACGGCATCCAGGCGCACATGGTGAGGTTCGAAGATTGCGCGAAAGCGGTAGTAGTCCTCGTGCTTGATCGGATCGTATTTGTGATCATGACACTTGACGCAGTTCATCGTCATGCCCAGGAAGGCTTTCGCAGTGTGCTCAATCGTGTTGTCAAGCCAGGTCGTCCGATTGAAGAGGTAGTAGTTGCGTGCCAGAAAGCCCGTTCCAGCAACCACGTCCTGATTTGCCGGATCTAATTCGTCGCCGGCGAGCATTTCCTGGATCATGCGATCGTAACCCTTGTCGGCATTGAGGGAATTCACGATCCAGTCCCGCCATCGCCACATGTGCTTCTGGCTCACCCGGAGTTGTTTGCCCAATCCATACCAGTCGCTGTAGCGCCAGACGTCCATCCAATGGCGTCCCCATCGCTCGCCGTGGTGTGGGCTATCCAGTAGCTTATCTACAACCTGTTCGTACGCCTTGGGTGAATCGTTGCTCAGGAATTCTTGGCGTTCTTGCAGCGTTGGGGCGAGTCCGGTCAGGTTCAGATGCACGCGTCGTAGAAGATAGTCTTCCGACGTGGGCGGTTGTGCTTTGAGGTTCTGTTCGCGCAATCCTTCGTTAATGAAGGTGTCAATCGATCCGTCTCGATCGGAGAGATCGATCGTCTGATACGCCCAGTGCGTGGCCGCGTTCGGCTCACACGAAGTGAGCACGAGAATAGTCGCGATGAGCGTTGGGGCTCGCATAAACCACCCGAGTTTGCCGCGAATCATCCGAATGTCATTCACAAAGGACGCTTTGGTGGATTGGTTTCGGTTGAACCAATGCGTTCGCAATTCGCGCTGGAATTTGTTTCAGTTTCGCGCCTCAGATCAACATGAAGACGAACATATCATTAGACTTTGCTGTCGCTGTTCTTTGCGGCGCACTGTTGTCCCTGCAGTCCGTTCAGGCGGATGGAGCTGTCGAAGGAGCAAAGGTTGGCGAATGGACGCAGGATTACGATGCCGCTCTCAAGCTCGCCAAGAAGAAAGATCTTCCCATCATGATGAACTTCACCGGATCCGATTGGTGTCACTGGTGTATTCACATGGACAAAAACGTGTTCGCCAAGAGTGAGTGGAAGAAATTTGCGGCCACGAACGCAGTGCTCATTACGATCGATTTTCCGCGCAACGAGTCGAAGGTGCCCAAGAAATACAAACTACGGAATCAGACACTACAGCAGAAATTCGGCGTGCGCGGATATCCGACCTTTGTGGTGATGGACAGTGATGGGAGCACGCTCCTGGGAATGCTCGGTGCGGGGCGTGAGAAGACTCCAAAATCGTTCGCCAAGGAGTTTAAGGACGCGACGCGTTTCAGTGCCCGGTCCGTGGCAGCCTACGTCAAGGCCAACCCCGGGAAAGGCAAGCCGCTCCAGGCTGCGGCCACGGAGTATCGTGAAGCCAGCACTGCCTTGGATAAATGGATCGGAACGAATCCGCCCCGAAACGAGGAAAACCTGAAGAAGTACGAAACGATGCGGACCCGAATCGCCAACGCGATGACGGCCTTGCAGAAGTTTAAGTGATTCCTGGAAATTGGACATCTGTCCGATTTCATTCCCAACACTCACTCAAGTTTCGGAACAGGTGCTTGAGCGCCTTGGCTCGGGTTGCTACGACTTGCCGATGAAACGGCTCTTCATTGCCGTGCTGATTCTCTGCTCGATATCGGGCGGCAGCGCGGCACCAAAACTTCCCAATATCGTCTTCATCCTCGCGGATGACATGAGCTACGACTCGGTGTCCGCGTTGAATCCAGATATCGGCCCGCTCAAGACGCCATTCATCGACAAGCTCGTCAGCGAAGGGATGAACTTTACCGACGCGCATTCCGGATCTGCTGTTTGCACCCCCACTCGATACGGCATTTTGACCGGGCGGTATTGCTGGCGCACAGATTTGAAGAGTCAGGTGCTTTGGGAATGGGGACGTCCGTTGATTGAGCGAAAACGCCTGACTGTGGCGGAGATGTTGCAGGACAGGGGTTATTCAACCGGGATGGTCGGCAAGTGGCACCTCGGCATGACCTGGCTCGACAAGGAAGGGAAGGTGGCGAACGCGGACGTTCGCCGACACGATTCATTCTTCAAGAAACAACCAGGCGCAGCTGATCGCTGCAAAGCCGCTGAAGCGCGCATTGATTTCACCAAGCCGATCGCAGACGGACCGATCCAGCATGGGTTCGATTACTACTTCGGCGTCGATGTGCCAAATTTCCCGCCTTACCTGTGGATTGAAAACGATCGACTGTTGGGCGTTCCATCCGTGCCCAAGCCAGATACGATCTTCGGTCATCCTGGTCCCATGAAGCCGGGTTGGAAACTTGAAGATATCCTGGTCGGACTTGCGGAGAAATCCGTGGAGTGGATCGAAGAACAAGCCAAATCCGACAAGCCGTTTTTCCTCTACCTTCCGCTGACATCACCGCACACACCCATTGCACCCAGCAAGCGTTTCAAGGGCAGGAGTGGCCTGACGAAATACGTGGACTTCGTGACGGAAACGGATTGGGTGGTTGGCGAGGTGATGAACGCACTTGAGAAGTCAGGGGAAGCTCGAAACACGATCCTGATCTTTACCACGGACAATGGCACCTCCGGTGTGGCGAACTTCAAGAAGTTGGAATCTCATGGCATCAATCTGCGTGTTCAGTTTAAGGGCTGGAAGGGACAAATCCACGAAGGTGGTCATCGGGTCCCTTTCATTGTTCGTTGGCCGGCACGGATCGCTGCGGGTTCAAGCTGCGATCAAACCATCTGCCTGAATGATTTCATGGCGACCGCGGCCGCAATCACCAGTGTGGTGCTTCCGGAGAACGCTGCGGAAGACAGCAACAACATCCTCCCACTCTTGCTTGGTGAGGAACGAACGCCGGAACATTCGTGGGTGGTGAATCACGACTACGGAGGGGATTTCGCGATTCGCAATGGGAGATGGAAACTGGTCCCGGGAAAAACCGATCAACTGTTCGACCTGAAGGTGGACCAGAAAGAATCCAGCAACGTCGCAAGCGCTTATCCGGCCGTGGTCGAGAAAATGAAGGCGAAGTTAAAGGAGTATCAGGAGAGCGGGCGTTCCGTCAGCCGTTGATCCATGGGCCGCCAATCGCGCCGTTACTTCGGGATCTCGTTCAGCGTGTAGTAGGCTTTCTGATGGATGGGGACGTTCCCCTCGGCGTCAGTGACTCCACGCAATGTGAATTCGTGGACATGGCCTTGGACCATTCCAAGCACATCGAGATCAACTTTCATCCCGTCTTCACTGACGCTGGCTCGGCTTACGGTTGCTGTTGTCTGGTCCACTTCCGGGCTTCCGTAACCCTGACGATAAATATGCGTGAATGTCTCAATGTGATAGGACCACTGTTTGCGCGCTTCTTTTCGGTCCAACGGCTTGGTGAAGGTAAGGCGAAATCCGTTTTTCAAAGCGTTGATCTCCTTCAATTCGAATGGCGTTTTCCCGGTCCAGTCGATGCGTTGGAGAACGTTGTTACGAGCACCGCGAACGGGCCAGCCGCGATTGGTTCCGCCCGTGAGGAGTTGTTTGTTCTTTGTGAAGTGGACGTTGAGGATTCCGGTGGCCAGTCCTTCGCGAAAAGGATAACACGCGCCCTGCCACACTCCGTTGACGTTCTCCATCGTCGCGCGCATCACGATGCTGAGTGAGTAGTCGCCGATAAAGATCTGGTCTTCGAAGGGGCCAAAGCCGCCCTCGGTCCGGTCGACCACGAAGCCGGAGATGGACTGCCCCATTTTTCGGTAGGGGAAGACCACGGCATAGGGAACCAATTCCTTCACGCGCTTGCGTTCAATTTCCATGCGGGAAGGCGTGTTCGGCTTGACCGGGACGGAACCCATGTTGGGTGCTTGTTCATACCAGTTGAAACTCACCGGATGCCCCATGAAGCCGCCCGGCTTCAGGTGCTTGAGCGAACATGATCCGTTCCACGGTCCCTGGCTTTCTGCGTAAATCATCACGCCTTGGGCGTTTTGACCGACGCCAAGTGGGCTGCGAATTCCGCTGGCAATGGGGATCGTCTTTCCGTCGGGAGTGATCTTGAGCGCCCAGCCACGGAATAGTTCCGTGGAGTAGTAGGACTTCGACAGGCAGAGGGCGACCCAGGTGTTTCCTTCTGCGTCGAGTTTAGAACCCACTGCGAATTCGTGATAGTTGTTGAACCCCCAGTTGTCGCTAAGCGTTTCGAATCGGTCGGCCCGACCGTCTCCATTTGTATCGCGAATTCGAGACACCTCTGTCTGTTGGGTGACGTAGAACGCACCGTCGCGATAGTCCAGTCCGAGCACTTCATCGAGTCCGGACGCAAACTTTTCGAACTTCGGTCGCGGATGCTCTACGTGTCCACCGCTCATCAGCCAGATATTCCCGCGTCGCGTGCCGATTGCGATGCGGCCATCGGGAAGATCCGCGAATGAACCGGCTTCGATGTGGATGCCATCCGGCACGGGGAGTTCGACGATATGGTAGTAGGGGGCCTCGCGTTCTTCAGTGCCCCACTCCGTGCCGAGTTCTTGTGATACAGCCGGCTCAGTACCAGGGGCGACGAGGAACGCCCAAATTGCGTAACTACAAAAACGTGAAGAGAAATCGAGTTTCATGTCACCAGCGATACTCAAGTTTCAGTTCCGTAGTTCCGGTGAGGTCAAAGAGAAGTTCTTTTCGGCGGATGATCGGCTCGGATGGAAATTGAATCTGCAACGTTCGTCCCACTCGAACAGTTCTTTCATCAACTCGTTCCAGTTTACCGCCCGTGGCGGCTCGGAAGTGCAAGCCATCGGGCGGATCGATCACTTTGATATCTCGTTTGAAGTAGCCGTTACTCTCCTTCCGATCCACGAACCGGTCCGTGATTTGCGAGCCTTTGAATTCGTAAGCGAAGGTGGGGCGCTGCAAATCATCGAGGATGTATCCCTTGAACTGAAACCCGGGCAATCGACGGGCGACGTTGGTGGGCCAGGCTTGCTCCGCGCTGTTCAGCACCGCGAACGCCGCGCCTTCCGGAAAACGAATCACGTTCCGGCTCATCATGTGAACAGCGCCTGAGCCTTGCCCGCGAAATGCAGCCGACGCTTCAATGAAATCACCACGCCAAATGGCCCCCAGGCGCATTTGCCCGGCGTCGAAGGCGAGGTTTACCTTGGCCGGATAACCGACGCCGATGCCTCGCCTTCCAATCCCTTGATAGTTTCGGCGCAGCATCACCGTTTCGTCGCGGACAAAGATCTGCATCGGTTCGCGGACAATGCCAGCGGGCGCGCGGACGTTGCGGCCGTAGGAGAGGTATTGCCAGATCGCATCGATCTGCTGGGAAGTGTTTCCGTCGAGGACCGTCTTGAGCGTTGCTTTCCCATCGGGCCAGTAGGCAGGCATGATGGTGAGTGGTTGATAGTGCTGGGGATTGCGCATGTATCGGTGAAACCAGTTCTCTCGGAGGCGTTCGGTAATGGTGGTTAGATCCAGTGCCTTGATCGGAGCCGCACTTTCGAGCCGCCAGGTGTGGCAGGCAACGCAGTTGAGTCCTCCACGATTGCCGACCAGTTTCCCGCCATTGTTCTTTGCCTGTTTGGCGTCTTTCACTCGTTCGATTTGGATCGGATCCGATTTGTCCACTTCGGAAAACAGTTTGATCAGGGGCGCAACGTTGGTCTCTCCAAAGGCGGGCATGCGCGTGTGCAGATAGGGGCGAACGGATTCGCCTTTCGCCAAGGCCTTGCGCATCCAATCAGGATTGAGTTTCGCGCCTGCGCCGGTGAGCGGGGGAGGGATGCGTCCCTGGTCGCCAAGGTTCGAATCGTTGCCGGTGAAGTGTGGATTCTTTGCGTCGCTGGGCCCGCCAATTTCTCCACGTTGATGACATGCAAGGCAGTTCAATTGCGTCAGGCGGAGATCGATTTCCTGCGTTTCGGTGAGTGGCTTCGAGTGCAGTTCGAGTGCCGTCTTCAGTTCGGCTGTCTGCGATTGGCTTAGTTCGTACTGCGGCCACGCACCGCGTTTACCGGACAGACAGCCTTGGTCGACACGCAGTTCGCTCAAAGGCGCGTAAGATTTTCGATCGGCATCTGGTCGATTGTGACATTGAACACAACCAAACACAGAAAAGTATTTGCGCCCAATCTCCGCGGGAGCTCGTTCCAGAATAATCATGCGCCCGGGCGTGCGATCTCGGCGCCGTAGATACGCGGCCAGGTCGACTGCTTCAAAGTGAGTCAGGCCCATGTCCGGCATCCGCCCGCTCGGGCGATGACGAAGCGGGTTCTTCAGAAACTCAACCAGTCTACGATGTTGACCGGGGGAACCCAGAGG
Organism: Verrucomicrobiales bacterium; assembly: GCA_002715965.1. Lineage (GTDB taxonomy): Bacteria > Verrucomicrobiota > Verrucomicrobiia > Limisphaerales > JAYPXF01. The sequence goes on along the minus strand of PBAL01000085.1, from coordinate 51,143 downwards.
GACGCCTTCATCGTCTGTTGCCGCACGGTGGCAGGCGATGCACCCTATGGTTCCAAACAGTTTTTCACCCTCCCGGGGATCTCCTCGTTCGATCTTTCTGCGAGTGGTTGTGTGATTCGGTTGGCCGACCAGGTGCCCCATGATCGCACTGACCACCTCAAGTTTGCGTTGTTCCGACAAGTGACCCAGAACGTCAGGCATCACCGTGCCCGGCTTCACGTCGTGCGGGCTGGTGACAAACTTGAGGATGTGATCCAAGACGAAGCGCTCTCCCAACAGATCCAGCTCCGGCCCACGTTTGCGCAGTGGAAGATCGAGATTGGTCTCGTGGCAGGCCGTGCAATTCAATTCGGACAGAAGTGTCAATCCCCTTAGGCGTTCATTATTCGCCCCGTTACCGGTCAGGCCCCCCACGACCGGAGCACTCATCGCAATCGATGCAGTGTTCAGGATGATCAGCACGATCCAGAGGTGAGGAAGACGCATCGAAGGCGACTCTTAATGATAGGCGGGGATTTTTCCAGCATGACCTTGGCAACGTGTTCAACGCAATTGGGTTGAACACAAAAAAAGGGGCGACGAATTCTCGTCGCCCCGGAGCAGTGATGTGTGAGCAAATCAGTTTTCGAAATCCGGACGTTTGGGTTGGCGTGTGCCCTGGCTTGAAGAACTGCCTGGACGCTTCTTTCCTTCGCGACCCTGAAAGCCACCGGGACCCCGGTTACCCCGGCCCTGCATGCCGGGGCGACCGCCACCGGGACCGCCCCTGCCGAAGCTCGGGCGCACTTCGTCTTCGGTGAGTTCGCCATCCTTGTTCTTGTCCAGCTTTTTCAACGCGGCAGCTGCATTCTCAATTTCCTCGGCGGATATCTTTCCGTCCTTGTCAGCATCGAGTGCGACGAGCACAGGCATGAAACTCATCATGCTGGGACGCCCGCCTTGTCCACCTCGGCGTTGGAAACCGCCTTCCCCACCTTTGCCGCCCTTGCTGCCTTTGCGAAATCCTTGTGCCTGAGTATCGGCGACCAGAAAGAGACCGGCGATTGCGAATACGAATAGGAGTTTGATTTTCATGATTTTCTTAAACGGTTTGTAATTCTCAGTTGGGTCGAAATCAATCTTGCCACTTCCACATTACGAAATCATTACGACAACGACGTGTCGCGGATCGAATGCCCCAATTCACTAGACAGGCGTTGGTCAGCGTCTGACTCTTCCAACGTGGACGAGACGGAGAAGAGCAAGGAATCCCAAAGCAGCACCATCGCGGACTGGTTCTATACGATTGTGATCCTGATCGTGCTTGGGGCGATCTGCATCTACCTGCTGTCGACCGTTCACCATTTCAAGATTGCGGCAAAGGCGGGGGAAGTCGCGCGCAAGAATGGTGGCAGGTTCGTTGCTGCCGAACGCAGCGAAACGATCGGCGCGTTGAAGAATTGGGTCCGGACATCGGGACACCAGGCTACCTGGCGCCTGTTGCAAAGCTTCTTTCCTCCCGTGCCCACCACGTTGGAATTGACCGGCACGAACGCGATTGCAGCAAGCCATCTGAAGACGATGCTCGCACCGGCATTTTTGGACACCTTGGTGCTCACCGATGAGATTCCACCGGACAGCTGGAACACGATTGCCTCCGCGGGACGAATTCAAAAGGTCGAGTTCCATTACGAGGTCACCTCGGAAACCCTGAAGGAACTTCGCGCGTTTCCACGGCTCCACTCCTTGTCCATCAGCTGGGCGAAGCTCGGTGAAGAAGAACTCGAATTGATCCAGTCGCTCTCACAGATTCGCGAATTGAAACTGAGCGGGACGAAGTTTGATCCGAGTCTGTCCCGGTACATTGGAACGATGCACTGGCTCACTGCTTTGGACATTCATGACACTTCGATGTCCGACGCCTACATGACGAATCTGGCGGGACTGACGAATCTGAGGGAGTTCACGATTGGCACCAATATCAGCCCGGCTGGATTGCGTTTGATTGGTCGTTAGACAGTTGGCTGCTTCGCAGGGAACATTGCTCATTCACAACACTCCGAGTATTGTCGTGGGTTCTGATACGAATCCGGTTGCACCGTTGTGAAATGGCATCGACAGCTCTTTTTGGCGCTCATCGCCGCACAAGCGATTGTGGCGGGCGCTGCCGACGTTGATTTCAATCGCGACGTCCGGCCGCTTCTCTCTGATCGCTGCTTTGCCTGCCACGGTCCGGCCGAGAACCACCGCAAAGCCGATCTCCGCCTCGATCTACGAACTGCTGCCACTCAGGCTTCTGGCCATCGGCGCGCCGCGATCATTCCAGGCGATCCCGACAGCAGCCCGCTCATTCAGCGCGTGACGAATCACGACGAAGATGAGCGCATGCCGCCCGACGAAGAAAAGTATCTGACAGCTGCCGAGGTGGATGTGTTCCGCAACTGGATTCGCCAAGGAGCCAGTTACGAGAAGCACTGGGCATTTCTTCCGCCTTCTGGACGAGTGACGCCAGAGGATTCACGAACCACAAATCCGGTAGATGGTTTTGTGCGGAAAAGACTGCTGGCCAAGGGCATTGCGCCGGCTCTGCGCGCTTCTGCTTCTGAGATACTTCGTCGCATGTCGCTGGATATTATCGGATTGCCGCCATCTTTGTCGGAGCAGGAACATTTCGCAGCGGACTGGAGTCTATTAGGCTCGGAAGAAGCTGTTTCCATGCTGGCCGACCGCCTGCTTGCCTCACCTCACTTTGGCGAACGAATGGCAATCTATTGGCTGGACCTGGTCCGCTATGCAGATACACGGGGCTTTTCCCCGGACGAACATCAACCCATCACGCCGTATCGCGACTATGTGGTTGATGCGTTCAACAACAATGTGTCCTTTGACCGCTTCACGGCCGAGCAACTCGCCGGTGATCTCCTGCCCGACGCCACACAACGAACCCAGGTTGGCAGTGGATATAATCGATTGTTGAGGACATTTCAGACAGACGCCGGGCAGCCAGCGGAGTTCTTTGCCCGATATGCCGCGGATCGCGTACGAAATGTCTCTTCGGTCTGGCTCGGTCTCACGATGGGCTGCGCGGAATGCCATGATCACAAATATGATCCTCTCACCCAGCAAGACTTCTATTCGCTGGCAGTGTTCTTTTCAGACGTGGAAGAGAATGCCACCGGTCTCTTGTCGGCAGAACCTCTGCCAGGGCCGAGAGACGCGATCCAGCTTGCGAGTCTCAATAAATCCATTCCGAAATTGGAGGCACGATTGAAGGGAGCACCGGCACGGAATTATTCAGAGTGGCTGCGCATTGTGAGAGCTGCGGACTTCAAGGGGTTGCCCGAACCCATTGCCGATCTTTTGAAACGTCCCCTTGCGAATCGATCGGTCGAACAGAACCTGACCGTCCGATATTTTTACCTGAATAGAAAACGATTCAACGATGCCACGCTCGATACCTGGGAGGCTCAAATCCGAAAACTGGGTTACCGTGGTGTTCCCGAAAAAGTCCGGCAGGCTCTCAAGATCTCTCGCGCTGAGCGCAGCGGAGATGAACGCACGAAGCTCCAGGATTTCTATAGCAATTGGTTGAAGAACCAGGCGGACTACGCTCCGGACATCTCGGTTCAGGATCAGATCAAAGAGGAAAAATCTGCGCGCAAAAGAATCCTTGATGCTTCGAGGAAGACGCTGGTCACCAAGTCCGTGATGCCGCGCGAGGTGCGGATGCTCGAACGTGGCAACTGGCAGGTGCCGACCGGGCCACCGCTTGCCGCGATGATTCCCGCAGTCCTTGGGAAACTCTCCGATGAGGCACCAAATCGTCTGGATCTCGCGCGCTGGTTGACGGGGCCGGACAACCCCCTGGTGGCGCGCGTTTTTGTCAATCGCGTGTGGATGCTATTGTTCGGCGAAGGAATCGTGGGCACTCCGGATGACTTTGGACGGCAGGGGGAATACCCCTCCCACCCTGAACTGCTGGACTGGCTGGCCACGGACTTCGTCGACAGCGGCTGGAACGTGAAACGACTTTTCAAACGCATCGTCACCTCGGAGACGTATCTCTGCTCTTCAGCACGCGCTGCCAATTTCCCGATCGAGATAGACCCGGACAATCGCCTGCTCTCGCATCAGAACCGATTCGTGTTGATGGCCGAACTCATCCGGGACAACGCCCTGATGGTCGGTGGCTTGCTTGACGAGCGATTTGGTGGTTTCAGTGCATTGCCCTACCAGCCCGAGGGTTATTGGATTCACATGAATTCAGAGTTTCCACGCGAGATCGCGAAGGAGCAGGGCAGCATCTATCGGCGTGGGCTCTACACGTATTGGTGCCGATCGTTCCTGCATCCCAGCTTGCTCGCCTTCGGAGCTCCCGCTCGGGATGAGTGCGTCGTGGAACGCGTTCGCAGCAACACCCCGCAACAGGCGCTCGTGTTGTTGAACGATACCGCGTATGTGGAGGCCGCAAGAAACTTCGCCGAGCGTGTATTGCGCGAAGCGGCCGCAGACACCAACAAACGGATCGAGTTCATTTGGCGGACTGCCCTGGCGAGAAACCCCAAGTCATATGAAATCGAACTGGCCCGCACTTTATTCCGAAGTCATCGGTCTCAACTGGAGAACGACGCTGCCGCGATCGAGCACATTCTCAAGGTGGGAGAAACCAAGCCCGATCTGGCACTGGACCGGTTGGAACTGGCTGCGTGGACCTCAGTTACCCGGGTCGTGATGAACCTTCACGAGTTTATCACCCGGCCGTAGTTGGACGGACTTGGTTACCGCCAATAGACGCCAATCACACTAACGCTCCGAACGCAAGTGACACGACAGGTCTAAGGTCATCAGCGTTTATTAGCGTCAATTAGCGGTTTCCTTACCGGCTCCGTCACCACCTCAAAATCTATTCCCGTCACTTGGGAGAGCTCTTCCTCAATTGCAACGATGCGCCGATCCGTGGTTGCTGAGAAGGTCCAGTCCTCTCCGACTTCGGCAACGATCATTCCGTATTTCTTCAAACCATCGAGAATGGCCGCCACCGGGGCGGAGAAGAACTCGGTCTTGAAATCGCCACGCAGTCGCAGGCGTTCGCCCATTCGTGGAAGGCTGGGACGATCGTCATTGCCCGGTGACGTTCGCGCGGGGAGGACGTGTGTCGAACGCACGTTTTTCACCGTGAACCGCATGGCGTGTTCAATCATGCCACGGTGCATCTCATCGTAACGAACCACGCCGGGAAACAACGGGAGGCCAGCCGCATCTGCTGATCGCCACCCTTCTTTTCGATGACGATTTTGTTTCAAATCGAAGAAGGACGCCTGCTCTGCCGCCCACCCGTTGGCCGTTTTTCGAATCCCCTGCAATTCCCAGAGAAGTCGCTTCACCGGGTCAATGATTATGGATCGCCTGGGTCCACCGCTTGGCGGTTGGTTCAGCTGGCTGCCCAATTTGGATCGCGATCCCATTGATTGCCCCGGCGCGGGCCAACCTTCGACGAGCGCAACCTGGGGAACAGGAATCGGCATGATGTCCGATTGATGAGCATGTGTTCCCAGCTGCACATCAATGCGTGCCTGATGAACGGGCACAAACACAAAGTTCAGATGACGCTTCACCTGCAATGATTTGGTAACACCGATGGAGGAAATGATCTGCCGGGATTCCGGATGTACGGGCCACTGGTCCACCGGGGTGTTCCAGGGATTGTCTGCAGGGAAGACCTCGAGCGCTGCCAGTATGCGATCCGCTTCCGGTGTGAAGCAGTCGATCGAGGAAGGCACTTCCGCTTTTTGAATCGGACGAATCCGTTTCGACCGCGCCGATTGCTCACGAACTATCTGGATTGGCGCTTCGCCGGTGAGATGAAAGGAGTTGAAATACAGATTGGGTGTGCTGTGTATCGAACGAACAAACCAGTGATTGATATAGCGGAATCCCGGTCTTGCCCCATCGGCCCGTTTCAGGTCCTCCAGCTTGATTTTGATCGCGTGCACGCCGGGTTGGATCTTCATCGGATAAGTGACTCGTGATTCGTTGTCCATAGATCCGGAATGGCGAAGCACGAATTGCAGGTCCACGGGAGCACCTGAGGGGTTGAACACCTTGAACTCCACCGCGCCATAGGGAGTCCAGTCGAGAATACCCGAGCGATTCATACCGAATGAATCCCCGGCCGTGAGCTTCACCTTGAGCACACGATCCTTGAACATCCGATGCCGGACCAGCGACCATTCCGTGCGTCGTCCGTAGCCGGTGTGGTTTGGCTTCTTCCCATTCGCAAAATCAAGCAGTTCGGCGGACTGCAAGTGGCCGCTTACGACAAGCAGGAAGAGGAAGGTCGGAAATCGCTTCGGCATGATAATCTCGGCCGGGGTTATGTGGGAGAGTGTCGGAAATACCGAAAATTCCAAGTGCGCGATGGCGCAGGTGCGTGATTCGAAGTGGTGGAATAGCAAGAGATGCTTCATCTGAAATCGTATGTCTTCTCCCTTACCCTCAATTCCTCTCCCAGCGGGAGTGGGCGGGGGTGAGGGAGAACGCATCAAAAAACGTTTGATCTGATTTCTGACAAAAACGGGGTCGTCCTCAGCAGCCACCGCTCTTAATCACATATGTGGTGCGGAATTCACACTGGTCAGCAAAGTAATTGCGATTCAGGATTTCCACATGATCCGATTGCCTCTCTTGTGCCTTCTCATTCTCACGACGAATCTGTGCAGCGCGACTGACATCATGATTGTGGTCGGCCCAAGTAATCACGCACCAGGTTCGCATGAGGTCCAGGCGGGCGCGCGTCTCATGGCTAATTGCCTGGAGAACGCGATCAACGTGAAAGGAATCGATGCCGAGGTGTACTATGAATGGCCAAGCGATCCACCGATCCACCGATCCGCCTCAACTGTGGTGTTCATCGGTGATCAATTTCCGGGCGAACGCCTCCCCGGTTCGGACGTGATCATGGATGCTCTTGCCAAGATGATGAAGCGCGGCTGTGGCATCGTTTGCGTTCACTACGCGACGGGGCTTGGTGCCAGGGACGTCACTGAGGCAGGTGATCATCCTCTGCTTCACTGGACGGGCGGTTACTTTGCAACGCGCTGCAAGCATCATCAATCGAAGGCCCGGATATTCGACGCCACGATCAAAAAGGGGAAGACGGGGCATCCGGTCATGCGCGGATGGGAGACCTTCAAGCTGCGGGACGAACCTTATACCAGGAACTACTTCGGTCTGAAAGGACTCGCGCCGGGCGTCTATTCACTGGCAACCGCACAGTATCCGCCGACCGATCCCCGCACCGAGATCATCGCCTGGGGAATTGACCGGAAGGATGGTGGGCGTGGGATGGGTGTCACCATGCCGCACTTCTATCGTAACTGGGAACGGGACGAATTACGGAAGTTCATCATGAACGGCATCGTCTGGACTGCCGGGTTGGACGTGCCGAAGGCGGGCGTGAAGACTCCAAAGCCAGATCTGGCTGCCTTCAGGCCTGAGTCAATCGATCCGAAGCCACGGGTGAAGAAGAAATGAAGTGGCTCAACCCGAGGCCGCGTAAGGTCCTGAGAAAGTCAATCAATCCTGTCAAGGGGCACTTCCTACGTTGCGCTCTTGGCAACTGCGCATGCATAGTATTCAGTTGAATGCCAAACCGTTGTCGATGTCGAACACCTATTGCCGGATGAGATATAAGAATTTGATTTTCATCGCCTGTCTGTCACTCACGGGAACATTGACCGCAGCCAAGCTGCCCCCACCTCACACGGGAAGCGTCGACTTCAATCGCGACATCGAACCGATCTTCGCAAGTCACTGTCTCAACTGTCACGGTGCGGAAAAACAGAAAGGCGGTTTGCGCCTGGATGTGGGACCACTCGCTCTCGCAGGGGGCGATGACGGAAAGGTGATTCTCCCGAAGAACAGTGCTGGCAGCAAGATGGTGCATCTCATCGCCGGTCTTGAGGAAGAGGTCATGCCTCCAAAAGGCGACCCACTGACCACAGTTCAGATTGCGATGATTCGAAAGTGGATCGACGACGGAGCCAAGTGGCCCGAAACCGGGAAGGTTGCGGTAGTGAGATCGGATCACTGGGCGTTCCAGAAAGCCGTTCGGCCCAAGGCGCCCGTTCATATCAACTCGTACTCCCGACACCCGATCGATCAGTTCATCTGGCGCAAACTGAAGGAGAAAGCACTGAACTCCTCCCCACGCGCGGATCGATCGACACTGATCCGCCGACTTTCACTGGACTTGATTGGACTGCCGCCCACTCCGGAGGAAGTTGATACATTTCTGAACGACAACTCCGCTGAGGCCTATGAGAAGGTCGTCGATCGATTGCTGGCTTCAAAACACTTCGGTGAGCGCTGGGGAAGGCACTGGCTGGACCAGGCCCGTTATGCAGACAGCGACGGCTATGAAAAGGACCGCGCGCGGCCCTACGCCTACGTCTTCCGCGATTGGGTGATCAACGCGATCAACGCGGACATGCCTTTTGATGAATTCAGTATTCAACAACTCGCCGGTGATTTGCTTCCCGATGCGACCTTGAACCAGAAGATTGCCACCGGCTTTCATCGCCAGACTTTGACCAACACCGAAGGCGGCACGGACCAGGAAGAGTTTCGCTGCAAAGCCGTCGTCGATCGGGTGAGCACCACGGCAACGACGTGGTTGGGGATCACCATGGGCTGCGCGGAGTGCCACTCCCACAAATACGACCCCTTCACGCAGCGTGAGTTCTATCAGCTCTTCGCGTTCTTCAACGATGCCTCTGAACGCAACGTTCCTGCTCCGCAAAAGGAAGAGTTGGCCAAATACAATGCTGCGCTGGCCAAATGGGACAAGGAGCTGAAATCGCGCCAGACAGCATTGGATGCCTACACCAAGGAGAAACTGCAGCCCGCGTTCGAGAAATGGAACAAGACCGCGACTGCCCCCAATGTTCGTTGGCAGATTCTGGAACCTGCCAAATTGAAGTCTGCAGGTGGGGCGACCTTGAAGAACTCCGATGGGAACGTGGTGATCTCATCCGGCAAGAATCCTGGAGCGGATACCTACACCTTCGAAGCCACGACTAGTGCCAAGACAATCAACGGCATTCGCTTGGAAGCCATTGATGATCCGGACGCCAAGAAAGGACCGGGGCGGTCATCGGACGGCAATTTCGTTCTCACCCGCTTTGCATTGGAGATCGTCGGAAAGGACGGCAAATCCCAGAAGGTGACGCTCAAGAATCCCAAGGCGGATTTCTCGCAGAAGAACTTCGATGTGAAATCCAGCATCCTTGGCAAGACCAGCACGGGATGGGCCGTTTCGCCGAAGAAGAACGAGGATCACGTTGCAACCTTCGAGACGAGCAAATCGGTGAGTGTTCCCGAAGGCGCAACGCTTCGCTTCACCTTGGAGCACAAATACAAGACCACCTACCTTCTTCAACGATTCCGTATCTCCGTAACTGAATCTCTAGCCCCGTTTCCCGCGATTCGGCTGGACGATGGAATCGCGCTCGCGCTCGCAAAACCGACAGCCAAGCGGACGGCGCAGGATCGGAAGCAGTTGTTCGCCTATTACCGCGACAATGTCGACAAGGACTACAAAGCCTTGAACCTGAATATTGCCGCTCAGACCGCGAAGAAACCCAAGTATCCCCCGACCATTGCCGCAGCGATCGCGAAGGAACCGAAGGGACGCGAGACGCGCGTGCACAAGCGTGGAAATTTCATGGACCGGGGCGACATGGTGCATCCGTTGACGCCGGCAGTCTTGAATCCGATCCGTCCTCGTGGGGAAAGACCGGACCGGCTGGACCTTGGTCGTTGGTTGTTCTCACCAGAAAATCCGCTCACGGCTCGCGTTTCCGTGAACCACATCTGGAAACACCTGTTTGGTCGCGGGCTGGTGAATACCGTCGACGATTTCGGCACGCGTGGTGAAGAGCCATCCCACCCCGAACTTCTCGATTGGCTGGCCACAGAGTATCCCCGGCTCGGCTGGAGTCGTAAGGCATTGATCAAGACGATTGTTACCTCCAAGGCCTATCAACAGAGTTCCCATCAGCGCCCGGAGCTGCTGGAAAGAGATCCACAGAACATTTACCTGGCCCGACAGAGCCGCATCCGTCTGTCGGCGGAAGTTGTGCGCGATTCCTATTTGGCTGCCAGCGGGTTGCTCGCACGCAAGGTGGGCGGACCGAGTATTTATCCAAGATTGCCCAAGGACATTGCCGCGCTGGGATACGCCAACAGCGTGAGGTGGCCTGAAAGCAAAGGCGACGACAAGTATCGGCGCGGACTCTACATCTTCTTTCGCCGTTCTGTTCCGTATCCGATGCTGATGACGTTCGACGCTCCCGACTCGACGGCCACCTGCACGCGACGAGAGCGTTCCAACACTCCACTCCAGGCGCTCACGCTGCTGAACGATCCGGTGTTTTTTGAATGCGCGCAGGCCTTGGGTAAACGCATCGATTCCGAAATCGCCTCGTCCGATCATGTTTCAAAGATCCGTCACGGATTTAAACTTTGCACGGCGCGTGATCCGTCTAAGGCGGAAATGAATCGGCTTACCCAGATGTTTGACCGGCACCTGAAGCTGGCGAAAGCCGATCCTGAACTTGCGGCCGCCTCTCTAGGCGTCAAGCCCGATGAAAAAGGGCTGGCCGAGCGCGCCACCCTCGTTGCGCTGAGCCGCGTTATGTTGAACCTCGATGAATTTATTACCCGCGAGTAGCCATGAATCCTGAACTCTCCCCCCGGGAAACCATTGACCTCACTCGTCGCGATTTCTTCGCGACCACCGGCTTGGGTACGATTGCCCTGGCTGACCTGTTGTCCAGAGACGGCCTAATCGCGCCCAGCGCCCAGGCGGGGCGTCGCAATGATCCGTTGGCGCCCAAGCAACCACATTTCACGCCCAAGGCGAAGAACTGTATCCTCATCTATTTCGAAGGCGCACCGAGCCACGTCGATCTCTTCGATCCCAAACCCAAGCTCAATGAGATGGACGGGAAACCGTTGCCGGAGGACATGCTCGAAAAGGTTCGCTTTGCCTTCATCAAGAAGGAAGGCGTTCGCCTGATGGGCTCGCCGCGCAAGTTCACCAAGTATGGCCAATGCGGCATGGAACTCAGCGATCTCCTGCCTCATCTCGGTGGAGTGGCCGATGAGATTGCCTGGTTGCGTGGGATGCATACGACGCAATTCAATCATCATCCCGGACAGTTGATGATGAACAGCGGTTCGGCCTTGTTTGGCCGCCCCACTTTTGGTTCCTGGTTGAACTACGGCTTGGGCAGCGAATCGGAAGATCTTCCCGGATACGTCGTGCTCACGGCGGGCCGTGGGTCGAGTGGTGGATCGAGCCAGTGGTCCAGCGGTTTCCTTCCGACCAGCTATGCAGGTGTGTTGTTTCGCAACTCCGGCGATCCCGTGCTCAATCTTTCCAATCCCCCCGGATTCACGAAGGAGATGCAGCACCTCGGCCTGGATGCGATTGGCGATCTGAACAAGCTTCGTTACAAGCACGTCGCCGATCCGGAGATTTCGTCGCGCATCGCTGCTTACGAACTTGCGGGACGCATGCAGGCATCGGCTCCGGAACTGATGGACCTGTCGGGCGAATCCGAAACCACCAAGGAAGCCTACGGGCTCAATCGCACGACCCCGAACCTGAGGAATCGCGGGGGCGGAGCGGGAACTTACGAGACCTTTGCTCGAAATTGCCTCTTGGCTCGGAGATTGATTGAACGCGGCACGCGTTTCGTGAATGTGCTTCACGCTTCCTGGGATCATCACAGCAACATCAACAAGGAACTGCCTTTTTGTGCGGGCATGTGCGACCAGCCGATCGCGGCCCTGATCTTGGACTTGAAGATGCGCGGCATGCTGGAGGAAACGATGGTTGTCTGGGCTTCCGAATTCGGCCGCACGCCGCTGGGCGAAAATCGCACCACACGAAGTGGCGTGACCGGTCGGGATCATCATCCTTACGCATTTACCGTCTGGGCGGCCGGTGGTGGAATCAAAGGCGGTCAGATCGTCGGTGAAACCGATGAAATGGGCTGGGGTGTCACCAAGGACCCGGTCACCCCGCACGATTTGCATGCGACCATCCTCAATCAATTTGGCTTCCATCACGAAGACCTGACCTACCGCTTCCAGGGATTGGATTTCCGGCTGACGGGCTTTGAGGGTGCGGACGTGATCAAGCAAATTGTTTGATGGGGAACTCGCGCCGTTCTGCTGTGGCCGGTCTCCTGGCCGAGCCATAACGAGCAGATGGTTTAAGCCTAATTCAGCGCAGCAGCAACCGCCTCAGCCAACCGCTGGCGATAAGCCGCTGACGCCACCAGCTTGGCTTCCTTCGGATCCGAGAGGAATCCACCCTCAATCAATATCGCCGGGCGCTTCTGCTTCACCAGCACGCTCATGAACCGCGCTCTTCTAATGCCCCGATCCGCCATGCCTACGTTTCGCAGCAGTGAATGGTGCACCCGTGCGGCAAGCTGCATGTTCCGATAATCGTGTTGATTGTTCGGCAGGATGACCCTCCTCGGATCAGCATAGTTCCGCGTGAGTGTTGAAGGCATGCCGCGAGGTGTTGTGCAATACGTTTCCAATCCAGCTGCCCCTTTACCGGATGCATTGAAATGCAGACTGATGAACACATCCGCAGCGTATTTGTCCGCGAACTTCACCCGATCGGTCAGGGACACCGTCTTGTCATGTTTGCGTGTCATCACGACGGTCCATCCACGCTTCTCCAGTTCGGGCTTCAACCGGACCGCCCAATCCAACGAATACTGCTTCTCAAAGTGGTTCCCGAGAATGCTCTTCGTTCCACGATTGTCACCGCCGTGTCCGGGATCGATGCAGATCACTCCACGCTTGCGAGGGACGCGTTCGGTCCAGCCGATCATTGGCCGGAAGTTCTTTTCGGCGTCGAGCATGTGGACGTATGGCAAGCCATTGGTCAATAGCAGGGGATAGCCCAGATAGAATCGTGAACCGTTGAAGTTTGCGTGGCGGCTCTTGGCCGCGAGCCCGAACACACCCCAGCGCGTGACGAGATGAAACTGTTCCTTTGAGACCCGGCGCAGGCTGCCGAGATTCTGACTGGAAGCCCAGTAATGCAATGGCACCCACTCGTTCTTGCTGGTCGGGGTGGTGTCATTGGCCGGAAGTGGGCGGTTTGGTTGAAGGACGGTTTTTCGCGTGGGAGCCGCGGGCACTTTGCGTTTGGCGGGCGCCCGTTGTGTGGGTGTCGAGCTGTTGTTCACCGGGAGGTGTGACATTCTCCCTCGTTCCCATTTCGAAGACTGGCATCCCTGCATGATGGCTCCCACTGCCAAGGTCAGGAATATGGGATAGTACCGTTGCACGGACGTTTGTCTCATGAGGGCATTTTGCGAGACAAGTCCTACCTGTGACATCAAAGAGACACGTGTGCGTACGATGTGCCAATACTTCACGCACTCGCGTGTTCGTTCCGCGTGCATCTCCATTAAATGCCTGATAGCGGGGATTTCGGAGCTGGCACGCGTTCCGCTTGGCTGGGCAAATCAAGCAAGCATTGCCTGAAACCATCGGAAGCCGCCGTTGTTAGAGTTCCGTGGTGTGAATCCGACTCAAGGCTTGCGTGAAGAACCGTTGTACGGGCTCGGCGAAATATGCTTGCTCGCTGGAAGGCAAAAAATGATTGTTGAAACACATGATCTGGCTGGCGGCAATCGGGGCGCTGGGCGGACACGTAAAACCGAGACAACCCGTGGCTCCGATGCGAAACCCTCTTGCGTGAAGAAGCCGGTTAAACCAACTAAATCGAACGGCGCAGACGCAGCAGCAGTGGAAGAAGATGCCAATAAACAGAACGTTGAAGAACAGCCGAAGGCGTCTTCCACCCAGGATACCCAGTTCGTCCCCCGATCCGAGCCCACCCCAGAACAACTGGCGGAGATGGAAAAGGAAACCGCGGAATTGGATAAGGAGGCTGCGAAGGAAACCGAGAAGGTTGCCGTTCCACGTGAGCTCCCAAACGAACCGAAGGAAGAGCGCCAGCGTTACGATGGCGAGTCGGCCATTCGCCTCTATCTTCGCGAGATCGGCAAAGTGCCGCTCCTGACCATTCAGGAAGAGATCGACCTCGCTGCGCTGATTCAAGCGGGTGACAAGGAAGCGCGCGAAAAGATGATCAAGGCCAATCTCCGCCTGGTTGTGAAGATCGCCCACGATTATGACTGGCTCGGCCTCCCTCTGCTCGACCTCATCAACGAGGGCAATATCGGTCTCATGAAGGCCGTCGAGCGTTTTGACCCTGCCAAAGGCGGCAAGCTTTCAACCTATGCAGCCTGGTGGATCAAGCAGTGCATCAAGCGCGCTCTGGCAAACCAGTCGAAGACCATCCGGCTTCCGGTTCATTTTGTGGACAAGATCGCCAAGATGCGTCGGGTGTCGATGCAGCTTCAGGAACAATTCGGACGCGAACCGACCGATGAAGAGATCGGTGAAGAGATGGAAATCCCAGCGGCTCGCGTCGCCCAGATGCGCACAGCGGCAATTCGTCCGGCCTCGCTCGACGCGCCGATCGGAGACGATTCAGAATCCAACAGCTTTGGTGAAATCATCGAGGACGAAAACGCTGAGACGCCGTACGAGATGTTGGAGGAGAAGACGGTCGGCAACACGCTTCAGGACCTGGTGAAGACCCTCCCGGAACGCGAGGCGACCATTCTCAATTATCGCTTCGGACTCGACGGCGGAAACGAAAAGACGCTCGAAGAGGTGGGCCACAAGTTTGGCGTGACCCGCGAACGAGTGCGCCAGATCCAGAACATCGCCTTGAGCAAGCTGCGCAAAAAGATTGAAAAAATCGAGCGGGTGAAGAACTAATGTCGCCCGCATGAGCGTAACCGCCGAAGATATTTCCAACGCCATTCGCGACGTGCCGGACTTTCCCAAGCCCGGCGTTTTGTTTAAGGACATTTCTCCTGTGCTTGCCAATCCGGGACTGCTGGAGGGAAGCATCGATCTGCTCGCCGACGGGTTTCAGCCGGGCGATATTGATGCCGTTGTTGGTATCGACGCCCGCGGATTTATCTTTGCCACCGGGGTCGCGCTCAAGTTGAACGCCGGGTTCGTGCCGATCCGCAAGAAGGGCAAGCTTCCCTACAAGACGCACGAAGAGAGCTACGACCTCGAGTACGGTTCGAACACCGTTGCGATCCATATCGACGCCGTGAAACCTGGCGACCGGGTCTTGTTGGTCGATGATCTGCTCGCGACAGGTGGAACGGCCACTGCCGCGGCCAAGCTGCTTCGTAAGATCCACGCTGACATCAGGGAGATTCGATTCCTGATCGAACTGGCTTTCCTGAATGGCAGCGAGCGGTTGGGTGAATTTCCGGTGAAGTCGATTTTGTCTTACTGAGTTGGCGTATAAGGCGGTTATCGTATGCGATTGTCTACCGGAAGAATGAATGCTGACCGGACCAACGAGTTTTCTCCCGCACCCCAACCCTCTCCCGCTGGGAGAGGGGAGAGGGAGAACGCCTCGTTTGGAAGAGTGGTCCTGGAATTTCATAGGCGCGTTACTGTAGCTTCGACTGTCAGTCGAAGTCCGGCGTGGTTTTCCACACGCGCGTCCGGTTCGTCCGCGCGCATGTGTTCCAATGCCCAAAACTTCGATTGCCAGACTGAGCTGCTATCCGGCCGAACACGCGTGGTTCCATCCGCTCCACCCACGGCGCGTCACACGCAACTGGACGGGCAGGTTGCCCATCCTACTCGCTGAACGATGGATTTCCTCCAATCAATTGATCGGGCGCTGTTCAACTTCGGCAATCAGACACTAAGCAATCCGGTCTTCGATTGGCTGATGCCGTTTCTCAGCGGCAACAAACTGTTCGTGCCCTTCGTCGTCTGCGCTGCAATTTGGATTATCTGGAAATACAAGGCACGCGGAGTTCTTTGTGTCCTGTTCTGCCTGATCGTGGTGGGTATCGGTGACGGTTGGATCATCAACTCGCTGCGAAAGGTTGTTCAGCGACCGAGGCCGTTCAATGATATCGAAACGGCGATCACACTCGTGGGCAGAACGGGGAGTTATTCTTTTCCTTCCGCGCACTCGGCCAATGCCTTTGCGGTGTCGATGGTCTTGCTCGTTTACTTCCGCAACTCGTGGAAGTTCATGCTGCCGCTGGCATTTGGAATTGCATACTCACGGGTTTACAACGGCGTGCATTATCCGTCGGACACACTGATGGGGTCGGTCATGGGCGCTGGATACGCGTTGATGTTCGTCTGGCTGGCGAAGGAGTTGTGGAATTGGGGAGGGCAGAGATGGTTTCCGCTGTGGTGGCGAAGACTGCCGGACTTGATGTCTCCGGAACGCGTGGAGGAGAGCAAGATTGAATCAACTCGAGAATTGGTCGATCTGCATTGGCTGCGATCCGGATACCTCTTGTTGGTTGTGCTGGTGATCTTTCGTTTGTATTACATTTCCGCGGGCAAGATCGAACTGAGCGAGGACGAAGCCTACCAATGGCAGTGGTCGCAGCACTTGGCGCTTTCTTATTTCAGCAAGCCACCGTTGATTGCCTACACGCAGGCACTTGGGACAGGTCTGTGGGGCGACAATGCGTTTGGAGTGCGCTTCTTCTCACCGGTCATCTCGCTGCTCCTCGGACTCTGCCTGCTTCGATTCTTTCACCGCCACGGATACGCGCGTGCCGGGTTCTGGCTGATGGTGATTCTATCTGCCACACCGCTTCCCGCAGTGGGCTCGATCCTGATGGTGATTGATTCGCTTTCCGTTGCTGCGTGGGCCATGGCGATGATCTGCATTTGGAAAGCGATCCAGGAAGATTCAACAAGTGCCTGGTTGTGGGGTGGCTTCTGGATGGGCTTTGGATTTCTCGCGAAATACACCGCCTTGTTTCAATTGGTGTCCATTGCGTTGGTGCTCGCGATTCTTCCCAAGGCCCGAAAGCAGATCGCGCGTCCTGGGTTATGGCTCTCATTGGTTGTTCTCGCGCTGAGCAGCCTGCCTGTGCTGATTTGGAACCAACAAAACGATTGGATCACGGTGACGCACTTGGGAAGCAGGGCCGGCTTGGATCGTGAGTGGGTTTACACCTTCAACTTTATGCAGGACTTCATCCTCGCTGAACTTGGGCTCCTAAATCCCGTGTTTTGCATCGCGATGATCTGGGCGGGCATCGCGTTCTGGAAGCGCTATCGCGATGATGATCTGTTGAAATATCTCTTCCTCATGGGCGCGCCTTTGTTCATGGGTTACTTCCTCTACACCATTCGGTCTCGAGTTCATCCAAACTGGATTGCACCGGCCATCGTTCCACTGTTTTGCTTCATGGCGATTTATTGGGATCGTCGCTTTCAAGACGGAACGCTGGCGGTGAAGAAGTGGCTGGTCGGAGGTTTGTGTGTCGGCCTGCCACTCGTGATCCTGCTGCATGACACGAATATCCCGTCCAAACTCATTGGTAAAACCGTTCCCGCCAAACTGGACCCATTGCGCCGGGTGCGTGCATGGTCCGGTGTTGCGGATGCAGTAAATGTCGAGCGACTGAAGTTGAAGGAGGAGGAAGGGAAAGAGGTGTTCCTTATCGGTGCGCACTACGGAATCACGAGTGTGATGTCCTTCTACTTTCCCGAAGCGAACGCTGGTGTGCCGGATAATCCGATCGTCTACTACCAGACGCCGAGAGTTGAAGGGCATCCCGAGAACCAGTACTACTTCTGGCCGTCCTATCTGGATCGCAAGGGCGATAACGCGATTTACGTGCGCAAGCTCAAGTTGAACGGCGAATACGGTCCGCTCCCGCAACACGTCAAGGATCAGTTTGAATCTCATGAGGACCTTGGCGTGAAAGACATCTTCTATCGTGGGCGCTTGTTTCACCGCCTGAACCTCCACATCTGCCGCAACAAACTCTGATGCCACGACTGCACAAACGCAGCTTCCGCGTGGCGAATTACGACCTCGGTGCCACACTGGATTCCGGGCAGGTCTTTTGCTGGGGGGAACGGGATGGTGCCTGGTGTGGAATCATCGGTGAGCGTTGGGTTCGAATGAAGCAAGGACGCGCAATCGTTGCGGAATGTATCGTCGACCCTGGAGATTGGCGGTGGCTGCGAGACTACCTGCGGCTGGACGAGGACATTGAGGCTATCGTGGAGACGTTCCCGGACGACGAAGCCTTCCAATTCGCCACCTCGGCTTGCCAAGGCTTGAGACTATTGCGCCAGCCCAAGTGGGAATGCCTGGCCTCGTTCATTTGTTCCGCGTCCAAACAGATCGTTCAGATCAAGCAGATCGTTCGGAACATGTCGGAGCGGTATGGTGCCGTTATCCGGACGCGGGAAGGCGAAGAACACGCCTTTCCCACTGCTGAGCAGTTGGCCCGATGCACGGAAGAACAACTTCGCGAATGCAAGACCGGCTGGCGCGCCAAATACGTCTTGGGAAGTGCCCAGATGGTTGTGAACGGAGAGGTGGACCTGGATGCGGTCGCCTCGATGGACTGCGCTTCCGCGCGCAAGGAACTCATGCGGCTTCCCGGGGTGGGGCGCAAAGTGGCCGATTGCGTGCTGCTGTTCGCCTACGGTTTCCAGGAGGCATTTCCGATTGATGTCTGGATTGATCGCGGGCTTCGAGAGCTATACTTTCCGCGCCGCAAGCCGACGAAGAAGCGCTTGGAGGCGTTTACCTCCAACTACTTCGGTCCTTATGCGGGCTATGCCCAGCAGTATCTGTTTCACTACGTCCGGACGCGTCGGCAACAAGAGCAATCATGAGTACAAGAATTGAAGCGACTTTCACGCCGGCGGATTTTAGCGCGTTGGGTGATCGGGATATCAGCCAGGCCACCTGCGTTGTCTTCGACATCCTTCGCGCAACCACCTCGATGAACACCGCATTGGCAAATGGCGCTGCGGCGGTCATTCCGGTCGCAACGATTGAAGAGGCTGTGGCCATTCGAAAAGAACGTCCTGACGTGCTTCTCGCAGGTGAACGCGATGGCGTTCGTATTCTGGCCGACCAGAGTGGAGGCGTGGATTTCGACCTTGGAAATTCGCCTCGCGAATACACGGAGGAAGTCGTCAAAGGGCGGACAATTGTAAGTACGACCACCAATGGCACGCGCGCACTGCGGGCATGCACCGGTGCCAAGCATGTGTTTATCGCCAGCTTTGGAAATCTCCGTGCGATCGCTGATTGGATCGAGCAGAACACAGTGAGCCATTTGATTCTCGTTTGTGCCGGCACCTATGAGGAAGCGGCCTACGAAGACATGGTGGCGGCCGGCGCGCTTTGCGAATTTGTCTGGGCGCAATTCGTGACCGGTCATTTTTCCGATGCGGCCGAGATGGCGCGACAAATCTACCGGGTGATGCAACGCGACGTTGAGAGTGCCATGCAGTATTCGCGTAATGCCAGACGCCTGCTCTCCATGCCCGACTTGAAAGACGATGTGCAGTTCTGCTGCCAGCGGGAGAATCTACGATTGATTGCCGCGCTGAATGAAGCAGGCGAGATCCGTGTGATTAATTAGGCGGTTGAACGGGACGCCCTCGCATGCCGTGCGCCAAGGGGAACGGCGCTTGGTTAAGTTTGTGCCACGGCAATAGGAGAGTGGTGGTTGGCGACAGGATCGTAGCGCAGGTTTCCAAACGCTTCCAAACCTGCCCTATCGCGTATTTCCAAATCCGCAAGGCGTTGTCGGCAATTGGACTCTGACCTGGGACTCAGAGCGCTTCTTTCAAACTACACGCAGCAGGTTTGGAAACCTGCGTTACGTGTCCAACGGACGCTGCAAACCGGCGGTCAGCAGGCCAAGCTTGATCGCGCATTTCGCTTAACCAGGCGACTTTCTGCCCTACGGATAAATAGAGTTCGCCCCGAGACGCTCCAAAGAGATTTCTGGCTTGGCCAAGTTGTTGGGGAACCTATCTTCGCCCCACATGACTCGTATCGCTCTCCTTGTTTCAATTCTTGCGCTCGCTCTAAATACACACGCGGCCAAGAAACCCAATTTTCTCTTTGTCATCGCGGATGACCTGACCCATCGCGATATCGGTTGTTACGGCGGTCAGGCACACACGCCGAACATCAATCGTCTGGCCAAGGAAGGCATGCGGTTTACGCGTTGTTTCCAGGCGGCACCGATGTGTTCTCCGACACGGCACAACATCTACACCGGTCTCTATCCCGTGAAGAGTGGCGCCTATCCGAATCACACCTTTGCGAAGGATGGGACCAAGAGCGTGGTTCACTACCTGAAAAGACTCGGCTATCGCGTGGGGCTCAGTGGCAAGACTCACATTTCACCGAAAACAGTTTTCCCGTTCGAATATTCGGGACAGAAAAATCCGGACATGGAGTACATCGACAAGATGTTCGCTGAGTGCGCGAAATCGGAGACGCCGTTCTGCCTCTTCGCCTGTTCGAATGAACCGCACACGCCCTGGAACAAGGGCGATCGCTTCCGCTATCCGGACGACAAGATCAAGCTGCCTCCCTATTTCGTGGATACACCTGAGACCCGTGATGCCATGGCGCGTTATCTGGCGGAGATCACCTATTATGATTCGCAGGTTGGCCGGCTCCTGGATCTGTTGAAGAAACACGATTTGGATGACAATACGATGGTCGTGGTCGTCAGTGAGCAGGGATCGGCATTCCCCTTCGGCAAGTGGACCTGTTACGACACCGGGTTGCAGAGCGCGTGCATCGTCCGCTGGCCGGGCAAGGTGAAGCCCGGGGCAGTGTCTGACGCAATGATCGAATACGTTGACATGCTGCCGACGTTTGTAGATGCGGCAGGCGGAAAACCGGCGAAGGTGTTGGATGGAAAGAGTTTTGTCCCGGTGCTGACCGGCAAGAAGACAACCCACAAGGAGCATGTCTATGGTATCATGACCACGCGTGGAATCATCAACGGGTCTGATACCTTTGGGATTCGTTCTGTCCGGAACGAAAGGTTCAAATACATTCGTAATTTCACGCCGGAGATTCCATTCCGAAATGCCTGCACGAAGTCCAAGGAGTTCATTTCCTGGATAAAGAAGGGGGAGACTGGGGATAACGACGCAAAGGACAAAGTGAACCGCTATCGGCATCGTGCAGGGGAAGAACTCTACGCGGTTGCTGACGACTGGTATGAGTGGAAGAATCTCGCTGACAATCCGAAGTACGCGAAGGTGAAAGCTGAACTCAGCGCCAAGCTGGATGAGTGGATGAAATCTCAGGGGGACAAGGGCCAGCAGACCGAGATTGAGGCCTACGAACACCAAGGGCGCAACCGCAACAAGAAGAAGAACCAGCAGTCCAGGAACAAGGGCAAGAAGCGGAAGAATCAAAAGCAGGAATAGCGTTCAATCTCCCCTCCGTCCCAAGCTCTGCTTCGCAACCGTCTCTTGCCGTATGGCCTGATCAAACGCGTATTGACGTTCGCAGAAGCAGAGCTTCTGGGTTATGCGTTCCCAAGCTGGAGCTTGGGAACGAGGTTCGGGGCTGGAGTTCAGAAGTTGCCAATTCGGTTCGGGCATTGGATAACATCTGAAGCATGCACCGGTACGTTCTCACACTTACTCTTCCCCTCGCCACACTCTGTTTCGCCGAAGCGCAGCAATTCGATGTCGTCCTTCGCAATGGCACGCTAATCGATGGTTCCGGTGCGAAGGGATTTCGTGCTGATGTGGGGATTCGTGGAAAACGAATCGAAGCCGTTTCACGCCAGTCTCTGCCAAAAGGAGACCTTGACCTGGATGCCTCTGGCTTGGTTGTTGCGCCGGGGTTCGTCGACATGCACGCGCACATCGATCCGATTGATCGATTGCCCGGGGCACGCAGCATGGTCAGTCAGGGTGTGACGACAGCTGTAGGCGGTCCGGATGGCAGCTCGCCGTGGCCGCTCGCTCCATACCTGGACAAGCTGGAGCGAATGGGTGTTGGCCTGAACGTCGCGATGCTGGTGGGGCATAACAGCGTTCGTCGCGGTGTCATGGCCCTGGAGGATCGTGCGCCGACTGAGGAGGAGCTTGAGCAGATGAAAGCCAACGTCGCTCAGGCAATGGATGATGGCGCCTGGGGGTTCTCCACCGGACTGAAGTACCTCCCCGGTTCGTTTGCGAAGACGGATGAAGTGATTGAACTGTCGCGGGTCGCGGCGAGGCGAGGCGGCTTCTATACGTCGCATCTTCGTGAGGAAGGTCTGGGATTGATCGAATCGGTCGATGAGGCAATTGAGATCGGAAAGAAGGCGAAGATTCCGATTGTCCTTACGCATCACAAAGTCATTGGCGGACCCATGTGGGGCAAGAGCACACGGACTTTGGCAATGGTTGAAGCTGCCCGCAAGGAGGGCGTGGATGTGATGATGGATCAGTATCCGTACACGGCGACCTACACCGGGATCACCGTTCTGGTTCCGGCCTGGGCTCGCGCGGGAGGGATCTCGAAGTTCAAGGCGCGGCTTAAGGATCAGGAGCTTCGGGCGAAGATCGTTAAGGAGATCATCTTCAATTTGGACAACGATCGCGGGGGTGGCGATTTGCGTCGAGTTCAGTTCGGTCTCGTGAAGTGGAACAAGGAACTGGAAGGCAAGACGCTTTACGATTGGGCGATGATGAAAGGGGTTAAACCCGATTCTGCCAATGGTGCCGAACTGGTGATTGAGGCGATTCAGAATGGTGGTGCTTCGTGCATCTATCATGTGCTGAGCGACGAAGACGTGGAGCGCATCATGGCGCATCCCTTGACCATGGTCGGGTCGGATGGACGTCTGACCGAGCCGGGCAGTGGGCATCCTCATCCGCGCTGGTATGGATCGTTTCCACGGATACTAGGTCACTATGTTCGGGAGAAAAAAGTGATGAAGCTGGAGGAGGCCATTCGCAAGATGACTTCACTATCGGCCGCGCGCTTGGGATTGATGGACCGCGGCAGCATCAAGGCCGGGAACTTTGCAGATCTGGTTGTGTTCGACCCGGAAACCATCATCGATAAGGCCACATTCTCTGATCCGCATCAGTATCCGGTCGGGATTCATCACGTCTTTGTAAACGGTGTCGCAGCAATACTTGGAGGAGAGTTCAAGGACCGGCGTGTAGGTGACGTCCTTCGCAAGTCTTCCCACAGTGGCTCGAATCAATTTCCGGGCAAGGAATGGGTCCGTTGGAATTCGTTGGAAAAAGCCGGTTGGTCCAAAGCGGGGCTGGCAAGGGCGCGGGAGTTTTCCAAAACGCTTGCCACGTCTGCGCTGATAATCGTGCAGGGTGGGCGAATCGTCGATGAATGGGGCGAATCCAAACGTCCGTTTAACTGCCATTCGATGCGCAAGAGCATCCTGAGCGCGCTCTACGGGCCACACGTGCTATCGGGCAAGATCAGGACCTCATCTCCAATCGGTGAGTTGGGCATCGATGACAACGAGCCCTCACTGACGGAACTCGAAAAGACCGCCAAGGTCGGTGATCTGTTGAAGGCTCGTTCCGGTGTCTATCACCCGGCGCTTTACGAAACCAAGGCCATGGCTGCACGGCGACCAAAGCGCGGCAGCCATGAACCGAATGCGTTTTGGTATTACAACAACTGGGACTTCAACACCGTGTGCAGCATTTTCGAGAACGAATCCGGACACGGAATCTTTGAAGAATTTGAAGATCGTTTGGCGGGGCCGCTCATGATGCAGGACTTCGTCAGGGAGAAACACACGCGCTATGTGACCGGTACCAATTCCGTTCATCCTGCGTATCCATTTCAACTCAGTGCTCGAGATCTCGCGCGCTTTGGATTGCTGTTTGCGCGAGGTGGGGTGTGGAAGGACGAGCAAATCATTCCCAAGGGCTGGGTGATCGAAAGTACTCGCAGCTATTCTACAACCTCTAGGGGAGGTGGATACGGCTACATGTGGTGGGTGGCGAAGGATGGGAATTTCTATCCCAATGTGAAGGTGCCGGACGGTTCCTTCGCTGCGCACGGCTACCGCGGGCACAAGTTGCTGGTTATTCCCCAATGGGATCTGGTGATTGTTCACCGTGTTAATACGTTCAAGCGGGAGGGAAGCGTGGGCACCGGTGATTTTGGGAAGTTGTTGAAATTGATCTTGGAGGCGCGGAAGTAGTTGAGAGATCTTGAATTGGTGGGGCGAAGCTCCTGCCGAGCCGGGCGTGTCATTGTGTTTCTTGATAAGTCTCAGGAAAGGTTCGCCATGCCAATCGGCGCTAAGCTCACCAAAAGACCAATCGGCTCGGCAGGAGCTTCGCCCCACCGATGCCGATCGGATGCGGTCGATGACGGCGGCCCTTGCTCGGATCGTGAATGCGTTTGCTTGCCACGAAGCACCGTCAATTCACAATGCCGCAGATGCATACACGATCATCCATCCTTTCAGTTTTCCTGCTCACCACAATTGGTGGAATCCCTGCCGAACCGATCGAGCTGAGCAATCGTCGGGAACTCTTCGTGGATGACTTCCTGATTGAGAAACTGAATGGCGCAGAGCGTCGTCTCCATCATCCGACGGCTCGCGATGTCGCGATTGTCCATGACGCGCCATGGGAGGGAAACATCTGTTACTACCACACGGTATTTCGTGATGAGGGTCTGTATCGGATGTATTACCGGGGGGCGCACTCAGGGCTTCGGACGAGTCACCCAGAAGCATCCGGGCATCAGGTGGTTTGCTACGCGGAGAGCAAGGACGGCCTGAATTGGATCAAGCCCGATTTGGGTTTGGTGGATTTTGGCGGTTCGAAAGAAAACAACATCATCTGGAAAGGGATTGGGCAGCACAATTTTGTGCCATTCAAAGATCGGAATCCGGAATGCACATCTGAGGCAAAGTACAAGGCAATCGGTCATGGCAAGGGCGGCTTGTACGCGTTCCGCTCCACCGATGGAATTCGCTGGGAGTTGATGCGTGACAAGCCAGTCATTACGAAAGGAGCATTTGATTCACAGAACCTCGCCTTCTACGACACTGCGCGCGGGCGATACGTGGATTTTCATCGCGGCTTCAACGAGGGAGTCCGTGCCATCATGACCTGCACCTCTTCTGATTTCATGAACTGGACAGAGCCGGATTGGATTGAGATCAGTGACGGTCGCAATGAGCATCTCTACACCAACCAGACCACGCCTTACCATCGTGCGCCTCACATCTTCCTGGCTTTTCCGAAACGTTTCCTGCCGCGTCGAAACCCATCGGGGCATCGGCTGCCCGGGGCATCGGACATCGTGTTGATGAGCAGCCGGGACGGTAAGACCTTCGATCGCTGGTCGGAGGCTTTTCTGCGTCCGGGTGCACAGGCCGAACGCTGGGTGAACCGAAACAACTTTGTGAACTGGGGCATGGTGGAAACGGCGAGTGGAGTTCCGGGAACGCCAGACGCGCTTACCTGGTATTCGGTCGAGGGTTATTATCAGGGCGATGATTGTCAGATGCGTCGTTACACCCTGCGCCAGGATGGATTTGTCTCGGTGCATGCGCCGTTGAATGGCGGTGAATTGGTAACCAAATCAATCACCTTCACGGCCCCAACTTCCGGCACGCCTCGCACCACCTACCGGCGGAGGATGGTTCCCATTCGTCATGACACGAACAACTCGATTCGTGGTGGCGGTTCATTGAGTTTTGAGAGTGCGGGAATTCTTCGCTTGGGTGGAACGGCGAATCTTGGCAAGCACGCCACGCTCGCAGTCAGGGTGCGGGATGTTCCGGCAGGACATCGGCGTCTGTTCTCCACCTACAACGGAAGCACAACCAAGCCGGGTGAGCTTTACTTCGACATCAACCCGGGCCGTTTTATCAGCAAGGCCGACGGATATTCGATCCGATTCAACTACAATGGTGTTCTGATTGGCGCGAAGTTTTCGGATATCGGCGATTGGAGTTCGGCGAAGGAACCCGGGGTTGTTCATCACGTCGCAGCGACGTGGGAGGACGGACGCGTGGTGATTTACTTCGATGGAAAGCAGGTCGCCTCCGGTGGCCAAGCCGGCATGGGGGATTTGAAATTCAAGTTGGGAGATTTGTTGTTCGGCGAAGACTATCCGCCAACCTCGACGGCGAATGAACCGTTCCTCGGAGATGCGGACGACATCCTCGTCCTTCGGCGTGCCCTGACGGCCGAACAGTTCGCGCGTTTGGCAGATGGCGATGAGTCCGTGATTAGCTCCGAGGATATGGGTGTTCGACTGAACATGGAAGAAACGTCGGCACTTGAAGATTCATTGCCAGGTGATGGGCGGGCACTCGTCACCGGGCCGATGGAAGACGAGACCTTCGAAGTGGCACTCTTTGTGAACTTCGCCACATCGGCTGCGGGTAGCCTTCGCTGCGAGATTCAGGATGCGGCTGGGAAGGTCATTCCGGGTTTTTCGATGAAGGATTGTGAGGCTGCTGTTGGTGATGCGATTGAATATCCGATACGTTGGAAAGGGTCCGCCGAGTTGAAGTCCTTGGTCGGACGTCCGGTGCGGCTTCAATTCGAACTAAAGGACGCAGATCTGTTCGCGCTGAGATTCGGCCACTGAGAGGCATGCCTGACCAAGCAAAGCCAATCGTCGAGACTTCAACCCAGGAGGGCTACGATCTCTGGTCGAAGGTATACGACGATGAAGACAATCCACTGATTACCTTGGAGATGGATTACCTCGACGGGCTGATCGGAGATGTGCGAGGACTGAATCTCCTGGATGTTGGATGTGGAACGGGACGACATTCCATTCGGCTTTCCGATGCTGGTGCGAACGTCACGGCAGTGGATTTCTCCGATGGAATGCTGTCCAGGGCGAAAGCGAAGTCCGGCGCCGAGGAAATCCGATTCGTTCAGCAGGACATCCAGGGCCGCTTGGGGTTTGAAGATCACAGCTTCGATCGGGTGATCTGCTGTTTGGTGTTGGATCACATCTCCGAGTTGGATCTTCTCTTTCGCGAAATGCGACGCGTCTGCCGCACTGAGGGCGAGATCGTTATCTCGGTCATGCATCCGGCAATCCTGCTCACCGGCACACGTGCACGGTTTACGGATCCGGACACCGGAGCGGTGACGTATCCGGAGAGTGTTCCGAACCAAGTCTCCGATTATGTTATGGCTGCGACGAACGCCGGCACACGTCTGGTTCACTTGAGCGAGCACCTAGTGGACGAGGGTTTGATGGCGCGATCCGAACGGGCACGAAAGTACCAAGGCTGGCCTCTGCTCCTATTGATGAAGCTCATGCCTGAATAGGTGGTGAGATTGGGAATTGTAGCAGCGAGCGTGAGCGAGCAGATCGCAGAGGCTGGTCCTTTAACACCTTTAAACCCTGCTATTGTGCCAGCAGCAAGGCGGGGTACATTTCGCAGCTAATGAACCGATTGCTGGTCTGCCTCTTGATATTGTCCTCCTGCTGCGGACACGCAGCGAAGCGCGTGCTGCATACCGCGGTGGATCCTTTCGCCCCCAATGAGGCGGCACGCACAATGAAGGTGCCGGCCGGATTCAAGGTGTCTCTCTTCGCTGGGGAGCCGGACGTGAAACAGCCGATAGGCTTCTGCATCGATGACCGCGGACGCCTGTGGGTTGCCGAGGCTTACAGCTATCCGAAGCATTCAGACTCCGGCAACGATCGCATTCTGATCTTCGAGGACACCGATCACGACGGGCGCTTCGACAAGCGGACGGTTTTTTACGACAAATTGAATTACGTGTCGGGAATCGAAGTGGGATTTGGCGGAGCGTGGGTGATGAGTCCGCCTTGCTTCTATTTCATCCCGGATGGTGATTACGACGATCGTCCGGACGGCGAACCCATTCTGTTGCTGGATGGTTTTGGGACGCACGCGAATTCCCACAACATCGCCAATGGATTCTCCTGGGGGCCCGATGGTTGGCTCTACGGAACGCACGGGCGCACGAACTATTCCTGGCCTGACAAACCGGGCACGCCGAAGGACAAGCGAAAGCAATATGACGGGGGAGTATGGCGATATCATCCGATCAAGCACATCTGGGAGCCCTATGCAGATGGAACGACCAATCCCTGGGGAATCGACTGGGATGACTACGGGCAGGGATTCGTCTGCAATTGCGTGAATCCGCATCTGTTCCACGTCATTCAGGGCGCGCACTACGAGCCGGGGCGTAATCGTGAGTCCAGCCGCTATGCGTACGAACGAATTCCAACCATCGCGGACCATCGGCATTTTATTGGCGGAAACAACGTTCGCGATCAACTCGGCACGGAAGCCGAATCTCTCCTCGGCGGAGGGCATGCCCACTCGGGCACGATGGTCTACCTGGGAGACAACTGGCCTGATCGCTATCGCAATACCGTCTTCATGAACAACATCCATGGCCGTCGGATCAACAACGACCTGTTGATGCGAAAAGGCTCCGGCTACACGGCTCTGCACAGCCGGGATATCATGATGTCTGAGGATCCGTGGTACATGGGTGTGACCGTTCGATACGGTCCGGATGGGGGAGTGTTTGCCTCGGACTGGTCAGACACCGGGGAATGTCACAGTACGCGAAATACGCGCAAGCACACGGGGCGCCTCTACAAGATCACTTACGGCAAGACGAAACCCTTCACGCTCGACCTGCCTCGCATGAGCAATTCAGAACTGGTCGATCTTCAGTTCCACAAGAACGACTGGCTGGTCAGTCATGCGCGTCGCTTGCTTCAGGAGCGTTACGCGTTTGGGATGAACATGGGCAGCGCGGCCAAGTCGCTGCTCTATGCCTATCGGGTGGAGAAGGACATTCCTGCCAAGCTGAGACTCATGTGGGCGATGAAGGTCATCAATCGGACGGATGATTCGTTCCTGTTCAACCAGATGTTGCACGAAAGCGAATACATCCGTTCGTGGGCAATCAAGCTGGCCTGCGAAGATCGCAATCCACCCGCGAACGTGCTGCAACGGATGGGCCATCTTGCCAGGAATGGGACCTCGCAATTTGTTCGTTTGCATCTGGCCAGTGCCATGCAGCGTTTGAAACCCGCGAATCGTTGGCCATTGGCGGAAATGCTCAGCAAGCGCGCGGAGGATATCGAGGACGACAATCTGCCATTGATGTATTGGTATGGGATTCACTCCCTGATCGACGATAATTTGGGACGCTTTGCCAATCTGGCGGCCAGGACCAAGATTCCTCTCGTTCGTCGGCATGCCGCGCGACGAGCGTCGTCCATGAGTGACGCCAAGGGAACACGTGCGATCGTGAACGTGATGCCCACGTTGGACTCCAGCGCGCAATCGGACATGATCGATGGAGTGCTCAAGGGACTCGAAGGCAGGAGCTCCATGCCGATGCCAGAGAAGTGGCCCATCGTATATGCCTCGATCCGAAAAGGCGACAACGCGAAACTGCGTCAATCCGCGACCCGTCTGGCGTTGATCTTTAATGATCGAACGGCGCTCGATGAACTGCGAAAGATCGCGCTTGATTCGACTGCGAAGAAGGGAGCCCGCGTCGAGGCGATTCAGTCGCTCGTGCAGAAGAAGGTCAAGGGCGTGCCGCTGATGCTGTTTGCACTGATGAAAGATGAAGCGGTGCAGCGTGAGGCGATTCGCGGATTGGCGGCATTCAATCATTCTTCAACCGCGTCGCGATTGATTGAGAGTTATCCGGAACTTGCGAGCCTTGCGCGGACGGATGTGCTGCAGACCCTGGCTGCGCGAAAGTCCTGGGCGAGCGCACTGCTCGGGGCAATGGAATCGGGGACAATTAATCCGCGTGACTTGTCCTCTTACACTGCGCGACAGGTGTTGAGTTTGAAGGACAGGCAACTGACCTCCCAATTGGAAATGGTTTGGGGGAAGTTGGACGAATCCAGTGAAGCGAAACGCAAGGAGATCGATTCGTTCAAACGCAGGCTCTCGGCAAAGACACTTGCGCGCGCAGACCTGAAGGCGGGGCATGAATTGTTCAAGTTGGCCTGTTCGGTTTGCCATCAACTGAAAGGAGAGGGTAATCACGTCGGCCCGGATTTGACCGGCGCACAGCGTAACAACCTTGAGTATCTTCTGGAAAACATCGTGGATCCAAGTGCCAGCGTCGCACGCGATTATCAGATGCAGATCCTGAAGCTGAACGATGGGCGGACCATTTCCGGCTTCGTGACTGGAGAGAACGAGGCTTCATTGACCGTTCGAACCCTGAACGAGCAGGTGATTGTTCCCCGACGCGATATCAAGGAGACGACGAAGACATCCAAGTCGATCATGCCGGACGGACTGCTCAAGGCGATGAGTTCAGAGCAGGCCCGTGATCTGATCGGATTCTTGATGAAGGACTGACCGTCGCAGGAGCCCTGGGCGAAGTCTACGAATCGAATTCGATACCCTCGTAGAGTTCCGAGAGCGCCAATGTGGCATCGATATCAGGTAGGGAGATCTCTGCATCTGGTCCAACGTAATTCTCCCGAACGAATCCAGCGGTTGTCCTTCGCATGACGAATACGGTGGGAGAGTTTTGTTCGGCCATGAGACAGGCGCTCAAACCGGGAATCGTCAGGTAAGCGTCCCGCTTCTCGCCTTCGTCTGTTCGGCGTGTGGAATCAGAGATGACTTCGACAATTACCGATGGATCATCCTGATAGCTCCAGGATTCTGGGTTCGGGCGGCACACAACCATCGCATCGGGATAGTAGAAGCGTGTGCCGTTACGTAATCTTAGGCGGACCTTGGTGTCTGAATTCCAAGGCTTGAACGCATTTCCGCGCAGTTGTGTGTGGAGCGTTGTGATTATGTTACCAGCGATTGCGTTGTGTCGATTAGACGTATCCGCTTTGGCGTGCGCCGCTCCCGCGAGGTATTCGTGTTTTATCTCTGAACGCAGTTCGCGCGACAGGAAGTCTGCATCCGCAGATCGGATCGAGCGTTCCAACCCAGTTCATGGGATCAAAATAGCCACTCCTGTAATACTCGGTCAACTGCTCCCAATGACTTCCTCGACGCCCCTTCGTTCCACGGCTATGTTCCGCGCGCGATGACCGAAGAAGAACTGTTGTCAGTGCCGGATACCGATGGGCATTTCGGCCCATACGGGGGCAAGTACGTGCCCGAGACATTGTTTCATCCCCTCCAGGAATTGGAGGAGGAATACGCAAAGGCCCAGCTGGATCCGGAGTTTCAACGTGAATTTGAATACTACCTGCGCGAATTTGTCGGTCGGCCCACTCCGCTTTATCACGCCGAACGGCTGACGCGTGAACTAGGAGGGGCAAAGATTTACCTGAAGCGCGAAGACCTGCTTCACACCGGCGCGCACAAGATCAACAACTGCATTGGCCAGGTGCTGCTCGCCAAACGCATGGGCAAGAAACGCGTCATCGCCGAGACTGGAGCCGGACAACATGGCGTAGCCACCGCGACCGTTGCCGCGATGTTTGGTTTGGAATGTGTCGTCTACATGGGGGCGGTTGATTGCGAACGTCAGAAGCTGAACGTCTTTCGCATGAAGATGCTCGGCGCCGAGGTGGTGCCGGTGAAGGCGGGGCAACAGACCTTGAAGGAAGCCATCAGCGAGGCGATGCGGGATTGGGTGACCAATGTCCGCAGCACACACTACATTCTTGGAACGGTTTATGGTTCGCACCCCTATCCGATGATGGTTCGAAACTTCCATCGGGTGATTGGCGATGAAGCCCGCCGTCAGA
Organism: Verrucomicrobiales bacterium; assembly: GCA_002715965.1. Classification (GTDB taxonomy): domain Bacteria; phylum Verrucomicrobiota; class Verrucomicrobiia; order Limisphaerales; family JAYPXF01. The sequence continues at coordinate 19,489 of PBAL01000085.1, read as the reverse complement.
TCATGGAGCAGGAGGAACGCCTGCCGAATCTATTGATCGCCTGTGTGGGTGGTGGCTCAAATGCGATGGGCTTGTTCTATCCCTTCTTGAGGGACGAGTCGGTGAACATGCTGGGGGTCGAAGCAGGCGGGGAGGGGATTGAGGAGGGTAAGCATGCTGCTCGATTCCAAGGTGGTTCGCTTGGCGTACTGCAGGGCGCTCGCTCGTATCTGCTTCAGGACGAACACGGCCAGATCCAGCTGACCCATAGCGTTTCCGCGGGTCTGGACTACGCATCAGTGGGACCGGAACACGCCTGGCTTCGTGATCATGATCGCGTCGATTACACCTACGCGACCGACCAACAGGCGCTGGACGCGTTTCAGAGCCTGGCTCGACTGGAGGGAATTATTCCTGCCTTGGAATCCGCACACGCGATTGCCGGCTGTATCGAACAAGCGCCGAAGATGTCGTCCGACGACCTGATCATCGTCAACGTCTCCGGCCGTGGCGACAAGGACGTCTCCCAGGTGGCGGATATGATCACACTTTGAATTGGTGGCGCTATCTGCCGCAGAAATTTGACCAGCGGCTGGGTTGACTCTTGCGCAAATCTAATAGAACCAATGATTTATGACTCTTGGTTTGCGAATCTGCCATACTTGTCAGAAATAATTAACAGACCCCGATAAAAGAAGATTTTTATCAAGATCCCACTGGTAGTAGCGGCGGTAATCAGGCGCCGTGCCACTTGCCGGCGTAGACGACATTTGCGGATTGTCTTTGATCCACCTTCCAGCCAGTTGGTCACCAAATTTCTCAAAGTCTGTACGGGATCGGAGGTGGAGTGCTCCCCGATTGTCCGTGGGTGGTGGAGGGCGCGAAAATCCGAGGCGAGTGTGTGAGAAGACATACGGGTTCAGTTGAAGGACCTCTTGCTATTGTGCCACCACTATTAATTCCATACATGAGTTGCGATTCGCGGTAATTGATTGATTGCTGCGGCTGTTACAATCTATCGCACATGTCACGTCCGCTTCTGAATTCCACCGTCGAGGCCATTGGAGAAACGCCCCTGGTTGAGTTGTCGCGCCTGGTGCAGAATCGTGGATTGTCGGGTCGGATTCTGGCAAAGCTGGACCATCTGAATCCCGGTTTTTCGAAAAAGGATCGGGTCGCACGGCAGATCATTGAGGATGCTGAGGCAGATGGGGTGCTGCGGCCGGGGCAGACCGTTGTTGAAATGACGAGTGGCAACACGGGCACGGGGCTGGCGATCGTTTGCGGGGTGAAGGCGTATCCGTTTGTGGCGGTGATGTCGCGTGGAAACACACCGGAACGGGCGCGAATGATGCGCGCGCTCGGAGCGGAAGTGGTCTTGGTGGATCAACTTCCCGGTTCGGCAGACGGCGTGGTGACCGGTGAGGATCTGAAGCTGGTGGATGCGGAGGCGGGTCGGATTGTCGAAGAGCGCAGCGGTTTTCGAGCCGATCAGTTTGAATCGGAAGGCAACCGTCGCGCTCACTATCTGCGCACCGGACCGGAGATCCTTCGTCAGTGCGGCGGTCAACTGGATGCGTTCTGTGATTTTGTTGGAAGTGGGGGAAGTTTTGGCGGATGCGCACGGGCGTTCAAGGAAGCCAATGAGCAGATTCGATGTTTTGTCATTGAACCCGAGGGGGCGGCAGTGATCGCCGGAGAGGCGCTTGCCAAGCCGGATCACCCAATCCAGGGGGGCGGTTACGCGATCGCGGAACTGACCATGATCGATCGCGCTCTGATCGATGGGTTTGTCCGGGTGGGAGGTCAAACGGCCATTCAGACCGCACGTGCCCTGGCTAAGGAGGAGGGAATCTTTGCGGGTTTCTCTTCGGGTGCAAATGTCGCGGCAGCGATTCGGTTGCTTGAGGGTGAGATGGAGGGAAAGACGGTCGCCGTCCTGATCTGCGATTCCGGGTTGAAATACCTCAGCACTGATTTGTGGAGCGGGTAGTTGGTGCGAAAAGTCTGATGTGCGAGCCGGCTCCGCCCACGACCTCAGCTCTTGCGCGCCAACAGCCACCAGGTGTTCATCTTGCCTTTTCCCTTCACCTTGATATCACCGCGTTCTTCACACTCATAATCGTCTTTGAGACGTTCGTATGTCCGTTCACTGACCTGAATACGGCCGGGTTCGCCCAGAGACTCCATCCGGCTCGCGGTGTTCACGGTATCACCCCAGAGGTCGTAACTGAATTTGTTCTGGCCGATCACTCCCGCGATGACCGGGCCGGTGTCAATGCCGATGCGCAGCTGGAGGGGGCGATCCTCCTTCTCCATGATTTCATTGAAATGGGTCACGAGGTTCAGCGCGAAGTCGGCAACCGCTTCAGCATGATCTTCCCGATGATGTGGAATTCCACCCACGGCCATGTAGGCATCGCCAATCGTCTTGATCTTTTCGAGATCCTGTTCCTGCGCCAGCTGGTCGAAGTCCGAGAACACCCGATCGAGCATTGAGACAATCTCCAATGCAGACAGCTCCTGAAACATTGAGGAAAAGCCAGCCACGTCTGCAAACAGAACGGTGACCTCGCTGGGCGTGTCGACGATCGGGCTCTCGTGGTTCTTCAGCCGGTCGGCGATGGGCGCGGGGAGGATGTTCAGCAGCAGCGCGTCGGTCTTTTCCTGCGCGGTTTTCAATTCGTGGAGCATCACCTGTTCCTTGTCGCGCAGGCGTTTCTTGTCCAGGACGGTCTGGATCCTGACCTGTAGCAATACGGGGTCACAGGGCTTGGGCAGATAGTCCTCCGCGCCCAACGAGATGCAGCGAATGACGGCATCCAATTTGTCGGATGCCGAAATCATGATGACCGGGAGGTCTTTCATCACCGGGTTCTTTTTCACCCGTTCGAGGACTTTGTCCCCGTTGAGGCCGGGCATCATCACGTCCAGCAGAAGCAGATCGACCGTCTCTTTTTCCAGTCGATCCAAGGCTTCTTCCCCGGATGAAGCGGTTATGACGGTGTGTCCGTGCCGGGTGAGACGCCGGGCCAGAAGCTCACGACTATTGGCGTCATCATCCACCACGAGCAGCCGGCCGTGCAGGCTGTTTTCGCTGTCGATCGCCTTGGCGATGAAGACGGTGTCCGCGGGGGTGGAGGTTGCTTCCGCGGCTTGCGCAGAGCTACGGAAACGCTTGGTGGAATTGATCTGGCTCCGGGGCACGAGAAATCTGCTGGCAAGCTCAAACCACGTCTGGGCGGCCTTGGCAATCTTGAGGATGTCCGCCTCCCAGTCGGTTTCGTCAGTCTCTACTGCCTGTTCTTTGAGGATCTCGGTGTAGCCCATGATGTTATTGATGGGCACGCGACAGGCGGAGTACATGTCCGAGAGACTTTGCGAGGTGACGGTTGCGTTTTGCCCGAGATGTTCGGTGATGAGGTCGAGCAATTGACGCCCGCCGGTTTGGATCTTGTTCAGATCGCCTATCATCGAATCACGCAGATTACCATCCAAGTCCTCAAGTAGGATCTCACTGTATCCGAGGATATGGTTCAAGGGCGCACGCAGATCGTGGCGCATTCGGGCCACGTCTTTGTCGGGTATTGGTTCGAATGGTGAACCGTTGCTCATGTTCAGCCCTCAGCGGGCAGCAGCCGGTTTATTTTTTCCAGCAGTCGGGGCAGTTCGACAGGTTTTGTGTCGAAATCATCGCAACCGGCGTCTCGAGCCCTTGCCTCCTCCTCCGGCATGGCGTGCGCGGTCAGCGCGATGATGGGAATTTTTGATGTCGAATCAAGTGCCTTGATTCTGCGCGTGGATTCGTAGCCGTCAATAACAGGAAGTCCCACGTCCATTAAAATCAGGTCGGGCGATTCCCTGGTGGCCAAGTCGATGCCTTCTTCGCCGTCTACCGCGATGAGGACATCGAAACCACGTCGTTTGAGCCTGCGGCTCAGCATGTCGCGGTTCAGTTCGTTGTCTTCGACCAGTAGAATTCTTGGCATGACTTTTCAGACGACGGCCCGCGGTTCGGAGCGGGGTGTCGTTGCACCGTCATTTTCACCAGTCACGCGATCCATCAGGCTGGAGAGCATTTGCAGCCACTGTTCTGACTGGTTCATTCGGACACATCTCTCAATTGGTGCAGGTTACCCCAGCTGCCAATCAACTTTATTGTCAACTTTCCCGCAATGCAAAGTTTCCCCTGTGTTGGCGGTAGAAGTTCCTTTCCATTACCTGCGGTATCCATACCGAACTTTACGGATTCTCGCCATCATCCGATCGGGTGACACGTGTGTCAGCGTCAGTCGGAGCGCCGCCGATCAGGCTGACGAGGGTCCAACTGTTTGCCGGTGTGGGGGGATGATCTTCGGAGAACACACGCAGTTCACCTTTGGGATTGACGAGGAACAGCGGAAGCGCGCTCGCTCCGTGATGCGTGCGGAAGTCGTCGAAGGTGAACTCTTCAGTCAATTGGGTCTTGCGAATTTCCGCCCCGATATCCAGGCGCGTCTGAAGCATCATGAAACTCGAGTCGGAGGAGAAGAGGACCCGCCCGCGTTGGCTGGGCTCAAAGCGTTGCTGGGAAGAGCCATTGCGCTTGTCTGGCGGCAATAGGTAAACGCCGGGACGTCCGAAGACTTCCTTGAATTGCACGGCGGCCAGCGAATTGACGCTGGCATTCGGGGTCATCGCGAGAAGCCGTCCGATGCCTGAGAGATCGAGATGATCCAGGGTGTGTTCGGAAAGGACGCTCCCATAATGGGTCGGAAGCCCGTCCATCCGTGCGGCGAGGAGGTTTTGGCGATTCGTATCGACCAGCAGCACAGTGATGCCTTCCTCATGCAATGCCCTGGCGATCAGCCGCACCACGCGATTGGCGCCACCAAACAGAATGCCCTGCGGATTGGGTGAGGAGACTCCCAGGGCTTTGGCGACCGGAACGGCCGTCAGTCCATAGATCGCGACGGTGCCGATGATCAGGAAGAACGTCACCGGAACCAGTTCTTCGGCGCGGGGCACTTTTGCTTCGACGAGTCGAACGGCAAAGATGGAGGCGACCGCGGCTGCAACGATACCGCGTGGTGCCATCCAGGAAATGAAGCAGCGTTCCTTCACGGTCAACTTGGACCCAGCTGCTGATACCATCACGCTCAGAGGGCGAACGAGGAACATCATGATCGCAAGCAGTGCGAACACTCCACCGATCGGAACGCTCTTCATTGCCTGGAGTTCCACACGGGCGGCCAGCAGGATGAACAGAACGGCGATCAACAGCACGCGAAGGTTCTCCTTGAATTCCAACACCGAACTTACGTCCGCGTTCTTCTGGTTGGCCAGCCAGATGCCCATGATGGTGACCGTCAGCAGGCCCGATTCATGTTGGAAGTGGTCAGAGACCGTGAACAGTCCCACGACCGTCATCAGCGTTACCGCGCTCTGTAGATAGTCGGGCACCCAATAGCGCTTCAAGACTTGTCGAAGGAACTCTCCCCCCAGGACACCGAGCAAGCCTCCCACGAGAATGGTCTTGGCGAATCCCTTGGCTGCAATTCCGGAGAACCCCTCGATGCCTTGTCCCGCTACGACCGCCTTGAATACCAGCAGCGCGAGCACAGCGCCCACAGGGTCAATCACGATGCCTTCCCACTTGAGAATCGATGATACCTGGCGGGTCGGCTGTACGATGCGGAGCAGGGGACCAATCACGGTCGGGCCGGTGACGACCACGATGGCGCCGAACACCGCGGACAATCCCTTGCTCCAACCTAGCGCGAAGTGGGCCGCTGCGGATGCACCCAGCCAGGTTACGACGGCGCCGATGGTGAGGAGGTTCCGAACGACGCGGCCAATATCCTTCAACTCGTGAAACTTCAATGTGAGTCCCCCTTCGAACATGATCAAAGACACGGCGACGGAAACAAAGGGCATCAGGAGATCACCCAGCAACAGATCTGGTTTAATCAGGCCGGTGAGCGGGCCGGCGCAGAATCCGACGATCAAAAGGATCAGAATCGAGGGAAGATGAAGCCGCCACGCCAACCACTGCGATCCCGCGCCGAGAACCGCAAGCCACGCCAGACTTTGCAAGAGTTGTTCGCTCATTGGCCCGCGAAGTCTTGGTGGAACGACGCGTGGAATCAAGGCGGATCGGGGGACAGAAGATGGAAGTTAGGAGACAGGCAGGAACTCCCAACCCAGCCTTGCGTCGATATCCGATCCAACGCATCATCCCCCGCACATCCGCTCATGCAAGTGCCGCGCAGTCAAAAGCCGGACCCATTCCTCGAATCTGTCTCCACCTACTTCGACAAGGCGGGCCCTTACACCGGCTTCAGCCCCGGCCTGCTCTACCAGGTAAAATGTTGTGCCGGCGTATATCGCATGCGCTTCCCGGTGAAGCAGGATGACGGCGAGATCGCGGTGGTGGAGGCATTTCGAGCGGAACACAGTCACCACCGGTTGCCGACCAAGGGTGGCATCCGCTTCAGCCCCTTCGTCACGATGGACGAGACCATCGCGCTGGCCGCCTTGATGACCTACAAATGCGCCATCGTGGACGTGCCCTTTGGTGGTGCCAAAGGCGGGGTCCGCATTGACCCAACGACCTGCTCGGAGGGATTTCGTGAACGTGTCACGCGTCGTTACACTGCGGAACTGATCAAGAAGAACTTCATTGGGCCAGCAGTGGATGTTCCCGCGCCGGATTACGGCACGGGCGAACAAGAGATGGGCTGGATCGCCGATACCTTCAAGGCCCTCAATCCGGAACAACTACACAGCTATGCCTGTGTAACGGGGAAACCACTGTCAATTCACGGAATCCCCGGCCGGCGCGAGGCCACCGGTTTGGGGGTTTACTTTGGTGTTTGTGAAGCGCTCGATCAGGCTGAGGACATGAAAAAGCTGGGCTTGGCAACGGGCGTGGCCAACAAACGTGTCATCGTGCAGGGGCTCGGGAACGTCGGCTACCATACCGCGCGATTCTTCCAGGAACGAGGGCGCGCGATCATTACCGGCATCGCCGAACGCGAAGGTGGAATCTTCAACCCAGACGGGCTTGATGTCGTTTCAGTCTTCAATCATCGGCAAGGCCACGGGTCCATTCTGGATTTTCCCGGCGCGAAGAACGTTCCCAGCTCATTGGAGCTCTTGGAGGAAGATTGCGATATCCTTGTGCCGGCCGCGCTGGAAAATCAAATCACCCAGGACAATGCGTCGCGCATCAAGGCCAAGATCATTGCCGAGGCCGCCAATGGTCCGGTGACATCTTCCGCCGAGGAAATCCTGCTGGCGAACGGCAAGTTCATCATACCGGATGTCTTTCTGAACGCCGGAGGTGTGACGGTCTCCTACTTTGAATGGCTCAAGAATCTCTCGCACGTGAGTTTCGATCGCATGGTCAAACGTTACGCTGAGGATTCGAACGAGCGAATGATGTCCGCAGTCGAGGAACTGACGGGCAAGAGCTTCCCGGAAGATTTGCGTCATACAACTGCCCAGGGACCCTCGGAATTCGATCTCGTCGTTCACGCGCTGGATCAATCAATGATCAGCGGCTATCGCAACGTTCATCGGGAATGGAAGAATCACTGCCTGCCGGACCTGCGCACCGCAGCATTCAGCTTCGCGATTCAGAAGGTTGCCAAGACCTACCTCGACTTGGGAATTTTCCCCTAAGCTGCGGGTATGTAGGATTTCCTAATCGTCGTCCCGATCCTTGTCTTAATCCCAGAGAATTAGGACAACGATTAAGACAAGGAGGAAGATTTCTCAGTGATACTCCTGCAACGTCTTCACGCCGTATCCATGATCCTTAATTGCCTGTATGCCCTCCACCGCGGCTTCGGCACAACTGATCGTCGTCATGATGGGCGTGTTCGTGTAGATCGCGTGCGTGCGGATCTTGATTTCATCCGCGCGCGGTTCCTGCCCTGCGGGAGTGTTGATGACCAACTGAATCTCGTTGTTCTTCAACAGATCCAGTGCATTCGGCCGGCCTTCAGCCAGTTTCGCCAGTCGGCGAACCTTCAGTCCGGCTTCTTCCAACACTTTCGCAGTGCCCGAGGTAGCCACCAGTTCGAAGCCCATCTCTGCAAAGCCCTTCCCAATGGCTGCTGCACTGCTCTTGTCTTCGTCACTCACACTGATGAAGACATTGCCTTCCATCGGCAAAGCCGCGTTGGCGGCCATTTGGGATTTCGCGAATGACACGCCGAAGTTTGGGTCGAGCCCCATCACTTCGCCGGTGGAGCGCATCTCTGGGGAAAGGAGAATGTCCTGACCGTGAAACTTGTTGAACGGGAAGACAGATTCTTTAATCGCGCAATACTCAGGCCAGATCTCCTCGGTGAAGCCGAGCTCCTTCAGGGTCTTGCCGGTCATTACCAATGCGGCCAGTTTAGCGAGCGGATGCCCGATCGCCTTGCTGACGAAGGGAACGGTTCGCGATGCGCGGGGGTTGACCTCGATGACATAAACGGTGTCGCCCTTGACCGCGTACTGCACGTTCATCAGGCCGGTCACATTGAGTTCCTTGGCCATCGCGTGCGTGTATTCGCGGATTGTGTTGATTATGTTTTCGGGAAGAGTGTGGGGAGGAAGCACCATTGCCGCATCGCCCGAATGCACGCCGGCAAACTCGATATGCTCGAGCATCCCGCCGATCACGATGGTCGCGTCGTCCGGATTGTCGCAATTGCCGACATCGGCGATGCAGTCCACATCCACCTCCGTTGCCTGCTCGAGGAACTTATCAACGAGGACCGGGCGTTCTGGTGAGGCCTCGACGGCTTCCCGCATGTAGCGGATCAGTTCCTGATCGGAATAAACGATTTGCATCGCCCGGCCGCCGAGCACGAAAGACGGGCGGACGAGGACCGGGTAGCCCAGCTTGGCTGCTTCGGTGAGAGCTTCTTCCTCATTGTTCGCCAGTCCATTGGGCGGTTGGGGAATCTCCAGCTTGTGCAGCATCTCGGCGAACATTTCGCGATCCTCTGCGCGTTCAATGCTCTGTGGCGAGGTGCCTATGATGTTCACGCCGTTCTTCTGGAGACCGAGCGCCAGGTTAAGAGGGGTTTGTCCGCCGAACTGAGCGATCGCCCCCCAGCAATTCTCCCGCTCGTAAATGTGAAGGACGTCTTCCAGCGTCAATGGTTCGAAGTAGAGGCGATCGCTGGTGTCATAGTCGGTCGAAACCGTTTCCGGGTTCGAGTTGACCATGATGGTTTCGAAATCGATTTCCTTCAGCGCGAATGCCGCATGAACGCAGCAGTAGTCGAACTCGATTCCCTGTCCGATGCGATTTGGGCCTCCCCCGAGGATCATGACCTTGCGGCGCTCCGACGGGCGGACCTCGTCATCACCGCGGTCGTAGGAGGAATAGTAGTATGGGGTAAATGCCTCGAATTCCGCGGCACAGGTATCGACGAGGCGATAGCTGGGAACCAGTCCCTGCTCCTTGCGCAACGCCCGGATTTCGTCTTCGCTTTTGCCGGTCAGATTGGCGATTTGTCGGTCGGAAAACCCGTAGGATTTGGCTTTGGCAAGTAGTTCAGGCGTCATTCAGTCTTAGTTCGCGATCAAATTCTCGGAAGTAAGCCTGATTGCAGATTCCGTTTCAAGGCTGAAGGCTGAGGCAACAAGAATGCGGGCGCATTCGAGAGGTGCCTTCCCCTCCGAATCTGGTCGTTTCTACGGAGTTTGGATGCCAGTGCAATGCGTTCCATTGCTCAGACCAGTTGGGCAATTGGGTGCCCATCGGTAATGGCGCTCAGCGCATCGGGCGCGATGCCCGTGCGCGTGCGAAGTTCGCCAATGTCCAGCAAGGTGTGCATGATCGTGCCGAGGAGATTGCTGCTGCTGACGGGGCTGGAAACGGGACTGCCGCCCTGACGATCGGATTCGCCGATGGCCTGCCCCATCTTCAATCCTCCGCCGACAAAAACGAGCGGGCAGAGATTGCCCCAGTGATCGCGGCCGCCGTTTTTGTTGATCTTGGGCGTGCGGCCGAATTCACCAGTGATCACGAGCAGGACTTTTTCGAAGAGGCCGCGATCGATGATGTCCTCGATGAAAGCACTGGCCGCTGTGTCGACGGCGGCTGTCTGCACGGGGATTCCGTCGCGAATCGTGTATTCCTTGCCACCACCGTGCATGTCCCAGCCACCGCAGGTCACGGTCACGAATCCGCAGCCGGCTTCAACGAGTCGGCGAGCCATGAGCATCTGTTTGCCAAGCGTGACGGGCGAAAACATCTTGGCGTAGCTGTTACGGCTCATGACGCCTGCACTGGGTGTGATGTGCGCGGTATCGTAGCGCGCTACCGTGCGAGAATCTTCCTTGCTCAGATCAAAGGCATCTCCGACACCGCGCAGGACGATATCGATCGCCTGCTGATCAAAGGTGGAAGCATTTTCGATCCGGCCATCAACATGATGACGGAGCTTGTCCAGTTCACCCAAAAGGGAAGTTCGATCGTCCAGTCTGCCACTTGGGACATTCAATTTCATGTCGTCCAGCAGCGTTCCACCGTTGCCGGGGTCGAACGACTTGAACGATTCGGACAAGGATCCGGTTTGCGAAACACGATCGGGGGAGGCGTAAAGCTCCTTGTATTCTTCGCCCATGCTTCTTGCTGTGATCAGCGTGTTGTTAGGCATTCCGGTGCTCGAATTGGTCAGGCCCGCTGCGTTCGCGAAGAGAGTTCCCATGCAGGCGCCGGTCGCATTCCCTCCGGCGGCCACGTGGTAGGCTGCCGGGCCGTGGCTCCCAATCCCGTGCCGATACGAGCGAACGATTGCCATTCGGTCCGCGAGCTTGGCGAGTCGCTTGAGATCGCTGCCGAACCGCACTCCTGGAAGGGATGTCGGGATTTCGCCAAAGACCGAACGAATGTCCGATGGCGCATCCATCTTTGGGTCGAAGGTCTCGTGTTGAGAAGGTCCGCCTTGGAGGTTGAGCATCACCACCGCTTTGTCGCGGACGATGCCGCGATTGCCCACTTCACTCGCTGCTCGAAGCATTCCTGGCAGAGTCAATCCACCCAGTGACAATGCACCAACGTGGAGGAATTCGCGGCGCGAAAAGCCTTCGCAGTTGGAGGTCAACTGATTGGACAACAAACGCAGCACGATCGAATCCTAGAAAACGTCTGTGTTCTCGCCAATTGTTTTGTTGGCCAGCACACACGCCACAAATCCCGTTGCCACGGATTTCCATTTTGACCACACTCCCGCGCATGTTCACAGGATTCGGCGTTTCAAGTCGCGCACGGGGCCGTGGGCCGGTGTTGCCCATGGCGATTTTCTGCATGCTGCTCTCGGGCATTGCGGCCTTGGTTTACCAGGTGGTGTGGACGCGATATCTGGCCTTGTTTACCGGACACACGAGCTACGCGATCGTGGCCGTGCTGGTCGCGTTCATGGGCGGACTTGCCTTGGGCAATGCGTGGCTGGGCATGACGGCGGACAAGGTGCGCCGGCCGCTGGCGATGTATGGCTGGTTGGAGCTGGGTATCGGCATCTACGCGATCTTCTTCACTCCGCTCTACGATATTTGCTACGGCCTGTATCTCACTCAGGCGGAGACGACCGCTCCCGGTAGTCCGATGTTGCTGGTCTGGAAGTTTCTAATCTCGCTGGTTCTGCTGATCATTCCGACGGTGTTGATGGGCGGAACGCTTCCCGTTCTCACCAAGATGCTCACGCGCTCGTTGGATGAGTTGAAGGGGCAGATTTCGAACCTGTATTTCATCAACAGCGTTGGCGCGGTTGTCGGAGTGGCCCTGGCAGAGTTCTGGTTCGTTCCGCAATGGGGGCTGCAGTTTTCGATTCAAGCCGGCGCAGCGATGAATCTGGCAGCGGGCGCGCTTGCATTGTTCGTGAGCGGTTACATTGGTGAGGAACTCGGGGTGCGGGACAATTCCGATGATGATGAGGCCGATGATGACGAGCACACGACCTTGGCCGAATCCGAGCCGGAGCCGCAGATGACGGAGACCTTCACCAAGGGCGAAATCAACATGGCGGTCTGGGCGATTGCGTTGTCTGGCGCGGTTGCGATGCTCTATGAAGTGGCGTGGACACGCCTGCTCGGTCTGGCGATGGGATCCAGCTCGAACGCATTCGCGATGATGCTAATTACGTTCATCATGGGAATCGCCATGGGCGCCTGGCTGATCGGCCGGATCAGGATCGAGCGCAACAGCATGAATTGGTTTGCGTGGCTGGAGATCCTCGTGGGTGTCTCGATCATCCTCACGATGTTCACGTATGAACGGCTGCCCTATTGGTTCGCCAAACTCGCAAACGTCATTGAACGAAGCTCGGAGAATTATCCGTTCTATCAGGTGATGCGTGGCTTGCTGAGCTTTGCGGTGATGATCATTCCGACAACCTTTCTTGGAATGACCCTTCCGTTGGTCAGCAGGATTTCCACTGCTGAACTCGCGAGGACGGGCGGTTCGGTCGGACGGGTGTTCTCATTCAACACGATCGGCGCGGTCTTGGGGGTTGTGCTGACCGGGTTGTGGGCGCTGCCAAACCTCGGACTGGCACGGACATTCGCCCTGGGCGCTGCGCTGAACATCTGCATCGGAGTGGTCATCCTCTCCCGCAATGCTGGCGCCAAGCACAAGAAATGGGTGCCCCTGATCATCCCGGCGACGGTGATGTGGATGATTCTTGCGGGCCTGATGTTTCACGACAAGTGGTCGCAGTATCTAACCGCCGGGACCTGGCGCAGCCAACCCGCTCCGGCGTCCTTTGAAGAGTTTGCCGCGACGGAGAATTACAGCATTCTCTATCACCGCGATGGTGCGGGTTCGACTGTCACGGTGAAGCAATCCACCAATGACGGGGGAATCTTCCTCAAAGTCAACGGCAAGGCGGATGCTTCTTCCACTTCGGATATGGTGACGCAACTTTTGCTCGGGCACGTCCCTGCCGTGCTGCACGAGAAGCCAGAATCCGCACTGGTGGTGGGACTCGGAAGTGGCGCGACCTGCGGGGCGATTCTGACGCATCCTGACATCCGGAGAGTTGATGCGGTGGAGATCAACAAGGAGGTCGTCGAAGCTGCGGTGATTTTCAAGAACTTCAATGGCGATGCGTTGAACAACGAGAAGATGACCACCTATGTGGACGACGCCAAATCCTTCCTCCAAAGCACGACCAACCGTTACGACATCATCGTCAGCGAACCGTCGAATCCCTGGATGGCCGGGGTGGCCGGGCTTTTCTCGCTGGAGTTCTACGACGCCTGCCGCCGTCATCTGAACGACGACGGCGTGATGTGCCAATGGCTGCATGTGTATGAGATTCCCGAAGACGCAATCGACACTGTGCTGAAGACCTACAGCATTATCTTTCCTCACATGAGTATTTGGTCTGGGTCGATGGGCGATCTGATTTTGATTGGTTCACTGAAGCCCATGGAACCGGATCTCGACAGCGTGCTGGAGCGTCTGGAAGTGCCTGCCGTCGCGGGAAGTCTCAGCCAGATACTCATCAACCGACCGGCAACGTTTTTGGCGCATCAGCTCGTTTCGGAGGAATACGGGCGATTCATCTCTCCGGTGATGACGGAGCATCACTCGGATCTGTTTCCCGTGCTTGATGCCCTTGCGCAAAAAGGCCAGTTCACCCTCAAGCCCTCGTTTCATGTCTACGAATTCGATGAGCGGAAATTTGTTCGCTCGACGATGCTGCTTCATCAATACCTGCGTAAGAACAACCTGACCTTTGATGACATCAGCGACATCGTGAATCACAACGACTACGAATCGATATTCCGTGGCGAGATGTACCGCTCGTTTCTCAGGTCCTGGTCGCAGTTCTATCCTGATGACCCCACGCCTGTTTTCCTGGCGTCGCGGAGCAAGGATGAAAGCCTGCCGACAAAATCGGATTTCCTGGATATGACCGACCATCTTGCGTCAATTGCCCGCGACATCAAGAACAAGCCGGAGCATGCCGTGGAATTTGCGTTCACGGCAATGGCGCAGATGCGCGCTTCCCGCTCGGTGTTCTTCCAGGAGGACCCATCGCCATTCATGCGGGCCTTGGGTTTGTTCTCCCAAAACGACGAAGCCAACGCTCATGTCTACGACACCTATCGCGCGGAGCTTGCGTGGGAAATCGGCGAGCAGGACATGTTTTTGAAACTCGCCGAACAGTTGTTCATGAATCCAAATGTCAATCTCACCGCGGTGAACTATCCGGACAATGACACCGCTCCAGGCACAGTTCTGGCCCGGTTGATGGACCACTACTTCGAACAATCGGACTTTGAGAAAGCCAACAGTGCTTTGGCGAAGGTGATTGGGGGCAGGTTCGCCACCGAGGAGCCGGGCTGGATTCGCGCGATCTCCGTGAAGCTCTTTTACGCGTTTCAAGCCATGGATCCTCAAGCGGGTGCGGCGGGCGCACAGGGTGGTCCCCAGCCAGCACCCAAGCAGTAGCGTCGTTGCGATTGATTTTTTCTCGGGCAAGTTCGAAAACAACATGGAACGCCGAGCATTGATCGGCACGATTGGCCTCGCCAATGGTGCTCGCAAAGTCATTTTCAGAATCTCATGGAGGCTTCCTCATCATTATTCTTTGGCGGAATCTCTTGGATACTCCTGAGCGAGCACCATCGGCCTGCAGTGAACTGCCGACCAGTGATTGGCTCTCCAGTTTCCAGCAGAGCTTGGCGAACTAACCAGGAGCGAACTGAATTGCATCCCGTCCAATCCCAATGCACCCGCCAAGTCTGGCCGTTTCCATTGAACCTTGCACGTCAACCACGAGCTTCCTATGGTCGCTATTATGAAGAAGTTGTACGGGATTGTTTTTCTCTCGTTCTGCCTGGCCGCTGACCTTGCCGCGCAGGGAACCTCATCGCTGCTTCCCTCGGCGGCAAAGCAGGAGGTGGAGGAGAAGATCAAACGTCTGACGGCAGAAGTTGAAGATCTCAAGGCGGTCAACGTGAGTCTGACTAAGAACATCAACAAACTTTCGGAACAGCTACGCAGGCAGAACAGTGCCATGGAGCGATTTGCGGACGCCTACAAGAAGGCCTTTTCAGATTTTGCCCAGAAGAGCGAGCTGACCGGACTGCGCAAGTCAATCGAGGAGGTCGACAAGCGAAGGTTGGCAGATGTGAAGCTTACCAAGGACACTTTCGACAAGGTGCAACGCCAGATCGTGAAGATTCTGGATACGCCATCCACGGTGATCCAGGTTCCCTCCAACTCGAGTAGCGGTGGAACGGGATCGGGCGGGAGAGCAAAAGGCAAGTGGCACGTGATGGAAAGAGGGCAGACCGTTTCCGCGGTGATTGCGGCCTTTAACGCTGAGTTGAAGCGAATCGGCAGCAGGGCGCGGATCTCACTCGCACAGGTCAAGGCCGCCAATCCAAGGGTCAACGTGGATCGCATTCAGATCGGGCAACGACTCTTCATTCCGATCGTCGAGTGATCATCGACGCGCTCCAGCCACGATGAAGTGGGCCCGCAAAACTCATCTTTACCTCGGCGTCTTCTTCACGCCGATGCTGGTCTTCTACATCCTCACGGGGTGGTACCAGACCGTCAATCCAGAGCGGCTGAAGCATCCCAGTGAAGCGGAGACCTTTTTGCAGAAGGCGCGGACGGTTCACGTGGACCAGATCTATCCCGGTGAAGATGAATTTGGAAAACCCAGTTCGCCTTTTCTCTTTCAATGGCTCGTCGTGCTGATGTCCCTCGCCGCGACATTGACGATCGCGCTTGGCTTCTACCTGGCCTTCAGGACCTTGAAACCGCAATGGGCTCTTTGGGCCACCCTTGCGGGGGGGATACTGATTCCGATGCTGATGCTCTGGCTGGGACGGAAGTAGGGCGACCAGCACTGCAACCGGTTAATCCCGAAGTGTCGAACTACTCTGCTTTGGTGCGCAGCCGGTTCGCCAGAGCCTGCAGGTCTTGTTTCTTCAACGCGCCTTCTATGAGTTAAGGAAGTATGCTGGGCGAGCATCCAAAGCAAGGGACCTCCAATCGGCTTAACTTCTTTGCAAGGCCCTCGTTGTAGAACGGAACTCCACCATCAGACAGGGCGAGGAGGCAGATCACTTGGACGCCCGATTCGACCATGTCACGCACGTGCCGGACGAGCTGGGCCTCGTTACCGCCTTCGCAAAGATCGGTGATCAGGAAGAACAGGGTTTGGCTCGGATCGGTGATGAACTGTTCGCAGTAGGCGACGGATTTGTTGATGTCCGTGCCACCGCCCAGCTGCGAGCCAAAGATCATGTCCACCGGATCGTTGCCGCGTATTTCAGTGAGATCGACGGCCTCGGTGTCAAAGGCGACGACGTGGGTCTTCAATGCCGGAAGGCTGGCAAAGCTGGATCCGGTCACCGAACCGTAGACGACGGATTCGGCCATGGAACCGATTTGATCCATATCGACGATGATTGCCCAGTTGTTCGAACGTTGAGCGCGGGAGTAGAACCAAACCTTCCCGGGGATGATCGTCCCGAGGTCCGGTTGGTAGTTCTTGAGATTGCGGTCGATGGTCCATTTACAGTCGATGGAGGAGACGCTCGGGATGGGTGAATGTTCGTTGCGGTTGAGTGCGCCCATTACCGCCTGCCGGATCTTCTGTTCGAGCAATCGCTTGATCTTGTCCACCACGGCCTGCACGACCATGCGGGCGGTTTCCTTCGCGCGTTCGGGGATTTGTCCGTTCAGAGACATCAACGTGCCCGCCAGCTGCGGGTTCGCTTCCACGCTCTTGAGCATCTCCGGTTCGAAGAGCAGTTGGGTGAGACCCTTGCGTTCAATCGCGTCCTGTTGAATCACCGAGACGACGTCTTCCTGAGAGTAGTTGCGAATGTCGCCAAGCCATTTTGCGAGGGCAGGGGAGGATATGCCAAATCCGGCGCTTCGGGGCGCGCTTTCGCCACAGTCGGTGTCGTCGTAGATAGCGGCCAGGGCTTCGCCCATTGCCATCTGGTCGTCTGAGAGTCTGCAGGCGCCCATCTCGCTGAGGTCGTCTTGCGAGGAATGCCCGAGTATCAATCGCCAGCGTTTGAGATCGTCTTTGTTCACTGTTTCTCCCTTTCCGACATGCGCGTGAAACGAGTTGCAAGACGGGCAAATTGAACTTGGATATTTTCTCCCTCACCCTCAATCCGTCTCCCGCTGGGAGAGGGAAGATTTGCGGAGTCGCATGGCTTGATGGGATTCGAACGACGGAGAGCGTTTGGTTTGGACTCTCTCTCTCAACGGAAGAGGGCTGGGGAGAGGGAGAACGCGTGAACAGGAGTTTGGCGTGCTACTTTCGTTTTGCGTTCGACCGACCGTGTTGAATAAGACTTGCGCGCTTGTCGTGGGGGACATGCCGGGCTTCGACTGCCAGTCGAAGCTACGGTTTTCGCCTGGGTTGGCATCGTCGAAGCCGGGAGTTCGAGCTGCAGGATAATCCGAATTCTTAGTTGTCGCTGAACGCCGGAATTTCCTTCTGAGCTATATCCCCAGTGGGATCTCTGTCGTCGTCGCATCCGGATCCCAATTCTTCGGCGGCTTTGCCCCGATGTTGCTGATCGATTTCGGTGACATCTGTTTTCCTCGCGCTTTCGCTCCCTTGACTGCCAACAGCTTCGGTTTGCAGGTCTGCTGGTTGATCTTCTGTTTGGGCATCGGCTTGTAGCGAACGAACAGTTCTTCCGGTGTTCCGCGCTCGAAGTAGACGATCTTTGCCTTCTTCTTCTCGGGAACGAGGCTGTATTCCTTGTTCATGATCGTACCGCCAAAGGTGAAACGCTTGAGGTAACAGGCGTCCTTGGTCTGGTACACCATTGTGAAGACCGAATCGCGATCGGGGTGTTCGCAATGCACCAGATCGCTTCCGGCAAAGTACTTCTCTTCGATCTGGATCACCTTGTATGAGCCGGTCTTTGAGACCAACACTATTTTGTCATATTGCGTGCATGCCACCGGGAACTCGTCGCCATTCACCTTGTAGCCGACGTATCCGCGCTTCCTGTCATACGTGACCTTGAACGCCTTGAAGGCAACGTCGCGGGCGACAACCTCGTCGAAGCGGGCGCGCTTCGTTTTGCGCGGATAAGCCTTCCCGTATTTCTCAAGCAGGTCTTTGAGGTGGCGGATCACATACTTTGTGAGTGACTTGAGATTCTTTTTCGTCTCTTCGATCTCGGCTTTGACCTTCTTGATCTCCTCCTTGTGTTTCTTAATGTCGAACAGCGAGATGCGTCGAATGCGGACACCCAGCAACATTTCAATGTCATCATCCACGAGATCGCGGAACATCCGCCGGCGAAGTGGTTTGAAGCCGGCGTAGATCTGTTTGTAGATCGCATCGTTCGACGTGCATTCCTCGATGCGCTTGTAGATGCGATTTTCGACGAAGAGCTGAATGAGCGTTTTGAAGTGGAGCTCCTTCTCAAGCTTTGCGAGCTTGAGTTCCAGTTCCTGTTTGAGAATTTCCACCAAGCGTGCGGTGTTCTCCTTAAGCACCTCGCTGACGGTCATCTCTGCCGGACGATTCTTACGAATGACGGTAATGCGGGAACTCAGTGAAGCCTCGCAATTCGTGAAGGCGTAAAGCGCATCCACAAGTTGCTCCGCCTCGACGCCCGACGGCGTCTTGATCTGAATCTCGACTTTGCCAGCCGTAAAATCATCGATGCTCTTGATCTTGATTTTGCCCTTGCGTGAAGCGTCTTCAATGGAGGCGATGAGCGACTCGGAAGTCGTGTGAGGCGGAAGCTCGGTGATGACCAATGTCGACGAGTCCTTCACTTTAATCTTGGCCCTAACGCGAATGCTGCCTTTGCCGTCCTTGTAGTCCTTTGCATCCATCAATCCGCCCGTCATGAAGTCAGGAACGACGCGGAAAGATTCTTTTCGAAGGATCGCGATCTGCGCCTCGATCAGTTCGCAGAAGTTGTGAGGCAGAATCTTTGAGGACATCCCGACCGCGATGCCTTCGGTTCCCAGCATCAGGAGCAGGGGAAGCTTGGCTGGAAGAGCGACGGGTTCCTTGTTGCGCCCGTCATAGCTTGGAACAAACTCGGTGACCTCGTCATTGAAGATTTCGTTGCGCGCCAATTCCGTGAGACGGCACTCGATGTACCGAGGCGCAGCTGCTGGGTCGCCGGTGTAGATATTTCCGAAGTTCCCCTGTCCCTCGATCAGGTAGCGCTTGTTGACTAGGTTGACCAGCGCATCGCCGATCGATGCATCTCCATGCGGGTGATACTGCATCGTGTGGCCAACGACATTGGCCACCTTGATGAATTTGCCGTCGTCCTTCTCATTCAAGGCCCAGAGAATGCGCCGCTGTACCGGCTTCAACCCGTCATCAACCTTGGGAATCGCCCGGTCGCGAATGACGTAGGACGCATACTCCAGGAAACTGTTGTCCATCCGCACATGCAGCGGGCCTTTCTCCTCAGGCAGGACCAATTTCTCCTTGGGTTTCTTTTCGCGAAATGAAGTGGCTTTTTGCTTCGGTTTTTTCTTGGTCGCCATCGT